>CALLLW010000052.1 GCA_938007995.1 uncultured Granulosicoccaceae bacterium | reverse complement strand
AACAATCGTGCAGAGCGAGACATTCGGATGAGCAAGGTCAAGCAGAAAGTAAGTGGCTGTTTCCGCAAGCAGCAATACGCTGAGGCGTATTGTCGGATAACGAGCTACCTGCAAACGATGGAAAGGAAAGGCTACAACTCGCTCTTGGCCATCCAAATCGCATTAACAGGACGAGCCACCTCAGTTTAGGGGTGAGCAGTTACCTGATAAGTTTTCTAACCTCTAGCCAACCTACACATTTAGAATAAATCCTGCTGACTGCCGCATTATCGATGTCAGATTGGCATATAGTTTATCATTAGTGACTCGTTACCACGCGCCTGCCGATACTTACCATTGGTCCGTGCTCTATATAACGAAGCGACTCCAGTATGATGCCATTGGTATTTGCAGTCAGTGCTTTATTGACCTCATCTGTTCTTTCATAGATACCGGCATAAAATCCTTTTTCTTCTGCATAGTTATTTTTCACTCGACTAAATAGCTCTGCTGTGTAGTCAGTATCATACAGTGCATACCAGGCTATTGATGCCTTGGTGCTTAGTGTTTTGAATTCAGATGCATCTTCACCCGTTTCTGTTACAGCATTCCATTGTTTACCTGCTGCGAAAATTGAGTTGTAAACAAAGTACGGAGCCTGGTCAATATTATCTTCACTGACTGCGGTCAATAATCCAGTGCGATTATATCGACCTTCCTGAGCCAGATAGGCAGAGTAAGCCAGAGACTGCGAATATCTATCCCATCCAAACTCAATACCATCCAACACATACGGTTCTGAAACAACAAAGTTCAGCGCATCCAGTTCTTCTGGTGTTCTCAAATCCGTACCAACCTGCGCCCCATCGATTTCTACGTATTCAAAATATCTTTCATAGTTGATCGCTTCGCTTAGATCGAATCCGGCTAATGCCAGTGACTTTGAGGCATACTCTTCATAACCCAGGCGTCCTTCCTGCAGGAGAATAGTTTCGCCCTTATCGTTGGTATCTGCGCCAACCATCTCTGCATTACTGATGATGTCTTGCATATCCCAGCTGGACAGCACTTCATCAACCAATGGAGTAAACTCGGGATGCGACCAGACAAGTGTATTAAACGGCACCATTATTCTGCCAATGTCAATTGCCGACCATCCTATACCGCGGGTTGTCGGTGTGTTTTCATAGGTAGTCATGGTGGCTGAAACAGTGCTGTACACTTTATTCGGCAAGCGATCATCAAACAAAGGAATATCTTTTAAAGTGACCAATATCTTTGTCAGCCTGCTTTCAAACTCATCATACTCAATGATCTTTAGATCCTTCGCAGAAATTAGGCCCAACAAGTATGACGAGGTATCCCATAAAGTAGCAGAGGTATAACCATCGACAGAATTAACCAACCCGGTCTGCTCATTAGTATTGTTTTTAAAATATGTCCAGGCAATTTTTGCTATCGCGCGCTCCGGATCCGTCAGATCACGTCTGGCACGCAGTGGCAAAGATTCCTTTTCTACAAATTCAATCGGACTGTTTGTCATATATGCACCTGAGCTGCGGGGTTGCCATGTCTCCAGGCCAAAGACTGTTCCGAATGCCAGTGTAAGCCCGACCACAAAAACCAGACTGCCCCGGGCCTTCGCTAAATTTTCTTTAAATTGGCTCATGCTGCTCTCTGTAGTTCAGTGTCGGTTTCTACGTATGGGGTGCGCGACTCACTCGACACATCATGCATCGGCTTCCAGATTGATGAATAAACAATGCCGCTCATCGCAGCGATATTAATCATGCCCCAAAAGGAATTTAAAAACAGACCATCAAAACCGTAGTTTCCCGAGCCAGCCAGATGCTTGCTCCACGCGAACAGTATGGCGCCGCTAGTTACTAGCATAACGCTCAGCTGAGGCCAGACAAGATGTAAAAACACACCGTCCTGTCTTGACTTCGGTGTTACTGGAAAGCTGATTTTTTTGCCACGAAAGACTGTCCACAACGCCTTCAAATTAATTGGAAAGAAAGCCAGATAACTGAACTTTGACTTCGTTGTTGATAAGCCCCACATAATGAACATGGTGCCAATTTCTGTCGCTATTAGAAACGGGAAGATATGCTTATAAAAATCAATCGAGTAAGCACTGACCGGTGCTACTGCAAACAATAGATAAACTACTGGCGCAAGTAGAAAAACCACATTCCACAATGCTCCCAGGTAAGACCAGACGGTTGATCCATACAGCAATCGCTGCGACACTGTCAGTCCCTTGCGAAACAAAAAGTTATCATTCATCGCGATATCAAGCGTGCCACCTGCATATTTGAACCTCTGCACCGTCCAGGTAAGCATATCCTGAGGAGATAGCATCTTTGACTCCACCTGCGGATGCATCACAGACTTCCAGTTCCGTGTGGTGTCTGAATGCAGCTCTATCGAAGTGTAGATATCCTCAGACACATGAAACTTGTAAGGCGTAAATTCTTTTTCCAGCAGGATTTGCTGCGCAAAATGGTTAAGTAATGCTTCGTCTGTTTTCGCTTCGCCGGTGAGCTTTTTTAGCAGATCACTCCGCTTTTTGGTTTCTTTATTCACCGATGCGCCAAAGTTGATCAATGCGGTCTGCATGGTGGCTTCGCGACGATGAATTGAACCTGCCCCACAACAAAATGACGCATTTGCCCAGTTTCTTCGTCTTTGAATCACATCGTAGAACTGCTTTGGATCATTAACGAACGGATCATCACCAAATTTCACATCACCAAAGATACGATTAAATACCCTACCAGCTCCACGTCCGACTGATCCGAATCGAGACAACACACTCGATACGGACTGCGACTCTGGTAGGTCAAAAAACCACTGCGGTGTTTGAACCCACGCAACATCCGGATCGGTAAAGTAACCTAGCGTATTTTCCAGCATCCCCGGAAACGGACGCGTATCCGCATCACAAATAACTATAAAGTCCCCAACCGTCTGCTCCATGGCATTACGCAGGTTACCTGCCTTAAAACCAATATTGTTATCACGTGTGATGTAATTACAGCCGACCTCCCTGGCCAGCTGCTTCATCTCGGGCCGATTACCATCATCTAGCAGGTGAATCCGCATATCAAGCGGGTGCGGGTATCGCAATTTGCCTGCGTCCTGCAAACTCAGACGCACCAGCGAAACCTCTTCATCATAGGTTGGAAAAAATATGTCTACCGAAACAGGTCGTTTCACCAGCGATCTGCCGTTGGACTGACACGCACTAATGCACGCCGGTGCAGGCTTGCCAGGGGTATCCTTTACGTGCCACACATTGAAAACGTACAACAACAAACCAATGTAAGCGCCGGTTTCAGCAATCACCAAGGGTAATGCAAACCAAAGCGCCTGTAGATTTAATGACTCGGTCCAGCGCCAATGCAGATACCAGGCTCCTGTGACCATCGCGATAATCAGAAATATCTGACCTATTGAGTGTATTGTAGCATTCTGTTCCAGCGGTGCGGGCGGCTTACGGTGCTCATACTTTTCAAAGTAAGGTACATCCTGCTCCACGCTGTCATTCATGTCACTGCCTCTGAGAGATCGAATGCAAGCTTATAGTTGTTGCGCTGATTCTTTCGTTTATATGAAACATGATCACACGCGGCCTTTATAAGCTGGATACCCCAGCCGGACTCAGGTAGTGAGTCGACGCTTTGATCGATTGAAGGCATATTTATAGTGCCGTCAGAATAGGCAACGGCAAGTTCTGATGACAAAGGGCGCCCGCTGTCAGCCACTTTTACAGTTAAGATATCGCTGTCAAGCCTGCAGTGCAGTTCAATTTCGGCATCCGGCTCTTTACTGGTGTAGTCGATAATATTCGTGAGTAACTCAACTATGGCCAACTCAATATTTTTGACGGCAGGATGATCACCAGCCTCTGCCAGTGCGCATAAGTTTCGCACAGTCTTGCTGACCACAGGTATCTGGGTACGGTCTTGTTGAATTGCGAGTCTTATGTTCATACTGATCACGTAAGCGTTTCAATACAAAGCAGCTGTATCAGGCAGCCTGCCTGTATTGGGATGAATCAAAATCATCATGGATCTCAAAAATTCGATCCATGTGCGTAAGTCGAAAAACTTCCTTTACATCATCGTGCAAATTGCAAAGTGCCAAGCCACCACTGCCTTGCGTAGCTTTATAACAGCCGATAACAGCGCCCAATCCGCTACTGTCCATAAACTCTACGTTTATCAGATCAATGATCACTAACGTGTTCTGCTCAGCTGCCAGCTCGATGACTGACTGCCGAAATTCAGGCGCTACAATGGAGTCCAGCCTGGAACTCTCTGGCCGCACAACAAGCAGGTTGGCATAATTTTCCTGTTCAAATTTCATCCACATCCCCGGTATCAGAACGAACCGCTGTAACGGCCACCGCGAATTTCTCTTGAATTGCCAAATTAAGTCGGCAGAACTATGCCGCATGCAATAAGCCATCTCCTACAACAGGCGTTTATACACTCGATCAATAAGTGTGATCAGGTTCACCGTCGTTGTGAGCCTCCATACCCGCTTACGGCACTAACAATGCAGATATCACTAAACCGGACTACCTTTTAAAATAGCGAACCAGCGTGAAGGATCCCGTTCGCACGGCGAATTCCCGCTTGCTTCGGCTACTCAGCCAAAATTCAAAACCTGAGAATTTCGCTTTTGAGTCAAAGATCAAGTCCAGTGCCGTCGAACACGTAAATGATCCGTGCCGGTACCGCCTTTATTTTTATGCTTGCCAGAGGACGATTGATACTGATGAAGCTGCCATCAATGCCAGAATTGTTTAAGGGAAAACCCACCGCGGATCAATCGTCACACAAAAACCTGCAACAAGAAAAAGCCCCATGGTCACTTATTGTTGCCGGGGCAGCCTTATTTGCACTGGTTTTCACTGGCGGCTTTTCGATGCGGCATCTTATTTCAGACCACCGTACTAACACGGCAGATCTAACACCATCAGTAGCAGCAGCTATAGCAGCGGAAAACCACACAAGCGCCACAGATGGGATCGCACTGCAGAGCACGGATCAGACAATGATTGCCGCCGTTAACGGATACTCACATTCCTTGGCCGGTTCCAGCGACTGCACGCCAGACACGCTATCGCAGTTGACTGACTCTGCTTACACCAATGGCAAATCGTGTTTGATCCAACCAATAGAAAACAGCTGTAAAATAGCGATTGCAGATTTGTGTCACGGTGATATTGAAGTTGCAAAAACCGCCTGGAAATACTTTGAAAATAACTACAACCCCGAAACCGGGCTGGTTAATGCAGTAGACAAATACCCTTCAACAACCATGTGGGACACAGGTTCCGCACTGGCCGCAACAATCACTGCTAATGATCTGGGTCTGATTGATAATCGCGAGTTCGATCAGCGTATCATGGCGATGTTCAAAACACTGTCATCAATACCTCTGTTTAACGATGAAGCCCCAAACAAGGTATACAACACTCAGACTGTACAGATGACTGACTATGGAAACCAGCCAACAGAGACTGGTATCGGGGTTTCCATACTCGACCTTGCAAGACTGGTGTCATGGCTTAATACGCTGAATTGCATGCATCCGCAGTACCACAGCATGGTCAATGCGACTTTGTCCCGATGGGACTACAGCCGTTTGTTTAAAGACGGCAGCATGTACGGCATGGCGCGCGAAGGTGATCAGATTCAGGTACTCCAGGAAGGACGTCTTGGCTATGAACAATATGCGGCGAAAATATTTGAGCATGTTGGCTTTGATCTACCAGTTGCATCAAGCTACGAGAACAAATATAGAACCAATACAGATATTCTCGGTGTATCAATAGCTCACGACACACGCGACCCGCGTGAACTTGGCGCTAACAATTACGTAGTGACCGAATCATATGCAATGGATGCGATGGAAATCGGCCTTGACGAGCAAAACCATCCGTTGCTGCGCAACATTTTTGAGGTACAAAAGAAACGCTGGCAGGAAACCGGCATCGTCACTGCAATTTCGGAGGATAATATCGATCAGGAGCCATGGTTTCTATACAACTCCATCTTCAATGCTGGTCTGGCCTGGCAGACAACCAACAGCAGCAATACCCGATACGATCATCTGAAAACAACTTCAGTCAAAGCTGCACTTTCTATGGCCATGTTATTTCCAGAGGAAGAATACAGCCAGGTGTTAACCAACGCCGTGCAACATGCTTATGATCCGGACCGAGGCTGGTACTCTGGTATTTACGAGAGTGGCGCAGGCTACAACAAAGCGATTACGGCAAATACCAATGGAGTTATTATGTCGAACTTTCTCTATAAAAAGTACGGCTCCCTGCTCCCCCACTGCAATCACTGTAGCAGATCCATCAAAATAGAAAGCCCGGTATTAACCGAGCACAGCCAGCAGAAGTGTGAGATCTGTTCAGTGGCACAGCAATACTAAACAGAACCTCAAGCCTGATCATTTAAGTTTGTGCAGTCATGATGAATAGTTGTCAGCGAACACTGATAACACTTTGCCTGCTGTATGGGGCATCTTACCCTGCGCTGCTTACACCGGCACCTAACAGTGAATTGGCAGAGGTAAAAAAACCGAATCTCGAAACCTCGAATCTCAAATTAATAGTAGAAAACATTCACTGCGCCACCAATAAGCGTGAGGCTGCTGAGCATCTTGGCCGTTTACAGCAGCATCAACTGTTTTCACCGGGCATTCCAGGCGAGGAGAGCACCGGAACAAAAAGAACACTAAGCGCGTCTGTGCTCGATCGAACCCTGCAAGTGCTTGGAGCTAGTGCTGAAAAATATCCTGCAAACAAATTCCTGATTGAACAAACAGTGATCCAATGGAATTTTTGTTCTGTGATCGACAACGGCACTATCTATGATCATGAAAACATCAATGGTAAAACCCGCCGATATGTTTCACCTGCTGCAAGCACCAAGCCCTGGCACGGCTTTAATACCTTCGGGCTACTACCAAAATCCAGCCACGTAAATACGCACAGTCAAACGTTCAATTTTACAACACCGTACACCACAACCAGAATTCGTTCACTGGCAGATCTAAAACTTCAGCAACGTTATATAAAACACTGCCTGCCTCATCCCGATGATGAGCGCCTTTACCGTGACTTTGGCAGAAACTTTATTTCCCGTGTAACCCCACGATTGAACACTCATTCTCCAATACCAGCAACTGAATGGAATATTGAGTGCCGTGTACCGCAGCCTGTTATTACCCACCTTGAGCAAGCGACAGGGCCAGTAGCAACTAATGCATCTATGCTTGATCAAAACCCGAGCGCTGTGGAACCAGATATCGCAGCCGCCACAGCGGATATTGAAACCATAACTACAGCCACGCCAGAACAGCTTGCCTTTGATGGTGTCGTGATAAAACAACCGGAAAGATCTGCAGCAATAACAGGCAGGCCTGCAAATAAGCCGGTAACCCGGGTACCGGATTCCGTGGCGGTACCAATTCCACAGGAAAGTGCGTCACCTGCATTCGAATCAACCCCGAGAATCGCTACCAACCCCTGGCTGGGAGACGTGGTCACAGCTTCTGCGAACAAACCAGACAAAGGATTCAGTGGTGCAATTTCACTGAATAACAGTCAGTTCCTGTCAGCCAAAACCAGCTTGAATTTTTCAGTTGCTTATAAGCCACTGCGGAATAGCTACTGGTTTATCCGGTCCAGTCTGGACATATCGCAGCAGAACAATCCGTTGAGTTACACCTGGGGGATAGGCTATGACGATTGGCATCCCGGCACTTGGGGGATACAGCTAAATCACTGGGGACCATTAAAGCCCGGCGACGGACTCGACATTAAAAATGCTGTCGCTGAAATCAGCTACAAATTCAACAGGCAGTGGCTGAACAGGAAAAATCTATCCAGCTTCGTGTCACTGACAAAACCCCTGTCTGATAACCCGGCCGTTAATCTCGGTTGGTCGTGGAATCCATATTCACATTGGTTTGTGCGTTCCACTTTAAGCAAACCCATCGGTGAGAGCGGCTTGAACTGGACGTATGGCTTTGGCTACACAAGATACGATGCCAACTCGATCAGTCTGGAATATAACAACTGGGGTCTTAACGATTTTCCAGATCACAACTTCCGCAAAAACGCTCTGGTGAGTCTTATCTACCGTTGGGCGTTTTAATATGCATTCATATTTAGCTTATCGAGCAGGTGCCTACCTGCTCGATACTGTTACTGCATGGGCTTTTGCGCCATAACATAACAAACTAACTGCTGCTACAAACTGACCCCTGCGTCACGAAAAGTATTGCACCGGCCTACATCACCGTTGCGCAGCCCTTCTGTAAACCACTGCTGTCTTTGCGCTGCAGATCCGTGTGTGTACATGCTTTCATGGGGAGTACGCCCGGCCTTGCGCAATAAAGTGTCATCGCCGATTTGTGCAGCGGCGTTGAGCCCTTCTTCAAGGTCTCCTTCTTCCAGAAACTGAGTACGCTTTTGGGTGTGATGTGCCCATACTCCGGCATAACAATCCGCCTGCAATTCAGTCAGTACTGACAATCGGTTTGACTCAACTTTAGACACTCTTCTCTGTAGGCTTTGCACCTTCATCGAGATCCCTTCAAGATTTTGAATATGATGTGCGACTTCATGGCCGATCACGTAGGCCATGGCAAAATCACCGGGGGCGCCCATTTTCTGCAGCTCTCTGAAAAAGTCGGTGTCGATATAAATCTGACTATCGCCCGGGCAGTAAAACGGTCCAGCCGCTGAAGACTGGGTACCGCAGCCTGAACTCACCGCTTTACTGAACAGAACAAGCTTTGGAGCCTTGTATTGCGCACCGTAACTGGCGAATATTTTGGTCCAAGTGTCTTCGGTGTAACCGAGGATAGAAGAGACGAACTGCCCGGCCTGATCGTCCTGGCTGGCACTGGCATCGTACTGAACACCACCGGCAGATCCACCGGTCAGACTGCCCGCACCGCCGGTCAGGCCACTGGCGCCACCAGCCAAATTCAGCAGTGTCATCGGGTTCACGCCAAAGATCAGACCACCAACAACCAGTGCTGCAGTCATCATAAAACCCATACCGGAACCACCTTTGCGGCGCGGCGCCGCGCGACCACCACCACGGCGGTCTTCTATATTGCGACTGCGTCTACCTTGTTGCCAGCGCATATCAATAATCTCCGAAAATCTACAGTGTCCCGATGATAAAGCCTTATTGATTGCGGGAATAGTGCTTAAGGCAGACTATTGCGCAAAGCATGCCTCTGAATTGCCGAGTCACTGCAGTAGTTTTACAAATCCCGCCTGACTGAGCGGCAGGCTATTTGGCAGTAAAGCCGCCATCAACATAGATAATCTGGCCGGTGATGTAGTCAGATGCTGCGGAGGCAAGGAACACGGTAATACCATCCAGATCCTGCAATTCACCGTTACGACCAATAGCTGTTTGCGCCGCATTTTTTGCTGCGATTTCCGGATCTTCAAAAACCCTGGCAGTTAGTGCTGTCGGAAAAAAACCGGGACCAATGGCGTTGCAGCAAATACCATCGGCAGACCAGGCTTGCGCCATGGCACGAGTAAGTTGCGCCACTCCGCCCTTACTCGCACCGTAGGCAGCGCTATTCGGAAAAGCACGCTCAGACTGCAGCGAGGCAATGTTGATAATTTTTCCACCACCGCGCTCACACATTTGCGGCACCAGCTCGCGAGCAAGAAAAAAAGGCACGGTTAGATTGAGGTAAAGCGTTTGCTGCCAGGAGTCCATAGTGATCTGATCCGCTGGCTCACGCAGATTCACCCCGGCGGTGTTGCAAAGAATATCGACTCCACCTGAATCACTTATTGCCTGACTAAAAACACGGGCGAGATCTGCACTGCCCAGATCACAACAGACTGAGAAATTCTCACCCGGCAATTCCTGCATTAAGGCATCCAGCCGCTGCTGATTGCGGCCTACCGCGATGATTTTTGCACCCGCTGCAGACAACGCTATTGACTGCCGATGGCCAATACCAGAAGTTGCACCGGTGACCAGTGCCACCTTGCCATCAAGAGAAAATGAGTTCAAAGGGTTTTCCAAGTGTCCTCACAGCAATAATGCTAAAGGATATGATCTATAGCACCAGAAACGCTAACGTTTCCCCGGAGCAACACGTCAAATGCGAGCAAAACACTATAGCTTTCGAACCGGCAACTGTACATAAACGGCGGTAAAACCAATCATGTTAACGCCAGAATATGCCAAAAAAACACAAAACAGCAACAAAGGGCTGCAAGACCAGCTTACTGGCATTCGGGATGCACCCGTCTACTAAAATAAAAAGGCTCAGCCGTTCGCACATCATC
Organism: uncultured Granulosicoccaceae bacterium; assembly: GCA_938007995.1. Lineage (GTDB taxonomy): Bacteria > Pseudomonadota > Gammaproteobacteria > Granulosicoccales > Granulosicoccaceae. The sequence continues at coordinate 1,755 of CALLLW010000052.1, read as the reverse complement.
GGGCACTTTACAAGTAAACTGCGGCGACAGAAGCACCAGAAAAATCTAACAGGCAAAATAACATGATTAAAACAACCGTCATCGCGATTGCAACGGGTGTCGCTCTCCTACTGGCCGCATGTGACAGCGCCGTACTGATTGGAGAGGGCTCAACAGCAACCAACCAGACACCGACTCCAGACATCGATAATCCGGATTCAGAAATTCCGGACACAACGCCTGATGCCGTACTCGATCTAATCGCAACCGCTGAGGCAGCAGGCAACTTCACCACTTTGCTTGCGGCAATAGACGCCGCTGATCTTAGATCTACTCTGGCGGACGCAACTAACATCAACACAGTCTTTGCCCCAACGGACAGTGCGTTTGAAGCAATCGGCACAGACACACTGAATGAGTTGCTGGGCGACTCGGATCGCTTACGCAACGTGTTGCTCTACCATGTGCTTGCCGGCAGTAACAACGGCGCATCACTGACCGATCAGGCAGGCTCAACAGTAACGATGCTCAACGGTAGCGAAGCTGCTATCACTTTTACCACGGATCAATTGCGAATCAATACAGCCAGCATCACCGCCGCCGATATCGCCGCATCAAATGGAATCATTCATGTCATCGACACAGTACTGATACCACCTGCCACGAATGATGAAGCAGCAGCGCCAACAGACACCATTGCCCAGCTACTCAGCAATGACCCACAGTTCAGCACACTTGTCAGTGCTCTGACTGCGACTGGCCTTGATGCAACATTGGCAGAGACAGGAAATTTCACTGTTTTCGCACCCTCTAACGATGCATTCGACGTACTCGGCGACGAAGTGCTGAATGCGCTACTGGCAAGCCCGGATCAACTGCGCGACATTCTGCTGTTACATGTAATTGAAGGCAACGCCCTGGATTCAATAGCTGTAATGTCTAACGCCGGCAAGACACTGACTTCAGCAGCTGGTCAGCCTCTGGCAGTTTCGGTAGACGATGACTCACTGAACATTAACAACGCGACCATTATCAGCGCTGATCTGACTACCAGTAATGGTGTGGTACATGTTATCGATAGTGTGCTGACTCCACTGACGAGCCCTGATTCTGATTCGATTGTGGGTGTACTATCAGCGAACCCTGACTACAGCACACTGGTTTCGCTGATCACCCAGGCGGGCCTGACTGATATTCTGAACGATAACACCGCAAGCTTTACGCTGTTTGCCCCAAACAACGATGCAATCGCCGCTGCAGAAACACAGCTTGCTACAGGTTTCAGCAACGACACAGCAGCGCTGGGCAATTTGCTGTTAGGCCATGTAACCGGCACCCGGCTAACTTCAGCAGAAGTCATTGCACTCGATGGCACCGAGCTTGAAATGGTCACCGGTTCACAACCCGTTGTACTGACCAGAGATACGCTTAGCATCGGCGGGGCGATAATTATTGATCCTGACATGCAGTCAAGTAACGGCATTATTCATGGCATCAGTTCTGTACTGATACCGTAAACTGACACATGCAGGTATTCGCGGCTGGCAATCATTGCTTGCCAGCCCCGATATTAAAACTACAGGTAACCGCCAGCTAGCGGGCCACTAGCCTGCATTATTCATGAGGATTCGCCACTCAGTGGAAATATCGCTAAACAGGTCGCTTGATCGAGCGAGAAACGTGGCTCGCCACGTGCCGAGCTTGATCATGCGAGATGTGACGCGATATTTTCATCTGATGGTGAATAGACACTCCGCCAATATTGAATTGAACCAA
>CALLLW010000051.1 GCA_938007995.1 uncultured Granulosicoccaceae bacterium | reverse complement strand
ACACTCAAGACAGAAATACGGGCATGGTCGAGTGCTACCAATGACAAACAGCGTGGAGTGGACTGGCATATGAAAATCGACGATGCCCGATCAAAACTGAAATCCGTCTATCCGAAAATTAAATAATGCCAAAGCACTAGTTCTTCAGGCCAACTATTTTATCAAGCAGATCACTCGTCTCTGCACCCAGCAGATTGACATGACCCATCTTTCGACCAAGTCGTGCTTCTGCTTTTCCGTATACATGCACATGTGCGTTATCAATGCTTTGCAGTTTTAGCCATTGAAAGTTATCTTCAAGCAATTGATCACCCAGTAGGTTGTACATGACTGCAGGCTGATGCTGAACCACCTTCGCAACCGGCAATCCAGCCAGAGTTCGCACCTGTTGATCAAATTGCGAGTAATTACAGGCATCCATGGTGTAGTGACCACTGTTGTGTGGTCTGGGGGCAATTTCATTGATTGATAGTGCGCCGTCACAAACGAACATTTCTACCGCCAGTACGCCAACATACTGCATTGACTCTGCCAGTTTGGTTGCAACGTCTGCTGCCTGCTGACGAACAGTTTGCGGTACCCGGGCCGGTACAATGCATAGATCGAGTATGCCGTTTTTGTGTTGATTCTCTACCAGCGGAAAAGCTTCGATATTGCCGTAAACATCACGGGCAAGCACAACAGAAACTTCGCAATCAAATGGTACGAAATCTTCCAGTACACACTCCTGAACACCAAACGATTCAAAAGCAGCGGCAGCTTCTGCGGCACTTGAACAAACCTGCTGGCCTTTACCGTCATAGCCAAAACGTGCAGTTTTTAACACAGCTTTGCCGCTCATCTTTGCAAATGCAGAGTCTATCTGCGCAGCCTCAGTTATTTGAGCACAGGTATTTACCGGCAGCCGATGATCTTTAAAGAATGACTTTTCGAGGTTGCGGTTCTGTGCGATCTCAACAGCTTCAGGTGGCGGACATACCGGCACTGACGTCTGCAAAAACCGAAGACTATCTGCAGGAACATTTTCAAACTCAGTGGTTATCGCATCGCATTGTTCTGCGAGTCTGGCAAGCCCGGCTTGATCATCAAACTCTGCTCTAACGTGGAGAGCAGATACTTCTGCCGCCGGAGAATCTGCTGACGGATCCAACACACAGACCTTATAGCCCATCTTGCTGGCTGCCTGGGAGAACATGCGCCCAAGCTGACCGCCACCAAGCACGCCGAGCGTGGCGCCCGGCTCAAGCGGTTGATTCAATTTTTTTGCTACCATCAAAATCAGTTACCGTTCTGGTTTTTTGCGGGGAGTTCTGCAGAGAGGGCGGTATCACGCTGCTGCTGTCTGAACTCTGCAAGCAGAGCAGCCAGGGCGGCGTCTTGTGTTGAGAGCATCGCGACTGCAAAAAGCGCCGCATTCGCAGCCCCCGCATCGCCAATTGCAAACGTCGCCACCGGGACGCCTTTTGGCATCTGTACGATCGACAGCAATGAATCCTGCCCCTGCAAATGCCGCGACGGTACCGGCACCCCCAGCACCGGAACAGTAGTTTTGGCAGCCAGCATACCGGGCAGATGCGCTGCTCCCCCTGCACCGGCAATGATCGCCTGCAGGCCGCGTTCCTCGGCTGCTGCCGCATACTCAAATAACAGATCCGGGGTACGATGCGCAGATACCACCTTGCACTCGTGAGGCACATTGAACCGGGTAAGAATGTCGTGACTGTGCTGCATCACCGGCCAGTCGCTCTGGCTGCCCATCACTACGCCTACTAAAGGATTCTGCATCTGGGTTGCATGATTGAGTAAAATACAATGGTGACGAAATTTTCGCTTTTATGCCACTGATACGTAAAAATTTTTTGCCAACATCCCGGGCCTTCAGAATTGAACAACGCGATTACAGAAACCTCTATTGAATCACTGCCCCTGCTGCAACGCGGCAAAGTGAGGGATGTTTACGCAGTCGGCGATGATCACTTGTTGATGATCGCAACAGATCGATTGTCTGCATTTGACGTGGTGTTACCTGAACCACTGCCTGGCAAAGGCAAAATACTCACGCAGGTGGCGCTTTTCTGGTTTCAACAGATGCACGATGTTGTACCGAACCATTTGAGTGATCTGTCACTCGAATCGATATTGCCCGCTGAAAAGGAATATCTGCAGGCAAAAGACCGTAGCATGGTGGTAAAAAGACTTAAGCCTCTACCAATAGAATCTGTAGTTAGAGGTTATTTAATCGGTTCAGGATGGAAAGACTATCAGTCCACAGGTCAGGTCTGTGGCGTCGAACTGCCGGATAACATGGCACTGGCGCAGCAGATAACACCTGCCATTTTTACACCTGCTACCAAAGCGGATGTTGGTGATCATGATATCAATATCAGCTATGCAAAAATGACAGAAATCATCGGGGCAGAACTTGCCGAACAAGTTAAATCAATAAGCGAAACTATTTATCATCGGGCGGCTACCCACTGCAGTCAGCGCGGAATCATACTGGCAGATACCAAGTTTGAATTCGGTCTTGATGACAATGGCACATTGACACTGATGGACGAAATTCTTACCCCTGACAGCTCCCGCTTCTGGAATGCATCCACCTACAAACCGGGGGTTAACCCGGAAAGCTACGATAAGCAGTTTGTCCGGGATTATCTGGAAACGCTGAGCTGGGATAAAACCCCGCCTGGCCCAACGCTACCAGACGATATTAAACGTCGTACGATGGCACGCTACGAAGAGGCGCTACAAGCACTAACCAGCTAGCCCGGGCCACTTGAGAAATAGGGTAACAAAGTTTTCACAGCTACAGGCGTCAGAGCAAGGCGGAAAAACTCAGGCACAGCAGGCCCTACGTCGAGTCCATACTTTATCAATGATGGCAACGCGGCTGTGTCGTCTGTATCGAAGAAAACTGTTACTTTAATTTTCAAGTGACCCACGAACTAATACCAGACACTCACTTACTGTCCACACGCGATAACTTACGCTGTATACGTGTTTAAAACTTGCTTACCACCATTCAACGCGATTCCATCGAATAGTCAGGTAAAAAGCGAACTTTACTAAGCCGAATACCATTGATATTTCTCCTGATTAAGGTGTGTTGTTCGATTACTCTGTGCGAGCGCGAGGGCTGCAAATTGCATACCTGAAATTGAGATGTCAAATAAATACAGGCTTATTATGTCATGACAATATAAACGCAAGCTGTATGGCCACAAAATCTCACAATCAGATAAATTCATCCCCAAGGCGCTGCTAAATAATGAGTGCGAACGACATTAGCGACACAAAAGACCAAACCTTGACCGTTTACTATGACGGAAGTTGCCCTGTCTGCAGCCGTGAAATTAACTGGTACAAAAATCGACGCGCCACTGAGACGATCACCTGGCAGGACGTCAGTAAAGAAAATGACTCACATGTGGCCTGTGATCTTCAAACAAATCAGGCAATGGAAAGATTTCATGTTCGCCGCAGCGATGGCACGCTGGTCAGCGGTGCCGCGGCGTTTTCAGAACTCTGGTCCAGTATCCCGGCGCTGAAAGTAATCGGCTTTGTGACTAAGTTACCCGTCGTACGATCTATCGCAGAGGCAGCGTACAAGGTGTTTTTATATTTTCGAAGCCGCCGCCAGTGACAAATCCCTAACGAATTAATGCAAGGCAAAAAAAAGGTGGCCGATAATTCGGCCACCTTTTTTTGAGCAAACATTAAAAACTGCTATGCAGCAGATGCCTGGTAAATAGAATCAATGCCTTCATCGAGGTGGGCATTGAATTCTTCATCAGTCATCTGATCGGTTAATCCCTCTACCAGTGCACGCGAAAAGCTGGCAACCATCTTAGGGTTTTCAGCCAAACGGCGATTGGCTTCCTGACGAGAATAACCGCCGGACAGCGCTACTACTTTCACCATATTTTTGTGATCAATACACTCCCTGTAGTGCCGGGCTGTTTCCGGTAATGTCAGCTTGAACATCACCAGTTCATCATTAAGCGCTTCAAGGCCTGCCATCAAATGTTTTTTCAAGATATCTTCAGCTGCCTGTTTATCCGGGCAGTTAATGTCAACTTCCGGCTCAAGAATCGGCACCAGACCTTTGGCAACAATCTGCATACCCACCGCAAACTGCTGATCAACAATCTGCTTGATGCCCTCTTCATTGGCCTGTTTGATAACAGAGCGCATCTTGGTACCAAAAACACCTTTGCTTTTTGCACGATCAAGCAACGCGTCAAGGTCGGGCATTGGCTTCATCAGCTGAACACCATTGGCTTCATCTTCAAGCCCTTTATCGACTTTCAGAAAAGGCACAACATTTTTTTGTGACCAAAGAAATTCTGCCGAGCCAACGCCACCTATTTCTTTGTCCATTGTGCCTTCAAACAAAATGGCACCGATTATTCGCTGACCATTAAAGGCATCAGCAGTAACAATACGAGTTCGCATCTGATGAACCAGATCGAACATTTCGTCATCGTTGCTCCATTTGTCTTCAGTCACGCCATATTGACCCAGTGCTTTTGGCGTGCTGCCGCCGCTTTGATCCAGCGCTGCAATAAAGCCGGATTCAGTACGAACCTTTTCAAGCTGTTGATCGAAGTTACTCATGATTTTCTCCTGCCACAGTAATTTTTTGTCTGTTGTTAACTAATTTAAGCGTTGCCAGCAAATCCAGATAGATAAGCTGACTTTCCAGATAACCGGTATTGCCGGCATTTTTTCCAGCGAGACGCCGCCTCAAAATATAACTGCGCATGTGAGATGCATATAAGCGCAGATTTAAGCTCCCTGACGCAATCTGTATACCTTGCTTATAGTCTATTACCACTCCAATTGCCGACCCGATTGCCCTGTACGATTGCCCTATACGATTGCCTGGTACAATGGCAAGCTGAATTGAGGGAATCTGCCAGACTACTACTCAACGGATCCGTCTTCGCCCAACCAGTCTCCTACCCGCACGATTTTCATCGAGTTGGTACCACTGGCGACGCCGAACATATCGCCCTTGGTAATGATAATGTGGTCGCCCTCTTCAGCTGTCCCCGCTTCAACCAGTTTCCGCACCACAAGTTGATTGGCTTCATATGATGAAGTCAATTGCCGGTCAATACTGATTGGGTACACGCCACGATATAGCGTCACGCGGGTACAGGTATCTTCGTTTAAAGTCACCGCATAGATTGGGATACTGGAACTAATCCGCGACATCCACAGTGCAGTAGAACCGGTTTCAGTCAGCGCACCAATTGCAGTTACATCCAGATGATTTGCCGCGTACATGGCAGACATTGCTATCGATTCGTCTATTCGATCAAACCTCAGATGCAGACGATGCTGCGATTCAGTCGCTTTACGCTGCTTCTCTGCGTGTTCACAAATGCGCCCCATTGAAGCCACCGCATTAGATGGGTATTTGCCAACTGCACTCTCGGCCGACAACATCACCGCATCTGTGCCATCAAGCACAGCGTTGGCCACATCAAACACTTCAGCACGGGTGGGAATCGGGCTGCTGACCATCGACTCCATCATTTGCGTTGCAGTGATTACCACTTTGTTGGCCGTGCGTGCTTTGTTGATCAGATCTTTCTGTACCGCCGGCAGCTCGGGGTCACCGATTTCAACACCCAGATCACCACGGGCAACCATAATTACATCTGTGGCTTCGAGTATTTCATCAATAGCATCCACTGCTTCGGCGCGCTCTATCTTGGCAACAATACCTGCATCACTGCCTGCTTCATTGAGTAGCTTGCGCGCATGGTTGATATCTGCCGCATCACGCGGAAAAGAAACACCGAGGTAGTCAATCTTAAGTTCAGCAGCAAGCTTAAGGTCTTCCATATCTTTTTCAGTAATTGCCGGTGCAGACAAACCACCGCCACGCAGATTAATGCCCTTGCGGTTGGACAGCTTGCCACCAACAATGACTTCTGTGTGAATCTTGCTGCCATCTATTTCTTTGGCCTTGAGTACAATGCGGCCGTCGTCAAGCACCAGCACACGACCAGCACTTATATCGTTTGGCAGGTTCTCATAGGTACAACCCACCACCTGTTGATTACCGGCCTTATCATCGTGATTCACATCAAGCGTGAATGTATCGCCGTTAGCAAGCTCTATTGATCCATCAACAAAGTCTGACAAACGAATCTTTGGACCCTGCAGATCACCGAGTATGCCAACAATACAGCCTTCCTCTTTGGCGATTCTGCGAACCTTCTCCACTCGTTTGCGATGATCATCGGCGGTTCCGTGAGAGAAGTTAACCCTCACAACATTGACACCGGCGGCGATAACTTCCCGCAGTGCATCATCTTCATCAGTGGCGGGGCCAAGGGTTGCTACAATTTTGGTTCTGCGCATATTTTCCTTGAAGGAGTTAAGGTTAATTTACCCTGCACTTCGTTTTTCCAGCATAGCCACAGCCGGTAGTACTTTACCCTCAAGAAATTCAAGGAAAGCACCGCCGCCCGTGGAGATATAGCTAATATTTTCAGTAAGACCAAACTGATCGACCGCGGCCAACGTATCACCACCACCTGCAATAGAGAACGCATTGGAATCTGCTATAGCCTGGCCCACCACTTTGGTGCCTTCGGCAAAACTTGCGAACTCGAATACACCAACCGGTCCGTTCCAGACGATCGTACCGGCGTTCTTTAATATCTCAGCGTACTGTGCTGCGGTCTCGGGACCTACGTCGAAGATCATCGCCTCTTCAGTGACTGCGTCTACCGTGCAAGTGGTAGCAGGCGTGTTTTCTGAAAATTCAGCACCGCAAACGACATCAACCGGTACCGGGATAATACTGCCTTTTTCTTTGGCAGCGGCCATCAGCCTATTGGCTTCATCGACCAGATCTTCTTCATATAACGACTTTCCAACCTGGTGTCCGCTGGCGGCGATAAAAGTATTGGCAATACCACCACCGACGATCAGTTGGTCAACGATGCCTGATAGAGATTCGAGCACAGTTAGTTTGGTGGATACTTTTGATCCGCCAACCACAGCGACCATTGGCCGTTTTGGATTATCAAGCGCCTTGCCCAGCGCGTTTAATTCACCTTCGAGCAACGGACCGGCGCAGGCAACAGTTGCATACTGTGCCACACCGTGTGTTGATGCCTGTGCACGATGCGCTGTACCAAAGGCGTCCATAACAAATACATCACACAAAGCGGCGTAGCTTTTGGCAAGCGCCGGGTCATCGGACTTTTCACCTGTGTTAAAGCGTACATTTTCAAGCAGTGCGACTGTGCCTGCAGCCACTTCAGGCAGCTTATCAAGATAGTCACTTATCAGATTCACTGGCTGTCCGAGTAACTTGCTCATGTGATCAGCCACCGGCTGCAAAGAATACTGTGATTCCGGCTGGCCTTCAGTTGGTCGGCCAAGGTGTGACATCACCATCACAGAGGCACCTTTTTCAAGTGCCAGTTTAATCGTTGGAATTGATGCAACGATTCTTAAGTCAGACGTTACAACCCCGTCTTTAACCGGCACATTCAAGTCTGCACGAATCAGTACACGCTTAGCGGCCACATCAATGGTATTAAGAGTTTTCATTGGTCCGGAATTAATTCGCTGTTGCCAGCCAGTTATCTAGTGGGCCACTTGAGAAACAGGGTGACAAAGTTTTCACAGCCACAGGCGCCAAAATAAGGCGGAAAAACGCAGGCATAGCAGGCCCTCCGTCTAGTCCATATTTTATCAATGATGGCAACGCATCGATGGCGTCTGTGGCGAAGAAAACTTTTACCTTATTTTTCAAGTGGTCCACTAATTACAGGCTTTTATACAAAAAGGCCGATCTTACTGACCGGCCTGATAGCTACTAATCAACTTTACTTAGCGTTCATTAGTGCCACAGTGGTATCGAGCATACGATTGGAGAATCCCCACTCGTTGTCGTACCAGGAGCAACACTTGACCAGATTGCCGTTGACGCGAGTCATGCCTGCATCAAAGTTAGAGGTTGTACTCGTGTGATTAAAATCTGTAGATACCAGTGGCTCTTCTGTGTAAGACAATACTTTATTGTCTGCAGCGTCTTTCATTACCTGATTGACTTCTTCAACAGAAGTTTCGCGAGCCGCCACAAAAGACAAATCGACAAGTGAAACGTTAATGGTTGGTACGCGCACAGAGAAACCATCGAGCTTGCCATTCAGTTCAGGCAATACCAGGCCCACCGCTTTTGCCGCACCGGTACTGGTTGGAATCATTGACATCGTCGCAGAACGCGCACGACGCAGGTCAGAGTGATACACGTCAGTTAGAACCTGATCATTGGTGTAGGCGTGGATGGTTGTCATCAATCCATTAACCAGACCAATTTTTTCATGTAACACCTTGGCCATTGGTGCCAGGCAGTTAGTGGTACAACTGGCATTGGATATAACAGTATCTGATGCCTTCAATGTATCTTCGTTTACGCCATAGACCACAGTGGCATCAACGTCTGCACCGCCAGGTGCTGAAATGATTACTTTCTTGGCACCACCGGCAATGTGCGCACTGGCTTTTTCTTTAGAGGCAAAGAAACCGGTACATTCAAGTACAACATCTACATCGTGATCACCCCAGGGCAGTTTGGACGGATCACGCTCGGCAAAAACCTTGATGCGATCTCCATTGACGATCATGTCATCACCATCAACCACTACCTCACCAGGGAAACGACCATGTGCAGTATCGTACTTGGTGAGGTGCGCATTGGTCTCAGTGTTACCGAGATCGTTGATGGCAACTACGTCAAATTCTTTGTTACGGCCAGATTCAAAAAGTGCTCTCAGGATATTACGCCCGATACGCCCGTAACCGTTTATAGCAATTTTGATCGCCATTAAATTATATGCTCCAAGTTAAACTAAAGAAGTGCCTTGACGTTGCCAACCACATTGGCAACGTTAAAACCGAAATATTCAAAAACCTGATCAGCAGGACCAGATTCACCAAACTGATCAAGACAAATCATCGCACAGCGGGTTCCGGCGTATTTGTACCAGCCACCGGACACCCCTGCTTCAATGACTACCCTGGCGGTTACCGATTCCGGCAAAACAGACATTTTATAAGCGTCACTCTGCCGATCAAACACATTGGTTGACGGCATGGATACTACCCGGCAGTTGATACCCTGTGTTGCAAGCTCAGCCTGAGCATCAACCGCCAACGCCACTTCAGAGCCGGTTGCAATGATAATTGCCTGAGGCTCTGCGCAGTCAACCAGCACGTAGCCGCCTTTCTGGATGTTTGCCAGTTGTTCTTTTGTACGTGTTTGCGGAGCCAGCGCCTGACGGCTAAACAGCAAGCTGCTTGGTCCGTCTGTTCTTTCAAGTGCTGCTTTCCAGCTGACTGATGATTCAACCGCATCACAGGCACGCCAGACATCCATATTCGGCATTAAGCGAAGTGTTGCTGCCTGCTCCACCGGCTGGTGAGTGGGTCCATCTTCACCCAGACCAATCGAGTCATGAGTGAAAACAAACACTGATGGAATTTTCATTAACGCCGCCATACGCAAAGCGTTGCGCGCGTATTCTGAAAACATCAGGAAAGTCGCACCGTATACTTTAAAGCCACCATGCAGGACTATGCCATTCATGATGGCCGCCATACCAAACTCACGGACACCAAAGTAGATATAGTTTCCGCCTGCCTGTTCCTCAATGCCCCGACTGCCAGACCAGATAGTCAGATTGGACCCGGCTAGATCGGCAGAGCCACCGATTAACTCTGGCAGCATGGGGCCGAAATCGTTCAAAGCATTCTGCGATGCTTTGCGCGATGCAATTTTCTCAGCGGCCTGATCGACTCCTGAGATGATCGACTGTGCTTTTTCATTCCAGTCAGATGGCATTTCGCCCGCCATCCGGCGTTCGAGTTCAGCGCATTCATCCGGATACTGCGTACGGTAATGGTCCAGTTTTATTTGCCATTCAGATTCAGCGGCACTGCCTTTCTCTGTGGCATTCCAGGCAGCATAAACGTCAGCAGGGATTTCAAACGGTGCGTGAGTCCAGCCGAGTTTTTCACGCGTCAGTGCGATCTCCTCTGCACCCAGCGGTGCACCGTGACTGGATTCCTTGCCTTCCTTATTAGGAGACCCGAAGCCGATTTTTGTCTGGCAGCAGATCAAGGTGGGTTTGCAGTGCTGCAATTGTGCTTCCTTGATTGCCGCCTCTATTGCCGCACGATCATGACCGTCAACATTGGCAATCACATGCCAGCCGTAACTTTCGAATCTTTTTGGTGTGTCGTCACTGAACCAGCCCTCGACTTCACCATCAATCGAAATGCCGTTGTCATCATAGAAGGCGATGAGTTTGCCAAGCTTCAGCGTACCAGCCAGCGAGCATACCTCGTGTGAGATGCCTTCCATCAAGCAGCCGTCGCCCAGGAAGGTGTAGGTGTAATGGTCGATTATTGAATGTTCCAGCTTGTTGTACTGTGCTGCGAGTGTGCGCTCGGCTATTGCCATACCCACAGCATTACCCAGCCCCTGACCCAGCGGGCCAGTGGTGGTTTCAACCCCTGGCGCATAGCCATATTCGGGGTGACCCGGAGTTTTTGAATGCAGCTGTCGAAAGTTTTTCAGCTCTTTCAGTTCAAGGTCATATCCAGACAAGTGCAGTAGGGAATACAGCAGCATTGATCCGTGCCCGTTGGACAGCACAAAACGGTCACGATCAATCCAGTCCGGATTGGCCGGATTGTGCTTTAAAAAGCCATTCCAGAGAGTTTCTGCAATGTCTGCCATACCCATCGGCGCACCCGGGTGGCCGGAATTGGCCTGCTGCACAGCATCCATACTCAATGCACGAATGGCATTAGCCAGTGTTCGGTGGTCAGTCATGAACTAGATTCTCGAATCCCGAGGTAGATTATTAACCGGAAAAACAGAGCCACCGGTGCAGGTTTGGTATTGATTTGTCCGCGCTGAACATGATCGATTCCGGCGCAAAGCGCCACGGGTTGCAACATTGAACGGCCAGACAAGCTGGCAAGCCCGCAAATATAGCATTTGCAGCAACTGCCGGAAACTGTGAAGTTCGATCAGTTGCCCGTCAGCGTGTTTTTCAGTTTGTTAAAACAAACCGGATAATGGCGAAATTCTTGAAAAATTTCACACCAGCCATAGCTTGACTTCTTCCTGCAAAATCAGACTCTGGCGCTGGACAAAAACACGTCATTTCGCTAGACTGGTGGTTTGCGTTTAATAAGGTGTATTCGTGTCAGCCAGATCAGTACGAAAGACCCCTATGGACCAGAATCAACAGTCCCGTATTCGCGAACTCATCGTCAAGGGCAAAGAGCAGGGCTACCTGACATACGCCGAGGTCAATGATCACCTGCCAGATGGCATGGTTGACACCGATCAGGTCGAAGAGATCATCGCAACAATCAATGACATGGGCATTACCGTCCATGAGGCAGCACCTGATGCTGACACGCTGATTCTGTCTGATAGCAGTACCAACGTCAGCACTGATGAAGACGCCGCCGACGAAGCCGCCGCGGCGCTTGCTAGTGTCGATGGTGAGTTCGGTCGCACCACCGATCCGGTGCGCATGTACATGCGCGAGATGGGCACGGTTGAGCTACTCACCCGGGAAGGTGAGATTGAAATTGCCAAGCGCATCGAAGAGGGACTGGGTCAGGTTCTGACCGCGCTTTCCGCCTACCCCGGTACAGTGCAGTCAATACTCGACCGCTACACTAAAGTCGCCGCCGAAGAAGCCCGCATGAATGATCTGCTGGTTGGCTTCATCGACCCCAACGCGCCTGACGAAATTCCAACACCGGCACAACAACAGGCCGACGCTGAGGACAGCGATGACGACGACGAAGTCGTTGATACCGGCCCTGATCCGGAAGAAGTCCGCGAGCGCATGGTAGCGCTTGAAGCGGCGCACCGAAAAGCCATGACAGCAATTGGCAAAATAAAAGACGGCAGCAGCCCGGATCTTGAAAAAGCCACAGCAAAAACCACCGAGATGATCAGAGAGATCAAACTCTCGCCAAATTTTGTTGACCAGCTCACTCGCGCACTGCGCGAGAAAGTTGACCGCATCCGCACGCAGGAAAAAGCTATTCGCGATATCTGCATCAGCCAATGTGGCATGCCGCGCAAGGAATTTATCTCAAGTTTCCCGACCAATGAAACCGATCCGGCATGGCTTGATCAAAGAATCGCCAGCGGTGAAGCATACGGTGCCAAACTCGCTGAGCAGCGTGAAGAATTCGAGCGCTACCAGCGCCGGCTACAGAGCATTGAAGAAGAAACCAAGCTGACTGTTAACCAGATAAAAGAGATCAGCCGTCGCATCTCTATTGGTGAAGCCAAAGCCAGACGCGCCAAAAAAGAGATGGTTGAAGCCAACCTGCGACTGGTTATTTCAATCGCGAAAAAATATACCAACCGTGGACTGCAGTTTCTTGATCTCATTCAGGAAGGCAACATCGGCCTAATGAAAGCGGTAGACAAGTTCGAATACCGTCGCGGCTACAAATTTTCAACCTATGCAACCTGGTGGATCAGGCAGGCGATCACCCGATCAATCGCTGATCAGGCGCGTACCATTCGTATTCCGGTACACATGATCGAAACAATCAACAAGCTCAACCGCATCTCAAGGCAGATGCTGCAACAAATGGGGCGCGAAGCAACGCCTGAAGAGCTTGCTGAAAAAATGGAGATGCCGGAAGATAAGATCCGCAAGGTTCTGAAGATTGCCAAAGAACCGATCTCAATGGAAACCCCGATTGGCGACGATGAAGACTCGCACCTGGGTGACTTCATCGAAGATCAAAATATTCTTTCACCAGTCGACTCCGCCACCTCGGGTGGCCTGGGTGAGACCACCCACGAAGTACTGGCAAGCCTGACACCTCGTGAAGCTAAAGTACTGCGGATGCGTTTTGGTATAGACATGAATACTGATCACACGCTTGAAGAAGTCGGTAAACAGTTCGACGTTACCCGCGAGCGTATACGTCAGATAGAAGCCAAGGCACTGCGCAAGCTGCGCCACCCTACTCGCTCAGAGCAACTGCGAAGCTTCCTCGATAGCGATACCTGAGAAAGCATCCAGCATCAAGTAGTAAAAAAACGCGGCTCATGTAGCCGCGTTTTTTTTGCTCTGCGATAAAGCCGCCATCACACAGATGCTTTAAGACCGATCTTCGGAACACTCAGACCGCGAACAATCGCCTGTTCCGTGTGTCTTAGCATTAAACCAGCCTTAAGAAACACAGCGGCAGACCTCCGCTACGCGTTTTTGCGGTCACAAAGGAGCACGCCCCTGACAAACACTGGTTGGAAATAAAAGGAGAATAAAAATGAGTAGAACTATTCGAGCCACCCATCGTGGCATCTTTAGAAAACCCCGAGTCATCGGCTACAGACGCGCCGCCTATCGCAATGCCCAACATCCAGTTCGCAAACAGAATCGCGAGTCCACTGTTGCAAGCCGCACTTTTGATTGCTGGGACGAATTAAACGTAGCAGCTAATGCAGAAGCAAAGCATCAGCAGAGCTGAAATGGCTACCGCTGTGCATCAGTGATCGATTGGACGCAGAGGATATTAAAAAGCGAAGTAAATACAAAAGCCGGTTATCAACCAGGATGCCGGGAAAGGAAGAATTGATCGCCGCCGCAGCATGTTGCCAGCACTATAGCTTTGAATTGGTGGAGCTTTGAGATTGGTGGGCCCGGTAGGATTTGAACCTACGACCAATGGATTCACTTGTGTCCGAACATTTCTGTCGGAGCGGACTATCTCATCACCCTCAGCCTGAAGTATTGGCTTTGCGGCTGGTGGGGTGCGGGACGCTCTAGCCTGTTATTAAGAACACTGTAGTTCTCAGGTAGTCTCTGCACCTTCCAAAGGTGTACCTTTGGCTTGGCTCAGGATTGCCTGCGGCCCCGGATTACCCGGGCGCTAAGGTTTCCCTGAATTCATCCCGTTCATTCACTATCTTACAATAGTGACGCACCATTTGATGAGTCCACTGCTCTAACCAACTGAGCTACAGGCCCAACGCGCCGCTATTCTACAACAGAACTAATGGCTCGTCTTGAGAAATTACACCAGGCAGGCTTCAGCTGATGCACAGCCATTAGGCTACAAGCATGGCTGCATGTGGTGCCGCATCAGGGACTGCCTGGCTGGCGACTGCGATAGTAGGCAACCACGCATGCAGCTTGAGCAATACGATCATGATGATCAGCCAGCTCCGGCGCTACTGATCTGACGAAATCTGCGGGAATATGATCGAGCACACCGGCAAGCAACGAGCGGACTTGAACGAAGCTCCTGAGGTCAGCGATGGTCAATTGCTGATCGGCAAAATATTCGCCACCACCTCGCGCCAGCAGCTTTTCCAAAGCCGTAAGATACACAGTCATCTTGCCGTCCAGCAGCTGCTGCCGGGCTTCTTTCAACCTATCTCCCTCGAGACCGAAAGTTCTGACAACAAAATGCGTCAGATCTTCATAGGCACCTAACACCTCATCACAGTACAAGGCCTGCAATCGGTCCGCCGGGTATAAGTTGGCCAACCGACCGACGTAGCGACTTATCGCGTCCGACTGAGAAAATTGTTCGCCGTCAATCTCGAAGGTTGGCACGGCGTTAAAGCGCAGGGCACCGCGCTGCTCACTAAATTCTGCGAACGAAAGACGGTTATCCTGAAACTCAGCACCGGCAGCGTGAAGCGCAATGCGGGTTACCTCACCACGCCCGCCATCGATATCAAAATAGGTAAATTTGAATTCGGCCATAAGTCACCTGGTCCAGACATAGGGTAAGCGCCACGTTATGCCAATCAACATTGGCACTTTGATGGTCGGGAACGACTTGCTGGCTCTACCGGAATGACAGTAATTCACAGGAACCTCAGCGCAGAGCCGCGTTTAGCTTAACCGAATGCCAGTTTCGCTGAGGTTACATGTGCCTGTTTATATTGCAGTCTGTTGCAGGATGCCTGACAAACCAGCGGCTAATTCCGATGGCTATTTCCCATGGCTATTTCCAATGGGGCTATTTCCAATGGGGCTATTTCAGACCACCTATCTTTCGCTGAACTTCACCCATCTGGCGAATCCATACACCTTCACGTACTGCAGTGGCATCAAGTGTTTCAACCATATCCCTCGCGTCTTCTTCAGTTGAAAATATACCCATTGCAAACCCGTACATCATACGGTTACCTCGAGCTTTCCTGAAAGGAAATACCACCGATGGATGTGATTCGGTGTAATCAAAAGCTCTTTGGTACATCGCAGACTTGTCTGTCGAAGAAGCCAACTGCACTACAAAAGAGCCTGACTGTTGACTGAGCAACCAGTCTGCATTGTACACACCGGGTTTAGCCGTCTCTCTTCGCGGTTGAGATCGTTCGGTAACGGTCTCAACCACTGCAACTGCGGGAATTTCGATTTGGTCAAGAGTGACAGATCCCAACAACCCAACAGCGGCACCAGAATCATTCGAATCACCTGCGACTGCACTTTCTATAACTGCATTATTTTCAACAGTTGCAACAGAGGATTGTTTATTTTGCTGCCCAAGCATCATTGGTAGTCCATACCAGGCAATGGCAAAAACACAGGCAAACTGGACTAAGGTCTTGCCACACCCCAACAGGGTAAACAACACAGGATAGCTATATCTGTGGTGAGCACGAAAAGAACGGTACTTATGGCCAATTTCAAACAAACTGATTCCCGCTCTTTGTTAAAGATGACCAACAACGACCATCTCGAAACGCACGGCTGATCAAGCCGCGAAGGGTGCCATACACTGCAGATAAATTTGTTGAATTACCTCATATATCAGCGCGTCGCTTCTGAACGATTCACAATTTTCACAATAGAAACCAGAACCCAATCTCTAATGAGCGACATCATGCCTTACTTCCCGCATCTGAGTGCCGGTTGCAAAACAGCGCTTTAATCGCCGGAAATTCAGTATCCAGTTTCACACTACGCTTAACTTGCGCACTATGAAAACAAAACAACCAAATATCCTTGTGGTGATGGCAGACCAACTGGCGCCTCATTTTACCGGTGCCTATGGACACAAGGTCGTTAAAACGCCACACCTGGATGCGCTTGCACAGCGCGGTATGCGGTTTGATGCAGCGTATTGCAATTCTCCACTGTGTGCTCCTTCGCGATTTGCTTTTATGTCTGGCCAGCTTATAAGCCGTATTGCCGCTTACGATAATGCGTCTGAGTTCTGCGCTACAGTGCCAACGTTCGCCCATTACCTAAAAGCCCTGGGCTACCGCACTTGTTTGTCTGGAAAAATGCACTTCGTCGGGCCTGATCAAAAGCACGGCTTTGAAGACCGCATTACCACAGACATCTACCCTTCTGACTTTGCCTGGACACCAGACTGGGAGGCGCACGATGAACGCATAGACAAGTGGTATCACAACATGCAAACCGTAAAGGAAAGCGGTGTAGCGCAGGCAACTTTTCAGATCGACTACGACGATGAAGTTGGCTTTGCCGCTCGCCGATGGTTGTTTGACTATGCTCGTAACAAAGACACAAACAATCATGCGCCATTCGCGATGGTCGCGAGTTTTATACATCCACATGATCCCTACGTTGCCAGGCCGGAATGGTGGAATCTGTATTCGGATGATCAAATTGACTACCCGGAGTATCCGTTAACAGCGGAGCAACAAGATCCGTTTTCAAAACGGGTGATGGATGGCATTGAAGCAAGCACTGTGGCACTAACAGATGAAGAAGTGATACGCGCAAGGCGTGCCTACTTTGCCAATGTCAGTTACTTCGATAGCAAGATCGGCTTGCTTGTGCAAACACTGGAAGAAACCGGTGAGCTTGAAAACACCATCGTTATTGTCACTGCAGATCACGGCGACATGCTGGGTGAACGCGGCCTGTGGTACAAAATGAACTTCTTTGAACATTCAGCACGCATACCACTGGTGATGGCGGGCCCGGGTATTAGTACCGGAGCAGTTAGCAATGCCTGCTCACTGATCGATATCCTGCCCACCTTTTTAGAAATTGCAGGTGGTAACAAAAGCCTGCTTGGCGAACCCATCGACGGTCGCAGCCTGTTACCAGCGGCACAGGGCAAGCAAGACCCGGTTGATGAAGCCATAGGCGAATACTGCGCCGAAATGACACCCTACCCGGTTTATATGATTCGCCGCGGCAGTCTTAAATACATACACTGTGATTTTGACCCACCGCAGCTATATGACCTGGCAACAGATCCGCTGGAAAAAACCAACCTTGCGAGTGACCCGCAATATGCTGCACAGGCTGAAGCATTTGCCAGAGAAGTCAGCGAGCGATGGGACAGCGACACCTTACGACGGGATATCATCAAGACACAGAAATCCCGCAAAGCGTTACACGTTGCCATGGAAGCCGGCGCCGGTGAACACTGGGACTATAACCCGCCATCAGACGCAAGCCAGCAATACGTACGTAATCATATGGACTGGACAGTGGCCGCTGCAAGGTATCGATTTCCACCAGTGAAAGACTGACGCTCCATGCCAGCAACCAACAAGGTTGTCGGTTTACTGAACTATGGCTGAACCATAAAACTGTGTGAGTATTTTTTACCTAAACGCCACAGATTACTGCTGCGCCATTGATATACTTTTGCAAATGACTCAAACTAATGCGTCATGACACTTAACAACCGCCACTCTTTGGCGTCGGGTAGAACATGATCCAATCGTTTAAGCCACTATTGCTAGCCATCTGCATGACAGGTATTGCAGGCTGCACCAGTGACAGCGATCCGCAGTCAAGCGTTCAGATAGAAAACAATGCGATTAGCATGTCACTGCCGGAAAGGGTAAGGCAGGTCGCAAGGCTGGGCACGGTGCCCCTCAGAGTCAGAGTGACCATCAATGAAACCGCAATGCAGGAGGAGCCGGTTCCTAACACTGTCACAGGGAATGTTCAGGTGATCGCCAACATCCCGGCAGACCGGACTAACGAAATCAAGATCGAGTGGCTCGCACTACCACAGGGCACACCGGTACTACTGGCAGAAAGAACGACGATCACTCAGCCTAATCAGCAGAACCTGCTTATATCTTCTTATATTGATACAGGAGAACGCTTTGATTTTGATGGCGATGGTATTTTTAATCTTCAGGAGGCTCGGGAAAACCGCAACTTGCTCGACAGGTATGATCTGGAAGTGCCGTTGCAAACTACTTTTCTTGGACCGCAAAGGGAGCTGATTCCAGGCGGCGCTGACTCAGACGTCTCCGGTTCTGCTTCCACTGCTGATGAAAACACAAGCTTCAGTCTGAGGCATGACGGCAGCAACATGTATCTGTATGTTTGTGGTCAGGATGAAGAAGTTCAATCTGATGGCTTCGATGGCAACCCGGACGGATTCTGGCATGACGACGCAGTGTTTTTATATCTTGACGGTGGAGACAGTGACAACAGCACCTACGACGGCTTTGACGACTTTCAGATCGCGTTCATTCGAGCCACCGGAGAGAAGATAGTATCCAAAGGCGCTAACAATCAGTTCTGCCCGCAGGGAGATTGCGTGACACACAGCTTTAACGACCCAAGTCTGAACAGCCAGTGTATTTATGAACTCAACGTCACCATGCCGCTTGCTGATCTTAATATAGCCCCTGGCATTGATGTTGGATTTGACCTTGAGATCACCGATGATGACGATGGCGGCCTTCGAGAAGGCTCATCCGGTTTTATCGGATTTGATGATAACTCAGATCTTGACCCATCGACCTTTGGTAAAGTTATTCTGCGGTAGGCAAATCCTCGATCCCTGTCTGCACAGCCAGGGGTTGCGCGCTGCTATTGATACAAAAGCACTTAGACTCCTCTCCGCTTAATAGATCGGGAATCTGTGTGCCCTTGCCGGACCATCGAGATAAGTCAACCGTAGCGTTAGTCGCCGACACCTACTGTCTGCAGTTAAGGCTCCTGCCAGATATTTTTCTCTGCAAACTGTCTTCACCACAGCTAGCCCAGCTTATTCATGAAAATGACGGCATCCCGCTTGCTCATTGATTCCGCGGCACATTTCACTACATACCGCTGCAGGTGAAACCGCAAACTATTCACAACTGTTTGAATCTGCAATGAAGAGTGTCAAGTTTGAATTAGATAAGTAACACAGCGCGTATGGTAGTAAAAATCGATAGAAACTCTCCCGGGGGAGAGTTTCCACTTCAGGCTTTTCAGCACGGCCACTTACGAATTTTGATTTTTAACAAACCCGACAATCCGTCGACGTAACGCCAGACCGGAAGCTGCAAGCAACGCCAGCAGTGGTAGCGTTGGATCAACCCGGGTTGGTTTGCTTGAATCAAGCAGCTGTGGAATCGCACAGCCACTACCGCTCAGGCCTGTGTAGATACTGCCTGATTCAGCCTGCTGAAAGTCAGGTGTACCGTCGCCATCGATATCCGGTAATGCTGCACCAATCAACAACCCGTTAGTATCAGTCAGACCATCACCATCGGCATCAGTACCACCACTCTCGAGAATATCGCTCAGACCATCGTTGTCTGAATCCAGATCCTGAAAGTCCGGTGTGCCGTCACTGTCAGTGTCAATGAAAACAGATCGGTGAGTGTCGTTATAGCCATCGCCGTCAGCATCTATAAAGCCATCGATTATACCGTCGCCATCGGCATCGGCATCAATGCCGCCGCTTTCTATAATATCCGGTATGCCATCACCGTCTGCGTCAAGCTGGATCGCATCTATAAAGCCGTCACCGTCGGTATCTGACGGAACCAGACGGGTAAGCAGTAAGTCATCATCGTAACCATCGCCATTGGCATCAGCGAAATTATCGATTCTGCCATCGTTGTCACGATCATACTCTGCACTGAAAGACTCGATCACATCAGCTATGCCATCGTTGTCACTGTCTGCGTCACGGAAGTCTGCAAGCGCATCTGAATCTGTGTTGCGTGGCAGACCGCCAGCCCCGGGTGCAACACCTTCATCATTTACCGCTTGCAGTACTCTGGTGATCACACCGACCGAATCGAGTATGCCATTCAGGTTGCTGTCTTCGTGGTCTGACTCAATGCTATCAAGCAGACCATCGTTGTCGGTATCAAGATCGCGGAAGTCGAGCACACCATCACCGTCAATATCCGACAGGTTGTAGTTTTCAGCGCCCGAGTCCGGTGCGGTTTCAACAATATCTGCCATCCCGTTATCGCCGTATGGATTACTTAGGTCGACAACACCGTCATTATCAGTATCGATCTGCACCACTTCAAGCTGGCCGATACGTGCTTCAATCAGATCAAAGATACCGTCATTATCAACATCAAGATCACGAAAATCCTCAACGCCATCGTTGTCTGTATCTGCATCACCTTCCAGCAGATCACTGATGCCGTCGTTATCAGAATCGATATCAAGGAAGTCCTGTAGCTGATCATTATCAGTATCAACCGCAGTTTCTACCGCATCCGGAATGTTATCAGCATCCGAGTCACTGTCCAGATAGTTCGCCAAGCCATCACCATCGATATCATCTGTGCCTTCTACGATATCCGGTATACCGTCACCGTCGGTATCAGAACCGGTATCCTGATAATCAGGAATGCCATCGTTATTGGAATCAACAGGATTGGCAGGGTCTGCACCTGCTTCTGCATTATCTGAAATACCATCATCATCTGAATCGACATCAAGATAGTCAGGTGAACCGTCTGCATCAGAATCAATTGGACTCGCGGCCTGCAAACCGGCTTCAATCTGATCCGGTATGCCGTCACCATCAGAGTCCAGGTCTGTGTAATCCGCGATACCATCTGCGTCGGTATCGACCGGATCCAGCGGATTACCAGCCTCTATAGAATCAGGGATACCGTCTGCATCTGAATCTAGTTCAAGGTAGTCAGCAATACCATCGCCATCTGTATCTGCAGGTGCCAGAAAATCTGAGCCTGCTTCAATAGTGTCTGAAATACCATCACCGTCCGAATCATCATCAAGAAAGTCAGGGATACCATCACCATCGGTATCTGCATTGCCTTCAATGCTGTCCGGTATGCCATCACCATCGGAGTCTGTATCGATAAAGTCCGGTAACCCATCAGCGTCAGAGTCTGACGGGTTGGCTGGATCACTACCGGCCTCAGCTGAATCAGAGATACCATCATCGTCTGAATCCGTATCGAGGTAGTCCGGTATGCCGTCGCCATCCGAATCCACGTTGCCTTCAAGACTGTCCGGTATATCGTCACCATCGCTGTCGGTATCAAGGAAGTCCGCAACACCATCACCATCTGTATCTATCGGATTAGCAGGGTCAGTTCCCGCCTCTACCGAGTCAGGAATACCGTCGTTGTCGGAATCAAGATCCAGCCAGTCTGCGATACCATCACCGTCTGTATCTACATTGCCTTCAACGGCATCCGGAATGCCATCGTTATCAGCATCATTTTCTGCGTAGTCAGGTATACCATCGCCGTCGGTGTCTACCGGGTTAAACGGATCCGCACCGGCTTCTGCCGCATCGGGGATACCATCACCATCTGAATCAATATCAAGATAATCAGGGACGTCATCACCATCAATATCTGTTGTGCTTTCCAGACTATCCGGCAAGCCGTCACCATCACTATCTGTATCTACGAAGTCGGCAGCTCCGTCACCATCCGTATCTACAGGGCTTGCCGGGTCATTTCCCGCTTCTGTTGAATCAGGAATACCGTCGTTGTCAGAGTCAATATCCAGCCAGTCAGCTGTACCATCGCCGTCAGTGTCTGCACTGCCTTCGATAGCATCCGGTATGCCGTCGTTGTCTGCATCGGATTCTGCATAGTCAGGTATACCGTCACCATCAGTGTCTATTGGATTTAACGGATCAGGCCCGGCTTCCTGCGCATCAGTGATACCGTCGTTATCTGAATCAAGATCCAGATAATCCGGTGCACCGTCAGCATCGGAATCAAGCACTGCTGCCGCATCATCTATACCGTCGTTGTCGCTATCGGTACCACCCGTCGCATCAACATCGTATTGATCATCGATGCCATCACCGTCTGTGTCTGTTCCATCTATCGGTGCTTCTACAGTGTCAGGCAAACCATCGTTGTCGCTATCAAGGTCAAGATAGTCCGGTGTACCGTCTCCATCGGTGTCAGTGGGTATTGACCCGATGCCTGCCTCAAGCGCGTCAGGTATACCGTCACCGTCAGAGTCAACATCCAGTACATCGGGAATGCCATCGTTGTCTGTATCTACCGCACCATTCGCTTCGGCCGCATCATCAATGCCGTCACCATCGGCATCGACACCACTGGTAGCATCTGCGTCGAATTGATCATCGATACCATCACCGTCTGTATCTACGCCACTGACCGGCATTTCAATGCTGTCAGCGATGCCATCGTTGTCGCTATCGGTATCAAGGTAGTCTGGAATACCATCACCATCGGAGTCTGCGACACCTGTCCCCGCTTCAATCGTATCCGGAATACCATCACCGTCTGAATCGAAGTCAAGAAAGTCCGGTACACCATCGCCGTCAGTATCGCCATTACCCTCGATCGAATCAGGAATACCATCGTTATCCGAATCTGAATCGATAAAGTCAGGTGTTCCGTCAGCATCTGTGTCTACAGGTGCCGCTGCAGGTCCGGGTACTCCGGCTTCCTGCTGATCAGGGATACCGTCGTCATCGGCATCAATATCCAGCATATCCGGTGTACCGTCACTGTCTGAGTCAACAAGTACCGCAGCATCATCAACACCGTCGTTATCGGTATCTGTACCGCCGGTGCTGTCAACATCATAGATATCGTCGATGCCGTCACCGTCTGTATCGATACCGCTGACCTGCGCTTCGATACCATCATCAATACCGTCATTGTCACTATCGGTATCCAGATAGTCTGGAATACCATCACCGTCAGTGTCACCGTTACCCTCTATTGCATCAGGTACGCCGTCGTTGTCAGAGTCTTTTTCCAGCGCATCTGATATACCGTCACCATCCGAGTCAAAGTTGCTCATGGTCTCATAGGCATCATCAACACCGTCGCCATCGGCATCGGTACCATCGGTGACATCAACATCATAGGTGTCATCAATGCCATCACCGTCGGTATCAACGTTACTGTCCATCGCTTCTTCAGCGTCGGCAATGCCGTCGTTGTCTGAATCGGTATCAAGATAATCCGGTGACCCGTCACCGTCTGTGTCTACATTGCCTTCAACCGCATCGGGGATGCCGTCATTGTCTGAATCAACATCAAGGTTGTCAGGAATGCCGTCACCATCTGTATCAGTGGATCCCTCCAGACTGTCCAGAATTGCGTCGTTATCAGAGTCGCCATCAAGGTAGTCCGGAATACCATCACCATCTGTGTCGATCGAGGTTTCGATGTTATCCGCGATACCGTCGTTATCTGAATCAGTATCGAGTGCGTCGGGTGTGCCGTCGCCATCACTGTCTACAGTACCAGTCGATTCAATCGCATCATCGACACCGTCTTCGTCTGCGTCTGTGCCGCTGGTACTATCGACATCATAAGCGTCATCGATTCCATCACCGTCTGTATCTACCCCTGTCACCTGTGCTTCGGTGCTGTCGGGAATACCATCATCGTCAGAGTCTGTATCCAGATAGTCCGGAGACCCGTCACCATCAGTATCAGCATTGCCTTCAATCGCATCGGGAATACCGTCGTTGTCTGAATCTGTATCAAGCGCATCCGGAATGCCGTCGCCGTCGGTGTCCAGTGTATTTGATGCACCAAAGAAATCATCTACACCATCACCGTCGAGGTCTGTACCACCGGTTTGATCAACATCATACTCATCACGGATGCCATCACCGTCGGTATCAACATTCGCTACCTGTGCTTCAACACCGTCATTGATGCCGTCGTTGTCTGAATCGGTATCAAGCGCGTTCGGGATACCATCACCGTCTGTATCACCCGGCTCAAGTGTATCCGGGATACCATCATTGTCTGAGTCGACATCGTGCAGATCAGAGATGCCATCGCCGTCAGTATCAACAGTGCCGCTTGCTTCTATTGCATCGTCTACACCGTCACCGTCGGCATCTGCACCACCGGTGATATCAACATCAAAAGTATCGTCGATACCATCACCGTCTGTATCACTGCCTGATATCTGAGCTTCTGTGCCATCGGGGATACCGTCATTATCCGAGTCATTGTCCAGATAGTCAGGTATGCCGTCGCCATCAGTGTCACCAGTGCCTTCGATAGCATCGGGAACACCGTCGTTATCTGAATCAGTATCCAGCGCATCCGGTGTACCGTCACCGTCTGTATCCAGTGTGTTCGATGCACCAAAGCTGTCATCGACACCATCGTTGTCTGCATCAATTCCTGACCCGCCATTGCCACCGGCCTGATCACCGGCCTGATCAACATCATACTCGTCACGGATACCGTCGCCGTCGGTATCAACATTCGCTACCTGTGCTTCCACACCGTCATTGATGCCGTCGTTGTCAGAATCGTTGTCGAGGTAGTTCGGGATTCCATCGCCATCTGTATCACCCGGCTCAAGCGTATCAGGTATACCATCGTTGTCCGAGTCAGCGTCCAGCATATCCGGTATGCCGTCACCATCGGTGTCGATCACCGTACCATTGGCATCAATCTGCGCTTCGATATTATCCGGTATACCGTCATTGTCTGAATCATTATCAAGATGATCAGGTGTGCCATCACCGTCGGTATCCACCGGCGTACCACTGGCAGCCTCTATCGCATCGGGTACACCATCGTTATCTGAATCACTATCCAGAAAGTCCGGTATGCCGTCAGCGTCTGTATCGGCAATCCCTTCTACAGAATCCGGTATACCGTCACCGTCGGAATCAGTATCCAGCGCATCTGCAATACCATCACCATCAGTATCCAGTGTGCCGTTTGCTTCAAACGAATCATCAACACCGTCACCATCTGAATCGGTACCGCCTGTGGCATCCACATCAAAGATATCATCAATGCCATCACCATCAGTATCCGCACCGCTCACCTGTGCTTCGGTACCATCAGGGATACCGTCGTTATCCGAATCGGTATCAAGATAGTCGGGGGTGCCGTCACCGTCTGTATCGATGTTGCCTTCTATTGTATCTGGAATACCATCGTTGTCAGAATCTGCATCGAGAACATTCGGTATACCGTCACCATCGCTGTCTGTGGTATTAGATGCACCAAAGGCATCGTCTACACCATCGCCGTCGAGGTCTGTACCACCGGTTTGATCAACATCATACGCATCGCGGATGCCATCGCCGTCTGTATCGATGTTTGGCACCAGTGCTTCAACTCCATCGTTGATGCCGTCATTATCCGAGTCATTGTCAAGATAATTAGGGATACCATCGCCATCTGTATCACCTGGCTCCAATGTATCCGGTATGCCGTCATTGTCTGAATCAGCATCATGCAGGTCCGCAATGCCATCACCGTCGGTATCGACTGTGCCGCTTGCTTCTATTGCGTCGTCCACACCATCGCCGTCAGCGTCTGCACCACCGGTGATATCGATATCAAACGCATCGTCGATTCCATCACCGTCTGTATCACTACCTGATATCTGCGCTTCAGTGCCATCAGGGATTCCGTCATTATCCGAATCACTATCAAGATAGTCCGGTGTACCGTCTCCGTCTGTGTCAACGTTACCTTCTATCGCATCCGGCACACCGTCGTTATCTGAGTCTGTATCGAGTACATTCGGAATACCGTCTCCGTCGGAGTCGAGCGTGTTAGATGCACCAAAGCCATCATCTACACCGTCGTTATCTGCGTCGACGCCACCAGTGCTATCCACATCAAACTCATCACGGATGCCATCACCGTCTGTATCAACGTTCGGTACCTGTGCTTCAACACCGTCATTGATGCCATCATTGTCAGAGTCATTATCAAGGTAGTTCGGGAGTCCGTCGCCGTCAGTGTCACCCGGTTCCAGCGTATCCGGTATACCGTCATTATCTGAGTCGGCATCGTGCATATCCGCTATGCCGTCACCATCGCTATCAACGGTACCACTGGCTTCTATTGCATCGTCCACACCGTCGCCATCGGCATCGCTGCCACCGGTAATGTCTACATCAAACGTGTCATCAATGCCGTCGCCATCAGAGTCGAGACCACTAACCTGCGCTTCTGTACTATCAGGAATGCCGTCGTTGTCCGAGTCGCTATCCAGATAATCCGGTGACCCGTCACCGTCTGTATCTACATCGCCCTCTATGGCATCCGGAATGCCGTCACCATCTGAATCGATGTCCAGCGTATCCGGTGTGCCATCTCCATCAGTATCTATTGTACCAGCGGACTCAAGGGCATCATCTACACCGTCACCATCGAGATCGGCACCACCGGTTTGATCAACGTCATAAAGATCATCAATACCATCATTGTCAGCATCATTGCCACTGGTCTGCGCTTCATCGATATCATCTATACCGTCATTATCAGAGTCAGGGTCGAGATAATCAGCGCTGCCATCACCATCCGAATCACTGTTGCCCTCAATTGCATCCGGGATACCATCGTTGTCTGAATCAACATCGATATAATCCGCTGTGCCGTCAGAATCAGAGTCGACTGATGATTCCAGGTTATCCGGAATTCCATCGTTATCTGCGTCACCATCAATATAGTCTGCAATGCCGTCATCATCTGTATCAGTGCCGGTTTCCAGTGAGTCGGCAATGCCGTCGTTGTCGGAATCCTGATCAAGGTAATCAGGGCTGCCGTCACCATCTGTGTCTACAGCGCCTTCAATGATATCGGCAATACCGTCATTGTCAGAGTCTGCATCAAGCCTATCCGGTATACCATCGCCGTCGGTATCTACCGTACCAGCGGCCTCAAGTGCATCATCCACACCGTCACCGTCAGCATCGATCCCTGATCCGCCATTGGCAGTGGCGTTGTCTACATCATAGAGGTCATCTATACCATCGCCGTCAGAGTCTGTTCCGGTTACCTGTGCCTCGACACCATCTGGAATACCGTCGTTGTCAGAATCGCTATCCAGATAATCCGGAATGCCATCATTGTCAGTGTCTATAAACCCTTCTATAGCATCCGGAACACCGTCGTTGTCAGAGTCTGTTTCGAGTGCGTCAGGGATACCATCGCCATCGAAGTCAAAACTCATTGCCGACTCAAGTGAGTCATCAACCCCGTCACCATCAGCATCAACACCGGCACCACCATTACCAGGTGCTTCATCAACATCGTACAAATCATCAATGCCGTCACCATCGGTGTCATTGCCGGTGACCATGGCTTCGACCGTATCACTCAGACCATCATTGTCTGAATCTGTATCCAGATAATCCGGTGCACCATCACCATCTGTGTCTACGTTGCCCTCTATCGCATCGGGCACACCATCATTATCGCTGTCACTGTCAAGATAATCCGGGGTTCCATCTGCGTCTGTATCGGTATTGCCTTCCTGCAGATCAGTGATGCCGTCGTTATCCGAATCCTGATCTATATAGTCTGCAATGCCGTCACCATCAGTATCTATGGATCCTTCATCGGCATCGGTAATCCCGTCGTTGTCAGAATCCAGATCAAGTGCATCGGGAATCCCGTCTGCATCAGTATCCACTGTACCGAGCGCTTCAAGCGCATCGTCTACACCATCGCCATCTGCATCAATACCGGAACCACCGTTTGACGGTGCTGCATCAACATCATAGAGATCATCTATGCCATCACCATCAGTGTCGATTCGCACACCATTGGCATCCACCTGAGCTTCAAGCGTATCTGCAATGCCATCGTTATCAGAATCGAAGTCCAGATAGTCAGGCACACCATCACCATCTGTATCAGTATTGCCTTCTATCGTATCTGGAATACCATCGTTGTCAGAATCTGCATCGAGCGCGTTCGGTATGCCATCACCGTCACTGTCAGTGGTATTGGATGCACCAAACGCGTCATCTACACCATCACCGTCGAGGTCTGTACCACCGGTTTGATCAACATCATACGTATCGCGGATGCCATCGCCGTCTGTATCGATGTTTGGTACCAGTGCTTCAACTCCATCGTTGATGCCGTCATTGTCCGAGTCGTTGTCAAGATAATTAGGTATACCATCACCGTCTGTGTCACCCGGCTCTAATGTGTCCGGTATACCGTCATTGTCTGAATCAGCATCATGCAGGTCTGCAATGCCGTCACCGTCGGTATCTACCGAGCCGCTTGCTTCTATCGCATCGTCCACACCATTGCCGTCAGCGTCTGCACCGCCGGTGATGTCGATATCAAAAGCATCGTCGATTCCATCACCGTCTGTATCACTACCTGATATCTGCGCTTCAATGCCATCAGGGATACCGTCATTATCCGAATCACTGTCAAGATAGTCCGGTGTACCGTCTCCGTCTGTGTCAACGTTACCTTCTATCGCATCCGGCACACCGTCGTTATCTGAGTCTGTATCCAGTACATTCGGAATACCGTCTCCGTCGGAGTCGAGCGTGTTAGATGCGCCGAAAGCATCATCTACACCGTCGTTATCTGCATCGACGCCGCCTGTCTGATCCACATCAAACTCATCACGGATGCCGTCACCGTCTGTATCAACGTTCGGCACCTGTGCTTCAACACCGTCATTGATGCCATCATTGTCAGAGTCATCATCAAGATAGTTAGGAAGCCCGTCGCCGTCGGTATCACCCGGTTCCAGCGTATCCGGAATACCGTCATTATCTGAGTCGGCATCGTGCATATCCGCTATGCCGTCACCATCGCTATCGACGGTACCACTGGCTTCTATCGCGTCGTCCACTCCATCGCCATCAGCATCGCTGCCACCGGTGACATCAACATCAAACGTGTCATCAATGCCGTCGCTATCAGAATCGAGACCACTAACCTGAGCTTCTGTACTATCAGGAATGCCATCGTTGTCAGAGTCACTATCCAGATAGTCCGGTAACCCGTCACCGTCTGTATCTACATCGCCTTCTATGGCATCCGGAATACCATCAGCATCTGAATCAACATCCAGCGTATCCGGTGTGCCATCTCCATCTGTATCCGTTGTACCGGCGGCTTCTATGCCATCGTCAACACCGTCGCCGTCAGCATCAACACCGGAACCACCATTGACAGGCGCTGCATCAACATCATATAAATCATCAATGCCATCACCGTCCGAGTCTATGCCGCTCACCTGTGCCTCGATAGAGTCAGAGATGCCGTCATTGTCTGAGTCGGTATCGAGATAATCAGGTACACCATCACCGTCTGTATCACCGTTGCCTTCAATGGCATCCGGAATACCGTCATTGTCTGCGTCAGCTTCCTCTGCGTCCGGAATACCGTCGCCATCGGTATCTAATGTGTCACCCGATTCAAAAGCATCGTCAACACCATTACTATTTACATCAACTCCTGATCCACCATTGGCACCGGCAAAATCGACGTCGTAAGTGTCATCTATGCCGTCACTATCGGCGTCCACACCGCTGACCATGGCTTCATCACTGTCACCGATGCCGTCATTGTCGGAGTCGGTATCGAGGAAGTCCGGTATGCCGTCACCATCAGAATCTTCCGGCACCCCTGCCTGGCCTGCTTCAATAGAATCCGGTATGCCGTCACCATCAGAATCTGCTTCTTCGGCATTCGGGATACCATCACCATCAGTATCCAGCGTATCACTTGCCTGCAGCGCATCATCAACACCATTACCGTCGGCATCGATACCCGAACCACCATTGGTTGGCGCCTGATCAACATCGTAGCTGTCATCAATGCCATCACCATCAGTGTCTGTACCACTGACCTGTGCTTCCAGTGTGTCAGAGACACCATCATTGTCTGAATCGGTGTCGAGGTAGTCTGCAATGCCGTCACCATCTGTATCGACGTTGCCCTCTATCGCATCCGGAATACCGTCGTCATCGGAGTCTGTATCACGGGCATCCGGTGTACCGTCACCGTCTGTATCCAGTGTGTTAGATGCACCGAATACGTCATCTACGCCATCGTTATCTGCGTCTGTGCCGCCGGTGCTGTCGACATCATAAAGATCGCGAATGCCGTCACCGTCTGTATCAACATTGGCTACCTGCGCCTCTACGCCATCGTTGATACCATCGTTGTCAGAGTCTGTATCAAGATAATCCGGTGTACCGTCACCATCTGTATCACCCGGCTCAAGCGTATCCGGGATGCCATCGTTGTCTGAATCGACATCGTGTATGTCTGCTATGCCATCGCCATCTGTATCTACCGTGCCATTTAACTCAAGCGCATCATCGACACCGTCATTGTCCAGATCTGCACCACCTGTGGTATCAACATCAAACCGGTCGTCAATTCCGTCACCGTCGCTGTCCACGCCACTGACCTGTGCCTCTACCGAGTCAGGGATGCCGTCGTTATCTGAATCTGTATCCAGATAGTCCGGTGTGCCGTCTCCATCCGTATCAGTATTGCCTTCAATAGCATCCGGAACGCCGTCTGCGTCTGAATCATTATCCCGTGCGTTCGGGATTCCATCACCATCGCTATCCAATGTGTTGGAAGCACCGAATGCGTCGTCTACACCATCGTTGTCTGCGTCTGTGCCGCCGGTGCTATCGACATCATAGATATCACGGATTCCATCACCATCTGAATCTATGTTGGGCGCCTGTGCTTCATCACCATCGTTAATGCCATCGTTGTCAGAGTCATTGTCAAGATAGTTTGGGATTCCATCACCGTCTGTGTCACCTGGCTCCAGTGTGTCCGGAATACCGTCGTTGTCTGAGTCGGTATCAATTCTGTCCGGTGTGCCATCACCGTCTGTGTCAGTGGTGCCTGAGGCTTCAAGTACGTCGTCTACACCGTCATTGTCTGCATCAGCGCCACCGGTAACATTCACATCATAAAGATCATCAATACCATCACCATCGGTATCGCTACCACTGACCATTGCCTCGACTGAATCGAGGATACCGTCATTATCTGAATCTGTATCAAGATAGTCTGGCGTACCATCACCGTCAGTATCCGCATTGCCTTCGATTGCGTCAGGAACACCGTCAGCGTCGGAGTCTGTATCGAGCGCATTCGGTGTTACATCACCATCGGTGTCAAGCGTGTTGAACGATCCGAAAGCATCATCAACTCCGTCGCCATCCGCATCCACACCGTTAGTAACATCAACATCGTAAACATCACGAATTCCGTCACCGTCTGCATCTACGTTTGGCACCAGTGCTTCAACACCATCGTTAATGCCATCATTGTCAGAGTCATTATCAAGATAATTCGGAAGACCATCGCCGTCGGTATCACCTGGCTCAAGCGTATCCGGGATGCCGTCATTGTCAGCATCAACATCTACTCTGTCCGGCGTACCATCACCATCGGTATCCTGCGTACCTGACACTTCAAGCGCATCGTCAACACCGTCGCCGTCTGCATCTTGACCACCGGTAGCATCAACATCGTACAGATCATCAATTCCATCACCATCGGTGTCTGTGCCGCTGACCATTGCTTCAACTGAATCAAGGATACCGTCATTGTCTGAATCGAGATCAAGATAATCCGGTGTGCCGTCACCATCTGTGTCGACATTGCCTTCGATCGCATCCGGAACACCATCCGCGTCTGAATCGGTGTCTAACGCATTGGGTGTGATATCGCCATCGGAGTCCAGTGTGTTGAACGATCCATAAGCGTCATCTACACCATCACCATCAGCATCTGTACCTGCTGTGATATCGACATCATAAAGATCACGTATGCCATCACCATCACTATCAACATTCGGTACTTGCGCTTCTACTCCATCGTTGATGCCGTCATTGTCCGAATCATTATCAAGCCGGTTGGGGATTCCATCACCATCGGTGTCACCCGGCTCTAAAGTATCCGGGATACCATCGTTATCGGAGTCGTAGTCAAGCCGATCAAACGCACCGTCGCTATCAGAATCAACATCAAACGGGATCGTAGCGTCGTTCAAGCCATCGTTGTTTGAATCGGTAAATCCATCGACAACGCCATTGCCGTCTGCATCTGTGCCACCTGCTTCAAGCAGATCCGCATAGCCGTCGTTGTCTGAATCAAGATCAAGATGATTCGCAATGCCATCGTTGTCTGTATCCGGTATCGGCAATGATGAGGCATTGGTTGTATCATCCATACCGTCGCCATTTGCATCAGCAAACCCGTCTACAATGCCATCCCCATCTGCATCAGACCCTCCGGCTTCATAGGTATCTGTCAGCCCATCGTTATCGCTGTCAAGATCGAGGAAATCTGCAATCCCATCACCATCTTTGTCTGGTGCCCAACCGAGAGCTTCGATGACATCATCTATGCCGTTACCATTGGTATCAGTTCCGTCACCGCCGTTACCCGGGGCAGAATCGGCGTCATAAGTGTCATCTATGCCGTCACCATCGGTATCCAGTCCGCTGCTTGGTGCTTCAATCGAATCTGGCAAACCATCATTATCCGCATCGATATCCAGGTGATTCGGTATACCGTCACCATCGGTGTCTGTGGGAGATGCAGGGTTACCACCAAACTCAAGCGTATCCGGCACACCATCACCGTCAGAATCAGCGTCAAGGTAGTCCGGAGTGCCATTGCCGTCCGTATCGGTGGCAGCAGTAAATCCGCCGGGGCCTAGCTCATAGATGTCCGGTATGCCATCAGCATCGGTATCACCACTTACCAAGCCCAGATCAATGGTCAGGTTGGAAAAATCATCATTGGTGCTGAAATCTGCTATCGGGATAATATTATCGCCAGTGGGCTCATCACCGAGCGGGGCCTGCCCCGGCGCAGGTGCTGTCGCACTTACCGTGATCAAGTCAGATTCAACACCGGTAGTTGTCGTTGTACCCAGTACAAATGCATTGTGATCAATGGTGTGATTAAAGTCGGTATTGGCAGCTACTCCACCAACCGCAACATTCCATGTTCCAAGAATTGAATTGAACAATGAAGGTGGAACCCTCACGTAGTAGTCGCCGGCTTCGAGCTCATCAAAAAGATAAGTACCGTCTACAGTCGAAACAGTTTCAATAACTGCATTGGTGTTGTAGTCGAGCAACTCCACCACGACACCATCAGGTGCCGGAAAATCGATCAGCACATCGTACACACCGTTGCTATTAGTATCGACAAACACAAAATCACCAATCGAGTGAGATCCGATTGTGACAATATTCCGGTTAGCAACAATAAACTGAGCCGCCGGAAGTGATGCCGAATCAACACCAAAGTTATTGGTGTAAAGATCAGTGACCACATTACCGCTTGCCTGCAGTGTGTATGTCATCTCTATCCCTTGACGCGGGGTACCGTTAGTCGTCAGGTCATAGTTGGATACATGTTTAATTGCAGTAACATCAGCAAAGCTGGCCGGGCAACTCATGCCCGCAACTTCCGGGGTAAAGATACTGCCATTCCATGCACACCAGTCACTGGAATTGGCATCAGGATTATGGTTGATCGTTGTTGCCACATCTGCAGAGTAATAGAGCGTACCGATATCTGCGAACGGATCACTTGCAGAAGGAACAGAACCATCGGCAAAGGTAACAATTGGCTCTGCTGTTAAAGTTAACGTACCGGAAAAATCAGAGGCAGGAGTTCGAGCCGAAAGACTGGTATCGTCACCGATGTGTGCAAACACATTAATCGCTACAGGCGCCGCAATCGCACCGGCGCCACTGAAGTTGTACCACTTTAATGTGTGTATCTGATCGTCATCTACCAGGTCACTGGGCACATCAACCTGCGCCACCGCTTGCATACTACCCGCCTGCCCCATGGTAACTGTCTGAAACGCCGGGTTCGACAACACTGCATTATCAGCATTGATAGTGGCAGTATTGACTACCGGCGTACCGGCTGGAGCCGTTGCATCTGACAATGTACAGAATATTAACGGTGTAATATTATCTGTTGAGTGAATATCACCAAGCGTCCAACCGAGTGTGGTTTCACCAGCAGTCGGTGTGTTGTACTGCACAGAAGTCGGTGGAACCGCACCTGCAGTGTTAAGAGTACAGGCGTGATCATAACTAAGCTCCTCCGGTAGAATATCTGTTACTACAACATTGGTTGCAGCACCGCCACCGGACAACACTGAACTCACTGCAGGATCTAACTGCCATACAACATTATTACCAGCGAGTATGGCAGTTGCAGTACCAGGTGCTGCCGCTGGTACCAGTGTGGATTTAGCAATATCAATACTGACCCGGGTAAACGTCATACGGTCACCACGGCTACCAGTGTTCTCAGGTGACGGATTATAGTTTTCCGAGTACCAGCCAGGTTGCAATTCATCGCTACGGTAGTTACCGAAGGCTGGCATCACCACACCCGGTGGCATTTGCTGACCGGCATATGGCCCGCCATAAAAAGTATCACGCGCCTCAACAGGCACGACTAACCTCAACTGTTCTGCGGGCAGTAATGCTGTGGCAGCATTAATTGGTCGTACACGAACCATATTGACATCGTCAATACCAATAGACGCCGGATCACTCGACCAGCTAAAACCCGGATCGTCACACTTGGATGCTTCCAGCTCATCCCAGTTACCTTGGTAACGTCCGCTAGTAGAATTGAAATCCTGCACACCGTCGCTATCGAAATCCAGCGGATCGTCATTCGGAAAGCTGCCGGATGCGTACTCTACTACCCAGTCTGCGGTTGATGCACCGGATAACCCTACAACATAGGCATAGGTGCCTGCAGTAGCGCCAACATTGCCACGATCTGTCAGTCTTTGTGTTGTGTTATCAAATCTGCTGCACAGCTGAGGGTTGGTTTGAGAGATACTGCCGTTATTCGAAATGACCGTAAGGTATGGGTAGGCTACACCCGGTTCGACCACGCCATCACCGGTATGGTAGGCAGAAACATACGGTGCGTAAAAAGCAGCACCGGCACCGGCAGAGTTGTTCGTTCTGCTTTGTACTCTGTGATTAAACACCCCGCCAGAAGTAATTTGCAGCGTCAATGGACCACTGCAGTTGTTGCTTGCAGCACCATTCGGCATTGCAGCGCCATTAGCACCCGGCTCTGTTCCAGCACCATAGTTAGACACACCCACATGATCAACAGGATCAAAGTTATCCATACACGAAGTCACATTGATCGCACCACTGAGGGCTGCGCCGTTTTCTCTTTCAATTTCAGAGATAGGCACAAATATCTGTATACGATGTGCCATCGAGAGGTACGGCCCTGCCACCAGGGAGCTGCCATTTATGCGTTCTGTTGGAAAGCGCGAACCGCTGGTGTCTGTATTATTAGAGGTCAACTGCCAACCGTTTACCGGGTCACCTGAAATAGCGCAGGTACCTGAATCAACAACATGCTCCTCAAGATCTCTGTTAGTTCGTATCGACTCACTCCCCCAGACTGTCGTACCCCACCCAGTAGGATTGGGAACACACTGTATGACCGAGTATTCGAAAGGGTATGGTGTGACCCCGTCACTCGCTGTGGCATCGAGCTCAAAGTCCCAGGTAAAACTATTTGTAAGAGAAGATATCCCCTTACCCGCTCGATCAGTATCAGCACCAAGGGCTGCAACTGTGTAAAGCAGGAAACCCTGCTCCAAACCGCGCCCTGTGCCCATGTCTCTTGAGATGACGGCAGCCCGATATATCGGACGTATGTTACTAGTGCTTTGGCATTATTTAATTTTCGGATAGACGGATTTCAGTTTTGATCGGGCATCGTCGATTTTCATATGCCAGTCCACTCCACGCTGTTTGTCATTGGTAGCACTCGACCATGCCCGTATTTCTGTCTTGAGTGT
>CALLLW010000050.1 GCA_938007995.1 uncultured Granulosicoccaceae bacterium | reverse complement strand
TCCATGGTCTCGTCACTCTGCTCGTATTCAGCTATCAGCGCTTTCCATTGATCAGCGCTTCGGCTTTGTCTGTGGGGCATTCGGTTTACTCACTTTGGATCGGAGCGAGTACTTTCCGGCTGCCTCTATGTTTTTGCAATGATGTGGTGCATCGAGCGCTTACTAACCTTCTGCGGCGAATAGTGAGCTATTGGCATTGGTCTAGCGACCGAATACGTCACTACTCTTAACAAATACTTAACACTAAGTTCTCAAAATGGTCGCAAACTGCATGGTGAAAGGAGAAGTGTTAAGCAACCCTGAAAATAGCGTAAGCGGACGTATTACTGATCCAAGTGTTTGACGGCTAATGGCCGACAGCTGCTGAATTGACAATTCAATTATAACGCAGTGATATTCCCGTGGATCATTGCCTTGTCGACAGACGCAAGCCCACCCCAAGTAACCGCTTTTTGGCTGGCACTCGCCTGACGTACCCCGACACTAATTATTCAGTATTTGGTGTTGGAGATTCGAGGACGGTGGATTGAGAGGGACATTTGTAAGTAATTTGAGTGGAGACATCTGTAACTTGCAATAACATATGCTGAAGTTTGGAATAAGGTCTGTGCTACCATTCCGCTGAGCCAACTCGCCAGACACTGCCGTTGAGCAAGCCAGCACAGAAAAAAGCAACTTACGACGATCTCCTCGCGGTGCCTGATAATCTAGTGGCGGAAATTCTATCGGGTGAATTGCACACTCATCCACGTCCCGGTCCGAGGCATTCGTTAGCTTCTACACTTCTCACAACAGTGATTGCAGGTCATTTTGATCGAACATCAAGCGACGGTCCGGGTGGCTGGTGGATTCTGGATGAACCGGAATGCCATCTGGCTTCCGATGTTGTTGTACCCGATATTGCTGGCTGGCGTCTGACAACCATGCCAGAGCTGCCGGATTCTGCGCATATCGATATATGCCCTGATTGGGTTGGTGAGGTTCTGTCGCCATCTACAGCTCGAACAGGCAGAGTCATCAAGCGCGAGATTTATGCCTCTCACGGAGTGCTTGATTATTGGTTGGTGAATCCGGTTGAGCGAATGTTGGAGGCCTTTACTCTTTCTGAGGGCCAATGGGTGTTGCGCGCAGCTGTTCACGACAATGCCAAAGCTGTCGTACCGCCTTTTGAGCGAATGCCATTCGACCTGGGGAGATTGTGGACTTAGAGCGAGAGAACATATTGTTGGCGGACTCGCTTCGAAGCTGAAAGCTAAAGCTATCTTCATGCACTGACATATCACGCGCAAGTCTGGTGCTGTAGATATTTACACCAGTCTATAGCGCGTATCGTTTCTTATGTTAAATGCAGAGCAAGCCCGTTGGATTTGGTGATTGATACCTGATGTCTTTCAAAACTATCAAGAAAAGCAGTCAGCTTATACCAGTACATTTAAAGTAGACACAACCTAAATCGCCACCAGGCACATTCTTACCCGATTAATGCGAAACTCTCTACTTGTGCCTGTATAGGCATCATCTGGCAGCGCAGGGCTCACTGGTTTATTTAAAGGGATACGTTATACCAAATGCACCAAAAGAATCACGTCGACCCACGAATGGTGTTCTTGAGCTACTGGATGTCAGCTGGAAAACATAGGCAAACCTGTTACGCTTCCATACAACGCCCGCCGTAATCGCTTCCTGCCAGTGCTCAAGAGGCACCGAATGACTATCTTCGAATGTGTTGCCATCGATCAGTATATCGTTAAGCACGTAGCCTCCCTGCACTCCAAGGTAGGTAAAAAAATCATTTTGTGGCGACAATGAAAGTGAATTAACCTGCCTGTCTGCTTGTAAGTTAAAGGTGGCGTGGGAGAACTTCAAATTAGTTCCCCAGCGAATAGCCACACCGGCCTGTATGTCTGATTGAATGGTTCCGAGACTTGCTTCGCCGATGCCAATTACATCAAACCCGAAACGCTCTGAGTAATTTGTGTATAGCTTTCTTGCCTGACGCGCCTGGAGCCGAAACACAAACTCGTTTTCAATCTGATTATCCCAGCCCTGCGGTTCATCAGCACCGATAGCAGAGTGCACTGCTCTTTGAGCCTGTTCCGCTAGCGCCAATGGCCCGACAATTCCGAGAAAAAATGAAACTTGATCAGATCTGTCTTTATCCCACGCGAATAGAATACTTTGCAGAGCGAACAACCCTGCCCATGGAACATCATCTTCCTGCAATTCACTTTCTGTGATAATAGACGGTGTTTGCATCCGCTGGAACAACATGTGCGCGACGCCTCGCGCTTTATCGGGCATGGTCCGTATGTAGAGATTTCTACTGAGGTAGTCCAGGTGCACTGGTAAAGTATCTTCTGAAAACTCTAGAAAAGGACCACGGCCAAACGATACGCCTAACCCGTTTGTATAACCGGAATCATCACCAACGAATGCATCATTTTGTAGTGTGAATGCAACAAATTTAAAAGGCTCATCGCTGGCAATGCTGTTAACAGCAGAACCTTCCAACGCAGCGGCATCTTCATCATTTTGATTGCTTTGTTCGTTTGCATGACTTGGCTCTGCGAATGACAAGAACCCAAGCCATCCGAATAACAAGAATCCGCCTATCGTATTTTTCCTGGCCATCACTTTCTTTTCCACAACAAGTCGGATTGGTCTATTGATGACGTTATTGTACTACTCTGGACAAGTTCATAGTATAACCGTCATCGCAGGCGTTTTAATCAATCCACTTAAAAACTGTATGAAAATTCTTAAGCTCAGATAAAAAAGATCAGGCGCGTAATGAAGGGTGAATCGGGCATCACAACGGCAGTATCGAAGGCTCTGTTACAGAGCGCAAGATGCATTGCGCGTATCAAATGTTATGTTAAAAAGACATCTCTTTAAACTACCTGAAGAAAAGATACGATTTACCTTGAGGCTTAGCTAACACCGACTTTTACCGCACGGCCTCCCGGTTGTTATAACTGATCAAGTTGATGCGCTTAGCACACTCCAAAAGACAGCATGGCGTCGGCAACCTTTTTGAAACCAGCGATATTTGCACCATAACGGTAGTTTATTACCCCATCTTCGGTTTTGGTGGCGTGCTCAATGCAGCGCGAGTGAATTTCTCCCATGATCGACT
This sequence comes from uncultured Granulosicoccaceae bacterium, assembly GCA_938007995.1. Lineage (GTDB taxonomy): Bacteria > Pseudomonadota > Gammaproteobacteria > Granulosicoccales > Granulosicoccaceae. The sequence goes on along the minus strand of CALLLW010000050.1, from coordinate 32,846 downwards.
CAAGGCATTGCGCCAGTTCATCAGCGGCCCATGATCGCTTCTGTGCGTTTTGACTCATCTCAAGACCAGACATGGCAACACCCCCGGCATTAGCCGCTTTGGCAGGTGCAAACAACACACCTGCGTCAATGAACGAGCTAATCGCTTCGTTGCTGGTGGGCATATTGGCACCTTCTACAACAGCAATACATTTATTCTTGATTAGTGTCCTGGCATCATCATTATCAATCTCGTTCTGTGTGGCACAGGGCATAGCGATATCGACATCCAGATGCCACGGTGTTTTCCCTTCGAAGTATTCTGCGTCAAACTCATTGGCGTACTCACTAATGCGACCACCCTGCTCGTTTTTAAGCTTATCAACCCAGGCCATTTTTTCGTCGTTAAATCCGTTTTCATCGTAAATGCAACCACCGGAATCTGACAGACTAACCACTTTAGCGCCGAGTGTTATCGCTTTTTCAGCTGCATGTAAGGCCACATTGCCCGAGCCTGAGATCGCCACCGTGAGTCCATCAAGCTGGTGATCGTGCTGCTCCAACATACACTGCGCGAAATGCACTGCACCATAGCCAGTCGCCTCTGAGCGAAGTGCGCTGCCACCATATTCGAGCCCTTTTCCGGTGAGCACGCCAGTGAACTCACCCTTTATTCTCTTGTACTGTCCAAACATAAAGCCGATTTCACGAGCACCTACGCCAATATCTCCAGCGGGTATGTCAGTGTCAGCGCCTATATACCTGCAACACTCTGTCATGAAGGATTGGCAGAATCGCATTATCTCGCGATCGGACTTACCTTTGGGATTGAAGTCCGATCCACCTTTGCCGGAGCCAAGTGGTAAACCGGTGAGTGCGTTCTTAAAGGTTTGTTCAAATGCCAAAAACTTCAGTACTGATTCATTCACCGTTGGGTGAAATCGCAAGCCGCCTTTATACGGACCAATGGCATTACTCAACTGGACCCGGTAGCCGCGATTGATTTGTACATCACCATTGTCATCAAACCAGCAAACTCGAAACGAGACTATTCGGTCGGGTTCAATTAACCGTTCAAGCACACGCGCATCGCGGTACTCACTTTTGTTACGAATCCACGGTAGTACATCACTGGCGACTTCACTGACTGCCTGATGGAATTCGTCCTGCCCGGGATTACGGGCCGTGACGTGTTCCATGAAATCTTCCAATGACTTGGTGATGTGGTTATCTGACATAAGAAACCTGTAGGTTGTTAACCAATAAATGACAAAAAAAACCGGTGAAACATTGAATATAAACTTTACTAAAGCACGTCGCTTTTAATCACTAACATTTTATCACGGGTCATTTCGTGCATAGAGTACTGGATACCACCCATGCCTAACCCGGAGGAATCTCTGCCGCCAAACGGCATCCAGTCAACACGAAAAGCCGTGTGGTCATTGATCATTACAGCGGTCGCGTTAATTTTATTTGAGGTATCAAGTGCATCGGTTAAATCATTGGTGTAGACAGATGCCTGAAATGCAAATGGAACAGCATTGGCACGGGTGATCGCATCGCTTTTGTCACTGTAGGAGTAGATACATACGACAGGACCAAATATTTCTTTCTGCGACACAGCGACATTATCATCCGGATTCACCAATACCGTAGGCGCATAACAGGTATCAGATATTTTTTCGCCACCGCACAGCACTTGTGCACCGCCTTTGCGTGCTTGTTCTACCCATTCGGCGATACGATCCACCTCTTTATTAAGGATAAGCGGTCCGACTTCAGTATCACTATCCAGCGGATCTCCAACCTTTAGCAGACGGGCTTTGCCCGCAAGCTTTTCTGCCAACTCGTCACAGACACTCTCATGAGCGAATACCCGCTGAACTGACACGCAAACCTGCCCTGCATGATAGAAACCGCCTTTCAGCAGGCTGTCAACGATGGAATCAACCTGTACCGATTGATCAACGATAACCGGGGCTGCACCACCATGCTCTAACGCACAACGTGTTCCGGGTGCCAACTTTGAACGCAGCATCCACCCGACACCGGCAGATCCGATAAACGAAAAGAAATTAACCCTGTTATCGGTGACTAACGCTTCGGCATCTTCGTTCTCTAATATCAGTGCCTGACACCAGCCTTCTGCCAGACCCGCTTCTTTCAAAATTTCTACAAAATTCAGACACGATATGGGAGTCGTTTTGGCAGGTTTGATAATCACAGGAGCCCCCACAGCAATTGCAGGCACAGTCTGATGCACAACCAAATTTAACGGATGATTAAACGCACTTATTGATGCGACAACACCAATCGGTTCTCGCAATGTGAACGCCAGCCTGTTGGCTGATGATTCAGTGTGGCCCATAGGTATCTGCTCACCCTTAATCTGCGGGATGTGCTCGATCGCCAATTTCACACCATTGATGGCCCTGAGTACCTCTACTTTTGAATCAGCATACGGCTTGCCACCTTCTTCAGCAGCAATAGCGGTTAGCTCCTCCACTCGCTCGCCCATGATTTGAACCACGCGCTCAAGAATCTCTATTCGTTGATATGCCGGTAACCACGCATCACGATTTTCAAACAGCGCATAAGCCCGAGCCAACGCCTGCTCGACATCAGCAGATGTATTGACCTCTAACTGCTTAATCAGTTTGTTGTTATACGGATTATTTACATCTAGCATGTTAATTCTCTTGTTTGAATCAGATAATGCAGGCGCTTTCCTTCAGAAGAATATTCAGAATCGAATGATTCATTGAATAATCGATAGGCAGATCAATCACATGAACGCCTTTTCCATTCAGTGCTGTGTTTAATATCTCAACAAAGTTGTCGTAACTTTCGGCACGATGCCCGATAGCCCCAAAGCTATTGGCGTACTGGACAAAATCAGGATTAGTAAAATCCAGCCCAAAGTTATCAAAGCCAACGCCTTCCTGCTTCCATTTGATCATGCCATAGGCGCTATCATTTAGAATGATTACCACCAGGTCCAGATTCATGCGAACCGCGGTTTCAAGTTCCTGCGAGTTCATCAGGAAGCCACCGTCACCATTAACCGACACAACTTTACAGTCCGGGTGCAGCTGCTTTGCAGCCATTGCCGAAGGTAAACCAGCGCCCATTGTGGCAAGTGCGTTATCCAGCAGCAGCGTGTTGGGTCTGTAGCACTCGTAGTTGCGTGCAAACCAGAGCTTATAGATACCATTGTCCAGCGTCACGATATCTTCAGCATCCAGTTTGTCACGCAGCACACTGACGAGCGCCTGTGGTAACACAGGAAACCGGGTATCACTGAAATACTTGGTAACGTGAGAATTAACGTCATCACGGACCCGCTCAAAAAAGCTGAAGTCCTGATCCAGTTTGCCCAGCTGTTCCGCGATTCGTTCGATTGAGTTAGCGATGTCACCGACAACGTTCAGCTGCGGAAAATATACATCATCGATGTTAGCGGCTTCAAAATTGACATGAATCACCTGCTTGCCGCCTTTATGCATAAAGAAGGGTGGCTTTTCAATGACGTCATGACCAACATTTATAATAAGGTCAGCCTTCTCGATTGCACAATGCAGGTAGTCATTATCAGATAGTGCAGCCGTACCGATATACCGCTCGTGTCGTTCATCGATCACGCCTTTACCCATCTGGGTGTCGAAGAAAAACAATCCCGAGTTGTCTACCAACTGTTTAAGCGATTCACAGGTGCGCTTTCGGTTAGCACCGGCACCAACTAACAGCAGAGGCAGATTGGCTGCGCGAATCATTTCTACTGCCTGCGCTACAGACTCCTGACTTGCGTCCGGTCGGCGATGTCCAACGACGTCAAAAACCGTGGCATCGGTTTGTTCTTCAGCAACGTCTTCAGGCAGTTCTATGTAAGCTGCACCTGGCCGCTCATCCATTGCTACTCTAAACGCCTCACGAATCATCGAAGGCACGTTATTACCGTCTACTACTTGCTTTGAATACTTGGTCACCGGCTTCATCAGATTAACCACATCAACAATCTGGAATCTGCCCTGTTTGCTTTTGCGAATGGGTTTTTGACCACCCAGCATAATCATGGGCATACCACCCAGCTGAGCATAGGCGGCCGCCGTGACAAAGTTGGTAGCACCCGGGCCAAGTGTCGAAAGACACACACCTGGTTCGCCGGTGAGTCTTCCATAGGTTGCGGCCATGAATCCTGCGCCTTGCTCATGGCGTGTCAGGATCAACTCTATGCTGGAATCTCTAAGTGAATCGAGAAAATCCAGATTCTCTTCCCCTGGTATGCCAAAAATATATTTGACACCCTCATTCTCTAAAGCTTTGACGAACAGGTCTGAAGTTTTCATACGGTGGACTCCTTACAAATCGATTTGTGTTTGGCCAGAGGCCAGTACCCGCAGATTGCCAGTCGTCCGGGCAGCTTTCAGTTATTGCTTTATCGTGACCACCAGCTACGGTGCATAGTCAGGATGGATTTGGCCACTTTTTTATACCGCGCATACAATAGGCTCTACATTTTGGTGTTGATGCAGCAAAGTCGTCAGATCTACGCCCGCACCCAATGCGATTCTGGCAAGACTTGCCGCACATGTTTGGGCTCTCATCAACAGAGGTTTCTTGACATCGCACCCGAAAATCTGACGACGCTGCGTTGTAGAATATCATTTCAAGCACATAAGAAAGTGCATATATTCAGCGTCATTCTACGAGAAGAAAATTACAAGATCTGGACAAAGTCTTAAAGTAACCTCGCCAGTGCGCTACCAGAGATTTGTTACAAAAGCACATTATAACGCCGGCAACTACTAATCATACAGCTCCATGAGTGCGTGATGCATCGCCTGTTTTATGAACGTTATTACACAACCAGGCGGCTCCCAGTGCCAGCAAATATCGAGCTCACTTTGTTTGTCAGACTTCCTACGTGACGCTTTGACCAAACAGTGGGACTGTAGCAAGCCCAATTTTGCAGATCCGGTTTGCACCTCGGTGGCGTGCGACAGATAAACCAGCGTTTGATTATCTTCGTCGTAAATGCGCGTTACTTTTAGAGACCTCCAAATCAACACGTTTCTTTTGATAAAGACACTCTCACTACCCTAACCCATTGCATTTTTTTTCTACAACAATAGGCTGGGTCTGGCGACACGCTATTAAAGAGCTAGGTGGGTCGCACACTATCTCACCATTTCTCGGATGATCAATCAAGCCACAATCAAAGTAGCAAACGTGGCAGGTGGCGCCCTAACCTTTCGGGTCTTCGATGGCATCCACTTTTATATCGCCACCGAGCCAATCAACGTTGACGTCACCTATTTCATCTGCGAAAGAGGCAGTCACCAGACCAATCGTAAGTACAAGTGCAATACTTATCAAAAGAAACATGAAGCCGTGCTTCACCGAGGAGTTTTTAGATTCTATGCTCATTGGCACTGTGGTTCCTACTGGCATTTTCAATAACCGGAAAATACAAACTCAAAAGTCGCTCAGACAGCATCTCTTACATTGTCTGCTGCCTCATCTATGTTCCACAAGCGCACAGATTTCTCTATGTATCTAACATTTTTCGACTCTCCATCAACAAATGCAATGGCATCAGCTGTGTCGACCGTAAAGGTTCTAATGTTAACACTGTTCAAAAACGAGGCAGCCTGATCGATCGATTCGAATCGATAAAGTGCATCTGATGAGTGACCGTTTCCTTCGGGCGACTCTGCAATAGTGTCAGTTGTTGACCCCGGCCCCATCGGCATTCGGATAACAGCGTCAATACACCAGTTTGTTTCCAGCGGAACTGGCACGACTCGAACAGAAGCAACAAGCTCCTGCTCTACAAGGGCCTTGAATTTACCTTTCGAAATCATTGATGTGCTTGCATAGTATGTTCACTGGAAAAGTATTGCACTTCATGCGAATTTCATCGAGACCTATGTAGAAATTTCAATTCAACCGACAGTCCGCTGCATAACGAATCAACACAGTTTGTATGGTTTACAAGCGATACTGGTGTATGACTAGCGGGACCTCACCACTAGATGGACCAGTGCTGGTACTTCAGACGCTCCCTAACGTGCCCGCATACTGTCATTTTCTGGTCATACGATATATTGCTACGTAGATTGATTCCCACCAGTGACCTAATCCCACCACTTACTGTCTAAATGTATTTGAACATTCGCCCATCATTTTCAGAATAGTAACAGCCTGGTGTTGACGCAACATAATATGGAGATTGTCACTTTCGAAAGCGGTGTATTCCAGATGCTCAGTATTGTGATTCATATTTGATTCACGACGCACCGAAAGAAAATAACAGTCTGTGAGACAACTGCACTTTTTTCAGCTTTTCAGCAAAGAAACTTCAGCCTGCTGAGTACGTAACTCTATAGCAACCGTGTTCGCAGCAGACCGCACGATCACTAAATATCAGCCATAGAGTTTATTGTTATTTTTACATTACTAACACTTTTTATCCGATCTGCGAGTACTCTTTCCCACTTATATTCGGATCTGGCTTTTAGCCTTACACCCCGCAAGAAAAAATCAGGGAATCACTATGAGTAAATTTGTAATTGGTCTTGTTATCGGCGTTCTTCTATTGGTTGGTATCGTTTTTGGCCTTGGTATATTTGAAGAAGCATCTGACGGTCCGCTTGAAAATGCTGCAGAATCCGTTGAGGAAACAATGCAAGATACTGTTGAAGAGGCGGAAGATTCTGTTGAAGAGGCGGGAGACGCTGTTGAAGAAGCGACTGACTAAACTACTGAATAGAGCCAACGGACAGTTCAGATGCACTGTCTCTCTTCTGACCCGCTAATTATAACGATTCAGTGTTTAGGTGAGCCGATCGGCTGCAAAACGTAGCCGGCAGCTGCGTGCGATACGATTGCTGGAAATGTGACGCCAGATTTTCTCCTGGCGTCGAACAGGTACACTGTCGATTGAAACCGGATAGTCAAAAACAGTGTCGAGCTTTATACACAACGATTCGACAATATTTGCATGTTGCCTTTTGAAATATTAAGGCCGACTTGTGTTTTCAAGCTCAACGGTTTTTTCATCCACAACGTACGCTGGTCGGGCAATCCATCGACCCGAGATTTGCATACGGTTCTTTGCCAATCGGCGCGCCACATGCTATCGGTATGCTGATTCACTGCCTATGTTATTCAACGCCACACCTTAGAAAAAGTCATCTGCTCAATTGTTAAAGTTGAATGTCGGTAGACTGTAAGGAATGCAGAAGGATCCCGTTATACACATGCTGTTTAGCTTCCTATAACTACTCGCAAACTTATGATTAACCGTATACAACGTTGACCAGAAGTAGCGATCCCGGGATCGCTTGTACCAGCGGCGCATGGTTACCCTGGTTTCAAAATATTCGAGTTATGGTCGGCCAAGTTGGCATCCAGCAACGTGACTATTTCATACACTACTGGTGAGCAGTGCGAGGGGTTCGGTGACAAACTTTTCACAGCCGTAGTCGTCAGAGCGACACAAAGCACATGCAGGCGTAGAAAAACTGACATACATTTTTCTGCATGCTACTGCGGCAGTGAGCTTCGAACCTTGATGCTGCACTTTCCAAAAACAGCCCACTTGCGCGTTACACGATTACATTGAACGACCTGCATTGGCAGTACGGGTGCTATCAGGTGCTACACCTAAGCTGGATAAATTGAAAAGTAGCCCACACGTCACCTACAAACTGTAGGCGTTTATCCGGTTGTAGAGTGTCTTGAGGCTGATTCCCAATGATTTGGCAGCTGCTTTTTTATCACCATCGTAAGATGCCAGTGTAGCGATGAGCAATGATTTCTCAACTTCCCAGAAGGTTTTTCCCACCAAACTATCCATTGCAGCAACCAGGTCATCCTCGGTGCTGTCCGCTTTAGGCAAAGCACTGGCAATATCGAGCATATAATCACTGTTATGAAAGGCTTTACTGATAACGTTAGACAACTCACGTACGTTGCCACGCCAATCGCGGCTAAGCAGCAAGTCAAGCTGTTCTTCCTCAACAATACGCTTTGAGCTGTGCTCTGTATTCAATGCAGTCAGTATTTTTCTGGCAATGGTGGTTATATCTTCACGCCGGTGGCGCAGCGCCGGAATTTTCAGCTCACATTGGTCAAGGCAAAGCCTTAACTCTTCTGCCAAAAGCGCTCCGGTACGATGATCGTGTTCTTGTCCCTCTGTGCTAACCGGTGCAACGTTCCCGGTTTTTTTGGCGCTGCTACCCTTTACCGGCCGCTCTATCGCGATAATTCGCGGTAAGCTGGCTGTATGAGACTCAATAACACCGGCGCTGCCGAGGTATTTCATTAGCTCGCGTTGTCTTGAGGCAGACAGGCTTGCTACATCATCGATCACCAGAGTTACGCGACTTTCTTCGCTATGACTGGAAAACGCGAGTGACAGGCATTCGGAATAACCGTCAATCAACTGGTTACCGCTGGTAACCACCTGACCGGTCGCACAACGGATCAGAAAGACTGCGCCAGCCTGCGGAGTCCTTCGGTGCACGGCAAATGCGGCGGCAAGTTTATCGACACCCGCCTCCCCTTTCACCATAACGTTGGCTTTACTCCGACCAATGCGCTGTACTAAATGGTCGAGCTCCCTGGCTTTTTTTGATCGACCAGCTAACAGTAAGTCACTTCGATTGCAGTGAATGTCACGCGCGGCGGAGTCCAGTGCTCTTGCAAGTGAGTCGGTTTCAGACGCTGCCGGTACCTGTTCATCGTTAGACGCAGGCGGAGTGATGTTTTTTATCGCTGTTTGCAGCTGCAGCATCGATACGGGCTTTATCAAAAAGTCTGACACACGGGATCGCAGACAACGCACCGCAACCTGCTGCGTGGGGTCGCCCGTTACGATGACAAACTGCGCGTTTTTGTAGCCCTGATTATTGGTCAGCAGGTCCAGCCCATCCCCATCTGGCAGTGTGACGTCCAGTAGAACCACATCTGGTGGCTCGTCCTGCATTAGCCCTCTGGCTTCTTTTAACGTGCCGGCAACGCGTACGGAATAGCCCATAGCGCTGATGGCTTTGGTTAACGCAAAAGCTGTGTTTACGTCGTCTTCGACGACGACTGCAGATCCAACCATTAATATTCCTCTAAATGGGTCTCTCAGCTCATACTCAATATTAAAAGCATGTCCGGCACAGAAACATTCAACAGCACTCGGCCGGTGGCTTTGCTCCAGGTATTGAGAGCTCACAGCTAGGCAGTATTTTCACCAGCCGCCGCATCCGCAGATCTAGCTATACCGCAAATCCGTTGAGTAACACAGGCTTAAGGGTTACCGGGGATCCAGTTGGAGCAACAACACCATGCTGCTTTTCCACTGTATTGTATAGGTATTCTACAGGTTGTTTGTTGTAGGTTTTACACACTCACTGCACAAAATATGGTGTGACTGGTAGCTTATCAAGGTAAACCCTGGATCGATGAGTCGATTCAAAGGCCGATGAACCCGGCCCCGACGCAAGCGGCACCTAGCCGGTTTGTGGCGAAACCGGAAAAGCCGGATGAAAGCTGGCACGAATTGTCCCAATCAGATTGCCGCCAGCCCCGGTGCGATTGCTCGCAGCAGTGACTTTCAGTGTACCACCGGCGGCACCGTTCAGTAGGCGGGCACCCCCGGCTTGTCTTCTGCTTTTTCACATGATTTGATGATATGTTCACAGCGAGACACGATGGCATTTTACGAATAGAGCACTGCCCTTTTAATCCTCAATCCTTTTTGCAGCGCAATTGTCCACTGCCTGCACGCCCCATAAGAGAAGAACCGCGCTGAGTATGAAACAGCAGTCGAACTTAACTCTGTATTTCCGCATCATTCGCACCACACGCATGAAGTTTTTTATAATTTCTGCATTCTTACTGACCGTATTACTTACGTCATGTAGTGCAGAAAAAGCGTTACAGGCGCTTAATGTTGTGGTGGTTGATGATCATTTTACCAAAACAGAGAATCTGCGCTACGGCACTGACAAACGGCAGCAAATGGATTTCTACCGCCCTGTCGAATCTGACAATGCAGAAGACAGCAGCTTAAAACCGCTGGTCGTCTTTATCCATGGCGGTGCTTGGCGAACCGGTTCAAAAGAAGAGTACGAGTTTGTTGCAGCCGCCCTCACCAGGCAGGGACACCCAGTGCTCATACCGAACTATCGATTATACCCATTAGCCACATTTCCGGATTTCGTCACTGACATTGCCGCAGCAATTGCCCGTTATCAGCAATGGAGTTCACAGTCACAGGCCGAAGACGCATTATCTCTGCACGATAAAGTAATACTAATGGGGCATTCTTCCGGTGCGCACCAGGCGGCACTCCTGGCAACCGATCCAACATTCTTCGAAAAAGCCGGAGTGACGAGCGATCTCGCAGGCCTGATCGCTCTGTCAGGACCCTATAATCTGCCACTGGATAACCAGGAGGTTTCTGTGGTTTTCCCTAACGTCGAACGCGAAGAGTCAGTCAATCCAGTGTTGCAGGTACAACAATTCTCTCCTTTACGATCGTCACGTTTTCCGCCAACGTTGTTGATACACGGTAAAGACGATGAGCGCGTCACAATAAGACACACACTTGAGTTTGCCAGCGCACTGCGTGGTAAAGGAGTCACGGTAACCAAAGAGATATTGCGTGGCGGGCACGCAGGTGCCGTAATCGCATTAGCGCCACCGCTCGAATTTCTCAACGACTCACTTGAATCCGTGGAAAAATATCTGCAGGAAGTCTCGGACACACCTAACCCCTGATCCAGCATGACCAGGCGACAGCCGTATTGATGAAGCCCTGTCAGACCGGAGAATTGTAAATTCTACAAAATCTCGGCCTCTTTTGCTCATGCAGCACGTTTGCCCATGCAGCACGATTACAAAAAAGTCGCGGTGACCAATCATTGATTGTGCATGTCTACCAGTTCGTCAATAACTACGCGAAGGTCGACCAGGCTGACGGGCTTTTCCATGATTCCATAAACGTTCAAGTCCAGTGCTGCAACAGTCAAATCACGCACAGACTTTCCAGTTATAAACACAAGTAAAAGCTCAGGGTTTATGCGTTGTAGTTGTCTGGCTATATCCACCCCGGTTCTGCGATCTTTTAAATCCCAGTCGGTGATGGTTGCGTCAATATGCTGCTTCTCGGCCAGCTCCAGCGCCCCATCATAACTGTGGCTGCCAAGGGCTTTACAGCCACACTCTTCTACTACTCTGCAAACAACATCGCACATGTTTTGGTCATCATCTACCACCAGGATTAAAGGCTTACCCATGACGCGACTCTGTCCTTTTGCACCGGGCGCCTTGCGTCAGGTGACTGTTCTTTCGGTATCGGGGCATCCGACCGTGCAATAGAGCCGCAACCGGCTTTCATCTAAAACTTATTTTGGGCTAATAGCCAGCCATAAGCTGTTCTGCTGTTGATCAAACTTTAGATCCGGCACACGTCTACCGCGACAAACCCCACATCACATGTATTTTCTTGCTCGGCTTCGCAAAGCACTGACCTAACAACAAGGCACCGATTTAACAACAAAAACTCAGCGTGTAGAGATAATACGCACCTGAAGCGCGACCATCGCCTGGTTTGGAAAACTTACAAATAACACAGAAAAGAACAACGCAAATGACCACGCCGTGCAACAACATGACGGCCTTATTTGAAATCTGTATCTTAAGGTCGCGTTGTTTTCGAGCGTTTAAACACACTGTGTTAAAAAATGTATTTATCACTGTCGAGCTCTTGCGTGGCGGCATTTTCTATATCACATCGTATCCAAAATACATCCACACAACATTCACACTTCGCTGACAATAGAATTATTGATGCTGCAGAACACACCTGACCAGAGTGACTTCAGCAACCCTCTCAGTGTTAGTCCATATGTGGCAATTTGTCGGCAACCACTTCGGTCAACTACAGCTATGGCTCGTGCGTAGGCACAACAAAAAAACGATTCGAATAAGAATCTGCAAGCAATCGCACTATGGTATCCCCGGGTTCAGGTGAACCATGTAATAACAAATGTATCCGCGCCTTGTAGCCTGCTACTTTTTTTACAACTCTACCTGGAGTATTAATCTCACTTAACACTTTCTGTAAAGTCAATAACGTCAGACAGGCGCCAAACCCGCATAGTTTTGCTAGTTGTTATAGACGACCTGACTGATAAATATTATGAGAAGCATGAATCTCCGCGCGCAATGAGCGAACAATATTTTATATCAACGACGGCACTATCACACTGCAACTAATCATCCGGATGCGCATCGAATTCGCGACGTTTATTAGCCATGTATTCCTCAATTGCGCCAGGCTTTTCCATTAGTGCTTTCATTTCAGCCATCACGGCAAGGTGAGCAGCATCTTGCTTTTGAAACATTTCCATACCATGCGCTTTGCTCAACTCAGCCATTTCTTCGAAGGTTTCTGCGCTGAATGTTTCGTCACAGGCTCCGCCCATCTGCTTACAAGTCATTGTTTTCATATTGCCATCCCCATACTGATAAAAAGTATTGATTTTTAGATACCGGCCAGACTCTATTACGAGCTTTATAAAATATTTGCTGGCATCACCGAGTATAAAAGCTATCTGCTTTGTTTAGACAACACTATTTGGAGAGAATTTATTGCACATTGCGCTATCAAGCGGATTTCTGCGCTTTTACACTAATCGCCGCACCGATCAAAATAATAAAAGCGCCTGTCCAGGTTATCCATGAATAGTTTTCTCCAAATACCAGCAGCCCGATCAACAGTGCAACACCTGCAGCAACATAGCCAATCTGACTCAGGTATGTTGGCCCGCCCACAAACTGTAGTCGGGCATGCACTGCAATCAGCAGGCTGGCCGTCAACACGGTCAATACCACCGTAAACTTGATGGTTGCAAGCCCTGCTGGAAATTTTGCTTCTGGCAAGATTAAGATTAATACAAGGAGCATGCTCGCCGCTGCCAGATTCATTCCGATAGCAAGCTCTATTGGTTCTGCTTTATCCGGCCAGGCCATTGTTCGATAAACATTGCCACAAGCAAGTGACAATGGAATACAAATGCCTGCCAGCAGCCAGCTAATACTGGCGGGGTTGCCGACTTCACCACGAGTGATAGCAACGGTAACAGCGCCTACAAAGCCGAAGGCAATACCAAGTAGGCCGAGCCGACTTGGCATACGTACCTGCCAGATTGACGATATGGCTAATGTAAATAACGGCGATAAAGTAAATAGCAGTCCGGTGTACCCGGAACCCAACTCTGGAATGACCCGGTAAGTTAATATGTTTGGCAGCACCAGCGAAACCAAAGCTGCCAGACTATAGAAACGTACGTTAGTAAAATTAACCAGCAGTGGCTTTCGGGTAGCTATGCGAAACGCCAACAGACTCATTGCCGAGCCGCAGGAAAATAAAAACGCCCAGCTTACCGGATGAATCCCGGCCAGACTGCCCAGTTTGCCTAACGGAAAAGTCAGGCCAAGTAGACTGCCAGTGGCAATCAGTAGAAAGCCCGGTGAGTTTAATACACCCATAAGTATTCAGGAGAATCATGGCATCACTGCGAAAAGGGATTGCATAAATGACTCGGCTGCAATTAATGCAGCCGAATCAATGATGCCTTAACTGCTACAACAGTTATCTGCTTACAGCGCTTTGTCTGTAATAGCATGCGTCCAGGCGCCGTCTGGTACTTTTGAAATCACAGGATCAGAACCACCGGATAACAGTGACTCTACTGTGCGCTCGTAGTCGGCTTCTACCAGTGCGCCGTTTGAGCCTGCGGTAAGCTTTGCAACTTCACCCATCATACGGATTTGATGCTCTTCGGTTTGTGCACCGGTTTCGTCGTTATCGAGTACGATCAACGCTGCTTCTTCCGGGTTTTCTTCCGCCCACTTCCAGCCTTGCATCGAAGCGCGAACGAAGCGCACCATTTTGTCTTCAAATGCAGGGTCAGACAGGTTTTCTTCTAATACATATAAACCGTCTTCAAGGGTTGCAACACCCTGATCTTCATACTTGAAAGTCACGAGTTCTTCCGGAGTAATCCCTGCATCAATGACCTGCCAGTATTCGTTGTAAGTCATTGTTGAAACACAGGCAGCCTGTCCGTTAACAATCGGGTCTACGTTAAACCCCTGCTTTAGTACTTCTACGCCGTTCTCACCGCCGTCTGTGGACAGACCCAGTTTGTCCATCCAGCTCAAAAACGGAAATTCGTTACCGAAAAACCAGACACCGAGTGTTTTGCCGGCAAAGTCATCCGTGCCGGTCACACCGGAGTCTTTGCGACAGGTCAGCATCATGCCGGATGACTTAAACGGTTGCGCGATGTTGACCATCGCCAGCCCCTTCTCGCGTGCAGCAAGGGCGGCAGGCATCCATTCAACGGTGACGTCTGCGCCACCACCGGCCAGTACCTGGGTGGGTGCGATGTCAGGGCCACCCGGTTTAATTGTGACGTTAAGATCTTCGGCTTTGTAGTAACCCTGTTCCTGTGCAACGTAGTAGCCTGCAAACTGTGCCTGTGTCACCCACTTAAGCTGCAGGGTGACATCATCTGCCGCTGTAGCCGCACCGGCCACCAGTGCCAGCGCCAGAGCACTGAGTGTGTTCTTTAATTGCATGGTATTTCCCCTCGGTTGTGTTTCAGTGTGCAAGCTGATTTCTCAGCCGGTTTGTGATGGGTGCCAGAATGTCACCCGTTTTTCAAGCCAGGCCACAAGCCCGTAAAAAAATGATCCAGCCAGAGCCGCCACTGCAATCTCTGCCCAAACCAGATCAATGTCCAGACTACCTACTCCGGTCGAAATACGAAAGCCCATTCCACGCGTAGGTGAGCCAAAATACTCCGCGACTATCGCACCGATGAGCGCCAGTGTGGTTGCGATCTTCAAACCGTTAAAAACAAACGGCATGGCAGCCGGCAATCGTAGCTTAAGCAGGGTTTGCAGATATCCTGCAGCATAGGTGCGCATCAGATCGCGCTGCATTCTGTCTGATTCCCGGAGCCCCTGTACGGTATTGACCAGCACCGGAAAAAATACCATCACAACAACCACGGCAGCTTTCGATTGCCAGTCAAAGCCAAACCAGTTAACCAGAATCGGTGCAATACCAACAATGGGGAGTGCGGCAACAAAATTGCCAATCGGCAGTAGCCCACGTGTGAGAAAACTACTGCGATCAATAACAATGGCGGTAAGAAATGCCGCTAGCGCACCGATAATAAAGCCACGTAATGCACCTTTTATAACCGTCTGATTGAAATCAACCCACAGTGTTTCGGTAGAGTTAATGATGGTGCTACCTATCTGGCTGGGTGCAGGTAATATCACCTGAGATATATCGAGGCCACGTACCACGCCTTCCCACAAGACCAATAACGTGACACCAAAAAGCACAGGTATTGCAACGCGCAATGTAAAATGATCTGACGCTTTACTGTTAGCCAGCCAGACGTTCAGAGCCCAGGCTGCTATCCAGAATACCAATGCACCGACCAGCCAGATCATGCTCTGAACCCCATCTTATGCAGCGTTATTCTCTGCATAATATCCAGCAGCGTAACCAACACACCGGCTAGAATTGCCGCGGCGAATAACGCAGACCAGATAGCCAGCGGTGTGCCGAACTGATCACCAATCAGGATGCGTGCGCCAAGGCCACTGATCGCACCGGTGGGTAATTCACCAACAATGGTCCCCACCAGTGCCGCTGCAATACCGACTTTTAACGAAGTAAATAAAAACGGCACACTTGCCGGTAAGCGTAATTTAAAGAAGCTCTGCAGTCCGCCAGCGCCATAGGTTTTTAGTAAGTCAAGTTCAGAGGCAGCAGGTGAACGCAATCCTTTAACCATACTGACCAACACGGGAAAATAACAAAGGTATGCAGCGATAATAGCCTTTGGCACACCGCGTTCCTGAATACCGAGCTGATTTGATAACACAATGATCATCGGTGCCAGCGCGACAATCGGTATGGTCTGGCTGATTACCGCCCATGGCATTAAGCTCATGTTAGCCACCCGACTATAAACAATCGCAATCGCACCAAGAATGCCAAGCGTTGTACCGAGTAAAAACCCCCAAAGCGTTGACTGTAAAGTGATCCAGCTATGGTGAATCAATGAGCGCTTTGAGAAAGCCCGACCCTTGATTGCCATAGCGCCGGTAGTCTTCCAGAGTTCCGCGCCCACTTGTGAAGGCGTTGGTAGTCTTGGTCTTTTAAGCGAATAGCCTGATGCGATATGTTGATGGTTATCCAGCATCAGCTTCAGCACCGGAACACTTCTGCGTTCCACAGAACCCGTTGGTATCACCGTGCTGCCGGCGCGCTCTGCGACATCGAGTGCAGCTCGCATATTCATTGGTGCCACAGCGGCCCACCAAAATGCAACTAACATAGCAAGTACAGTCAGCACCGGCACAACATTACGCATGGGTGCCCTCCTTTGCCGCTGCCACTGAATCAGTCATAGCTGTGTCCGGCGCGCAATCCTTCGCGAACACGATGAGCTATCTCAAGAAATTCAGGTGTGTCGCGAATTTCAAGGGCTCTATCTTGAGGCAACGGGCTGTCAATAACATCGGTTATACGCCCGGGCCGTGGGGACATCACCACAATTTTACTGGAGAGAAAAACCGCTTCCGGAATCGAGTGAGTGACAAACGCGATGGTCTTGCCGGTCTTTGACCAAAGTGATAACAGCTGTTCGTTCAAATGATCACGAACAATTTCATCCAGTGCGCCGAACGGTTCGTCCATCAGCAGTATATCTGCATCAAAGGCCAGTGCGCGTGCGATAGACGCGCGTTGCTGCATACCGCCAGACAGTTGCCATGGAAACTTCTTTTCAAAACCGGCCAGTTCCACCAGCTCAAGCGTACTGGCCACTCTGGCCTTCTTTTCTACTTTGCTATAGCCCATGATCTCAAGCGGCAACCGGATGTTGCCGCCAATGGTGCGCCACGGATAAAGCCCTGCCGCCTGAAATACATACCCATAAGCACGCTTCAGCCGTGCTTGTTCAGCGGTTAAGCCGTTGACCGTTACAACACCTCCGGTTGGAGATTCAAGATCGGCAATCACACGCAGGAGAGTTGTTTTGCCACAACCGGACGGGCCAATAAAACTGACAAACTCGCCCTGATGGATATCAAGGTTCACGTTACTCAACGCGTGCACCGGTCCGTCATTGGTCTTAAAGGTCAGGGATAAATCCCGCGCTTGAATGACCGGTTCATGCATACGATATTATTCTCTGTGTGGTTGAACCGTGCATCCGTACCTAAACACCGGTTGCAGGTATGCCGGTACGCTCTACCGGTCTGGGTGCGGTGAGTTCTTTCCATTGTGACAGTGATTGGTTTACCGGTGCATTGGCTTCACGCTTGACGAACTCGCCATGGCCCTCTTCGGTTTTGACTTCACCATCGTGAATAGCCACTTTGCCGCGGGTTAACGTAAAGCGTGGCAGACCTTTCACATGGTGACCTTCAAAAACATTGTAATCAATGGCTGACTGTTGAGTACTTGCCTGTATGGTTTTTTCTTTCTCAGGGTCCCATACAACCAGATCAGCATCGGCACCCACCAATACCGCACCTTTCTTCGGGTAGCAGTTGAGTATCTTTGCGATATTGGTTGAAGTCACTGCAACAAATTCATTGGGCGTCAGCCTTCCGGTTGCCACACCATGCGTCCATAACATTGGCAGGCGATCTTCAAGGCCACCGGTACCATTTGGAATTTTTGAGAAGTCTCCAACGCCGCTTCTTTTCTGCTCGGTGGTAAATGCACAGTGATCAGTCGCCACCACACTCAACGAACCTGACATCAGCCCTGACCATAAGCTATCCTGATGTTGTTTGCTTCTGAATGGCGGTGACATCACGCGGCGTGCGGCGTGATCCCAGTCTTTGTTGAAGTATTCGCTTTCATCCAGCGTCAGGTGCTGAATCAGTGGCTCACCCCAGACTCTTTTACCGTTTTGCCGTGCGCGTCTGATTGCTTCATGGGCTTCTTCACAGGAGGTATGAACAACGTACAAAGGTACACCGGCCATATCTGCAATCATGATGGCACGATTGGTGGCTTCACCCTCTACCTGGGTGGGTCTGGAATACGCATGGGCCTCAGGGCCGGTATTGCCGTCTGCCAGTAGCTTTGCTGTCATTTCTGCGACGACATCACCGTTCTCTGCATGCACCATCGCAGTGGCGCCGAGTTCAGCAAGCCGTTTAAACGATGAGAATAACTCATCGTCGTTGACCATTAGTGCACCTTTGTAAGCCAGGAAGTGTTTGAATGTATTGATGCCACGTTCCTGTACAACGGTTTTCATGTCTTTGAATACCTGCTCGCCCCACCAGGTGACTGCCATGTGAAAAGAGTAATCGCAATTGGCACGAGTGGACTTGTTATCCCAGCGCTGAATTGCGTCAAGCAGACTTTCGCCCTGATTCGGCAGACAGAAGTCAACCACCATCGTGGTACCACCGGCAAGTCCTGCTCGCGTGCCACTTTCAAAATCATCTGATGAGTACGTACCCATAAAAGGCATTTCAAGGTGTACGTGCGGATCAATGCCACCGGGCATGATGTAGCAACCTGTTGCATCCAGCTCTGACTTGCCAGTGAGGTTGCTGCCGATTTCGATGATCACGCCATTGTCTATTAACACATCTGCGCTATAGCTGAGATCTGCCGTAACGACGGTACCGTTTTTAATGACTGTACTCATGTAGAATCCTCTCTGATTTTCTCGCTGCGGTGTTGTGACGCAACACAGTTATTTTGTACTTGACGATTGGCTTAATGGCTACTCGACAATCTGCGCCGTGTTAACCGCCGCATGAAACAGCACATCGACTCCGGCTGTGGCCCATTCAATGGAAATTTCTTCAGCCTCATTGTGCGACAGCCCATCAACACAAGGGCACATGATCATCGCGGTAGGTGCAATATCGTTAATCCAGCACGCATCATGACCGGCACCCGAGACAATATCCATGTGTGAGAAGCCAAGACTTTCAGCGGCGTCTCTTACTGCGTTAACGCAGTTCTCATTGAATGCCGGTGGATCAAACTGACCAACGATTTCAGCTTCAAACTGTACGCCGATTTCCTCACACAGTGCCGGTGCTTTCTGCATGAATTCATCCACCATGCCGTTTAATTTCTCGAGTATGTGGGTTCGCATATCAACCGTGAATACCACTTTACCCGGAATAATATTTCTCGAGTTTGGGTACACATCAATATGACCGATGGCACCGACCGCGTTGGGTTGGTTTTTCATCGCGATCTCATGCACCAGTTCGGTAATCTGTGCCAGACCGCGCCCGGCGTTTTTACGCATATGCATAGGCGTGGAGCCGGTGTGACTTTCTTTACCTGTTACGGTGCATTCAATCCAGCGCAGGCCCTGCCCGTGAGTGACCACACCAATATCTTTTTTCTCGGCTTCGAGGATGGGCCCTTGCTCAATGTGTAACTCGAACATGGCATGCATTTTACGATCACCGACTTTCTCGGGACCTTTCCAGCCGATGCGTTCCAGTTCATCACCGAAGCGCTTGCCATTGGCATCAACACGATCATAACCCCACTGCAGCGTGTGCTTACCGGCAAATACTCCTGAAGCCAGCATGGCAGGTGCGTAGCGAGTGCCCTCTTCGTTGGTCCAGTTAGTGATAACGATGGGATGTTTAGTTTTGATACCAAGATCATTTAGTGTTCGAACCAGCTCCAGCCCGCCAAGCACCCCGAGCACGCCATCATATTTGCCGCCTGTCGGCTGTGTATCAAGATGAGAGCCGACGTACACCGGTAGTGCATCCGGATCTTCACCGGCACGGGTGGCAAACATATTACCCATTTCATCGACACCCATGCTGCAACCGGCATCTTCACACCAGGCTTGAAACAGCGCTCTGCCCTCAGCATCTTCATCGGTGAGGGTTTGACGATTATTGCCACCGGCAATGCCGGGGCCGATCTTTGCCATCTCCATGAGGCTATCCCACAAGCGCTCCGGGTTTATGCGTATGTTTGCGCGTGATTCAGTGTCTGCAGACATCAAAAATTCTCCCGATGGTAAGGCGAATCAATCATCGCCCGAATACAAGCAAGTGAAGGCCATACTGCAGTATCAGTAAAAATATTCACCTGACCGCAGAATTGCCGATAGTATGTGTTGTAACTAAACCTCTATCAACGTCAGTATGCGACAAGAAGCAAACGGCAAAGCGCAAACGCGCATTCAAAAAGAGAAGACGGCGAGAATCCATACTGCGGCATTGTCTGTGTTTGCCGCACAGGGTTTTCGCGGTGCGACGCTCGATGCGATTGCTCTTGAAGCGGGTATGTCGAAGCCAAACCTGCTCTACTACTTTGAATCCAAAGAAGCGATTCATACGGCCTTGATAGACAAGCTTATGCAAACCTGGCTCGACCCGCTGCGTGAACTGAATGATGAAGGGGAGCCACTGGATAATATACTTAACTACGTTAAGCGCAAGTTGCAGATGAGTCGGGATTATCCGCGTGAAAGCCGACTCTTCGCCAATGAAATTTTGCAGGGCGCAACTCGCATACAACACCTGCTTAGTGGCGAGTTGAAACAACTTGTTAATGAAAAGAGCAAGTTGATTCAACGCTGGGTTATGACAGGAAAGATTCGTGATGTTGATCCCGTGCATCTTATTTTCTCGATCTGGTCGCTGACTCAACACTATGCAGACTTTGATGCTCAGATACAGGCAGTAGTGGGAGCAGACACTGACCCGTACCCAGATGCAGAAGCGTATCTGACCACGTTGTTTTCAAGAATGCTACAGGTATAAATTGTTGCTCCCTACCCGTATTCATTCAGGACTCATGTATACTTGTCACTCATGTTTTATTATGAACTCATGCGTTACCTGAAGTTATTTTTCGCACTTGATCAGGCTTCTTCAAGGGCGCTCGGATTATTCGGGTGGGTTGTCCAGTTGCCATACTCAGCAACAACTTTTTTACCGGTACGTGGATCAGTCTGGCCAACTTGCATTGGCTCCATGGTAATACAGTCTTCAACCGGACAAACGTTAACGCAAAGATTACATGCAACGCACTCGGCATCGTTGACTTCAAACACCCGACCCTCTTTCATCCATATAGCCTGGTGAGAGGTATCTTCGCAGGCGGCATAACAGCGTCCGCACTTAATACAGGAATCCTGATCAATTTTCGCCTTGGCAACATAATTAAGATTAAGGTACTGCCAGTCGGTGACATTGGGCACTGCCTGCCCCATAAACTCTGACGTGTTTTTATAATCTTTGCTGTCCATCCAGTCTGACATGCCGCTGATCATCTCCGCCACGATCTTGAAGCCATAGGTCATCGCAGCAGTACACACTTGTACATTGCCGGCACCGGTAACCATAAACTCTGCAGCGTCACGCCAGGTAGTCACACCACCAATGGCAGAAATCGGAAACCCCGATGTTTCAGTATCGCGCGCTATCTCTGCCACCATGTGCATGGCAATTGGCTTAACAGCAGGGCCACAGTAACCACCGTGTGTACCTTTGCCATCAATCGAAGGTTCCGGTGACATGGTATCGAGGTTGACTGAGGTAATAGAATTGATTGTGTTAATCAAACTCACCGCGTCTGCACCACCGGCTTTTGCTGCACGAGCAGCGAAGCGTATATCTGTGATGTTTGGCGTGAGTTTTACGATGACCGGTTTGTTGTAGTTTTCCTTGCACCAGCGGGTCACCATCTCGATGTATTCAGGCACTTGACCGACGGCAGATCCCATGCCTCGCTCCGCCATACCATGCGGGCAACCAAAATTAAGTTCTATACCATCCGCACCGGTTTCATCGACGCGGGCCAATATGTCTTTCCACGCCTGTTCCTCGCACGGCACCATTAAAGATACAATAATGGCCCGGTCGGGATAGTCTTCTTTAAGGCGCTTTATCTCGACCAGATTATCTTCCAGTGGCCGGTCGGTGATCAGTTCGATATTGTTTAGCCCGAGTAACCTGCGATCAGCGCCCCAGATAGCGCCATAGCGTGCGCCGTTTACGTTCACTATGGGAGGGCCTTCCATACCCAGTGTTTTCCACACTACCCCGCCCCAACCGGCTTCAAATGCGCGGCGCACGTTGTACTCTTTATCGGTCGGTGGTGCTGATGCGAGCCAGAACGGATTAGGCGTGCGGATGCCTAAAAAGTCAGTGGTTAGATCTGCCATTAATCTTCCTTTCAGTCTGTCGCTTTTCAGTTATCGCAAAGATGTTTGTGAATGTCTTCTGCGGCATCGCGCCCTTCAGCAACAGCGGTTACTGTGAGATCGTCACCACCATTGGCACAATCGCCACCTGCCCAGATACCATCGATGCTTGTTCTGCCGTTACTATCGACCTGAATTTTGCCGGTATCTAATGCAATGCCATCCGGCTGGCCTTCAAGTGTTTGACCCACTGCCATTAATATCTGGTCCGCTGTAAGGGTTATTGTTTCACCGGTTCCCTGCAAGCCGTCTGCAGTCGTTGTGGTGTATTCAAAGGTTATTGAACTGACGCTGCTGTTACCGTCGATTGACTGCGGTTGAAGATTGGGCAGTATCTGACAACCTTTAGCAGTGGCAAGGTCTTGCTCCCAACGGCTGGCGTTCATACTGTCCTGACCACGACGGTAGGCCACCTTAACGTTTTCAGCGCCCAGCAGCCTGGCCTGAACTGCGGCATCGATAGCAGTCATACCACCACCAATCACAACAACGTTTCGCCCTACAGCAATATCTGTGTAGTCTTTTGATTGACGAACATCAGCAATAAACTCTACCGCGTCGGTGACATGATTCAACGCAGCGCCGTCTATTGATAATTTGTTGGTGCCGTCCAGCCCTACGCCGAGAAAAACTGCATCGTATTGCTGTTGTATATCTGCAAGGCTCAAGTCCTGACCCAGTGCCTGACCCTGCTCGATATCTATTCCACCAATTGACAGCAACCAGTTGACCTCGTTATTAGCAAAGTTATCTACTGATTTATAAGCTGCGATGCCGTATTCATTTAAGCCACCGGGCTTTTCGTTTGCATCGTAAATTGTTACGTCATGGCCGTACATGGCAAGGCGATGAGCGCAGCTTAGGCCCGCAGGCCCGGCACCGACCACGGCGACCTTTTTACCCGTTGAAGCAGCGCGTGTGTAAGGTTGCGAGCCATCATTCATCAACGTGTCAGTGGCAAAGCGCTGCAGGCGACCGATCTCTACCGGTTTACCTTCTGCGGCCTCTCTGACACAGGCTTCTTCGCACAGTGTTTCGGTCGGGCATACCCTGGCACACATACCACCGAGAATATTCTGATCGAAGATAGTTTTGGCAGCAGCCTTAGGAGTGTTGGTGGCTATTTGTCGAATAAATAGCGGGATATCAATGGTGGTAGGACAAGCGGTAATACACGGTGCATCATGACAAAAATAGCACCGGTCTGCAGCAACGCTGGCTTCGTGAGCGTCTAGCGGACCATGCAAATCGACAAAGTTCTTTTGCAGCGATTTAGCGTCGAGTCTGCCAGCTGTGACTCCGGGAGTACGAGGGGACTCCGCCATAGTTTTTCCTCAGCATATTTCCACCACGCGTAGATTGCCACATATTTGACCAAATGGTAAATTTATTTCTGTTAATCACTTTCTATAATCAGCGGCCCTGGGTAATGGCCCCGGGTAATGGCGCTGGCTAATGACTTTGGCTAATGGCACTGGCTAATGGCGTTGGCAATAACGCCCCGAGTCAGTCAACCAGCCCGGTTTATTCGTGAAATGGCGAGCTTAGCGCGCAGAGCGTTGGTTTCACCGGGTATTTTCTTCTCGCGTGCCATATTTTGATTTAGCTGGCTTATTGATATTTGCAAGAGAAAAAATTCGCTGTGGAATCAGGGAGCAAGCGGGATGCCGTCATTTTCTGAATAAGCCGGGCTAGAACAAGTGGCAGTTATTCAGGTGCATTTAAGCCGCCCAGTCCAGCACCACCTTGCCGCTTGAGCCGCCCAGCATTTCCCTGAAACCTGCCTGATAATCATTGGCAGAGAATCGGTGCGTAATGACTTTGGAAACATCAAGACCATTCTCAAGCATCGATATCATTTTGTACCAGGTTTCAAATATCTCGCGCCCGTAGACACCTTTGAGCGTTATTGATTTAAATACCATTCGGGACCAGTCCATCGGGCTTTTTCCGGGTGGGATACCCAGCATGGCAATTCGACCACCCATCACCAGTGACTCTATCATCTGATCAAGTGCAATCTGGTTGCCTGACATTTCAAGGCCAATATCAAAACCCTGTATTAAGCCGAGCTTGTCTGATACCACTTTAAGGTCTTCCTGTGCGACATTAACCGGAACTACATCAGTGACTTTTTCTGCCAGTGCGAGTCTGTCTGCATTGATATCGGTAATGACAATATTGCGTGCGCCTGCCTGACGTGCGACTGCGGCAGCCATGATACCTATAGGACCGGCACCGGTGATCAATACATCTTCACTGACCAGGTCAAAGCTTAACGCGGTATGCACTGCATTACCCAACGGGTCTAAAATTGCGCCGATGTCATCGTCAATCGCATCGGATAGTGGCACCACATTAAATGCATCCAGTGCCAGGTACTCAGCAAATGCCCCCGGTTCGTTAACCCCTATGCCACGAGTCTCTGGATCAAGATGAAATTTACCGGAACGTGACTGGCGCGATGTCTTACCCACCAGATGACCTTCGCCGCTGACCCGTTGCCCCTTAACCACCGAGGTAACGTTCTTACCCACTTCAACAACAACGCCTGCGAACTCATGGCCCACGACCAGCGGCACAGGAACTGTTCGGGCAGCCCATTCATCCCAGTTCCAGATATGAATATCAGTACCGCAAATGCCGGTCTTGTTTATTTTGATCAAGACTTCATCAGCGTTGATTTGCGGCACAGGAACATTGCACATTTGCAGTCCGACTGCAGGCTCCGCTTTGACCAGTGCTCTCATCTCGTTCATGCCAACGCTCCACTGAGTTTGCCGGCTTTTTCAAAAGCGTCAAGCGCCCGCTCAAGATCCTGCCGACTGTGAGCAGCACTCATCTGGGTTCTTATTCTGGCTTTGCCCTGCGGCACTACCGGGTAGAAAAAACCCGATGCATAAACACCCTGCTCGAATAAATGCTGTGACATCGACTGAGCCAGTTTTGCATCCCCAAGCATAACCGGAATTATCGGATGTTCACCTTGCAGCAGTTCGTATCCAAGTGCGCTCAGGCCTTGCCGCCAGAACGCCGTATTGTCATTTAACTGCTGGCGCATGCTGTTATCACTTTCTGTTAACCGGATCGCTTCAATGCCTGCCGCCACAACACCCGGTGGTAAGGCATTGGAAAAAAGATAGGGACGGGCGCGCTGTCTGAGAAGATCAATCAACGGTGCCGCGCCAGCTATAAAGCCGCCTATAGCACCACCCAGCGCTTTACCCAATGTGCCGGTAATCACATCAACGCCATCATCAACTCTGAAGTGACTGGCTGTGCCTCTGCCGCCCTTGCCGATCACACCGGTAGCATGACAATCATCCACCATCACCAGCGCTTCGTACTTTTTTGCCAGTGCGGTGATATCAGGTAGATTAGCCAGATAGCCGTCCATTGAAAAAACACCATCGGTGGCAATCATGATAAATCTTGCACCGTCATTTCTTGCCTGCTTAAGTTGTGACTCCAGATCTGTCATGTCTGAATTCTGGTAGCGATAGCGCTTTGCTTTGCATAAACGTATGCCATCAATAATGGATGCGTGATTAAGTGAGTCCGATACGATTGCATCCTGATCACTCAGCAGCGGCTCAAACAAACCACCGTTGGCATCAAAACAAGAGGCAAACAAAATTGAATCATCTTTACCGAGATAAGCTGCGATCGACTGCTCTAACTTTCTGTGTAGATCCTGCGTGCCGCAGATAAACCGCACACTCGCCATGCCATAACCGTGTGAGTCCATGGCTTGCTTAACAGCAGCTATTAACCTGGGATCATTAGCCAGACCAAGGTAATTATTGGCGCATAAATTAATCACACCAGCGGAGGAATTATTGCCCTCAACCTGCACCTTGCCAGACTGAGGTGACAACATTTGGCGCTCGGCTTTCCACAGACCTGAGCTTTTTATCTGCTCGAGTTCGTTAGCAACATGGGCGAGGTACTGATCAGTCACGGTTTGCTTGCCTCTTCGGTGGCTAATGTGTGCGCAGTAATTATTGAGATATGGTCAAGCCAGTCTGAATGCCGCAAAAAACAGACATCAAACTATCTATTACTGACGTCGCTTTAGAGTACTTTACCGGATTCTCGCTTAACCTGTATATCGGCGCGCACGAATTAAAATTGACGACCAAGCCGCACATTCGGGCAACTCTCGACTCGTGCGTTAATATTGTGCTTCTGGATAATATCGGGCTTCTGGCTTTTTGGCTCCCTCACCCACGCATCTCATGCCTTATATACAGCTCCTGTTCTTCAGGCCAGAGCTTTGCCAGCATCTTCCTTCACACAACACCTCACTATGTTGCACTTGCTGTTCAGTCAGAGGTTCCTGTTATCAAGGCCCCGGAGGACTTTCACCTCCAGATCACTTCGTGGCTCGCTTTCACTTACCACTTGATAAACGCCAATCATGACGCATCGCGCTATATTTGGCGCGTCAAAAAAAAAGCCCGCTTGGTTGCGGGCTTTTTTGTACTGCTGCCATGCTTTAACGGACGCTGATTTCTACACGTCTGTTCCGGGACCTGCCATTCGTGGTTAAGTTACTGTCAATCGGCCTGGATTCTCCGAAGGCAATAGCGCTTAAACGATCCCTTGGTAGGCCACGCTTAATCAGGTAACCCACTACTGATCGCGCACGTCTTTCTGACAGCGCTTGATTGTAAGCCTCTTCACCGATTGAATCTGTATGTGCGGAAATCTCTGCGGTCACAGTGTCGCAACTCAACAGTTGACTGGCTATTTCATCCAATACCCACGTTGATGCACCGGTAATATCTGCAGAATCAGTATGGAAGTTCACACCATCCAATACACCGGATAGTCCGTCACACACATTTGGCTCAGGCACTACCACCGGTGGCGGGGGTGGAGGTGGCGGCGCTGCTGCTGCCGCAATGACTGGCTTTGGTGCTGGCTTTGGAGCTGCTACAAGCTTCGGTCTAATAATCCGCTGCTTACGACCCATACGGTACATTAACGCTAGCTGGGCATACCTGGCATCTTTATCAAAACTAAAACCCTCTGCGCGCAAGCCCACACCGATTGGTGTCATGTACTCTACACCGGCACCAAATAGTACGTGCGTACCGTTCTGTTTGATAAACGGCACATCACCTATCGCTGTGTTCTCAAGGAAACCAACCCCTACCCGGCCGTAGGCTGTTAGACCTTGCCGACGAAATCGATCACGATTCCCACCGGCGTAGAGCAACGCACTCGCACCATTGATGTGGTAATTTATTCGACCCCTTGGTGACAGACCCGCACTGCCTAAGTCTGCAGAGTGAGCTTCTATTGCAAAGTGCTTACTAATATCAGCACCAACGGTGATTTGACCGGCCGGTTCTACCCGATCATTCGGATCCCAGAGAGCAAGCTGGCTGGTATCCGGCTCCATGCGACTCGGGCCAATGCCCACTGTCGCATAAAGCCCACGCGATAGACGGTCTTCGTAAGTCGAGGCGTCATCAGAAGTATTGAAAACGTTCTTCCAACTACTCTCCCTTTGTTCCAGATCACTTGGCAGTGACCCGCTTTGCAGTGAAGCACAACCATTGAGCAACACGAGGCTGGAAGTCAGCAGTACTACTGAGCGTAGCTTTCTCATTGCTTCTCTCCCTTTCGTACGACGCTCATAACGCGACGTCGTAGTGTTAAGCTCAACAATGCGAGCAGACCCATCGCAGGCAACGTCGGATCGACCACTCGATCACCGTTAGCGTTATGCAACGGACCTGCGATAGCGCAACCACTACCTTCGAGCCCGGTAAGAATTACACCGTCTGCAGCGCCTATTTCAAAATCAACTTCCTGAAAGTCTGGCGTGCCATCGCCATCAGTATCGATAAGAGCGTTCGCATTAATCAATGCATCTGCCTGACCGTCACCATTCGCGTCAACACCACCTGACTCTTCAATATCAGTGAGCCCGTCATTATCCGAATCGAGCTCTTGAAAGTCTGGCGTACCATCGTTATCAGTATCTGTCAGTTGGCCTGGAACAGCGGCAACAGCATCATCAACACCATCACCATCACTGTCTATAAAATCATCTACAGTGCCATCGCCGTCAGCGTCAGTGCTACCGCTCTCAATGATGTCTGTTATGCCATCACCATCCGCGTCAATCTCGATAGCATCTACAAGCCCATCACCGTCAGTGTCTGCCGGTGCCGCAGGTGCAACTAGCCAGTTATCGTCAACACCGTCGCCATCACTGTCAATGAAGTCATCGAGGATGCCATCGTTGTCAAGATCAAGCCCCGATCCGAATGACTCGACTACATCCATGATGCCGTCGTTGTCACTGTCAGCGTCTCTGAAGTCAGCAAGACCGTCGCCATCAGTGTTACGCGGTAGCCCTCCGGCATCGATTGCAAGGCCAGAACTATCCACTGACAGAATGGTTCTTCTTACAGCGGCAACAGTATCGACAATACCGTTCAGATTGACGTCATCGTGATCAGACTCGTGGGTATCCAATAGACCATCGTTGTCCGAATCAAGGTCACGGAAGTCAAGCACGCCATCACCGTCGATATCTGGCAACGTGTAGTTTTCAACTCCGGAGTCTGGTCCGGTTTCAACAATATCTGCCATACCGTTTGCACCGTATGGATTGCTGAGATCGACAATACCGTCGTTGTCTGTGTCTAACTGGTTTACTTCGACCTGCCCGATACGCGCTTCGATCAAGTCAAAGATTCCGTCGTTATCGACATCCAGATCTCTGAAGTCTGCTACACCATCTGCATCAGTATCTATACTGGTCTCCAGCGCATCACTGATTCCGTCGTTGTCTGCATCAACGTCGAGATAGTCTGGCAAACCATCACCATCTGAATCTACGTCGGTCTCCACTGAGTCCGGGATACCATCGTTGTCTGAATCATCATCCAGATAGTCCGGTATACCATCACCGTCAGTGTCATCAGTACCTTCAACGCTATCAGGGATTCCGTCGTTATCTGAATCACTACCCGGTTCCTGGAAGTCTGGAATGCCGTCTCCGTCTGCATCTGCAGGGTTGGATGGATCAGCGCCTGCTTCAGCATTGTCTAGAACACCGTCGTTATCTGAGTCTTCATCCAGATAATCCGGTACGCCATCACCATCAGTGTCTGCAGGGTTAGCGCCATCTGCGCCTGCTTCAAGACCATCCAGGATACCGTCGTTATCAGAGTCCTGATCAAGGAAGTCAGGTGAGCCATCACCATCTGAATCCACCGGATTCACAGGATCAGCACCAGCTTCAACATTATCAGGGATACCGTCAGCATCAGAATCTTGTTCCAGGAAGTCAGGGATGCCATCCCCATCTGTATCTGTAGGTGCTGCAGGCGTTGGTCCTGCTTCTACAGAATCAGGTATACCGTCACCATCAGAGTCAGGATCAAGATAGTCCGGGATACCATCACCATCGGTATCAGCCGTACCTTCTATTGAATCTGGAATGCCATCGTTATCTGAGTCTGGCTCTAAGAAGTCTGGTGTGCCATCGCCATCAGTATCTACAGGCATTGATGGATCTGCACCGGCTTCAACATTATCAGGAATACCGTCAGCATCTGAATCTTCTTCCAGGAAGTCTGGTATACCATCACCGTCTGTATCTATAGGTGCTGCAGGCGTTGGCCCTGCTTCTACCGAGTCAGGGATGCCATCACCATCAGAGTCAGGATCAAGATAGTCCGGGATACCATCACCATCGGTATCAGCCGTGCCTTCCAACGAATCTGGAATACCATCGTTATCTGAGTCTGGCTCTAAAAAGTCTGGTGTACCATCGCCATCAGTATCTACAGGGTCTGCAGGGTTAGCACCCGCTTCTGTGCTATCCGGAATTCCATCCGCATCAGAATCTTCTTCCAGGAAATCAGGAGTACCGTCACCATCAGTATCTGTTGGCGCTGCAGGCGTTGGTCCTGCCTCTACCGAGTCAGGGATGCCATCACCATCTGAATCAGAATCCAGATAATCCGGTGTACCGTCACCGTCTGTGTCTACCGTGCCCTCTAACGAATCCGGAATACCATCGTTATCTGAGTCTGCATCCAGGAAGTCCGGTATGCCATCAGCATCAGTATCTACCGGCGCTGATGGATCAGCTCCTGCTTCAACAGCATCAGGGATACCATCGTTATCGGAATCAGGCTCAAGATAATCCGGTGCACCATCACCATCGCTATCAAGGACATTAGTGGCTGCATCGTCAATACCGTCGTTATTCGCGTCAACGCCGCCAGTCGCATCAACATCATACTGATCATCAATGCCGTCACCGTCTGTGTCTACACCAGTCACCGGGGCTTCGACAGCATCAGGAATGCCGTCGTTGTCTGAATCAGTATCAAGATAATCAGGGATGCCATCACCGTCGGTATCTACATCACCCTCGATAGCATCTGGAATACCGTCGTTGTCTGAATCTACATCAAGCGCATCGGGTATTCCGTCACCATCAGTATCAACGGTCCCGGTCGCTTCGATCGCATCATCGACACCATCACCATCCAGATCCACACCACCGGTGCTGTCTACATCGAACAGGTCATCAATGCCGTCACCATCAGTGTCGGTACCGGTGACCATAGCCTCTGCACCATCTAGCAGACCGTCGTTGTCGCTATCAGTATCCAGGTAGTCAGGGATGCCATCACCGTCTGTATCAACGTTGCCTTCGATTGCATCTGGAATACCGTCGTTGTCAGAATCAGGATCAAGTACATCAGGAATGCCATCACCATCAGTGTCTACGGTGCCAGTGGCTTCAAGCGCGTCATCTACGCCGTCACCATCAGCATCAACACCTGCGGTTTGATCGACATCATAAAGATCATCAATACCGTCACCGTCAGAGTCATTGCCGCTCAGCTGAGCTTCATCTGCGTCTGCAATACCATCGTTATCGGAATCAAGATCCAGATAGTCCGGTGTGCCATCACCGTCAGTATCGACATTACCTTCGATGGCATCCGGAATGCCGTCGCCATCTGAGTCATTATCCAGGTAGTCAGGGATACCATCGGAGTCTGAATCAGCAGTGCCTTCTATCGCATCGCTGATGCCGTCGTTGTCTGAGTCATCGTCCAGGTAGTCTGCAATGCCATCACCATCTGAATCGACATTGCCTTCAACAGCGTCAGGAATGCCATCAGCGTCTGAATCAAGATCCAGATAGTCTGGTATGCCATCACCGTCTGTGTCTGCAGTACCTTCGACCAGATCAGGAATACCGTCGTTGTCGGAGTCGGTATCCAACATATCTGGTGTGCCGTCACCGTCTGAGTCTACTGTGCCCGAGGCTTCTATCGCGTCATCGACACCATCGCCATCAGCATCAACACCACCGGTAGCATCAACATCATACAGATCGTCGATGCCATCACCATCTGTGTCTACGCCGCTTATCTGAGCTTCTACCCCATCCGGGATGCCGTCGTTGTCACTGTCGGTGTCAAGATAATCAGGGATACCGTCACCATCGGTATCCGTGTTGCCTTCGATGGCATCTGGAACACCGTCGTTATCGCTGTCAGTTTCAATGGCATCAGGAATGCCGTCGCCGTCAAAGTCAAACGTTAGTGCTGACTCAAGTGAGTCATCAACACCATCACCATCAGCATCAACACCACCGGTAGCATCCACATCATACAGATCATCAATGCCATCACCGTCGGTGTCTACACCGGTCACCATGGATTCTTCTGTATCGCTTAAGCCATCGTTGTCCGAATCCAGATCCAGATAGTCCGGTGTACCGTCACCGTCACTGTCGATATTGCCTTCGATCGCATCCGGAATACCGTCGCCATCTGAATCCACGTCTAAGTAGTCAGGAGTACCATCAGCATCTGAATCTACGGTGCCTTCCTGTGAATCCAGAAGACCATCGTTGTCTGAATCACCGTCAAGGTAATCGGGGATACCATCACCATCGGTATCTACGGTGCCTTCCACCACATCAGGGATACCGTCGTTGTCAGAGTCAAGGTCAAGAGCGTCCGGGGTGCCATCACCATCCGAGTCAATCGTGCCGGTGGCTTCAGTCGCGTCGTCAACACCGTCGCCGTCGGCGTCAGTACCACCGGTGACATCGACATCATATAAATCATCAATGCCGTCGCCATCGCTGTCTGTACCGGTTATCTGTGCTTCGACACCGTCGAGAATACCATCGTTGTCTGAATCAGTGTCCAGGTAATCAGGAATGCCGTCACCATCTGTATCAACGTTACCCTCAATAGCATCTGGAATACCGTCGTTGTCTGAATCAGCATCCAGCGCATCTGGAATACCATCACCGTCAGTGTCCAGCGTGTTTGATGCACCGAATGCATCGTCTACACCGTCACCATCGGCATCAACACCGCCGGTTACATCAACATCGTAGGCATCGCGAATACCATCACCATCGGTATCTACATTGGCGACCTGTGCCTCTACACCATCGTTAATACCGTCATTGTCTGAATCGGTATCAAGATAGTTCGGAATGCCATCACCATCGGTATCACCTGGCTCCAGCGTATCC
>CALLLW010000049.1 GCA_938007995.1 uncultured Granulosicoccaceae bacterium | reverse complement strand
ATATGTCTGACATACCCGTCTACTCACTTGAAAAAAAACTGTTTGTTAAAGAATGACGACGAGGAGCTTGATTTATGCGCTGTATTTACAGCGTTAGGTGTAACTTTTTGCTTGACACAAGTGGGGCGTCCATATATGTCCACGTAAGAGGAAAGCCTCTACTGCCTCTTTTTAGGATAGAGCCTGTAAAAGCGTACTGGGTAGGTGGTTAAAGTGCCTGCTGGTGTAAGAGCATTGCAGGCGCGGATGTGGATGCTCGTTTCGTCTGGAAATGGTATGTTCTGTCTGTGTTTTGCCGGGCAGGCTGGTGGTGTAGTGTTGATTTTTCAACAGGTTTGCTCAGCTAAGGATGCGGAATTATCGTCGACAAATGATCTCGGATCATGCAGGCTAGAGCCGGAAGAATAGCGGGTGTAGCTGTTTTGAAAAATAATAATCATCACCATCGGCTTGTATCACCTTATCTGGTGGCTTCTGGTCCAATGTCCAGTCATTGGCGTGGAGCCTATCCGCTGGTGTTTACGCTGTTGGTCACTTTGATCGGGTTGCGGGTTTTGCTTGGGATAGTGCAAACCGTTGTGCCGCAAGAGTTAATTGAGTTCTGGGTCATGCTGAGCGTGGCTGTTTTACTGTGGCAAGTTGTTGGCACAATGAAATCGGCTGAGCGTTTCGTCAGAGATACAGGTAATGTGCTCGGGCTTTGCTTCGCTTACTTTTTGCTGCTGGTCACCGCCGGGCTCGCCTTCGTACAGACTGCAGACGCACTGTCCGCAAAACATGAGCCGCCCTCATATGACGTGTTGATGGGGCGCACTTTGCCGGTAATGACCCAGGGTGGGGTGGTTCGGGTTGATGGCAACCTTGACTGGGAGCTGTACGGTGCGTTCGCGCACACCCTTGCCAATAATCCCGATATCCAGAGTGTCAGACTGGGCAGTACTGGTGGTTACGTTTTTGTTGCGCGAGCCATGGCGGAAAAAATTATGGAACGCGGCCTGAATACCCATGTGGCAACACACTGCTACTCTGCCTGTGCCGTTGCCTTTCTGGCGGGTGAGCAGCGCACCATGGACAGGAATGCCAAGCTGGGGTTTCATCAATACAAACTTGAATCCGGCCAGCAGCCTGTTGTTATTGATATCGCGGAGGAGCTCGAAAAGGACCGGCAGTTTTTCTCCAGGCGGGGATTGTCTGATGAATTTGTGCAGCAGGTTTTTACCGCAGCGCACTCTGATCTGTGGGTGCCGGATAGTGATCTGCTGGTAAGATCTGGTGTGATTTCCCGATAGGGAAGTTAATGACGAGACTCCGGTTGCAAAAAAAAATTACCACTGACGATGACCGCCGGTGTCAACGTGAAACCTGAGACTGCTGTACAAACCAAGCCCAAGGTCATAGTCCTCACCGAGGGTGTGCCAGCGGTTCTGCAAAATACGGTGTAGTTTGGTACGGTTCATTTCCGCGACGGGTCTGAGGTCGAGCGCTGAAAAGCTCATGTGGCGGCTTCGTCTGGCACCGCCGGCGACACGATTATACTCAGGTGTGCGAAAGCCCGAAAGCACACGTACCGGGCCGATGAGTGGTATCAAATCGTGCTTCAGAAAAACCAGCGTGTCGACCATTTCGTTCCAGTTTGTTCTTTCCGGCAGAGCGTAGCGCGCCATATCGTGTTTGCGAAAGTCAGAGCCTTGCTGTAACAACTGCCATGCAGGCACGATCTGATGCACGCCATGCGACTGAAGAAAGTAGACAAACTCCTCATACTCGGCATGTGCATGATTGTCATTGAGAAACTGTTGAAAGTCGGGCGGGTAGTTGTGTAATCCGTCTGGCACCTCTGACAAAATGCCACAGGCGTTAAGCAGGCTGCCCGCCAGCAATACCAGGGCACAGTGCTTTATTCTGTTAAACCAGGTGTGGCGACACGGACACTTACTGCGACCTGGCGTGCGGTCTCGATGGCTTTGCGGGGCAAGGGTAATCATCGGAAAATCTGTGTGTTTTCTTTTAGTGTAAAGAGAAATGAACACTCGCGATCTTACAATGAGATTAACAGTTTTTAATGATGCCTTTCCGTTGCGGCTGCAATTCGCGTTGTACTCAAAGGTCTTTAAACAAGGCCTTTTTAACTTGCTGATTTTTACTGCCCGAATTTAACAAGCTAATTCTGACGGACGGATTACTACGGCTGGAAGATTGCATGTGCTCTAGGCTGGAACCAGCCGAATGATCCTGCCACCGGTCTCGACTGCAACATAGATGGTCCCGTCAGCTGCTTGTTCAATGGCACGTACACGCCCGATACCGTCCAGCAGAATTTCGCGATGCACAACCTCACCCTCGTCACTGAACTCAAGACGTTGTAGCTGCTGAAATTTCAAAGAGCCGACCAGCAGATTGTTCTGCCAACCTGCATATTTGTCACCCGCCACAAAGGCCATGCCGCAGGGCGCAATCGAGGGTGTCCAATGGGTCACTGGTGAGACCAGTCCGGGGCGACCGACCTCGTCGGTTATTTTTGTACCACTGTAGTTGATGCCGAAGGTAACAGTCGGCCAACCGTAGTTTTGCCCTTCCATGATCAGGTTCAGCTCATCGCCGCCCCTCGGGCCATGCTCATGTGCCCACAGTGCGCCGGTCACCGGGTGGGCTTCCATACCCTGAGGATTTCTGTGCCCCCAGGACCAGACAGCAGGCTGTGCATTAGCAGTGTTGACGAATGGATTGTCTGCTGGAATGCGACCGTCATCGTGCAGGCGGAATATTTTGCCGAGGGGATTTTCAAGGGTTTGCACCTGATCACGGCTGCCGCGGTCTCCGACACTGAGATAAACGTGGTTTGCTGCATCGAACGCAATGCGTGACCCGAAGTGCCTGCCGCCGCGATAGTTTGGCAGTGCTTTGTAAAGTAATTCCTGCTCAACAAATTCGTGGTTTTTTATTTTGCCGCGCATCAGTGCGGTATTTGCGCCGCGCCCGAGCTCGCCCGATGCTTTGGCGGATGAAAAAGACAGATACACCCATCCGTTATTGACGTAGTCAGGATGAATGGCGACATCGAGCATGCCACCTTGTCCGTCAATGTAAGTTTGTGGTGTGTTCTTTATCGGGTCCGGGTGTAGTTGACCGTCGGCATTCAGCAGCCGCAGGTTGCCGGTTCTTTCGGTAATCAGCATGCCGCCGTCGGGCAGGGCAGCCATACCCCATGGAATGCTCAGATCTTCTGCTACTGTCTCTATGACAAAGTTTTGTTTTTCCGACTCAACCATCTGGCCAAAAGTGGCCGGAACGTACAGCATTGCCAGAAATGTTAAGCCAATGGAAAAAAACAGCAAGCTCAGGCGCTCGCAGAAACCGGACGGGTTATCGATAACGGCTTGACCGCGAAGGTGTGTATTGGTCACTGATCTGTTTCCTCTTGTATCAGTGGCAGTATGCCTGCCGGTGCTTGCAGATCATAAAGTTAACCACCCGTACCGTATACAAGCTGAATAAAATTTACAAAAGCGCAGGGTGTGTTTTGCGAGTGTGTTTTGGCAGCGATTGAAAAACATGCAGCATGATAAACTCTGGCAAAGCAGTTAGAACGAACAGGATATTAGCCAATGAGTTATCCGATAAGTCGATTTCCGGTGCCAAATATTGATGATCTGCCGGATGACATGCGGCAGCGCATACTTGCAGTGCAGGAGAAGGCGGGCTTTGTGCCAAATGTTTTTCTGGTGCTTGCCCATCGCCCCGAGGAGTTCAGGGCTTTCTTTGCCTACCATGATGCATTGATGGAAAAAGAGGGCGGTCTGAGCCTTGCCGAAAGAGAGATGATTGTTGTTGTTACATCTGCTGCAAATAATTGCCAGTACTGTGTGATAGCCCATGGCGCGGTGCTTCGTATTAGAGCAAAGAACCCGCTGATCGCAGATCAGGTAGCTATCAATTATTTAAAGTCAGATATCAGTGAACGGGAAAAAGCCATGCTCGACTTTGCGATGAAAGTTCAAAGCAGTGGTTCAGAAACAAGTGACAGTGATTATTCAACGCTGCACAAGCATGGATTTTCTGATGAAGATATCTGGGATATCGGTGCAATTGCTGCGTTCTTTGGTTTGTCTAACCGGATGGTCAATGTGGTTGGTATGAGACCTAACGATGAGTTTTATAGCATGGGACGTTAGTAAATCGTTGAGCAGCGCCTTCAGACTGATGATCTACCGGTCAATCACATGTGCTTCATGCTGCATTCACTGATCAGGTCGTATGTTACAGGCGTGGACCGGGACTTAGCCAGCCGGTAGCCCCGTCCGCTTCCTCGAATATGTGCTAGTTGTGCCTTATGAGCCAGCCCCCCTGCTGGCTCTTTTTTTTTCGGTGATTTTGCCGAGTGATTTTGTCTGCGAAGTTTGCGTCGCAGAATATACGTCGCAGCACGGCGTCTCACTAATTGGTCTTATTCAAGGGTGATGGTACGCAAGCCGCTAAAAATCCACCAAGCTCGGGCGCCGCACAGGCGGCTTTCTTCTACTCGCTTGCTTCCAGACGTACCAGCAGATCCTTGGTATCAATCTGATCTCCGGTTTTAACCAATAACTCGCTGACTGTGCCTGAAGCCTCAGCATAGATTGCGGTTTCCATCTTCATGGCTTCAATGGAAAGCAGCACATCACCTGCATTAACTTTTTGGCCCTGGTTAACATTAACTGTAGAGATAACACCCGGCATCGGTGCGCCGACTTGTAGATTGTCGTTAAGGTCGGCTTTTGGTCTTGCAGCGCTTGCACCGGATGCGCCATGTATGCGATCAGGCACCTGTATTGATCGTGGTTGGCCGTTGAGCTCAAAGAAAACCCGCACCAGTCCCTTATCGTTGGTCTCGCCTATTGCAACGCACCTGACCACAAGGGTTTTACCCTGTTCGATATCAATAAGCAGTTCATCGCCTACTTTTAGGCCATAAAAATAAACTGACGTGGGCAATACACTGGTTGGGCCGTATTCTTCCTGCGCGGCAACAAAGTCACTGAATACCTTCGGGTACATGTTGTACGAGGCAAGTTCCTGTTGACTGATCTTTTTCTGCAGTGTTTCTTCAAGCTCGGCTTTGGTTGCGTCAAGGTCGACCGGCGGTATTAAAGCACCGGCGCGTTGCGTCAGCGGCGCTTCTCCTTTCAATACCTTGTTTTGCAATGCTTCTGGCCAGCCTTCCGGAATCTGACTGAGCTCGCCTTTCATCAGTGCAACGACTGAGTCGGGGAAAGCGATCTCTTTATCCGGATGAGTGATGTCTTCAACAGTGAGATCCTGACTGACCATCATCAGTGCCAGATCGCCAACCACTTTTGAGGAGGGTGTGACTTTAACGATGTCACCGAGCAATTCGTTTACATCGGCGTAGGTCTGTGCCACTTCATGCCAGCGTGGTGCAAGCCCGAGTGATCGGGCCTGTTCTTTTAAGTTGGTGAACTGACCACCTGGCATTTCATGCAGATACACTTCTGAGGCAGGGCTTTTTAAGTCACTTTCGAATGCTGCATATTGAGTACGAACGGACTCCCAATAGAAAGATATTTTTTGTATTGCCTGATTATCCAGTTTAGGATCTCTCTCACTGCCTGCCAGAGCGGCAGTAATTGAACCAAGGCACGGTTGCGAGGTGCCACCGGAAAACGCATCCATGGCAGCATCAATGGCATCTACGCCGGCATCCACCGCAGCCAGTACCGTTGCGGCAGAAATGCCGGAGGTGTCATGAGTGTGAAAGTGAATCGGTAAGCTGATTTCATCACGCAGTGCCTTAAACAGCGCGGTGGCTGCAGCTGGCTTCATCAGGCCGCCCATATCTTTTATGCAGAGTATATGTGCACCGGCTTTTTCAAGCTCTTTGGCCATGTCCATGTAGTACTTCAGCTTATACTTCGGCTTTGACTCATCGAGCATGTCACCGGTGTAACAGATTGCCGCTTCACAGAGTTTGTTTTCTTCAAGCACGGTATCCATAGATACGCGCATGTTTTCAATCCAGTTAAAGCAGTCAAAAACTCTGAATAGATCAACGCCGCCCGCTGCAGCTTGCCGGACAAAGTGCTTAACTACGTTATCTGCGTAGTTTGTGTAGCCGACACCGTTGGCGCCCCGCAGCAGCATTTGCAGCAAAATGTTCGGTGCACGTTCTCTGATCAGAGCGAGGCGTTCCCATGGATCTTCAGTTAAAAATCGCATACTGACATCGAAAGTAGCACCGCCCCAGCATTCGAGTGACAACAACTGTGGCAGTGACTTTGAGTAGGCACCGGCAATATTTACGATGTCATGGGTACGCATGCGAGTAGCCAGTAGTGACTGCGGTGCATCGCGCATAGTGGTATCGGTAATCAGTATTTCTTTGTGATCACGCATCCATTGAGCAAACTTTTCAGGCCCGTCTTTATCGAGTCTTTGTTTGGTGCCGTCAACTGGTGCGTTGTCAAACCATGGTGGGTCTATCGGTCTTTCGTTGGCTGGCGGTTTAGCGCGATCACGGGCATCCGGATGTCCGTTAACGCTGACGTCGGCAATATAGTGGAGTAGTTTGGTCGCACGGTCTTTTCTTTTAACCTGCTCAAACAGCTCCGGCGTGGTATCGATAAACTTGGTGGTGTAGGTGTTATCGAGAAACTTCGGATGGCTGATGATATTTTCAAGAAAAGTAAGGTTAGTGGCAACTCCGCGAATTCTGAATTCCCGCAGCGCACGGTCCATACGTTTAATGGTTTCTTCAGCAGTGGGTGACCAGGCGGTGACTTTTTCAAGTAATGGATCATAGAAACGATTGATTACCGCACCGGAGTAAGCAGTGCCACCGT
The DNA here is from genome assembly GCA_938007995.1 of uncultured Granulosicoccaceae bacterium. Classification (GTDB taxonomy): domain Bacteria; phylum Pseudomonadota; class Gammaproteobacteria; order Granulosicoccales; family Granulosicoccaceae. The sequence continues at coordinate 54,334 of CALLLW010000049.1, read as the reverse complement.
CAAGTCGGATACCAAAGCCCTGTGCGCCACGATAGGCAGTAATGCGGCCATAGTCCGGAATAAAGTTCTGCTCCGGATCTTCAGTGGTAATCCGGCACTGCATGGCGTGACCATTGAGTTTGATGTCATCCTGTTTAGGTACACCTGATTCCGGTGTGCCGATCTTCGCACCGCTAAGCAGATGAATCTGCGCTTTGATGATGTCGATGCCGGTGACTTCTTCAGTGACTGTATGTTCTACCTGAACCCTCGGGTTTACCTCGATGAAGTAGAACTCTTCGGTATCAATATCCATCAGGAATTCAACAGTACCTGCGCCCTTGTAATCGGTAGAGCGGCCGATCATCAATGAATACTCCGCGATCTCCTGACGCTTGGCATCGCTCAGGTAAGGAGCAGGTGCGCGTTCAACGACCTTCTGGTTACGACGCTGCACCGAGCAGTCACGTTCAAACAGATGCACAACATTGCCGTGGGTGTCACCAAGAATCTGTCCTTCAACGTGTCTGGCATGTTCAACCAGCTTTTCAAGGTAAATTTCGTCTTTACCAAAAGCCGCGCGCGCCTCGCGCTTGGCTTCATCAACTTCTCTGTCGAGATCATCCTCGGAACGAATAACACGCATGCCGCGACCGCCGCCGCCCCATGAGGCCTTCAGCATGATCGGGTAGCCGATTTTGGCAGCCATCTCTTTGATGGTTGGAAGATCGTCCGGTAATGGATCGGTGGCAGGGACTACCGGCACACCGGCTTTAATCGCAAGGTTGCGTGCGGCGACTTTATTACCGAGAGATCGCATAGTCTCCGCACTTGGGCCGATAAATAAAATACCGGCCTCATTACATGCGTCAACAAACTCGGGGCTTTCTGACAATAGTCCGTAACCCGGATGAATGGCATCGGCACCGGAGAGTTTCGCCACCCGCAGCACTTCTTCAATCGAAAGATAGGATTCAATCGGGCCCATATCTTCGGCGAGATGCGGGCCTTTGCCCACCCGATAGGCCTCATCTGCCTTGAACCGGTGAAGGGCCAGTTTGTCTTCCTCGGCCCAGATGGCAACTGTCTTAATGCCGAGTTCGTTAGCTGCACGGAAAACCCGGATTGCGATTTCCGAGCGGTTGGCGACGAGAATTTTCTTTATGCTCAAAGGTCCGTACCGGTAAATAAAAACTCACTATTCTACCGCGTTTTCAGGCAAGTTTGGGTCGGTTTTACTGTTGAGCTTTGCTGTAATCAGGTAGACCCGTTTTTCACACTGCCAACCAGACCGTCGAAAAGAGATTAATGCAGGAGTGAATGGTTGTGCTGTCTCTGTAATACACCGCTGGATCAACTGGATGTCAGTATGGTATCCGGGTTTAGTAGTCGAACTCGCTCCACACCGGCGCATGGTCAGACGGTTTTTCCATACCCCTGATGTCATAGTCCATGCCACTGTCGAGCAGGCAGTCTGTCAACGGTTTGGTGGTGAGCAGATGATCGATTCTTAAGCCACTTTTAGGCTCCCGATCAAACCCGTGGGTGCGGTAGTCGAACCAGCTAAGGTATTCTTTTGAATCGGGGTACTTCACCCGATAGGTGTCGTCCAGCCCGAATTCCTGCAATGTAGCAAACCACTCCCGTTCCTCTGGCAGAAAGCTCACATGGCCAGTCCGAAGCCATGTCTTGACACTGTTATCACTGATGCCGATATCTGCATCTACCGGTGCGATGTTGTAGTCACCGATAACAGCCAATGGCTGATTTTTATCAAAATCCGAATGCAGGAATGCAGTCAGGTTTTTATAGAAGTTCTGTTTATCCGGAAACTTGGTTGGATGGTCGCGTTTTTCACCGTTGGGAAAATACCCGTTAATTACGGTGATCGGTTTGCCTGACTCTGTGGTTGTGGTAGCTGTGATCAATCTGCGTTGTGAGTCTGCTGTATCACCGGGCAATCCCTTAATAACCTTCTCAAACGGACGCTGTGACATCAGTGCCACGCCATAGTGAGTTTTCTGACCATGATATTCGACGCTGTAGCCGAAATCCTGAATGATATCGACCGGAAAGTCGTCATCGGTGACTTTGGTTTCCTGCAGTCCGATGATATCCGGCTGATGCTTTTCTATCAGTGCTTCTATCTGATGAAAGCGCAGTCGCAAACTGTTGACGTTGAATGAAACAATTTTCATAGCCGGTCTCGTTTAGAAGTCAGGTTGTCGTACTATCACGCTACACCAAATACCCTGACAGCATCCAGCACGCAACGCAGTTGTTTTAGCGCTCTTTTGGTTGCATCAAGCTGTGCCTGCATGCCCTGTATTTCATCTTCACGCACGGATTCGTTGCGCTTTGATAAATGCGTCAGTCGCTCGCACTCCGCACCCAGCTGCGAGTCTGCCATGGCAACGGCTCTGGCGATAATTTGTTCAAGCTTGTCATTGGCAGCGGCTTCTGCATTGGCAAGCATGCTTTGCAGTTCCTGTCGCTTGGCGGCGACCAGTTGTTTGGCAAGGGGTTTTTTAATCGAATGAAAAGCTTCGTTCAGGGTTTCGTGATCCCAGGTGTCTGTCAGGTTGCCGGCGTCACTGGAGAAGACAATACGCAGCAAGTCGCCGCTAAGATATTGTTCAACGTTCAGAGATCTGGGTGCCGGGCAGTCGAATACATAGTGTGCTTCTAGCAGCACGCTGCCTCGTTTTAGTGTTTCGTGTTGCATCGCGCCAACCGATACCTGGCCGAACCCGCCGGAAATAATCTGCTCCATGGCAGTCTGTACATAAGGATGTTCCCAGGTCAGGAAGCGTACATCTTCTCTCGCCAGAGCAATATGCCTGCGGTAGGTGATGGTTGCACCGTCTTCACTGAGTCCGGGGAATTCGGACACTGCCATGTGTTCACCGGGCTTGATGATGAACGAATGGTTTGAGTGATCTTCAATGTCGATACCCAGGTTATCGAGCGCCTGGTCCATGTATTTTTGCAGCGTGTTTTCGGTATCGAACTGATCTATCTCGCTGATCAACTCTTCCGAAACGTTTTGTTTGTGAGAGCTAAGCTCCAGCAGCCGATCCCGACCGGATTCGATCTTTTCGCGATGCTTCTGCGCCAGCAGGTTTGCCTCATCTACCAGCTTGTTGATGTCACCGGCAGGCTGATTTGAATCATGATCGCTCAGTGCTTGCGTGAATTGATCATTTAATTCTGCCTTGACAAGCTCACCTACCTGACAGGTTTGTTCAAAGGCGTTAAGACCTTCGTTATACCAGCGCTGCAGAAAATCATCACGACTGCCTTTCACATAAGGCACGAGTATTTTGATTTCGCTGCTTTGTCCGATGCGATCCAGTCTGCCGATCCTCTGTTCAAGTAAGTCGGCGTTGTCTGGCAGATCAATCAGGATCATCTGATGTAAAAACTGGAAGTTTCTGCCTTCACTACCTATCTCGGAGCAGAGCAGTATCGGGCTGCCGGATTCATCGTCGGCAAAATACTCTGCAGCGCGGTCGCGCTCAACGATCGACATCTCTTCATGAAACACGGCGGCATAAATACCGAATTTGGTTCGCAGTGCATCGTTGAGTTGCTCGACACGTTGCACCGACTTACAGATTAGCAGCAGCTTTTCAGGGGCGATCTCGGATATTTTATCCGCCAGCCAGTCGATCAAGCCATCGCTGTCACTGAGGACAGTAGGCTCGAATATCCGCTCGGGGAAGCCGGTTACCGCGCGGCGAGTGTTGCGGAACATCACGCGGCCTGTGCCGTGGTAGTCGATCAGTGAGTTGATCGTTTGTTCTGCATCCTGCTTTTGTTTATCTGACAGCTCCAGTGCATCGATCTGCTTTTGCTGTGCTTCAGTGAGCTTGCCGCCTTGTTCAATAGCTGTCGCAATATCGGCCAGCGCCCGGTAGTTGGCTTCTTCCTTTTTGAAAGCATCAAACGATACAAAACGATGTGGATCGAGTAGTTGCAGCCTGGCAAAGTGTCCCTGATGCCCCATCTGTTCCGGTGTGGCAGTCAGTAGTAACAAAGAAGGTGTTTCAGCGGCCAGAGAGGCAACGCAGTCATAGCCTGGTGTGTCGGCGCCGTCACCGGGTGTTTCGAGATGATGTGCTTCGTCAACGGTGAGCATATCCCAGCCTGCATCGAGAGCGTGGGCCTCGATCTTTGGATTGGAAAGCAATACGGGCAATGTGGTGAGTACCAGCTGTCGGTCGAGGAACGGGTTACCGTCAGTGGCTGACATCAGAGATTCTTCATACATCAGCTCATCAACAATACTGAAGTCAAGATTGAAGCGGCGCTTCATCTCAACCAGCCACTGATGCAGCAACGGCTCCGGCACAATAACCAGCACTCGGGAGATTTGCTCCCGCACCAGCTGACTGTGCATGATCATGCCGGCCTCGATTGTTTTACCGAGTCCGACTTCATCCGCCAGCAGCACTCTGGGGTCGAGGCGCGAGGCGACTTCGTTGGCAATGTATAACTGGTGCGGGATCAGATCTACACGCGCGCCGCACAAACCGTTGACTGGTGATCTTGCAAGCCTTTGCTGCACTTCGCGGGTGGTGAGTCTGATGTGATAACGGCGTTCTCGATCAAACTGTGCGTTAAAGAGTTTGTCAGACGGCCGATTGAACTGCATGAAATTGTCGAGCTCGGTTTCGCTCAGGGTGGTGTTAGCACCTTCGTCTGTGGTGCCGTGGTAGGCGAGCAGTCCGTCAATCTCTTCAATATCAGTAACGATGAGTGTGCGATCTTCAGTGCCGCGGATTCGATCACCGGGGCCGAACTGCACGCGAGTCAGAGGCGCAGACTCAGAGGAGTAAGTGCGGATTTCGCCGCTTGCCATGTACACAATCGTCACCAACCGGTGTTCGGTTTTAAGGATGGTGCCGAGGCCAAGATCACTTTCTGTATCGCTTATCCAGCGTTGGCCGGGGATGAAACTCTGCATCAATATTTTTCTTTTTTATCGTGTCGCCTGACTGGCAGATTGTAATCGTTAAACGATAGGCTTTCCATTTGAGATTGTTTGAATGCCGGTTGCAAAGCCATTACCGTGCTTGTGAAACCAGATCGAAAATGTCGCGGCGAATAAACGCTTAAAAAACAGAAAAAACCGACAGCCAGGGAAAAAAATAACAATCAGGTGTGGGTGGAGCGTGCAGGGTGCTACACGCGTCTGACGTATGCTGTTACGCTGCTGCGGCGCAGGTATTTTTGCGAGTAAATTTTTTGCTAATAACAGGAGGTAATCCTGTCTGTGTGGCATGCGTTGAGACCGGCGACTACGCGAACGTGTCCTTCACCTGTTCACGCAACAGGTTTTTTTGTACTTTACCCATAGTGTTGCGCGGCAATGTGTCGACGATTACATACTCTTTCGGCTGCTTGAATTTGGCGAGTTGTGCGCTGGCTGCAGACTTTACCGCATCGATATCAATGGAATTGCCTGGCTGCGCGACCAGCACCGCGACCACGCTTTCACCAAAGTCTGCGTGCGGTGCCGCAACCACAGCAGATTCCAGCACGTTGGCCTGTTCATCAAGGATTAGCTCAATTTCCTTCGGGTAAACATTGAATCCGCCCGAGATAATCAGATCTTTGTCTCTGCCGACAATATGCAGATAGCCGTCAGCATCGCGTTTGGCGAGGTCGCCGGTGATGAAGAAACCATCGTCGGTAAATTCCTGCGCTGTTTTTTCCGGCATCTGCCAATAGCCTTTAAAGACATTGTCACCACGAACTTCGAGAATGCCGATCTCGTCAGTGGCTTTTTCTTCACGGCTCTCCGGGTCAATGATTCTTGCGTCTACGCCGGGTAACTCGAAACCCACGGTGCCGGCACGGCGCTCACCCTCGTAGGGGTTGGAGGTGCTCATATTGGTCTCGGTCATACCGTAACGTTCCAGAATGATTTTGCCGGTGCGATCTTCAAACTCGACATGAGTCTCGGCAAGTAGCGGTGCGCTGCCGGAGATAAAGAGCCTCATGTGCTCGACCAATGCTTTGTTCAGCCTGTTGTCTGCCAGCAGTCTTGTATAGAAGGTGGGCACTCCCATCATGGTGGTGGCTTTTGGCAGGTACTCGATGTAATCGTCGATATTGAACGAAGATAGAAAAATCATGCTGCCGCCTGCGAGCAAAATGGTGTTGGTCGCAACGAACAATCCGTGAGTGTGGTAGATCGGTAGTCCGTGTAGCAGCACATCTTTATCTGTGAACTGCCAGTATTCATGTAGCGTTACCGCGTTGGACAACAGGTTGCGCTGGGTCAGCATCGCGCCTTTGGATCTGCCAGTGGTACCGGAGGTGTACAGAATTGCCGCAAGGTCGTCTTTGTCCCGAGGTTTGGCTTCGGTAGCGGCGGTAACAGTGTCTGCTTGTCTGGTTAACGTGCCTGTGCCGTCGATATCAAGGGTCAGTAACTGACAATGGTTTGACTCGGTGGTCGCGCGCAGACCGTCGGCGGCGGATGAATCGCAGACCAGCACGGCAGGTTTTGCGTCTGACACAAAGTAGTCAATTTCTGACGGTGTATACGCGGTGTTCAACGGCAGGTAAACGTAGCCATACTGCACGCAGGCAATGTACAGCGCGAGCGCCTCGGGGGATTTGTGTACCTGGGCGGCTACCCGGTCTCCCGGGCTGGTGCCAATTGAGTCAAGCATTGCGGCAATTTTGCCAGCGGACCGGATCAGATCCTGATAGCTCCAGTCGGTTCTGTCTTTGAGTCGGAATAATACAGACGGGTTGTTTCGGTGTGGCGCGAGCAGGGCGTCGTAAAGGAAGTTTGTCATCCGACAACAAGATCCGTGTTTCTGCGAAAACAGGAGCCTGCATCATTAGCCGGCGTTTGTCGATTATGATTTTGCGACAGGTGAGCTCATCGTGCGGATAGCGCCAGTGTCATTTCTGTACGTTCCCAGTGTCCTTTCTGTAGGTTCTTAAGAGTACTTTCAGAGAGTGGCGCAAGTGGCCCGCGAAATCACAATTGCTTGAATGCAGTTATTCACTGACTTGACCTTGATGATGCAGGAGCATCAGCGCCTGAATAGTTTGGCGGGTTGTTTTTGTTTTGACCGATAATGGAAACAGGTGCGGCGTGATGGTCAAAGAGGGTTACGGAAGGGTGCGCCGTGAAATGATGGCAAGACAAACAAAAGATAATGCGATACAGGCGATTACGGTCACTGGTTTTCCTTTGTGTTTAAAATAGTTGTATATCCAATGGCGCGAAAGATACATGAACTGAATTTTTGTATCAGGTTTTTTTTCGTGGTGTTGCGCTTGTTTGCATTTACATGTCTGGTTGCTGAACAACCTGTCGGTGTGTGACAGGTTATGATTTTAATGCCTATGTGGTATCAAAAGCAGACATCACTTGCCGTACAGGCTTGTTTGTTATTTTTGTCCATAGACTTAATCCGTAGGCCGGCCAGAGTTTACTTGTCGAGGTGCGTTTTATTTAGCAGGTTTTCAGAAGGGTAGGTGAACTCCCGTTCCGCCTGCAGCTTCACTTTTATCTGGGTGGATTTTATTTGCCGGCGACCCACTTCAATCTCTGCTGACTCGTTGTGCTCACAAGCTTCAATAACGCTGACCAGCTGGCGACAGAATTTTAGAATGAACCGCTGCTGTATATCGCTCAGGCGGGTGGTGTCATTTTCAGGCGGATCGCCATGCAGAATTACCGATTGATCAGCCGCGACGCGATAACCACCCTGGTTGTCGCGTACTTCGGTAAGGTCGCCCGCTTTCTGTTTATTTTCTTGCTGTACTTTTTGCTGATCTGGTTGCTGATCTGGTTGCTGATCCGGTTGCTCTTTGGGCTGCTGTTCAGGTTGCTGTTTAGGCTGCGGTTTTGGTCGCTTAGCCGGGTGTGCGGCCCGATCAGGGGTTGCGTGCTGCCTGCGGTTTGGTTGCCGCGAGGATTTGCTGTTGTGCATGGTGCCACTCTTTGAACTGCGGCTGCGCTGACGAAGTCAGGCTAGCACAATAAACTGTATATAAAAACAGTATTTGCAGAAATGTTAAATAATGTGGACTGGTTGCATCATTCTGTCACGGCATTTGTATTACCTCCTAGGCAAACTATAAAGCATGGACTTGCATCGAAGGTAAACCCGGATTGGTTTTCAGTGAGAGCGTGGTTGCCTGTATGTTTTGGCCAGGGGTTGTACATGGCCAGGGGTTGTACATGGCCAGGAGTTGTACATGGCCAGGAGTTGTACACGGTCAGGGTCTACATGATCTGGTAATCGGTATAGAAATTGGCCGATCATCAATGAAGAAGGCAGAGCAACTTAAATAATGAGGCGGAGTCCCTTGTAGGAGCGGTATTTACAGTGCCATCGTCAGATGGCACTGTTTTTCAAATCCCGGTTGTAATTCTCCTCAGTCATTGTAGTCAGGATGCCTCGCAGCATGGGCTGGTCTCTGCGTAATCGGTATGTAATCGTCGGTGGTTATCCTGTCTGTAGAATAAACAGTAGCTTAAAGACAAAGACGGCATACAAGTGGCGCAACTCGAGAACCCCGATCTTCAGTATCTTTTTCCCGGTTACCTGAATCTGGCGCGAATGTCTGTTGTCATGCGTGGCCCGCATCTGATCGCAACGCTAGACCATGCGCCCACCAAAAATGCATTGACCGATCAGTTAATGGATGAGCTGAATCAGTTGCTCGATGCAACATGGGAAACCGCCAAAATCCGATCATTGGTACTACGTGGCGCCAATAGTGTGTTTTGTGCCGGTGCAGACTTGAAGGCTGCATTGGCTAATCTTGAAAAACCCGTGTCAGGTGACGATCCGGTAGCGCTGATGAATCGTCGGGTTGGAGAGCTTTATCGTAAATTAAACAGTTATCCAAAGGCCGTTGTTGCAGTGGTTGAAGGTGCTGCTTTTGGCGGTGGGTTTGGCATGGCCTGTTGTGCAGACATCGTAATGGTCGGCGATCAGGCGTTGTTTGCGTTGTCCGAGACCACGCTCGGTTTGCCGCCCGGACAGATCGCACCGTTTGTGGTTGGCCGCATCGGTCAGAGTGCTGCCAGAAGACTGGCATTGAGCGGTATGCGGGTTGACGCTGCAGAAGCACTGCGAATCGGGCTGGCGGATCAGCATTGCAGTGATGAAGAAATCGAGAACGAGCTTACCCGCTTGCTAAACATGATTGCTAAATGTGGGCCGCTGGCTAATGCCACTACCAAAAAGATAATCCAGCAGTCGGCACCCTCAATCGACGCTGCAGCCGAAGCGTTCGCGACCTGCTTGCGTGGTAATGAAGGGCGCGAAGGTGTGCAGGCATTTAATCAAAAGCGTCCGGCAAGCTGGGTGCATAAAATATGAGCCCGTGGTTTTAAATGGCGATATGATCTGCGGACGATCCAGGGCTGTCATATAAAGAACAAAAAACTTGTGGTTACAGGAGATACTCGATGTTTAATGCTTCAATGAATTTTTCACTGGGTGAAGATATCGAGGCGCTTCGTGATCTGGTGCATCGCTGGGCACAGGAACGCGTGGCTCCGATGGCAGCCGATATCGATAAGAGCAACCGTTTCCCTCCAGAGCTATGGCCTGAGCTTGGTGAGCTCGGCTTGCTGGGTATTACCGTCGATGAAAAGTACGGCGGATCCTCTATGGGCTATCTCGCACATACTATCGCAGTCGAAGAAATAGCCCGTGCAAGCGCCTCGGTATCATTATCTTATGGTGCGCATTCAAATCTATGTGTGAATCAAATACAGCTCAACGGCACAGAAGCGCAGCGTGAAAAGTATCTGCCAAAGCTGGTGTCAGGTGAGCACGTCGGCTCGCTTGCGATGTCGGAAGCCGGTGCCGGTTCTGACGTGGTGTCAATGAAGCTTCGCGCTGAGAAGAAAAACGGTGCTTATGTGTTAAACGGCACCAAGTACTGGATTACCAATGCGCCTGTCGCTAACACGTTGGTGGTTTATGCAAAAACTGATGCAGCAGCTGGCTCTAAGGGTATAACTGCTTTCATCATTGAGCGGGACTTTGCTGGCTTCAGCACCTCTGAACATTTTGACAAGCTCGGTATGAGAGGCTCAGACACGGCAGAGCTGATCTTTGATCACTGCGAAGTACCTGAAGAAAATGTGCTTGGTGCAGAAGGCAAGGGAGTGAACGTTTTGATGTCCGGGCTGGATTACGAACGTGTGGTATTGGCAGGCATAGGTGTCGGGATTATGCATGCCTGTCTTGATCACATCATGCCGTATATGCATGAGCGCAAGCAGTTTGGTGAATCCATTGGTAACTTTCAGTTGATGCAGGCTAAGATTGCAGACCTTTATGTGGCGATGAATTCTTCGCGTGCCTATGTGTACTCTGTTGCTGCAGCCTGTGATCGTGGCGAAGTAACACGGCAGGATGCTGCAGCTTGCGTGTTATTGTCGAGTGAGCAGGCAATGCAGCAGGCAGTACAGGCAGTACAGGCTATGGGTGGAGCCGGTTTTATGAATGACTCACCGGTGAGTCGTCTGATGCGGGATGCAAAACTGATGGAGATCGGTGCAGGCACCAGCGAAATAAGGCGCATGTTAATAGGCCGTGAGCTGATGCGTTCTGCTAAATAATAATTACTAGTTACTGCCTCGTTATTGCCTGGCACGTAGAGAATAAAAACCCGGTAGAGAACATCTGATATGAGTCCGGTTCATTGAGCGTTATAAAATCTGCGGTTTCTGCTTCTTCCGATACCTTCAGGCGTAATAAAGCCGCTCACGCCGAGGCGCTTGAAGAAGTCGCACAGGTGGCTACGCAGGCGGCAGATGGTGGTGGCGAAAGATCGCGTGAACGGCATCTTAGTCGGGGTAAAATGCTGCCACGCGAACGTGTTGCCAATCTGCTTGACCCGGGTTCCCCGTTTCTTGAAATCGGTGCCACAGCGGCCCACGATCTTTATGGCAATGCCGCGCCCTGTGCCGGTGTTATTGCAGGCATTGGCCGTGTGCACGGCGAAGATGTGATGGTCGTATGCAACGATGCCACCGTGAAAGGCGGTACTTATTACCCGCTGACTGTTAAGAAACACTTGCGTGCTCAGGAGATTGCTGCAGAAAATCATCTGCCGTGTGTTTATCTTGTAGACAGTGGTGGCGCGAACCTGCCCAATCAGGATGAAGTGTTCCCTGATCGCGATCACTTTGGTCGCATCTTTTTTAATCAGGCCACTATGTCTGCAGCAGGCATTGCACAAATTGCTGTGGTTATGGGTTCGTGTACAGCGGGTGGTGCTTATGTTCCGGCTATGTCTGATGTTGCTATCATTGTAAAGGAACAGGGCACGATCTTTTTAGCCGGACCACCGTTGGTGAAAGCTGCCACTGGTGAAGTGGTTAGCGCTGAAGACCTGGGTGGTGGTGATGTACACACGCGTTTGTCCGGCGTGGCAGACTATCTTGCAGATAATGATGCACATGCACTGGCACTGGCAAGACAGACGATAGGTAATCTGAATCGTCAAAAGCCTGATAATGCAGTAAGTCATGCAAATCGTATTGCTGTTGAAGCACCGCTGTATGACCCTGATGAGATTACCGGTGTTGTACCGGCAGACCTTAAAACGCCGTATGACATTAAAGAAGTTATTGCACGGATAGTTGATGGATCACGGTTTGATGAGTTTAAAGCCCGATACGGCACGACACTGGTGTGCGGTTTTGCCCATGTACATGGCATGCCTGTGGGAATTATTGCTAACAACGGTGTGTTGTTTGCGGAATCAGCGGTTAAAGGTGCGCACTTTGTAGAGCTTTGTTCACAGCGCAAAATACCGCTGGTGTTTTTGCAGAACATCACCGGTTTTATGGTCGGGCAAAAAGCAGAAAACGAAGGCATCGCGCGCCATGGTGCAAAGCTTGTCACAGCAGTTGCAACCACCAGCGTACCGAAGCTGACCTTCCTCGTTGGTGGTTCTTTTGGTGCCGGTAACTACGGGATGGCAGGCAGGGCCTACGGCCCGCGTTTTTTATGGACATGGCCAAACTCCAGAATATCGGTCATGGGTGGTGAGCAGGCCGCCGGAGTACTGGCCACAGTTCGCCGCGATGGTTTGGAGCGTAAAGGAGAGAGTTGGTCTGCAGAAGAAGAGGCGGCGTTTAAGCAACCCACTATAGATCTTTTTGAAAAACAGGCGCATCCGCTTTATGCCTCTGCCAGATTGTGGGATGACGGTATTATTGATCCGCGTAAAACCCGCGATGTCATGGGTTTAAGCTTGTCGATTACGATGAATGCACCAATTACCGAAACACGCTTTGGCGTGTTCAGGATGTAGCTGTGTTTACAAAAATTCTGATTGCCAACCGTGGTGAAATAGCCTGCCGTGTTATGCAAACCGCCCGAAGATTAGGGGTAAAAACGGTTGCCGTGTATTCCGATGCAGATGCAAACGCTATGCACGTCAAGATGGCAGATGAATCGGTTCGAATCGGTGCTGCTGCAGTCAGTGAGAGTTATCTGCTGGGTAATGTGATTGTCGATGCGGCGCTCGCAACCGGAGCACAGGCGATTCATCCGGGCTATGGATTCCTGTCAGAGAATCCCGAGTTTGTAGAGCAGGTGGAGGCGGCAGGTCTGTGCTTTATCGGTCCTGGCGCTGATGCGATTCGTGCCATGGGCTTAAAAGATGCCGCCAAGAAACTTATGCAGCAGGCCGGTGTGCCTGTGGTGCCCGGCTATCATGGTGATAATCAGGAAGCTGCGTTTTTAAAACAACAGGCAGATGAACTACGGTATCCGGTGCTTATCAAGGCGAGAGCTGGCGGTGGTGGTAAAGGCATGCGATTGGTCGAATCGGCAGAGCAATTTGAAAGCAGTCTTGCCAGTGCGCAGCGTGAAGCGCAGGCAAGTTTCGGTGATGCCGCCTGTCTTGTTGAAAAGTTTGTCACCGCACCGCGTCATATCGAAATACAAGTGTTTGGCGATAACCACGGCAATGTGGTGCACCTGTTCGAACGAGACTGTTCATTGCAGCGACGCCATCAGAAAGTTATCGAAGAAGCACCAGCGCCAGGTATGACGGAAGCAATGCGTGAGGCGATGGGCCAGGCTGCAGTTAATGCGGCTGCTGCGATCAATTATTCCGGTGCCGGCACCGTTGAGTTTATTGTTGACAGTTCCGATGGTCTGCGCCCGGATCGTTTCTGGTTTATGGAAATGAATACCAGACTGCAGGTCGAGCATCCGGTCACCGAGATGATCACCCGGGTCGATCTGGTTGAATGGCAACTGCGTGTTGCTGCGGGAGAAAAGCTACCCAGTGTGCAATCTGATCTGTCTATTAAAGGCTGGGCTATGGAGGCTCGCATTTATGCAGAAGATGCAGAGAAGGGTTTTCTGCCGTCAACCGGTACCCTGCATTACCTGCGTTTTCCGGATAATGCGCGAGTGGATACAGGTGTTGCCAGTGGCGATACGATCACGCCGTTTTATGATCCGATGATAGCCAAGCTGACGGTACATGGTGCCAGTCGCGATGAAGCGCGCCGCAAATTGTTTAACGCACTGGGCGATACGCATGCCTCGGGTTCGATTACCAACATCAACTTTCTGCGTGATCTTGTCAGTCAGAAAGACTTTGCTTCCGGTGACGTCGATACCGGTTTAATTGAACGCAACATCGATGCGCTTACCGATCCACGGGCACTGCCCGATGTTGCTGCTTGTCTGGCGGCAATGCACCATGCGGGCTTGATCGGCAAATGCCAACCGTTTACCGCGTTCACGCTCTGGAAGCCGCTGTTACATACGGTGGTGTTGCGCGATATGCAGGATCAGAATGTCTTTGTTTCACTAGCGAGTAACAACGGCACGGATTGGGACTGTGTGGTTGCTGACACGGCGCATACGTTATCGTTGACAGCAGATTATGCGTTTGTTTTTGATGGTGCAACTGTTCGTGCAGTCTGTCGGGAGCATGCAGCAGGTATCAGCGTCTTCATCGACCGCGCATGGCACTTGACTATTCCTGACCCGCTTGACGGTACCGTCGGTGATAATGATGGTGGCGATACTGTAGTCGCGCCGATGCCGGGTCAGATAAAGCTGGTGCAGGTGGGTGTCGGTGACGAAGTTAAATCCGGAGACACGTTGATCGTCATGGAGGCGATGAAAATGGAGCACACCTTAACCGCGCCGAGAGACGGTACCGTTGAAGACGTACCCTGTGCCATCGGTGACCAGGTTGACGATGGAGCCATTTTGTTAATGCTGAGGCAGGACATTTCTGACTAAAGCTATGCTTAACAATTGGTTGCCCTGAAAAGAACACAACGTCGCAAGAGCGCAACGCCGATATCGGTCTCGCTACCTTTTTGCGTCTGAGTAACAGGTCCCAATCGAGACGTTAAACAGCAACTGTACCTTTTTTTCGAGGCGCTTTTTTATCACTTGATTGAATTGCCAGTCTGCCTGCAACATAGCGTGCCTGTAACGAAGTCTGCCTGCGTGGCCGGCTGTCTTTCGGGCGGTCGTCAGCTGCGCCGACGCTTCCCCAGACCTTGGGGGTTCGGGATCGACAATGCAGCCAATGGCAGAATTAAAATTTCTATCAGTTTACAGTTGGTTAAGTTGTCCTTTATCCGGCTACCTTATAATGCTCGCAGCAAACTGATCTGACCGACTTATCGATGCTGGCAGGGTTATAGTGTGAAGCCGCCAGGGAAGCTGTCAGAGAAGCCGCCAGAGAAGCCGCCAGAGAAGCCGCAGAAGTTAAGTGTGATTAACAAGTTTAATGCGCTGCCCCCTCGTATTAATGGAACTTATTAGAGGGTTTGCCTGGCTCAGTGTGGTTTGGTTCTCATTTATTGTCCTGTCGAACTGACACTGTATCAACAACGTAACGCAACGCACACACTGGCTTACAGCCATTTGGTATCGTGGTAGTGATGGGAACCGGATGACGCAGGCCCGGCCCCACGATCCTTTCACTAGAGAACTTTATTTGTGAAACATATTATATTCGCCACCTTTGCTGCTGCGTTACTCGCTGGCTGTAGTGGTAACGATGTTGACTTCGAGCCGGTGACTTTCAGCGACTTTGTTACGGGCTCAACTGGTAATAGTGATTCCGGGGTGCCCCTTGGCCAGGGAGATACAGATGGCCAGGTCGACTCCGGTGGCGGAATCAACACAGATGTTGCATCCGACGATGATCGTGACACCAATACTATGGGTTTTGTTGCTGGCGATTTAACCGCCGTGCATAGAAACGGACAGACTTTTCTGGTTTGGAGTGAGTCAGGCGCAGGTGTTGATTACCATGTTTACCGTCATACGTCGCCGATAAACAGCGGAAACATCAACGCGGCGCAGCGTCTGACAGATCGTTGGGGACCACTTGGTCAGAACACATCAGTGAACCGCAATGCTACCGATGATGCACCAGCCAATTTTGTTATCAGTGATGGTGGACAACCGCTGGCTGATGATCAGGGCTTATTTGTGCACACCACCTCAGGCAGTCAGCAGGGTGGTGCTTATTATGCTGTAACCAGTGTGGTCGGTGGCAGAGAAGATCTGACTGTCATAGCAGGCAACAATGCCACTACCGAGCCTGTAAACGAATTTTCAAGTACTCCCCGACCTGTCCAGATTGTTTCTGAAAACGGTGGCAGAGGTCGTATCTACACGCAGTTTATGGACTACTCGCAGTGGAATCCAACCCATAGCGGTTATGCCTATAACTTTGCAGTGGCGCTGCCGGCAGACTACGACCCGCAGCGTCGTTATGCATTACGCATGACATTGCACGCGTTTGGCGAGTCGCATAAATTTGTTGAGCAAACAGAATTTGACTGGCCGGTGATACAGCTGTTTCCGAGTGACCCGGGAACCCGCTTCGGTACTGTACACAGCTGGTGGTATGGATATGCACGCGATCATAACTATCGCACCCAGGGGTCAATACCCAGATCAGGTGCGATCGAAAACTTTACCGAGCAGCGAGTGCTGGCATCGATAGACTTTCTCATTAACGATAGCCAGTTCAGCATCGATAGTGATCTGACCCACGTGTATGGTCACTCGATGGGTGGTTCCGGCTCACTTACCTATGGCATGCGTTACCCGTCTGTGTTTGCCGGAATTTATGCCAGTGAACCAATGACCAATTACGCAACCAGCCCCGAATTTCAGGATAACTTCGTTAGCCTGTGGGGAACCAGGGACACTAACCTGCCAATCGTAAACAATGGCAGAAACAACAGCGCAATCAGTGATTACGATTCAAACGGTTCGCAACCCACCCGGGTTTGGGACTGGATGAACCATCAACAACAACTGATCAATCGGCGCGGGGATCGTTTCTCGTATCTGATGGTAGACCACGGTAAAGATGATCGCGTTATTGACTGGCAGACGCAGGGTCGTCCGATGGCTGGCGTTTTTACCCAGGCACGGGCTGGTTTTTCAGCGGCGGCCGTTGGCGGAGTGGGGCATAACTGGCTTGGCTTCCGTTCTTTGGTGCGCAATGTTTTCGGTTTTGGTTTTGATGATCCGCAGGGATGGCGATATCCAAAAACCCTGAGCTTTCCGGGCATTCACAATTCGACCGGATCCGGATCACTGCAGCCGCTTAACAATGGTGATGATCTGCACAATACAACTATCGAATGGGCAACCCCGATCAACAATTTTCACCAGAGTATTGTTGACTCTGAGAACGCCTATGAGATCACATTCCGATCGACGGCGCTCAATCAGACTGCTGATATCACACCTCGCAACACCAATGCGTTCAGGCCTGCAGTGGGTGCCACGTGTAGCTGGTCGGCTCGAGACATTTCCAATAACCGTTCAGTTGGTTCTGGCAATAGTACGGTAGACAGCGATCGGCTTTTAACAATCCGATCTGTGCTGATTCTGGCGGCAAGTGGTACCCGTCTTCAGATCAGCTGCCCGTAGGAGACTGCGCGGTAGAAGTCTGCGTAGCGAGAACGTGCCATGGCGATGGCGTTTTTACGATCATTTGAGGCGCATAGCTATTTAGACGGGACGCAAAGGATTGATAAAAACGCACGGTAAGAGTGCGTTCGCATTGGCAGAGGTTTTGCCGCGCAGACTCCTGGCAGTAACCTACTTCTATGACTTTGAATAACAGGTGTAATTTGTTCAACTCTAACTTAATTACTTTACGGCGTGTGTTTCTGCTACTGGCGTTTTCTTTTTTATCGCCTACTACTGTTAGTGCGCGGTCGGCAGAAGAACTCATCGTGATTACCTATCCACTGGCTGGAGCGGTTATTGACAGCGGGACCAAGGTCTTTTTCGATCCCGGTCAAGAAGAAATCTATCAATGGCGGGTAACGATCGGCGCATCACCGGAATTTTATGGTATCTACGACAGTGGGATTCGATTGTTCAGTGAAGAGCCCTGGGAGCTGACGGTCAGCGCGGTGCCGAACGACGGAAAGCCGTTAACACTACGTTTCTGGCAACGGGCAGCAAACAACTCCGTATGGAAATCGAGTGATACCGTTTTCAATACCCGACCGAGTGATGCGCTTAAAAACGATTTGCTTCAACAAGCCTCGCCAAGCGAGTCTGATACGCCGGTTAAAGTGCCGGATGCTTTGCGGCGGCCGTCTGCGGGTGTGTTAATCGAACTGCCACAGCCAGATTCAGCGCTGATACCAACTGCTCCTGCAAAAGTGACAGATACTCAAGCCGTTATAACTACCGGTAACAATACAGGAAATAATACCAGGACAACCAACAGCCCGATAAAGCGCGTTGCTGCTACCGCCGCCACCGGCAATGAAGTCAGAAATATCAATGCAGCCAGAAACACTAATGCTTCCAGAACTACTAATGAGGCAAATAATACTGCAGCGTCGCAGGGCCTTTATAAAGTATCAGAGGGGCAAAGCAGATCACTACTTTCTGTATTCAGAAAAGGCCCGACAGTCAAAGCGCTCAAAGCCGAGCATCGCAATGGCCAGACATATATCACCTGGTCAGAAGTCGAAGGTGAGACTGGTTACCATGTTTATAAACATAACTCGCCCATCAATGGCGACAACATACAGGATGCTCAAAGACTCACTGGCAAGTGGGGGCCGCTGGATAACGACACCTCAATCAACAAGCACGCTAATGAGTCATTCCCCGGTGGTTATGTAATCAGTGATCTTGGTTCACCACTGAGTGCAACAACCGGTTTGTTTGTACACACCCCTTCTGTGAGCGGTGCAGCGTACTACGCGGTGACCACAGTGGTTGGTAATAAAGAGAACATAGCAATTGTTGACGGGCAGAACAGCCTGGTGGCAGCAGTTGCTGAAACGGTCAGTGACCCGCGCCCGGTGCTGACGCAGTCAATCAACAAAGGCAAAGGGCGGCTTTATACCCAGTACATGGACTATGCAAACTGGAATCCCACCTTTAACGGCTATGCGTATAACTACACAGTGACGCTGCCAGTGGGTTATCGTAAATCAAATTCATACCCGTTGTTACTCAGACCTCACGCGTATGGTGAAGAGCTGGCTTTCAAAAAAGAATCTGAGTATGGCTGGCAGGTTGTGCAGATTTTCCCGCAGGATCCCAATCGACGCCGCGGTTCAATCGTTAACTCATGGTGGTTCGGTTATGCCGCTGATCATAATTATCTGACAGACGGACCGATTCCAACCAAAGGCCGCATTGCGAACTTTACCGAAGCGCGCCTGATGCGTGCGATTAAAGACACGATTGAAGATCCCACGATCAATGTCGATCCGCAGCTTGTGCATGCGTTTGGCCATTCAATGGGTGCTTCGGGGGCATTGGCGCTGGGCATTCGCTACGGCAATGTAATTGCCGGTGTATACGGTAGTGAGGCAATGACCAACTATGTAACCAGCCCGAAGTTCCATGGTGAGTGGGAGCAGCTTTGGGGATCGCAGTCCTCCAATCTGCCGGTCACGTTTGTCGGGCCATACACTGATGTGATCGATCGCTACGCAGGCACTGGAGTTTGGGACTGGATGAACCATCAACAGCAATTGATTGAACGCCGTGGTGATCGTATGGCGATTCTAATGCTTGCTCACGGTAAAAAAGATACCGTCGTTGACTGGGCGACTCAAGGTGCACCGATGGCCAGCGTTTTTAACAAGGCATCTGTAGCCTATAGCACTCGATACGTTGCTGACGCTGCTCACTCCTGGTTGGGTTTTACCGGTGTAAACAAGCCTATGTTCGGCTTCGGAGCCGATATTAATTTTCCGTGGCGTTATCCGCTCAGTCTCAGCTTTCCGGCAATAGCCAATGCTTCCGGGTCGGGACCGCTGCAACCAGGGAACACCGGTGATAACAACTATAACTTGGATATCGAATGGGCTACCCCACACACCAGTTTTGCCAAATCAATTGTTGATCAGCCGGGGCGATATGAAGTTTCAATTCGTTCGAAGAGCAAATCGCAAACTGCAGATGTCACACCGCGTAACTCACAGAAATTTATAGTTGCTCCGGGAGAGCAGTGCGGATGGACTGCAGTCGATAGCAATAAGAGCAAAACTGTTGGCAGTGGTACCGTGGTGGCAGATGCAGACGGTTTGGTCACCATTTCGCAGGTATTGATTACACCAAAGCGCGGTACCCGGCTAGTTATTGAGTGTACATAGCTTAAGTGCGCCGCCTGACTGAAAGTGGTGCTTTGCTTATAACAGCATAACGGACCGCTTGATCGGTGAGACAGTTTGATCTCAATTCTCTGATGGCGAGCAAGCGGTGTGTTAAAGCTGATACCGTCGTAAATAATATTGAGTAATCGCTTTAATAGTTTGTACCTGTGTTGAGGTTTCGCGTTGTAGTCGTGTTATCCGGTTGATGCAAATCATCGGAATACATCTGAATTCGGTGGTAAAATACTCGACTCGCTGACTTCCAGATACTGAGCATGAACGCGCAGCTACTTGAACAACTTGTACCCACTGGTGTGCTTCGTGTTGGATTGAATATGTCCAATTTTTTGCTGGTGAACAGTCAGACCGAGTCAGGTGATCCTGATGGGGTATCGCCGGCAATCGCACGAGCGTTGGCGGAACGGTTGGGTGTTGAAGTAGAACTGATCCGGTTTGATGGCCCCGGAGCTGTTGCAGATGCTGCCACTGACGATGTTTGGGATATAGCCAACATAGCTGCAGAACCGGAACGCGCCAGAAGCATAGAATTCAGCCCGCCGTACTGCGAAATACAGGCGACCTATCTACTGCCTCCTGATTCTGACCTTGTATCAGTTGCCGATGTTGATGCGCAGGGCAAGCGTATTGCTGCCAAAGGCCGTGCGGCGTTTGAGCTTTGGTTGGCAGATAATCTGCAACACGCCACAGTCGTGCAGGCGGAATCGCACGAAGCGGCTTTTGATGCTTTTGTAAGTCAAAAACTCGATGCACTTGCAGGCTTGCGCCCTAAATTGGTCGAACAACAGGCAGCGCTGCCTGGTTCCACTTTACTGGAGCAGAGCTTTACATCGGTAAAGCAATCCATGGGATGTAAACCGGGTAATGCCGAGGCTGCCCGATTTGTCAAAGATTTTGTACTGCAGTCAGTGAGTAGCGGGCTGGTGCAATCGTTGATAGAAAAATACGATGTGACAGGCAAGTTATCCGTTCCGGTGCTTAAGTAACTATTATTGATTAACCGTGCTCTGAAATTATCGGTTAAGAAAAAATGGGTTTTAGCAACCGGTCATTAGCCGTATTTTATCTGTGTGACAAAGCAAAATGAATTCTATTGATCTGTCTTTCGATACAGAGCAAATGATTGCGGGCCTGCAGCAGTGGGTTGAAACCGAAAGCCCCGGCACTGATGCCACTGCTGTCAACAAAGTCATTGATCTTGCAGCGTATGAATTTTCCACACTGGCGGCGCTGGCCGATGCTTCAATCGAGCGTATACCCGGTCGCATCGGACTGGGAGATACGTTGAAGGCTCGTTTTAATCCAGCGACAAGCAGCCAGATTGACAGGCCGGGCATACTGATTTGCCTGCACGCAGATACCGTACATGAAACCGGAAGCCTTGCGACCACACCGTATCGCAGAGAGGGTAATTCGCTTTGGGGTGCAGGCATAGCCTCGACCAAAGCAGGGTTATATCTCTGCATTGAAGCCATGCGGCAGCTGATACAAAACAACAATCAGTTTCACTTGCCGATAACAGTGCTGATACTGCCTGATAAAGAGCTTGGCTGTCCTGCCACCCGTGAGCTGATTGAGGCGGTAGCTAAACGGCAGAAATATGTTCTGGTGCCTGGTACGGTGGCTGATCAGCAGACAATCTACAATGGCAGACATGCCGAGTTACGATATCAGCTGGATGTAAAAGTAGATTCTGCATCCGAGATATATAAACAATCAGCGCTATCCGAAATGGCTCAGCATATCGTTGCAATCGATCAGCTAAATACATCGGGATGCCGATTTAAAGTGGGTGCTATACAGTCAGGACAATGGGTAAAGTTTGCTGAAAAGTGCACGGCGCAAGTCATATCGGAAGCAATATCCGAAGCTGATGTTGATGATAGCGTCAGGCGCATGATGGCGTTGAATTCACCGAATCCGGATAAAGGCTTGCATGTCAATCGATCTGTTTGTTTACCGCTGTGGAAACCAGCTACAAATCAGTTACTGGAAAACGTACTTCAAGTGGCTAACGCGCAGGGCCTGAAGTTACATGCGACCATCGGCGCGGGCGGGTCGCTCTCTAATATCACCGGTGCTATGGGTATCGAAACCATAGATGGTATTGGTGTTGTGGGTTCCAATAGTCACAGCAGGGCTGAACGTATTCAGATAGACAGTTTAGCCGCTCGCGCGCATTTGATTGCCAGTTTGTTAATGACTCTGCAATAGCGCGGCCGCGTTGCTATCCCGCTTTTCTTTGTGCTAGGGATTCTGCGGGCATGCTATCTTCGTTTGCCGGCAGGCTCGGTTTCAGCTCTGATAGTGCTTCACTGATGTAACGAGATACCGCTCGTGGCGATAATGAGTTATCCCAGTACTGCAATGACTCTTGTTGTAGCCTCTCAAGCCGTTGCGGGTTTTCCAATAGCTCATCGAGCACATCGGGCAGGGTATTCCAGTCTTTAAGTATAATGGCCGGCGACTTCTCTGCGAACCAGTGATCCGGTTGTTCCTCGGCAATCACCACGCAGCCGTAGTACATGCCTTCGCAAAGGCGATACGTCTCAAGATGAGTACCCCTTGGTGACAGGCAGATTTTTGTATCCATTAATACCTGCGGATAGTCATCGTGTTCCGGCTTATCGTTGGCCTTTGGAAAGTAGCTCGAAAGCTTGACGTCAATACGATAGCTTTTGTCTTTACACCAGCGGTTCACCACCGCAACCATACGCTCGCGTGATAACACTTTGGCAGTCTTTACCAGACCGCCCAGGACCTTTTTATGATCGATGCTGCCAGTGAAAGAGGCATCCAGCTTCCGGTCATTGATGGGTGTAACGCTGGTGCGTTCAGGTAAACGGTAGTAGCCGTAAGGGATTGCAAAAATATTCTTCTGTTTATCGTGATGGTATTTCGGGAAACGTTTCAGCTGCTGTCGCAGGTACTGAACTGATGCCATCAAATTGAATCGCAGCCAGCCGCGATGAGTGGCAAGCTTCATATGTTGTCCCGGTGCCTTGAACACAGCATGCACACGCTCAGCGTATACCGGTACTCTTGCCCACTCATCACCCATTACAAACACAATCAGATTGGGCGTATTGTTGAACTTGTCTGGTAATTCATCAACGCTGCGGGTGAAGACAAACGTATAGTCTTGAAACCGATGCAGTGACGTTCGCAGTCCCTGCATCACATTTGCGAAGTAGTCGATATTGCATTCCAGCGCAAACGGTTGCTGCAACCGTGCGACTGAAATATCAAGTGTGTTCTCTCCGCCCATACAAATCAGGCAGTTAGAAAGCGGATTGTGAACTGGTTTATCGCGAGACAACATATCGACGATCGTGATCCAAAGTAGTAATAGCGGGTCTTGTATTACTACATTGAGGCCGAAGTGTGATCGACTACTGGTATTGCCTGAGTATTAACCGTGGCTGCAGGACAATAGCTTCTGCCGCTGGTTTTTTTTAAGGGGCTAATTACCTGAAGAACCAGGTGTTGAAGAACCAGGTGTTGAAGAACCGGGTGTTGAAGGACCAGTTACTGAGGGGCAAGACCGATATCCTTGCGCGCCTGCTCAACATATTTTTGCCTGCCGGAGATTATTTTCCAACGCGTGCCGCCGCATTGTCGCCACAGTACTGCCGAGCGAATCCCTGCCAACAGGCAGGCTCTGATGCGATTTGCGTGAGCGGACTGCTCAAGGTATTCACGAGCACCGTGAACGACAATGCGCGGTGACAGGTTGCTGACATTCTCAGTATAGATTTTTGCCAACAGAGAAATCACTGCATCATCAAGAGTGTCGTAGTGATTGCGCATTTGGTCAGCGTTTTCAATGCCGCGGCGAATACGCTCCAGCAGTTCGCTGTCAGCCTGACACTTGTTCTCAAGCTTCAGCAGACTCAGCGCGTATTGAGTCAGTTGCAAATCTGGTTTGTTGCCTGTGCCACTGAGCTGCGTTACCAACAGCCTCTGACCGCTGCGCAATCGCAATTTACTGCCATAAACGGACTCTACCGAATCTGCATTCAGTGTAAAGACAGATTCAATTGCAGTGCGCATGTTGTCCTGATCAAAGCTACCGGATGTTGCAATGGATCGTACCAGTTCAGCACTCATAAACAGCGCACTCAGCGCGGTTGTTTGGTTTTCCAGTGAAGTAATCAATGTGGTCGGACCATGCTTTTAAACTTCCGGAGGTGCCTTGTTTGTTCTTGCAAAATCAATAGTGTGCTCAATATTGTAACAATAAAGGTTAACGCATTGGTTGGTCATGCTGCGCTGGCCGTCAATCGGAGGCATTTTCAATGATGCCGCCGCCAAGGCACTCCGGACCGTTGTAAAATACTACGGATTGTCCCGGAGTAATAGCGCGTACTGTCTGTTTAAACTGTACCACCAGGCGGTTCTGGCTTTCGAAATGCAGCGTGCATTCCTGGTCTTGCTGGCGATAGCGTGTTTTTGCAGTGCATTGATAACCGTCCGTCGGTATTTCTCTTATCCAGTGAAGTTTTACAGCAACCAGTTGCCGCTTGTGCAGTCGCGGGTGATCATGGCCCTGTACAGCAATAAGTTCGTTGGTGTCGAGGTTTTTATCAGCAACGTACCATGGCTCGGTCGGATATTTAGCGTTACCGCCAATACCCAGACCCTGGCGTTGACCAATAGTGTAAAACGCAATGCCATTATGTTGACCGACAGTATCGCCGTTGGGTGTTTTTATTGCACCCGGCTTGCAGGCAACGTACTCAGCCAGAAAGTCTGCAAATTTTCTTTCGCCTATAAAGCAAATGCCGGTGCTGTCTTTTTTGTTGTGTACTTGAAGTTTCAGGCTCTGCGCCAGGTCTCGCAGATCATTCTTCTGCAAGCTGCCAACGGGAAAGATCGCATTGCTTAATTGATGTTGGTTCAGTGTATGTAAGAAGTAAGACTGATCTTTGTTGGCATCAGCGCCGCGCATGAGTTTTACCCTGCCATCCGGTGCGGTTTCTGTTTGCACATAGTGACCAGTGGCAATCTTTGCTGCACCCAGGGTTTTTGCATGATCAAGGAATGCTTTAAATTTTATTTCCTTGTTGCATAAGATATCCGGGTTGGGGGTTCGACCGGCTGAGTATTCGTCAAGGAATCCTGCAAATACGGTTTTCCAGTACTCTGCCGAAAAGTTTACGCTGCTGAGTGGAATGTTGAGCAATTCACACACACCGGATGCATCGCGAAAATCTTCAACCGCTGTGCAGTAATCATCGCCTTCTTCATCCCAGTTTTGCATGAACACCGCCTGTACCTGATACATGCTGTTTTGTTGCAGCAGGTGTGCGGCAACGGCGGAATCGACCCCGCCGGAAACGCCGATAACAACTGAGCAACTGTCATTAGCCAGGGTATCAGCCAGGGTATCAGCCAGCGTATCAGCAGCGTTAAACTCAGTGAGTTGTTTCTCTGTAGTCAATTTTTAAGACTTGCGTTATACATGTTGCAGTAGTGTTAAAGGGTAGCTAAGGCCCGCCAGGTAGTCGTCAATGTTGCGCATTACCATCGGGCTTCTTAGTATTGACTCTTTGATCTGTTGCCGGCTGAACCAGTTGGCGCTGATGATACCGTCATCAAGTGACTGCCGCGGATTATGATCGGCTACGCTACCAATAAACGTGGTACGCATATACGTGTGATGTTTTGTCGGATGCTTCCACTGATAGATGCCAAGCAGGCTCTGCGGCGTAAATGACCAGGCAGTCTCTTCTTTCACCTCACGAGTTATTGCCTGTAACAGAGATTCCCCATCCTCAAGGTGTCCTGCCGGTTGATTCAGCACTGCCTGATCATCGATCATTTCTTCAACCATTAAAAACCTGCCATCACGTTCAATGACTGCAGCGACTGTGGTGTGTGGTGACCAGTCCATCACTTAAAGCCTCGCGGCATGGTTAGTCTCAAGGGTAAACAACATTTATTGGTGATGAATGCATTAAAACACCGGGTTCGGTTTGCCAAGACTGTCTTTCAGTTCATTCAACGCACTGGCGCTCTCATTCAGAGCGGCTGGTGCAGTGCTTTTGTCGGTAGAAAAAATGCCGGGCTCCATAAATTCCAGAAAGGCTTTTGCCTGTGGTGAGAGAAATTTGCCGCGTCTCATTACAACGCCATAGCTTCGCTCACGGAAAATGTTATCCACCGGTAGCTTAACGAGGTTTTCGTGTCCTCTCAGACAGAAGCTCGTGACAATACTGATGCCAAGGCCCAGCTCAACGTAGCGTTTGATGACCTCCCAGCCACCGACTTCCAGTATCACATGGCACGGCAGATTGTGTTGCTGGAAGACTGCGTCAATCTGGTTGAGTGTACTCAGGCCGCGCGGTGGCAGGATCAGTCCATGTGGGCTGATATCTTCAATGCTAATGCTGGTTTGACCCGCCAACGGATGATCGACTGGCGTGATAAGTACTGGTTTGTAACTGTATACCGGGTAGTAGATCAGATCCTCAGGTACTTCATCCATGGCACCCACGGCGAAGTCTGCTGTGTCATCGCGCATCATCGCGGTACCGTCTTTACCGGTGACGTTGTGCAGCCGGACCGTGATTGAAGGGTGCTTGTCCATAAATTGTTTAGTCAGCTCCGGGAGAATGTAGAGCAGGGTGGATTCTCCGGCTGCGATATCCAGCGGACCGGTGGTGACTTCACTGGCGGAGGTCTGAAATGTTTCTACCAGGTTATCGACGCCGTCAACCAACGGGTTTGCCATTTCAAGTAGTTGTTGACCTGCCGGTGTCAGTTTGATGCGCGGACCACGTCTTTCGAACAGCAGTATCTGCAGTTCTTTTTCAAGCGACTGAATCTGCAAAGACACAGACGGCTGGCTGAGCTGCAGGCGAGTGGCTGCTTTGGAGATGCTGCCGGTTTTTGCGGCTTGGCAGAAAGCACGCAACTCACGGTATCGGTTATTGCTCTGGGTCATGAGCGTTATTATATGACACCGTGGATGCGGCAAAAATGCGATTGAATATCACTGGTGCTTCCGGCTAGCGTGGCTGCTCGATGGTGCCGATCTGAATCATTGTTTTGAGTCGCGTCACGATAGTCGTAAAATTACAACAAAAGGATAAAAAGATCCCGGACGTAGTATAAATCTACTGATTTTCAGCGAAATTCGTGTTTTCTTTCACGACAGCAATGGTTTTTATGGCTTAGATGCCAAAAAAATGTTGTTTTTGCGCAAATAGCTCGATAGCATGGCCACATACATAGTGATTCGCCATTGTTGCAAGTTGCTATGTTCGTCGCTGAAGCCAACTGGTCAAATGGGGTGGGAATGAAGCGATTTGAATTGTGGCTACATGATCTCATGTGGGCGCACTTTACTTTTTGAAATGACACAATCTTGATTGTATTTGACTGGAGAAATATAAGAATGAAACACACTAAAACCGCGGTGGCACTGGCACTGGCAGGCGTTGCGGCAGCACCACTTGCACAAGCGGCAGACGGCGTATCCGTTACACTTTCCGGCCAGGTAGCTATTGGTATCATTGGCTCTGACGCTGCCGACGAAGTGGCGATCAACTTGGGCGATCCCATCCCTGACGCAACAAGTGCTACTGGTTTTCGCGATGCTACGGACGAGGATGTTAGAGACTCTGACTCACCGGGTGATCTCGCTCTTTTCGGTGATGATGCGACACTCAACCTCAAGGCAGTTGCTCCTATCAAAGGCGGCCTTGAAAGCTTCGCAGTTTATCGTACTGACTTGAGTCTGGTTGGTGATGCAGCTACTGGTGACAACATCCACGTTGGGATTAAAGGTGGATTCGGTGAGTTTCGCATTGGTGAAGTGCCTGACGCGGTTGGCTATGGTCAGCACAGTGATTTCATCGCAGACATCGATGGTGAGAATACTGGTCTGAGCTACACATCTCCTGACATTAGCGGTTTCGTCTTTGGTGCTAACTGGTCTCCGGCAGGCTCCAGTGATCGTACTTCGTTTGGTGCCAAATTCTCTATCGCCGGATTCGGTATTGGTGTTGGTGTAAGCGATGACGCTGGTACCAGTGAATTTGCAGCCAAAGCAACCTACTCTATTGCCGGCGTCAGCCTGGGTGTGAGTTTCAAAGACTTCGACAATGACAATACAGCTGTGATTGCAACTGCCGGCTACGGAATCAGCGATTGGAGCTTTGGACTTGGTTGGGAAGGAAGAACCGGTGATGTAAATGAAGGCGAAAGTCAGCTTCGTTTTGATATAGGTTATAATCTGGGCAATGGTATGAACCTCAGCACACGAGTTAACCTCAATACACCGGTCGATGGCGCCACTGACGTCTTGGGCAACGAACTCGACGACATTACAAACTTTCGCCTATTGCTGACAAAAGCGTTCTAATAAAGTGGGGGCTTGTTACATCAGAGCATTTGCTCTGTTGTAGCAAGCTACCCACGTTAGATCGGTTTTCAGGGAAGATCGATAACTACTCTGGGATTGATACATAGCTAGATTTGAAGCCGAATTGTTCTGCAGTTCGGCTTTTTTTGTGTGCGCATTTTTGTGCTGCGGGAATTGCTGACACGCGAGCAGCTTTTTTCAGGATCAGATATTGGGGCAGATATTGAATTGCTGATACTCTGCGGCAGGTGCTAGTTTGGCAGACCTTCCGAATCGCGCCCACATGTTAGTTTAAACCGCTATGTGCTGATGGGCCTGCGCAGGTTTGGATTTTTTAGCGATTTGTTTGCGTTCCTCAACTAAACTTCTACTGAACAATCGCAGTAGCCTGCTCTCTAACATTAAAGTTTGAACAATTGATATCACTCCATTCATCTGCGTGGTAGTTTCGAAAAACTGATGAAATCGCTACGTGTAAAAGTATTTTTAGGGGTGTTGTGCGGTCTGCTTCTGGTTACCGCTGTGGCGGAGGTGCTGCTATACCGTCAGGCGGCCGCATTTGCCGAAAAAGAGCTGTTCTCATCACTTAGGAAGTATGCTGTTGCTCTGGAAGACGTCGGGTATCTTACTTTTGATAACAGCTTTCGACTTTATCCGGACTGGAAGAGTCGCCTTGTCGTTAGTGCTGAGGACCATGCGCAGTTTTTCGAATTCAAAACAGCCGAAGGCGAGCACATCACTGATTCTCATAACCTGGGCGGAGACAGTTTGCCGGAGGTGGGTGAGCATCAGGGACAGAAACTGATCGACTACGGTAATGTGGTGCTGGGCGTCTATGAACACCACTTTGAAATTGCCGCTGAAAACAAACCACCGCAACGTTTTAAGCTGATTGTTGCCAACAATACCGACTTTATTAGTAGCGCTAGAAGCTCTGCGGTAAGAACACTGTTGTTTTTCACACCACTGGCATTGATCGCCGCTTTTCTTATCAGTCTTGCGCTCACTACGGTTACGTTGTCTTCAATTTCAAGATTCACAAAGCAGGTTCAGTCGTATAACAGAACCAGCTCCAAATCCCGTCTGCAACTGGATTCTATAGATAAAGAAATGCAGCCGCTCGGCGAAGCGCTGAACAAACACATATACCAGCTCAATCAGCACTCACATTTAGAATCCAAGTTGTTAGCCGATACTGCTCACGAGCTACACATACCGTTAGGTGTTATGCGCAGGGAACTTGATCTATTGATCGAATCGCGTAACTCGCCGTCCGAGCTGTCCATTCACGCGGAAAACCTCGATAACAATCTTGCCGGCCTGCAGGCCATGGCTGACAACATGCTGATGCTGTATCGGATTGAGAGCGGTAATTTCAAACCTAGAATGGAGCGTATAGAACTATCATCAGAGATAGACGGCATCATCCGCCCTTACCGGAAGAACAAGAAGCACGACATTGAAATTGACGGTGAGAAGGTCAACATATACTCCAACCGCTCAGTCTTGAATCTTATTGTCACCCGCCTGCTTAATAACTCGGCGCAGCACGCCAAGGGGGCAAAAGTTTCTTTGAACTGGGCGCTCAGTGGTGGTGTGGTAGAACTGCACGTCGATGATGCCGGAGCGGGAATACCGGCAACCGATCAGGACCGAATCTTTGATCGCCACTACAGGCTGCAGAGTCACAAGCATTCGGTAACCAGTGGTACAGGGCTGGGGTTGGCTCTGGTCAGGTTGTACGCACAGTCTGTTAACGCACAGGTTAGCTGTACAAACTCGCCGCTTGGTGGTGCTCGTTTCAGCGTTGCATTTCCAGTCGAAGCGTCGACCGATGTATCTGCACACAACACAGAGAGCCTGCCCGAAACAGGTGAGATCGCATGAAAAAAAGACACTGGTTACTGTCCAGAGTACTGGTAGTACTTATGCTGGTTGTATCAACGGTCGGTAGCGGTTCCGATCAAAACTGGTTTGGCGGACCTGAAGATGTAGAGTTCGCAGCTCAGTTGTGGATGTCTCTTGAGCAGTCCGCATTGGTCGGGCCGCAGGCCGAGCTAATCGGGCCTCGGGTAGGTGTCCATCCGCACGGCGCATTGCTCGAATCAACAACTGACACCGTCACGGTTAACGGGCAAAACCACCGCGTGGCGATCAAGTTCGCCTACCATGGTCGTGGTGCAACTATAGAGAGCATTACCCGCGATCGAAACGCGTACCTTGAAGATATTACCGTGATGCTAAAACGGGAAGAAGGTTACGACGATTCCAATCAAAACTGGTTTTATGCCAAGTATTTTGCCGACGGAAGTCTCGACACGACACCGAACGGGATAAAGCTGGCTGGCAGGATTGCAAAGGGCAAGGACAAAGGTTGTATCGCTTGTCATCGTAAAGCCGGTGATTATCTTTTTGCGTTTTAAGTTCGGCATCGGTGTGAAGCGCGATTGCGAATTTTCAGAAGTCCGAAAATTCGTGTGTACTTCAATGCCATTGCTAAGCCCCGACAGTTTGACACTGCAAAGAGGTGAGCAGATAACTTTGCGTTTGCTTGCGATTGCTGTTTTTACCTCTGGCATTACTCAGCTCTGATGGAGATGGAAAAAACAGTCAATCAGTTTGTCTGGAAGTACAGCGCCAGACAGCAAATGCTGCTTGTCTTAATGACACTTGCCTATTTTCCAACGCTCTATCTTTTGTTGGAATTGCCGAAAATCATCATCAACCAGGTGATCAGTGAATCTTCTACGTTTACCTTTTTGAATTTCAGCTTTGAGGCAGAAGAGGCCTTGATATTTCTGACTCTCAGTGTCCTGGTTCTGTACTTAATTAATGCAATGATAAAGCTTGCTATAAACATCAGAAAAGGTGTGATTGGCGAGCGCCTTGTTCGACGTCTGCGCTATATTTTGTACGAATTGATGCTGCGCTTTCCGGTGCAGCGATTCCGGGTTGTCTCCCAGGGTGAGCTTATATCGCAAATCAATTCGGAGACTGAAACGCTTACCGGTTATATCAGTGAGTCGGTTACCTTGCCGTTGTTTCAAGGCGGCACCATGTTGACCGTACTTGCGTTCATGTTTATCCAGAGTCCATGGCTTGGTCTTGCGGCAGTGGCACTGATACCTATTCAGATTCTGGTCATTCCGCGCATGCAGAGGAGGGTCAATATCCTCAATCACAAGCGTGTCAGGCGAATCCGAAAATTTTCAGAATTCATCGGTGAGACCGTTAGTGGTGCGCAGGCGATTCGAGTGCATGGTATACAGCGCTACTCATTATCAGGTTATTCCCGCCAGCTGGGCAAACTGCTCGATGTTCGTCTGGATCTCTATCGTCAAAAGTACTACATAAAGTTTGTAAACAATTTTATTAATCAGTTAACACCGATTTTGTTTTATCTGGTTGGGGGCATGCTGGTAATACGCGGGCATATTACCGTAGGTGCACTGGTTGCAGCGATTGCCGGCCACAAGGATATGGTGGCACCGTGGAAAGAGCTGCTCAAGTACTACCAGATGCAGCAGGATGCAAAGATCAAATATGAACAGCTGACCGAGCAATTTCTGATTCCGGACTCTGATCAGTCTGATTACTTTGAAGCTGTACCAGCGCGACAGGAAATTGATATTTTTCCGTTAAAGCTCAGCAATATAGTGACTGAAGAAGACGGCAAACGCGTGCTTACAGGTTTTAATTTAACAGTAGAGGCGGGTGAACACCTGGCGATTGTAGAGCCTGAGTCAGCAGTACGAAACCACATTGCTGAAGTGATATTGAGTCTTCGGAATCCTGCGTACGGCAATGTATGGCTCGGGGAAGAGAAACTGAAAGATGTGCCGGGTCAGGTCAAGAGCCGTAGATTTGCTTACCAGCAGGCTGCGCCGCCAATATTTAATGTTTCTGTCTATGAGAATATTCATTTAAGCATTAAACAGATTCCGAAAGAGTCATTGTCTGGTGGCGAGTTATCTGAAGCGAAACATGCCGGAAACAGTCGAGACCTTTTTGAGGGAGAATGGGTGGACTATGAAAATTATCAGTTTGACAGTGCAGATGAGTTGAACGACTGGTCTATCAAAGCTATGGAGGCAACTGACGCTGATCTTAGTGTTATTCGCAACGGTATGTTTCAGTACCTGAATGAAAATCATCAAACGGAGCAGACCGGAAAAATAGTCGCTGCACGACCGTTAATTTACGATGCGTTATCAGATAGAGATATTTCTATACAAGGCATCAGTGAAACTGAGTGGTGCTACGGGCTTTCGATAGCTGAGAATCTCGCATTCGGTAAGCTAACTGACAGCAGTACCACGCCGGGTGAGGCTTTGTATTCTAAGGAAGTTGCGAGAATCCTGTCTTATAACGGCTTTGATCATATTGTTGAGCAAATCGGCAGGCAGGTAGCAGCCATTCTGGTGCGCGGTTTGTCTTCCGGTATGCGTCGTGAAACAACCATGGACAGCTTTAAGATTGGTTCGGAAAACCAGGCCGAGGATATTATCACGCGTGCTCGTACTGTTTTAAAAAAGCCTTCCAGTCAGCTTGGTGATCAGGAAAAATATTTTGTGCTTTTGCTGTTTCTGAATCTGGTGCTTGAGGATCATCCGGGTATTCAACTGCCTGGTTCAGTAGTCAGTCGAATCGTATTTATCAGAGATGAAATAGACAACGTACTGGATAATCATCAACGTTCAAAGCTACAACGGTTTGTATACAGCGAGTTTCATCCGGGTCTGTCTGTGCTTGAAAATTTACTGTTCGGGTTTTTGCAGCGCGATGTTGACAGTGAATTTGTAGATAAGATGCTCCAAGTCATTAATCAGGTTATCAAGGATGCAGATCTCACCAGAGATATTATGTTGCTTACGCTCAAAAGCACTTCGGCAGGGATTTCTGGCTCTCTGCTGTCTGCAACTTCACGGCAGAATCTGCCACTGGCGAGAGTGCTAATCAAAAAACCGGAGTTAATTGTTTTTAATGATGGATTGAATGCGTATGAAGAAGCTGAGCAATTCAGAATAAAGGACAACATACGATCCTTGCTGCCAGAAACCTCAATAATCTGGCTAACAAGTAAGCTGGATGATTCCAGCCGTTTTGACCGGGTGATAGAGGTCAAGAACAAGCGGTAGTTTAACCGCTGAAAATCTTCATGTTCTACCCATGCGCAAATGAGTCCGGGCCAATGAACTAATTGAAACGGTATATGCTGTATTGGAGTTTACGTTGCCCAGTCCTGTTAACGCTGTTGTGGCATCCATTGCTTTGAAACAGCACGCAGCAGAATGCGAGAAATATTTGCGTCACTTAACGTGACGGATTCTATTGCCATCGCGCCGATCCGCAGCAGCACAGTTGATTCAGTAGTGGTAGCGAGCATAGTGCGTGGTGAGTCTGCCATGACCTCAAGCAAGCCAAATACGTCTGATTTGCGGAAAACTCCCTGAACAGGTGCACCGACCTGATCGGGTCGAGTGGTTTGCACTTCTCCTGTTACCACCATCCAGGCGCAATCCGGATTATCACCTACTTCATAAATACAGGTATTTTTCTCAAGTGATACCAGCCTGCAGTTGTCTGCAATATATCTCTGGTTGGCACTTGATAATTCACTGAACAACGGTGAATTACGGATCAGTTCGAGAGGTTCTGCATGAATGGCTGTGTTCTGTAGTGTATTGTGCTGCCAGAAATTTAACGAGTCTCTTGCCACCAGTGATCCTACTTCGGTCAATGTATAAGCCTGGTCAAAGTCTCTGTTATTTGCGATGTCATTGGCAATCCATATCATGGTGCAGTCAGGCAGCAGTTTGCGCACGGCTTGTCTTATGGCTTGTCGCTCCGCAGACTCCATTGAGGGAAGGGCGTCATGGAATACCAGCAGGCTCGGGCGTTTCAGTAGCGAACGTCCCAGTGCTATTCGATGTCTTGCAATCTGTGGCAGTCGCGATCCCCTGATACCGACCTGAGATTCACCAAATAAAAGAAGTAGTGGTTCGTCAAGGTTAAGATCAGTAATGACCTGACTGATGATTTTGTCAATTCTGCGTCGGGCCGCTGGATTGTCCGTAGATATTCGACCGAACAGTAAGTTGTCTTTTATACTGAGATTGGGGTGATAGGTATCGACGTTGAAAAAATTAACCGCGTTTGTTAGATCTGCTGGCAGAAACTCTCTGAAATCTTTGCGTGCTTTTAACAGCCTGCCGATGGCGCGAGTACTTAACTTAACAAACGTGTGGCGCGCAGGAATCAATAAAAGAAATAAAGACAATAACAAACAGCGGCTGGCTTCATCCATTTTCATGCCGGCGTTGTGGGAATCAATTGCGGATTTTATCCGTGCTGCCACTCCCTCACCGTATAGTCCGAAGTGCTCCATTTCTCGATGAGATAGCGCGTTGTCTTCGTAAGCATCAATCAGATGCCTTGCCAGTTGCAGACCTACCAGTGTGGCACGTGCGGTGAGTTCCTGTTTTTCTATCGTGTGCTGCAGGTACGGGTGCATTTCGCAATAGCTGTTTTGCAGTTTTTGATTGGTCGGTATACCGAAAAGAATATTCTCCTGAATACTCGCGTTGCGGTTGAACACGTCAGACTCAAAATGCGCTACGTAGTAGGATTCCGGCATTTGCGACAGGCGATTATTTATTTCTTGGCGAGCCTCCAGCAGCTGCTCTGCAAGTGCAGGCTTTTTAGCTGGATTAAAAACCTCCTGTAGTCGGGTTTCTGCAATCACCCGGCTTGCGCCCGTTGCATTAATCACTTGTTGCAACCACTGCGCTGAACGTTGGCGCTGTGCCTCTCCTGCTTGACGATAGTCCAGCCAGCCTTTATCCAGCGGAGCGCGGTTACCTGCATTGAATGCCTCAATAATCGCGTTGTGATCAACATCATCACCCGCTTGATTCGGCTCATGTTGCAACAGTCCGTATTCAAGATTTTCTGAGATGCTGCCGGCAAATATATGAGGATCAGGACCCTGCAGAGCGACTCTTCGGCGCAAAATTGAATCTGGAATTTGTTGCATTATCTGGCCATCAATCCTGATTGAACCATCGAACGGTGGATCAATGCCGGTAAGCAGATGGGCAAGTCGTTCTCTCTTTTTCGCAGAGTCGCAGGTGATTGCGATCGTAGCGCCGGCTTCTACTTCCAGTGAGATGCCTGATATCAATGCAGAGCCGTTCTCATCGCGCCATGAGACGGAATCGAGTGACAGGCTGCCTTTTAGTGGTATGGCTTCATCGACTGTTTCAACTTCATCTACCTCAACCAGTTTTTCAGGCGTAAACAGCTCAAGTATCTGCTGATACTTTACTTTGCTGTCTTCATGTAGCTGATAGTAGTTCAGTAATTCGCGCCATGGGTTAGTGAGCTCTTTAAAGGCAACAATTGCGGCTACCAGTGCGCCTATGGTCAGATCTCCCTTTATCACCAGGTAACCCCCGAAAAGATAAAACATAAACGGTGTTATCTGGCTAATGGTGTTGTTGAGAAACTTCATGAAATACTTTTTCTTGTAGATTTCAAGTCGAATCTGAAACAGGTCACCAAGGCGGCGCGAGTAGCCGGCCAATGTATAGGGCTGCGTGCCGTGCAAGCGAATTTCGGTTGAACCTGAAACTGTTTCTCCAATCGCCTCCGAGAGTTTTCGCACATGTCGCACGCGTTGCTTTTTTAACGCATTGACTTGCTGCTGCAACTTGGGAATCAGGTAGCCCTGTACCGGAATTAATGCGATAGAGATCAAGCCAAGAAGCCAGTCCTGTACAAACATGAATATCAGCACGGTGATCATGGTTCCGCCCTGAAACAACGGCATGGCAATCGATTCACCGATATAGCCACCCAGCGGTTCGGTCTCGGACGTGACGCTGCTGATCAATTCGCCTGATGAAATGCGTGAGAAGTAGGGCAGCGGAAAACGCAGAATATTCTGGATCAGGGTGTAGCGCATTCGACGCACCAGGCGCTCGCCAATAATCCCTTTGTAGGTGTTGAGCCGCATTTTGATCACGCCATTGGCGATCACCAGACCCAACAGACTGAAGCAAAGCAAAGTCAGATAGGTCACCGGGCCGAGCTGCCAGCCGAACAGTGATTTATCGGCTGTGACATCTGTCAACGCGTTGTTGATGATGACTTTCGGCAGTTCCAGCGTCAGGTAGAAAATCGGGAACGACAGCAGCGTGACTGCAACGACAATTAACTGCTGTGCGCGACTGTATGTCCAGATGTATTTAAAAAGGTGGTTTTGCATGCAGCGGGAACGGGTCAGTTAGCGGTCGACGAGTCTGTCGAAAATCGATTCAGGGCAGATTGCCCGGAATAGGCTTGCGCGGGGTTTGGCCGTGGATAAGTCGGTGTGCATCAATTGGCTGATCTGGATTGCAGTATTTATAGCTGACACAAGCGGCGCGGCCGGTTGTCTGACTGGCGGATTCATGGGAGTATCGTGGAGTCGGTGAGGCTACACTAATCATAGGTGCGATTTGGCCGTTAAAGATCTGGCTTACATTACCGGTAGCACGGATTGGCGGGGGGTAATTGCAATGGAAGCGAAAGTGCAGTCGCCGACAGCACTGTAGTTACACTGGTCCACATTCAGGGTAATAATGCAGTCACTACTAACTGTGCAAGATCTCACAATCGGTTTCGGGCAGGATAAACCTACCGTTGATCGTTTGAACTTCAGTGTTCATGCCGGTGAGACCGTAGCACTGGTCGGCGAGTCCGGCTCTGGTAAAACCCTCAGTTGTCGCGCTGTTTTGCGCATTCTGCCGAGTTCTGCACAAATCCGCTCCGGCGAAATTGCGTTTCGTCAGGGTGAAAATCTGATCGATCTGGCGAGCCTTAGCGAGCGCCGGTTGCGAGCCATTCGCGGTGATCGTATCTCGATGATTTTTCAGGAGCCAATGAGCTCTTTGTCACCACTGCACCGCATCGGCGATCAGGTCAGTGAGGTATTAAAGCTCCACCGCGATTGCTCCGCACGGGTAGCGAAGCGACAAGTCCTCGAAGAATTTGAACGTGTCGGGTTCGCTAATCCAGGGCGCGCATTTGCTGCCTATCCGTTTGAGTTATCCGGCGGTATGCAGCAGCGTGCGATGATCGCGATGGCTACAGTCGCGAAGCCCGAGTTATTGATTGCCGATGAACCGACTACGGCGCTCGATATGACCACTCAGGCGCAAGTGCTGGGCCTGCTGAAAAGTCTGCAGGCTGAATCCGGTATGGCGTTGATTCTGGTCACGCACGATCTTGGGGTGGTGGCGAATATGGCTGATCAAGTGGTGGTGATGAGGAAGGGCAGGGTGATGGAATCCGGCTCATCAGAGCTTGTGCTTGGCGCGCCTGCACACCCGTATACAAAGAAATTGTTTGCTGCAGCACCTGTTATTCCGGAGTTTTCACAACCCGCAGAACAGTCACAACATGATGACGTCATTCTGAGCCTGCAAAACGTCAGCAAAACTTTCACGCTCAAGCAGGGCAAAAGCTGGGTTCAAAAACAGACTATTAAAGCGGTTCAGGAAGTGAATCTTCAGGTGGTGCGTGGCAAAGTGCTGGCACTGGTTGGCGAGTCTGGTTCCGGCAAATCGACCTGCGCCCGAATGGCTCTGGGAGCAGAGATTCCTGATCCGGGTGGGCAGATCCTTTTTAAAGAAGACCCTGAAGCATCGGCGCTCGACATTCAAACACTCAATGCGCAACAGCGTCGCGATTTTCAGCGTCAGGCGCAAATGGTATTTCAGGACCCACACTCATCACTCAGCCCACGGATGCAGATCGTTAGTGCACTGACCGAGCCTTTGGAAATCCACGGCATCGGCACAGCATCAGAACGACGTGACCGTGCCGTTGAGCTGCTCGAACAAGTGGGCCTGCACGCCTCTATGCTGCGCAGATATCCGCATGCTTTTTCCGGCGGTCAGCGACAGCGCCTCTCGATAGCGCGTGCGCTGGCGTTACGCCCGCGCCTTTTGGTGTGCGATGAACCTACGTCTGCGCTTGACGTCTCAGTACAGTCCCAGATTCTTGATTTACTTGAGGATATTCGCGATCGACTACAGCTTTCCTATTTATTCATCTCTCACGACCTGGCTGTTGTAGCCAGAATAGCGGATGAAATCGCAGTGATGCGACGTGGCCGTATTGTCGAGCAGGCACCCCCTGAGTTACTGATGGCAAATCCGCAGCACCCGTACACGCAGGCGCTGATATCGGCACATCCCGAGCCGGATATTAACCGCCCGATAAACCTTGAAGCGGTCGCCTGTGGTGCCGGCGACCCTGAAAGCTGGCCCGAAGCCTACAGATACGCAGGCAACTCCGCTCCACCGTTGGTAGAATTGGAGCCACAGCATATGGTGAGGACTTATGTTTGATGCAATAACACTGTCAATAAAGCGTGGCCTGATCTGTTTCACCGGTCTGCTGTTGCCACTGTGTTGGCCGTTGTGGGTCGCCGCAATGCCGCAGTTGCAGGAAAGCGCGCTGTACCAGGAACAGGTTGATAGAGGCGAGTTGCCCCCCGTGGCTGAGCGCATACCGCAGCAACCTGTCATCGTCGACCTCGCTGCCAGGAATCGCGAGACAGGCGTGCAGGGTGGTACGCTGCGAACCATGGTGTCGCGCAGCAAAGATATCCGGCAAATGGTTGTGCTCGGTTATTCGCGGTTAGTCATTTATGACGAAGACTACTCGCTGAATCCGGATATTCTCGCAGAGCTTGATATAAAAGACGGTCGAATCTTCACCTTGCGACTGCGACCCGGGCATCGCTGGTCTGATGGTCATCCGTTCACATCAGCTGATTTCAAATACTGGTGGGACGACGTCGCCAACAACCCTGATCTGTCACCTAACGGGCCGCCACAGTTCATGCGTGCTGAAGGGGAGTTACCCAGGGTCAGCTTCCCCGATGAAACAACCATTGTGTATGAATGGAGCCAGCCCAATCCGTACTTTGTACCGTTACTGGCGCAGGCCCGCCCGCCATTTATATTCAGGCCACGGCACTACATGCAGCAGTTCCATCAAAGCTATGCAGATATGGCCAACCTGTCGCAGCTAATGAAGAAAAAGAAAGTACGCAGTTGGAGCTCGTTGCACAACAAGCTAGACAACATGTACAAGTTTGACAACCCCGATCTGCCCACTCTGCAGCCGTGGATGTCATCGGCAGACAGCACAAAAAACCGCCAGGTGTTTGTGCGCAACCCGTACTACCATCGCATAGACAACGCTGGTACGCAGTTGCCTTATGTTGATAAAGTGGAAATGAGCATTGTCGGTGGTGGTTTGATTGCTGCGAAGTCACAGGCTGGTGAGGTTGACTTGCAGGCTCGCGGTCTCGATTTTAAAGATGTCGCGATTCTGAAAAAAGGCGAACAGGATGGCGGTGACTACCGCGTGCTGCTGTGGTCAAACGGGTCTGCATCGCAAATTACTATCTATCCTAATCTGAACTTTGCCGATCCGGTCTGGCGTGACGTGTTGCGTGATGTGCGCTTCCGTCGCGCTTTGTCACTCGGTATTGATCGGCGCATGATCAACCGCGCATTGTATTTTGGACTGGGTGTTGAAGGCGGCATGAGCTGCCTGGCAGCCAGTCCGTTACATTCAATGAAAACGCAAAAAGCCTGGGCTCAGTACGATATTGATCATGCCAACCGTCTGCTTGATGAAATGGGGCTGGTTGAAAGACTCGGTGATGGCACGCGGCTGCTGCCGGATGGTCGTCCCATGCGATTGATCATTGAAACAGCCGGTGAACGTCAGGAGGTTGAAAATGCCTTGCAGATCACCGCTGATACATGGCGTGAGCTCGGTATTGAAATGGTGATGCGGCCGCTTGATCGTGATATTTTGCGAATGCATGTGTACTCCGGCTTAACCATGGCATCGGTGTGGTACGGTTGGGACAACGGCATACCCACGGCTGATACTTCACCTGAATATCTGGCGCCAACCCAACAGGAATTTTTAGCCTGGCCCAAGTGGGGCCAGTACCATCAAACCGGTGGTGAGGCGGGCGAAGCACCAGACCTTAAAGAAGCGCAGCAGTTACTGAGTTATGCAGAGCGCTGGCACAATTCCACTTCTGAAGAAGAACGAACCAAAGTCTGGAAATCCATGCTCGAAATACACGCTGAACAGCTTTACGGTATTGGCATTGTTGCTGAAACTCCGCAACCGATTGTGGTATCGCGAAAGCTCAGAAACGTTCCGGAAGCCGCTGTCTGGGCGTGGCAGCCAGGGGCACACTTTGGTGTGCACAGACCGGATGAGTTCTTCTTCGCCAGCGGTAACGAACTTTTGCAGTGAGTATTATTAAGTTTTTTGTACGTCGTCTTTTGACGATGGTGATGACACTGTTCATGGTGTCAGCTTTAATATTCCTGATCATTAATCTCCCGCCCGGCGATTACTTAAGCAATCAGATTGCAGAACTGCGTTCCACCGGTCAGGAGGCGGGTGTTGCAAAAGCAGAGTTTCTGCGTAAAGAGTACGCTCTCGACAGATCGCTGCCGGAGCAATACCTGATCTGGATTGGAGTCTGGCCTGGGCCACATGGATTTTCCGGCATACTGCAGGGTGACTTCGGCTGGTCATTTGAATTTAACAAGCCTGTGTCTGAAGTGGTTGGCAGCGCTATGTGGCTGACCATTGTTGTGAATCTTGCCGCCGTGTTGTTCGTATACGTGATGGCGTTACCGCTCGGCGTATTAGCCGCAGCAAAGTCGCGTACCTGGATTGACTACCTGTCATCGTTTATCGGCTACATTGGGCTGGCCACGCCCAACTTTTTACTCGCGCTGATTCTTTTTTACTACGGCAACAAGTACTTTGATCTTCCCATCGGCGGGCTGATGGCACCCGAGTTTGAAGAACAACCGATGAGCATCGAGAAAATTAAATCGGTACTGTTGCACTTAATTGTACCTACCTTTGTGATCGGTACTGCCGGCGCGGCAGCGATGATGCAAAGGCTGCGTGCCAACATGCTTGATGAGCTCAATAAACCTTACGTTACTACCGGCCGCGCCAAAGGTGTGCCACCGGCTAAATTGCTGACCAAGTATCCATTGCGGGTGGCTTTTAATCCTTTCGTTGCTGACATTGGTAATTTAATTCCATCATTGATTTCCGGCTCGGTACTGGTTTCAGTGGTGCTGGGTTTACAAACAATCGGGCCGGCGCTGCTGTCGGCACTCAAATCACAGGATCAGTTTCTGGCGGGGTTTGTTCTATTGTTTGTCGCTGCACTAACGCTGATTGGCACGATGATATCTGATCTTTTATTAATGCTGCTTGATCCGCGCATCCGCTTTGATGCACGTAAGCGATGAGTAGACTCCCCGATGGGCGCTATGTTGACGACGCGCCGTACCATGCCGATCACGAAGCATCGCAAATTGATAATCCCGATATGGATGCGCCCACCAGGGTGCTGGTCTGGCGTCGGTTTAAAAAGCATAAACTTGGACTGATCTCTGGTATTTTTTTACTGTTGTCCTATCTGCTGCTGCCGTTTGTAGGTTTCATTGCTCCCTACACGGCAAAAGAGAGAGATGCAGAGCACCTTTATGCACCGCCGCAGTTTGTGTCGTTTATGTACGAAGGTGAGTACATCGGGCCGCATGTTTATAAAACGACTGCTACTGCTGATCTCGAAAATTTTCGCTGGACATATCTTGAAGATAAAACTCAACCGGTAAAGCTCGAGTTCTTTTGTCACGCCAGTGAGTACCGTTTGTTTGGCTTGATCAAATCAACACGTCATCTTTTTTGCGCACCTGATGGCGCAACGCTGTTTTTGTTTGGCTCAGACCGATTGGGTCGCGACGTATTCTCACGCATTCTCTACGGCGCGCAACTGTCCCTGACGGTGGGCTTGATCGGTATCTGTGTTTCTTTTTTCCTTGGAATAGGCTTTGGCAGTCTGGCGGGTTACTTTGGCGGACGCACTGACTGGACTATTCAGCGTTTGATTGAGATTCTAAGGTCACTACCCGAACTGCCATTATGGCTTGCACTGTCGGCGGCGGTGCCCTCGCACTGGGGGCCGGTAGCGGTATTTTTTATTATATCTATTATCCTTGGCCTGCTTGACTGGCCAGGTCTTGCGCGTGCAGTACGGGCAAAATTTTTAAGCCTGCGAGAAGAAAGTTATGTAAGAGCAGCAGAAATGATGGGTGCTAAACCATCGCGTATTATCGGTCGCCATATGCTGCCTAATTTTTCCAGTCACCTGATCGCCAGTGCGATGCTGTCAATTCCGGCAATGATACTGGGTGAAACTGCGCTTTCATTTTTAGGGCTCGGGTTACGTGCACCTGCAGTAAGCTGGGGTGTGATGCTGAATGATGCGCAGAACCTCGCTTCTATCGAGATTTATCCGTGGACCGCAATTCCCATGATTGCGATTATTCTCGTGGTACTGGCGTTCAACTTTCTTGGTGACGGATTGCGTGATTCGCTTGATCCGTATCAAAAGTAAATCCAACTAGATAACTAAACACTGATTGCTATGGATGCCTGGGATACGCTCAACAGTGAACTGGATGAGTGGTTAGCAAAGGACAGCGTTGCTGATTTCTGGTGGCGTGATGATGACGCAGTTGCAGCGAGTGCCGAGCTTGACAAGCTGCTCAGTGTTACTACAAACACTGGCCTGTTGCTCGCCGTTATTCCTGCAAAGGTTGAAAA
The DNA here is from genome assembly GCA_938007995.1 of uncultured Granulosicoccaceae bacterium. Classification (GTDB taxonomy): domain Bacteria; phylum Pseudomonadota; class Gammaproteobacteria; order Granulosicoccales; family Granulosicoccaceae. The sequence continues at coordinate 11,588 of CALLLW010000049.1, read as the reverse complement.
ATCACTGCTACCGAAGGTGAAAGAGGCAACTCATGTCACCGTCGCACAGCATGGCTATGCACATATCAATCATGCAAAACAATATCCTCTGCCAGAGCCGCAGCCCGGTGCATGGGAGCTTGGCCTGCATCGTGGTGAGCGAGTAATACTTGAAGAGCTCTCGCACGGGCGTGAGTTGCTTGAAGATTTGTTCAATGATGACTTTGCACCCGTACTGGTGCCGCCGTGGAATCGCATGGATCCCGCATTGCTGCCTGCCGTGGTTGAAATGGGTTTTAGCGGGGTATCTCGATTTGGACCGAGGTGTGGCAAACAGACTGCCCCCGGCTTCACCACCGTGAACTCTCATTGCGATCTGTTACGCTGGAAAGGCGGTGCAGCGTTTAAAGGTGCAGAAAAAACAATTAATCAGCTGGTTGAGCATTTACGTGATCGACGCGCCGGTGCGGTTGATGCGTCAGAACCCACGGGTTACTTAACTCATCACCTTGTGATGCAGGATGAGTGCTGGGCATTCAGTCAGCAACTTGCAGATGCGATAAACAATCATCCGGCTGCACGCTGGCATACAGATGTCGGTGGATTGTTCAGGACTAACCTGTGAGTGCTTATGTAAGAGCTGCAACAGAGGCGGATATCGACGGCATTTGCTCACTGCTGCACAGCAAGATGAACGCTAAAATTCCACTGGAGCGCTGGTATAAGCTGATGTCATACACGTGGCTCGATGACAAACCTGATTGCGGACGGGTAGTAGATTCCGACGGGCAGGTGCTGGGCTTCTGCGGCATGGTTTACTCTGATCGATTGCTGGGTAATAAAGAATCAGGATTCCGGACCGAGCGCATGGTCAGCATGAGCTCTTGGTATCTTGATCGCTCAATGCGCGGCAAGGGTCTGGGGCGCGATATGCTGATAGCTTCCATATCTGACCCGAACATGACCTACGCAACACTCACCAACTCGCCCAAGCCGCTGGCAATACAGGAGGCGGTTGGTCTGCGTGTACTAGAGGATCATCGCTATCTATGGCACAGCAACGGAAGTTCCACGCTAGATATAACTATTGACACCGAAATTATTCTGCAAAGCGTTGCCGGGCATGAAAGAAAAATACTGATCGATATGGCTGATCAACCGTTAACACCTTTTCTTTTGCAGGCTGACGGTTGCAGCAATTTGCTGTTTTTTTCGATTAAAAGAAAGGCAGAGGAGGTGACCTGGTATGACTTGATGTATGCCAGTGATTACCATCATTTTTCGGCACACGCGCAGGATCTTGCCAACGCTTTATTGCCGCAAAGCAAATCTGTACTGGCGGCAGACGGCAGGTTTGTTACTCAACCTGTCAATACGATTCAGGAAATGCTGCCGGTGCCGCGTTATTTTAAATCTGAAAGCGTCGCGCCGATTGAAGTCGATCACTTATATAGCGAATTGCAGTTGCTTGATTTAAAGCTGGATTAACCAAAGGCCACATTAAGGCCTGATAACCCGGCCCAGAGCGATCAAAACACCAAACGGGATTAGCTTGCCTGCTCTAAGCTTTGATAGAACTCTGTTGCTACCTGTTGAAAAACAGCTTGGTTGATTAACTCTCTATTGGCAAAGATCACATTGAATTGCTCCGGCTCATATTCGCAATCTCGCAGGTATGGGAAAAAGCCAAGCTCATTCATTAGTGATGCAATCTCTGGAAAGATTGCCTGATTGTTCCATAAACGCTGAGTCTCGACTTCGGCAAATACCATCAGACTGTCTTTAAGGGTGTGACTCCCACCTTTGATCACCAGATCCAGTGCACCTTCAACATCTATCCACAGCGCCGGGTGTTTAACAGACGGTTCGTGGAAAGCGTGCGTGGCGACATACTCCGCGACCAATGAGTCAAGCGTTATACCGGGTATGGTTTCGTTGCGTGTTTCCGGCCTGGCGTCACTTGTTAAGAGTGAATTGTTGCCGCGAATATAGCCGTTTTGACTATCAATCTCAGTGGTATGCAACTGCAGATCGCATGGGCCATCACGGTTGAGTACCGCTGCATGGTGATACAGCACACCGGCGTCATTCAGTGATTGTTTGAATTTTTTGTAGTTGTACGGATTGGCTTCAACTGCCAGCGCTTGCCTTGCGGGGGCTTCAGCAACAAAGCGGCGCGAGATCTCCGCCTGAAACGCACCGATCTCAAGCAGTGTAGAGACGCATTGCTGATCAATGAGTTTAAAAAACGCCGAGATCAGTGCTGTGTGAGAGCGCTGTTTGTAAGACTTACCAAATTGCTTAATTCCGGCGTGATGAATCGAGTCAGTAGTTTCCATAAACCGACTTGCACTGATAGATACTTCTATTGCTTCATCGGTCATCGTCATTCATCATCGTGTCATTAGTGTCTTCGTCATCAATCGCAGCAGCAGCGACGGTGCGGGCTTGCTTTTCGTCGAGCTTATCGGGTAAATCACCGGCTAGACGCACCGTGACTTCCTTATTTGCAAACTGAATTCCCTCACGGTTAAACAGGTCTCTGATTTCCTGGTAAACACGCTTGCGAATGGTCCATTGATCACCGGGCTTAGTCATAAACTTTACCCGGAATATCATGGCTGAATCCTGCATTTCAATCACCCCCTGTGACTTCAATGGCTGCAGAAAGTTGTCGCCAAGCTCGGGGTCAGACATAAGCTCAATGCCCAGCTTCTTTACCAGCTTGCGTACTTTTTCAGGGTCGGTATCGTAAGTTAAGCGCAGTGGCAGCTTCATCATTACCCAGTCCCTGGAGTAGTTGGTCAGAGATTGAATTTCTCCAAACGGGATAGTGTGCAACGGGCCAAGGTGATGGCGTAGCTGGAAAGATCGAACAGAGATCTTTTCAACTGTGCCTTTAACACTGCCGATATCGACATATTCACCACGGCGGAACGCATCATCGAAAAGGTAGAATGCACCTGAAAATATATCGCGTACCAGTGTTTGCGCACCAAAGCCAATCGCAAGACCAACAACACCCGCACTGGCAAACAATGGGCTAACGTTTATACCCAATTCAAGCAGTGCACTGAATACGACCGACATACCAATAACCACCAGCATAAAGTTTCGAAAAAGCGGCAGCAAGGTTGCAAGGCGGCTGGCACTGGTAGCGCCGCCTTCATCGCCCGGTGCCAGTGAGAAGTCAGCACCTTCCTCCTCGATTTTATTGTCAATCCAGATACGCACAAGATGATAAACGATATAGCCGAAAAACAGGATAATCAGTGCCGCAGTGCTGCGTTCCATCAAGTTGCTATAGAGTGCAAAGCTATCGATCCTCCAGTTCTTTGAAAGCGCCCAAAAGCCTACGCTGATAGCCAGTACACCGGATACACGTCTGGCAAGATCCTCGTAGCTAGCAAGCGGATGCCTGCTGATCATGGTTGTATCAGCAGTGGATTCATCGCTGCCGGTCGTATGGCTGGACACTGATTCGACAGATTCTGGTGGATCATTATGATGACTGGGAAGCTGATGATCATCCTCTGTTGTAGATAGCCTGACCAGCCTTTTGGCACGCAGCGAGATACGCTCGATAAAATAATTACTTAATGCATACACACAGATTGTAGCGAGCAAAACAGTATAAGCGCCGGCAATCGCGGGTGTGGCGGGCAGTGGCTTGCTTAATACGACACGGTAGGTGAGCTGCATCCATGAGAACGCAAAATAACTGACTGTTGTGATGAGCCAGATCTTTGATAGAAAATTTGCAAAACCGCTGGCTGTCTCTGGTGACTGGCCGTTGCGAATGGCATTTGATAACGCTTTGCGATTGACAATCACCATTAAAATATTGGAAAAAGCAACGATAAAGCTGAAACACGATGCGAGTACTGCATGTAAATCGCTGCGGCCGCCCAGTTCACCAATCCAGATGCTTATCATCAGTATGATGATGTTCATAGAAGAGACGAAGCCCAGCCAATGAAACAGCCTCAGGGCTTCGGTATGTGAGAGATGAGGGATTCTGTATTGCGAAAGATAAGGCGCCAGTATCATTCTCCACAAGATCAGCACCAGCCGGATAGCAACATAACCGAAATAGATGACCGCAATAGTAAACTGGATTGATTCCGGTGGTGTTTCATTGAAAATCACCGTGCCGGTTGTAAAAGCGATAGCGACTGATATCATCACGCCAAATATTTTAAGCAGTGCACGCTTGATCAGCAGTGGTACTTTATCGAGATAGCCGACCGGGTTGTTATGCAAATCTGATTTCAGCCAGCGTGCAACAAGGCGTTTTATATATATTTCATGTTCTACCCACGCGCCGAATGCCAGTAGCAGAATTGACCAGTAAAGTGCCCGCACAAACGGTCGCATCTCACCAGTCGGGCTGTTGCCTTGTATTTCTCTTATTGTTTTTCTAAATGAAGGTGGAACCTGCTCTATTTTGTTTTTGACCAGTTCTCTGAAGCTAAGCAGATTTGACTGTGCCTTCATCAGTGCGGATGCGCTGGCTGGCGCCATGATCATAGACAGGTTTTCATAATCTTCAGGAGTCAGTACGCCTGGCGGCAGTGTTTGTTCCGTCACTGAATTGGTAACTGATTTGTCTTCCTGCGACGTACCATTATTAATGACTATTACCTGCACGCCTTGTTGCTCTGCCGCTGAGATAATGTCGGCAACGAAGGTTGCACTACCTTCATTCGGGTCAGTGGTTTGCGCGTAGGCGGTGCTGAGGATGAGGCAACCACTAAACAGTAACGTGGCTAGCAGCACTACAGATTTTTTTAAAAACCGCATTTTTGCATTATTTCCTTTACAATTCAGAGCAGCAGCGTGGAGCGTAGCGGTAAATGTAAATATTGCGCACCGTTAAAATCTCCCAGTGGACTCATTCTATAATCTGCGAGCACGAGGCAGTATGGCGTTTTCGAAAAACCGCACAGATTCTGCGGCTGACATCAATGCCGGCGCTGGCCACAGTAGTCGTCTGGCGAATAACCGTGCCACTAGCGCAAGGCGTCGTTCGCCGCGTGTCCTGTTTTATAGCCATGATACCTTCGGGCTCGGTCATCTCAGGCGATCGAGGACCCTCGCTGCAGCTATGACGGCATCAGACAGTTTGCTATCAGCGCTGATTATCACTGGATCGCCGGTGGCTGGTCGTTTCACATTTCCAGAGCGTGTTGATTACGTTCGATTGCCTGGAGTAACAAAACGCTCTGACGGTTCTTATATTTCAGAAAAACTGGGTTTTGATATTGATGAAACTACAGTTATTCGAGCTGGTTTAATCAAGTCTCTGGTTAAGTTGTTCGAGCCGGACATCATTGTGGTGGATAAAGAACCCACCGGATTTCGTGGTGAATTAAAACCGGCACTCGATTGGCTGCACAGATCAGGTAGTAAGACAAAACTGATACTCGGCTTGCGAGATGTGCTTGATAGTCCTGAACTGATCGTTGAAGAGTGGCAACGCAAGGGTGCGGTACAAGCTGTGGAAAAGCACTATGATGAGGTCTGGGTCTACGGTTTGAAATCTGTCTACGATCCCACCGAAGCTCTGGATTTTTCAGAGAGTCTTAAGCAACGTATGATCTGGACAGGCTATCTGCGTCGCGACCCACCACCGCGAGCAGAAATGCCCGAAGTGCCATATATACTGGTCACACCCGGCGGGGGCGGCGATGGTAAAGCAATGGTCGATCAGGTATTACGCGCTTACGAAACCGATCCTGATTTAAGCCCGACTGCTTTACTGGTATACGGTCCGTTTCTGACCGGAGATGATCGAGCAGATTTTGAAACCAGAGTGGCCAAACTCAAAGGCCGTGTGATGGATGTCGCTTTTGACTCTCGTTTGGAGAGTCTTATGCTGGGTGCACAGGGAGTTGTCGCCATGGGCGGGTACAATACGTTTTGCGAAATACTCTCCTGTGACAAACCGGCGTTGATAGTGCCGCGAACGGTACCAAGGCTTGAGCAGTACATACGCGCATCAAGAGCACAGGAGCTCGGCCTGGTTAAAATGTTTGATAAAGATCTTAATGCAGGGTCGGTTGATGCAATGATTGATGCAATCCGGCAATTACCTGATCAGCGACCGCCTTCAGCTGGAAGTTACGATGGACTACTTGATGGTCTGGATTGTGTAGTTAGCCGAATTCAAAAGTTACTTGAGCCCGAGCGGGATTCGAGTCCGGTATGAGTGCAGAGCAGTCTCCGCTCGCTATTGTGGTTAAGTGCTGGCCACGATTATCCGAGACGTTCGTTGCTCAGGAACTGGCTGCACTGGAAGCCAGTGGACATAAATTCCAAATCTGGTCACTGCGCCATCCGGCCAATGAAAAAAAGCACCCGCTACACGAACAGGTGAGTGCGCAGGTTTATTATTTGCCGGAGTATCTGCACGAGGAAGTGATGCGTGTGTTGCGTTGCTGGCTGTCTTGCAGAAGACTACGTGGTTATAAAGCAGCGTGGCAGGTGTTTTTTAAAGATCTGCGCCGCGACTTTACCCGTAATCGGATAAGGCGCTTTGGTCAGGCCTGTGTTATGGCAAGTGAGTTACCCGATAATATTCGCGGCGTGTACGCCCATTTTCTGCATACCCCTGCATCGGTTGCGCGTTATGCGGCAATCATGCGTGGTATGCCATGGAGTTTTTCGGCGCATGCGAAAGACATCTGGACATCACCGGACTGGGAGCTGCGTGAGAAGCTTGACAGCAATACACATGGTGCGAGTTTTGGAGTTACCTGTACTGCTATCGGCGCTAAACATCTGCGATCATTGAGTAGCTCGCAGGAGAATATTGAGCTTGTCTATCACGGGCTGGATCTGTCACGATTTCCGGCACCGCCGCAAAGAACCCATCATGCGTCGCGGATAAAGATACTGTCGGTTGGTCGTCTGGTAGAGAAAAAAGGCTATGACCGTTTAATCGCAGCGCTTGCAAAATTACCGGATACACTCGACTGGGAGTTCATTCACATTGGTGGCGGTGAGCTTAAATCTTCATTGCTGCAGCAGGCAACAGCTGCAAACGTTGATGATCGCATTAACTGGCTGGGTGAGCGGGAACAGCCAGAGGTGATACAAGCGATGCGTGATGCAGACATTTTTATACTACCGAGTCGCATAGCAGACAACGGTGACCGTGATGGATTGCCGAACGTTCTAATGGAAGCTGCGTCGCAGAAGCTGCCAATAATTGCGACAGCCGTCTCTGCGATACCCGAGTTTCTCACAGATGATGTGCATGCCTTGCTTGCTGAAGATAATGCCGAGGCGCTGGCTGGTTCATTGGTAACACTCGCCAGTTCGCCAGACAAGCGTGCTGCATTATCAGAGGCGGCCTATGACCGGTTGGTCAGTGATTTTGGTATGCAGGCAGGTATTGATCTGCTGCATGACCGATTGCAAACCTTATGTGAACAATTGCGTGCATAGCGCAGGCATGATGTAATAAATGATTGCCTTCTACGCACCGATGAAGCCACCTGATCACCCGGTGCCGTCCGGGGATCGTCAACTGGCGCAGGGCATTTTGACTGCGCTGTCGATGAATAGTCCCGGTTTGCCGGTGAAAGTAGCGTCGCAATTACGTTGTTATGATGGCAAAGGCGATACAGCCACACAACAACAGATAAAAGCAAAGGCGAAGGCAGAAGTAGATCGTCTGTTGAGCCCTGCACACAAATGGCAAGCCTGGTTTACCTACCACAACTATTACAAGGCACCGGATTTAATCGGTCGGGCAGTCTGTCAGCAGCTGGATATACCGTATTTTATTATTGAAGCGAGTATTGCAAAAAGTCGCTCAACAGGTGCATGGGCAGACTTCTGCAACTGTGCTGATCTGGCAACAGAGTCTGCCGATTGCGTGTTTTACTTAACAGAGAAAGATCGTGCAGCTCTGGCACAGCATCAGCCTGAGCATCAAAAGCTGGTGCACCTTGCGCCGTTTTTAGTGCAAACAACCATCAATGAGAAACCACCCGCACCTGTGACAGGGAACCAGTTGCTTGCGGTTGGCATGCATCGTTATGGAGATAAGTTTGCTTCTTATAAAATTCTGGCTGAAGCACTGACTTATCTGAAAACACAGGACTGGCAGTTATCTATTGTTGGAGATGGACCCGCACGTGATGACATCGCACTGTTGTTCAGGGAGTTTGGTGAACGAGTGATATTTCTTGGTCAGCTTGATCGCACTGCAATAAATGATGCCTATCAGCGATCGTCATTATTTGTCTGGCCAGGGGTGAATGAGGCGTTTGGTATGGTGTACCTGGAGGCGCAGGCATCGGGCTTGCCAGTGGTGGCTCAGGATCGATCCGGAGTTCGTGAGGTGATTGCATCGAGTCATTCACTGGTGCCTGAGGGTGACGCTTCGTTACTGGCGCAAAGGATTGATCTGATTCTGGCGGATTCCTCACTTTATAAGTCGATGGTCAGTGATGGCAGGCATTTTATTCGCCAACGGCATTTACTGGATGCAGCAGCCAACACGCTCTCTGCACAATTACAGCTCGCGTTGCAGTGATCGCATGAATCGACTCGCACTGATCAGGCATGGACAGACGGTATGGAATCGCGCGGGCAGGATTCAGGGGCATCGTGATATCCCGCTTGAACCAGAGACTGTCAAAGATCTTGCCGGGTTAACTTTGCCGCCTGATTGGCAGCATGCAGCTCTGGTTAGCAGCCCATTACAACGAGCTGTACAAACTGCAGAGCTGATTGCTGATCGGTCACCGGTCATTGAGCCTGCGTTATTAGAAATGGATTACGGTGACTGGGAAGGTAAGCGGGGCATTGATTTGTATGCCGATCCTGATTCAGGATTTAAACACCTGCCTGATTGGGGCTGGGACTACCAGCCACCTAACGGTGAGTCACCGGCTCAGGTTTGGTCGCGTCTGTCGCCCTGGTTGCAGAGCCTGACTGCAGACACAGTGGCTGTCTGCCATATTGGTGTAATGCGAACGTTGTTGGCGGTCGCATTTGATTGGCCGTTTAGAGGGGAGCCGCCGTTCACTATTAAGCGTAATTCGCTCTATTGCCTGCAAGTGACGGATAAACTGAGTGTCGCGGAACCTTTGCGAGTCAGGTTGATCAGCAGAGATACAAATAATTAATCAGTTAAGGCCAGTGAGATATCTCTGTATGGACAATAAAAAAATTCAATAATGCAGATACTGATTGCAGTAACTCATCTGCTGGGTACCGGTCATTTACGTCGCGCCCTGAATTTATCACAGGCATTTGTTGATGCAGGACATCGTGTTTGTGTTGCAAGTGGTGGTCTGCCGGTCGCTACATTTGATACGACCGGACTGACGCTGCATCAACTCCCGCCACTGCAGTCAGATGGCACACAGTTTACCCGCTTGCTGGATGCCGATGGAGTCGTTGTTAATGAAGAAACTCTTGCTGCCCGAAAACAGCAGCTTCTAACGCTGGTCACCAAACTGCAACCGGATATTGTGATCACCGAGCTTTTTCCGTTTGGTCGTCGTGTATTGCATCCGGAGTTCACCAGTTTGCTACGCGCAGCAAATACACTGGCCCAGCCAGCTGTTGTGTTGTCTTCTGTCAGGGATATTCTGGCACCTCCTTCGAGTGAGAAAAAAGTAAAACGAACGGAAGCGCTTATTGCAGAGCACTATGATGGAATCCTTGTTCACTCAAATTTGCAAACTACACCGATCGATATCAGTTGGCCGGTCACAGAGCTTATACAATCGAAGGTTCATTACACCGGCTATGTTGCCCAGTCTGTTGATTTTACGACTCAAGCCAAACCTCAAGCCAACCCTCAAGCCAACCCTCAAGCCAAATCGTCAAACAAGGATCATCTGCCTGAGGTAATTGTCAGTGCAGGTGGGGGATCTGTTGGCAGGCATATCTATGAAACTGCGATACAGGCGGCAGCGTTAGTACCGGATCTTCAATGGCGAATTTTAGTTGGTGGTATCGATTCAGCGACGGAGGTAGAAAATCTTAAATCGCTGGATAAGGAATCCATGGCGGTAATTGAGCCAAACCGTGCAGATTTCAGAAGTCTTTTGTCAGCAGCAGCCTGTTCCGTCAGTATGTGTGGTTACAACACAGCGATTGACTTATTGTTAACCGGTACACCTGGTGTGTTAATACCGTTTGACGACGGTGGTGAAGTTGAGCAGACCTTACGTGCCAAAAGTCTCACTTCAACACAATCATATGTGTCGTTACCTGCGAAATATTTAAACGCAGAATCACTTGCCAAAGCTGTCAGAGAGGCCATAGGTGCGGGCCGATTTAAAACGGATCATTCACAATTTAATGGCGCGCTTGAATCAGTCCGGATTGCCTCCAAATTGCTACAGCATAAACGAGGGAACACACAGTGAGTGACAGGTTGAGTCATGCCAAATCACAACCAGGGCGAAGGCAACGTGGCCCCTTTTGAAAGCCTTGCTGCAACGCTTGCAGCCAAAGACAAACCGTTGAAGGTGTTTTTTCGTGACGATGACGGTGGGTGGGTTGATAGTCAGCTGCAAGCTCTGGCAGATGAGTTTGAAACCCATGGCTTGCCGCTCGACATTGCGGTGATTCCCGCAGCATTGTCCGATCAATCAGTAAAACTGATCGATAACCTGATCACCGCAGATAACAAAATCTCGATACACCAACACGGCTTTAGTCACACAAATCATCAAACCAAGGGGCGATCATGCGAGTTTGGCAGCGAAAGAGGTTATCAGCAGCAACTTGACGACATTGCTGCTGGTCAACAAATACTGAACAGGGTATTTAAAGCACGAGTGTGTCCGATATTCACGCCACCATGGAATCGATGCACCAGTGATACCGTGGCCGCGTTGGGTGCCTTAAATTTTAGTTGCTTTTCAAGAATAACCGGCTCTGATCAGGTCAGTGATGCGTTGACTGAACTACCGGTAGCGGTTGACTGGTTAAAAAAACGTAAAGGCGTAAGCCTTGATGAAACCGAGCTTGCCAGCTATATCTGCGATCAGTTCAGCCAGTCGCAGGAGGTGGTGGGTATTATGTTGCATCATGAACATATGGACGCAGCTAATCGCGCTCGCTTACGCAGCTTGATTGACGTGCTGAGAGACTCCGGTAAAGTTTCCTTCCACCCGATGATGGAGCTGGTAGCCTAGCCCGGTTTATTCGGTGCGCCGTGGAAAGGTCGCACTCTTCAGTGGGTGAAAGTCCCACCCGACAAAGGTCGTTCCAGTCGGTAGCAGTCGGGACAGTAAGCAGGATGTTTACTGAACAGCTTCCCGATGTCAAAGGGTCCGCAAGGGACTCAGCGAGTAAGCAGGCCGTAACGAGTAGTGAACGTTGAGCAGGCCTCGAAAAGGGTAATGCGGAAGCCGACTCCCCCGAATTTGGAGGAAGGCCGCAGTCACTGGTGAAGAGAACGACGAGCGCAACCTGTGATTCCGCCGGGGTAATGACGATGGCATGTTTACAAAAGGAGAGTGTGTGCAACACGGGAAGTCTCATCAGGCAGTTTGGGTTAGCGACTGAGCAACGGTGGTGCCGCGAGGCACGGAATCGGGCCTGGTGAGATGGCGGATAGGGTCGTAGTACTG
>CALLLW010000048.1 GCA_938007995.1 uncultured Granulosicoccaceae bacterium | reverse complement strand
GTTTATTCGTGAAATGGCGAGCATAGCGCGCAGAGCATTGGTTTCACAGGGTATTTTCTTCTCGCATCGAATACTTACTGATATTTGCAAGAGAAAAAATTCGCTGTGGAATCAAGGATCAAGCGGGATGCCGTCATTTTCACGAATAAACCGGGCTAGCTGAGCGATTCAGTGATGTCTGGCTTGCTTAGCACCAGCATATAGCTGATCAGTCGGGACTTTCGAAGAGACATTTTTTTGGTGACCGGATTAACCGCCACGCCGGTGGTTGCCAGCTGTTCAAGACCATCTCTGCTACATAACCGCTGCAACTCCCGCGGCTTGACGAGCTTTCGATATTGATGTGTCCCCTTGGGTAACCATCGCAATACATACTCGGCCCCAAAGATGGCAGAGAATCCGGCCACAGGATTTCTATTGATGGTAGAGATAATCTGCATGCCACCGGGCCTGACCAGAGAATTGCACGCTGTCATAAAGGATGACAGATCTGCGACATGCTCTACCACCTCCATGTTAAGTACAACATCATAACTCTGACCACGCAGCGCGAGGCTCTCAGCGGTTACCTGTTCGTAAACAGGTTGATTCTCCATTCCCTCTGCGTGTTGCCTGGCGATGTAGATATTTTTTTCCGGTATATCAATACCATGCACCTGCGCGCCTTTTTCTGCCATCGCCTCAGCCAGCAAGCCACCACCGCAACCAATATCGAGAAGCCGAATACCTGACAATGGCTTAAGACTGTCTGGTGACACACCGTAAAAGGAAGAAATCTGTTTAACAATGTACCCGATGCGCAGCCGATTAAGCGTATTCAGTGGCCACATGGGGCCGTCGGCATCCCACCAGATCTCTGCCAGGCGGTTGAATTTTTCAATTTCTACAGGATCAACGCTTGGGCTATCTAAGTGTTCATTCATGACTGGGCTGGTTCAAAGCTGACGGTAAATAATACTTTTTTGGTGGCGCCGCTCTGCTGAATGCCGCCCCTGCCCGACTGTCTCAAAAGCTGAGTCCGGAGTATGATCGAGCATACTACAGTCACTCCCTGTTGCACATGAACCAGCTACCCGACTTTCGACTGGAGACTCATTTTTCAAATTGGGAATTCAACTCCCGCCACCATTTGACGGCCTCCGACGCCCAGAGCATGTCGTTGCAGGAGCTACTTGGCTATGCAACTGCCGAGGAACGCGCCGAATTCGAAAACATGTGGCTTGGCTATACAGAAACATTCGGCGCGCCTGACGTCAGAGACGAAATTGCCAAAACCTTCACCAGCTGCAACCGGGAACACCTACTTTGCTTCGCAGGTGCCAGTGAGGGAATATTCGCAGCAAACACTGTATTGCTGAATAAAGACAGCCACACCATCGTGGTAACGCCAAACTATCAGTCGCACGAGTCCTTACCACTGTCGGTTTGCGACACCACAGGGATTCCACTTGATCCAACCGACAACTGGTCACTTGATATAGACAGAGTTGCGGCATCGATAAAACCAAACACCCGGCTGATCACGATTAATTTTCCCCACAATCCAACCGGTGCGATCCTGCCGCTGGACCGGTACTACGCGCTAATTGATCTGTGCAGAAAACACGGTATCTATATTTTGCACGATGAAATATTCAATGGCCTGGGTGAGACCGGCACAATGCATCTACCGTTCGTTGCAGATGTTTACGAGCGCGGGCTATCACTGAATGTGATGTCCAAAGCCTACGGCTTACCCGGTTTAAGGATTGGCTGGATTGCCTGTAAAGACAAAGACGTTATCAACAGAATGGAAAAGCTTAAACACTATCTTTCGATTTGCAATTCCGGCCCAAGTGAACGACTGACCAAAATTGCACTGCGCCACAGCGAGCAGCTACTGGCACGCACCTGCGCAATCGTTGGATGCTTTTTTCAGCCGCCACACTGAGCTATTTGACTGGCAAAGACCGGATGGATCATGCATGGCGTTCCCGCTTTACAAAGGTGCTGACGGGGTAGAGAACTTTACCCGACAACTGATTGAAAAAAGCGGTGTACTACTGTTGCCTGGTTCTGTTTATCAGTCAGCGTTAAGTGATACACCGGACAATCACTTCAGACTGGGGTTTGGTCGCAAAGGGCTTGATGAAGGAATGGCAGCACTGGAACAACACATCAATAACTATTACTGAACGACACCTGCCGCCACATGGCAATCACAGCTAGTGGCCCACTAGCACTCATTTGACTCGGCTGTAAAAGAGCTGACGAACACGCTATTTTGCTCACGACTGCTTTGAAACTTTACTATAGGTCTGCCAGTTCTGGTGAACCCACGCGTCCAGTGCCATGCGCCTGCCAGTATCAACTTCGGTTGCCCAACCAACCGCTCTACATCTTTGCGTGTCATCCCGACCTGAACATTCTCGCTGATACGCTGTGCTGCTATTTCACATTCGGGTGATTCAGATGAATAGTCGAGTTCCGGCTTGATTGTACCTACCGGAATCACCACTGGCTCTTCACTGTTCAAACCAAAAAACGACCCTAACTCCGGCAGAGTAGCCGTGCAGCTGGCCAGTGCGAATGCGCATAAAATTGCTCCACCCCGTCTACCGGAGAGTAAAGACCTGAACGCGAGTAAAGATACCAACACCGGAGACTTTGAACTCATAAAAACCCCAAGAATTATTAACTGCCGCATTATGAGACTTCACATCTGTCCTGTTAACCGCGGCTGAGTTATGGCCTGATCGCCAGCTCTAGTACAATGGGTTTGCGAATAAACACTGCCACAGAAGGAGATCAGACCATGGCTCATTGTAATACGATTTTGTCCCAAATACTGAAATTGATACCGAGACATGAATTTGAGTCACTGGCAAACAAGCATCACAGCGGTCGATCCTTCAGAACAGCCTCGCGATGGTACCAGTTTGTCACGATGACGATAGGACAACTGACTGGACGCAAGAGCTGACGAGATATCGTAGACAAAGTGAGTGCCCAGCAACATCGTTTATATCACCTGGGGAGCACCAAAACGTCGCGTTCAAATCTTGCCAGAATCAATGCGGACAAACCGCATGAGCTCTACAAGGAGCTGTTTGCGCAACTGTTAAGCCGCAGTCAGGGTCTAGCGCCCGTTCATGGATTCAAGTTCAAAAATAATTTGCACGCGCTGGGTTCTACAACTATTGCGGCTCTTGCAACTTAATTTGTTTGAGAAAAGATCGTTGGATGATCTGATCACCGGCTGATTGAGAGAGGAATACAACGGCTACGATCCTCAAATGCGCATGTTCTAAAAGTTAACGGGACAGTAGTGCCATCTACTAAAACGACACAAAATCTGCCAGAGCATAATGAATAACCCAACATCTGAGTAAATGATCATTGATACTTCAGACAAGCTCCGGGATCCTGCTCACCCTACATTTTTACCAAATGACTTTCAGTTACTTATCGGCACCCATATCTCATAAGTCATGTTTTCTGGTGACGCATTGTCATCGTATGGATACCGTTCAAAAACAGCGCCTTCCCGTTGTGTCTCATCAGAACCCGGCAACCATCGCCCGAATATATCATCGAACAAAGACGGTATCTCTTTAACCGGACCGCGATTTCGAAAAACCGCATAGCGACCGCCTGAAATAGTCACGACACATGCACCGTCAGGTAACGGCTCCGGCATAGAGTCGAAGTTTAATCCGACCGCATACGAGAATTTACCATCTGGTTGCACAGAGTATGAAACGCCATAGGCAGCCTCCTCCCCGTCCCCCATCAAATGCCACTCCCGGGACCAGAACTCACTCCAGAGTAACGGAATATCCTTCCGTGTTTCGAGCGTAAACTCACGTGACAACGCAACTATGCCTTTTTCCTGTATTTCAAGAAACTCAGGTTCCAATGCCATCGGTTTTACCCCCTAAAGACTGTATTTTGAAAGCTCGAGAAACATGACCCACAACGCATCAAACTATGTTTATTGTTAGTCTTCGCTACTAATTTCATAGTGACGCTCTACTTCACTTGTCACCTTCGCCCACTTCGACTCACCAGCTCTTGATTGATGGTGATCAAACGCCGCCCGATCTACAAATTCTTCGTAAACATTAAACCTGTTGCGGTGCTGATTATCCTGAGTCACATTGAAAACCAGGCAACCACTCTCCTTTCGGGTTGACTCTATATGAAACGGTAACTCAGCATTTACTGCCTCAAGAGCTGAGTCCGGAACTATTATGTACCCTTTAAGACTAATTTTAGCCAAGTTTCTGCTCTGATTTTTTGATATTAAACTCACTTTAATAACACACAAACTTCTTTTTTTTCAGCAAAATTAGTGATGATTAGATGTGTACTACGCAACGGCTTACATTGCTTAAATGTTAATTGTAATCCGTATCCTACCGAATTTCTAATCATGCTTGTTGGATAATAAACCGTGTAACAGGTTTAGTAACTACGTTTGCTTTATATCCTCCATAGTGACTTTCACGAATATTCTTCAATCATCGGACGACACCCCGATCAAGGTGATTAATTTATCTCAGGCCGCTTTAAAACGACGTTTAAGTATCGCGCCAATACAAGCAATCCATACTTCTGCCCAATCTCGTTTATTTCTTCATTGGTTTCTCTACCCACTATTTCACCAGACAGAACAACAACATTGGCGAACTCATCTGACATCTCATAGACTGCATCAGATGCATCCTCGATCGATTTTACCTCCGTAAGAAACTGCATAAACGCTTTTTGATATTTTGACGCCATGAACAAGACCCATTTGTGAACAAGTAATTGCAATTTCCAATAAATATTGATTTTTAGCAAGAGATACCGATTTATAAATTTATTTTCGTTTGTATCATAAATCGATATTGCAGCCCTCTAGACTGACACTTATCTCAGTCGCAGTGTGGATGATGATCATTTGAATAATTGGCTATGCAGCGCAAGAGAATTCATAGTAAACGAAATAGAGTAAGTTGTTGGCCTTCAAACGTTTATATTGTCTTCCTTAATGTAAGCGACGATTCTTCACCCATGTGTATAAAGATAAAGCCGCTGGCATGCTGATCAGACTCAAATTGCACCCACCCTCTTCCAGTAACAAGATCCCCCTCATCGCTGCCACTCCAGCTGAATTCATAACGCGCGGAGCCTCGGAAATATGCCCCATCAATCTCACCTTGCACAGCACCAAATACAAAATTACCCGCACCATCCTGATTGATGGAAACATATCCAGTTTCAACCATATCAATATAATCCTTATCCCAGACCTCCATTGAGACAATTTCCCAACGCCCAACTTGTTCTGAATTCATCATATACATGTGCCTGGTGTATGAAGTGCCGCGCTTAGCCACGCATTTTGCGAATTTAACAACGTAAATATGGTTATACGCCCAGCTGCAAGCGCTTGTTATTCGGCGCGGTTGTTCCTACTTAAATAAGGTATCTTCTCGTGCGTACAACCACTCTATGACTCAACGACAATGAATCTTGGGGTATTACCACTGACTGACACACGACCATGTCTCAGCATTTCCAGCCTTATTGCCTGATCCTTATTTTACTTAAGAAGCTCAAGACTGCTATCTATATCTGCCGACATTTTCACGATGCCTGCAGTGAACACTGAAAAGTCATCAAAGTAGTATTACGCCTTGGACCCGAAACCGCCAGAGCAGGTCTGCAAAAAATGACTATACGGGTCCCTTTGACCTCCGCTGGAGCTGAAAGTAAAAGATCTTCGATTCTTCAACTGACGGCGAACTTCACTACGCTGGTTTTAACACAACTGCCTTTCATTGGATATCTGGACGACTCACTATTCATGGTTCGCTTGCGTTTAGATATTGCACGAACTCCTTTATATCCTCAGGCGCGGAATCATAATTTCTTTCCAGATCTAACGGCGCTGCCCAGACCGGCTTGGAATTCAACCACAAATTCGCCTTTGCCACTGGATTAGCTCTGTCCATTAATCCGAAAGGAATCCAGACATACCTCGACTTAAATACGTTGGGTACTGGTGACCCACAATTAATGCAAAAGTGAGAACTAAACCCGGTATCTTTTTGCCACTTTTTTATTTTGGCCTGACCGGTCTTCCACTGAAACCTATCTGAATACACTATTGTGGCTGCATTGGAAGCACTGCCACCCTGCTTTTGGCAGAGAGTGCAATAACAGTGGTATAAAGCCGGGATCGCACCTGTTATCTCAAACGTCACGGAACCACAAATACAACTCCCGTTCATTATCCGATCCTCAGAATATTATTCGCAAGTGTCTTAATCAGTGAGGTTTTGTTTTGTGCTACAAGAATACCGAATAGCCAAGAGCACACCACATACCTAACACTGATACGAAATTGATAGTAAAAACCAGGCCACGCAGCCGAATATTGGAGGTTAATATTTGAACGGCACTATGAGCAATGCGCCCCGTTAGAAATACACACCCCAGCCAAACATATACTGGACTGTCTGACGCAGAACCGCTCATTATGATGACACAGGCAATATGGAAAAATAGTGGCCACTCAAACTGGTTTGAAAGGTTTGCGCTGACCCTCGGCTCTATTTCAGCCCATGGATTACTACCATCAGCTTGAGCACCCAAACCCCATACTTTCGGCGCCCTCACAATAGTTAATGCCAGGTACAGCAACGCCGTCCAAAAAACATGGCCTAGCATCACCATTAAAAGCGCGTTATTCACTACGTGACCATACTGAACCACAATGCCGTGCACTGCTGATCTTTTTGTAAAAGGGCACGTTGACGTCTCTGAGCGATGCGTAAGCTTTTATATTCAACGCTCCGCTTACTCGTAGTGCATGCGCATAGCATGTGGCGGCCATTTGTGCATGAGAATGGGAGCTTGCGACCATACACACAAATGGACGCCGCGTGCCATGTCGCGTGCCACCACTTGTTAAGCGAGAATTACTCACCTTTAGCAATTGCTTTCTGCACGACAGGAGCTACAGATTCTGGTGTGATTCCTCGCTCCGTACAATACGGGGTACATAGCCACTCTGAGAGTTTTTTCTGACTTTTGCTTGAATTACAGCTGCAGCAGCACAAAGCAATATTTCCAAGTGTGATGATGCTTATATCGTTGATGATGTGCTCCCAGCTTGCAGCCGTCTTTCTGGATACTTTGTATGGAGTGAACTCACAGCGACAATAAACACAATCCTGGTCTCTTTCCCAAACTTCTTGCTCTAAAGCTGCTGGTATGTTCCAGTTATTTACCATTCCTACTACTGCACCTATTTTCGCTTAACGCCAACCACAGGCGCGATGCATGCAGTGGGCGTATTTGTGATGAAATTGGAGGAACGACAATTCACACATACGAACATCGCGTGCGTCGCTCTGCTGGTTCTTGTTAGCTCTCCCAAGGCAAATCATCCCAATGTAAATAGTGATTTACCGCTTCCACGGCAATACTATATCCGTGCCCTCTGGCGCTTGTCCGCTTAAATTTAACACCCGCATCCTTGAGAATTGATTCAGCTAATTTTTCAAGTTCTCTTGTATCGCCTTCTATATAGTTTTCGTGGCTATTTTCAAAAATTTCAGATAGCTTTCGTGCCTTGGCGCTGCTTTCATTTTTCTCATATGCCACCTCCTGTGTATACTGAAGCATACTCGCCAGCACTACTGACAACCTATGCGTTCTTCCCATTGGCACCATTCGGCGTAACATATCGAGCCAAACGCTATAGACTTTCTTTCCAACGACTGTTTGAATCATATTCAGCTCTGCGTATCGGCTTGCTATCTGAGTCTAGGTTTTTTTCGGAGCTAACAGTGAACTATATTGATGCAATAATAAAGTATTAAACCTGTGGCGCAGTTAAAGGCTTAGGTATTATGCAGGTAAGAAATATAGCCAAAGCATCAGGCTATCTCGCTTTCTCCGACATAAAACATGCTTCTCGCTCAGATTTTCCTGACTAAGCTTTTATTGTCCAGTATGCTGCATTTTAAAGGTTCGTCCGCGCCAGATGGCATACATCATCAGCAACTTCAACAACCTACTGTACAACACACAAGCTCAGCATCAAAGGAACACATCAATTGGAAAAATCAACCGAGCAGGCAGTGCAAGAATTTTTGGATCAGAACAGCCAGTGGTCACTGCAGGATAATAAGCTGCGCAAAGAATACAAATTCAAAAGCTTTACGCAGGCATTCGGCTTTATGTCGATGGTGGCTGTGGTTGCGGAAAAAACCAACCACCATCCTGAGTGGTTTAATGTGTACAACAGAGTTGTTGTTGACCTGACTACTCATGAGGCCAACGGTATTTCAGAGCGGGATTTTAAGCTGGCAATAACAATGGATGAACTTGCTGAAGGCTTGCAGAAGTAAGCAGTTTTTTGCCCTCACCAGTGGAGCGCAAGCCCCACAAAAGACTACGACTATACGTAACGCGCAACTCGCTTTATGTACTCAAAAACATACTCTGCAAAACTCCAGCGCACCTGGATTTGAAATTCCGGTGCCTCGCTATGATTCGAGAGTAAAATGGTCGCGTTGCCAAAGCGGGTTTGTGTGCAGTCGCCAACGCTGAACACTTCTGGATGTATATCAAACGGGGTGCCGCTGGCAATCACATCGCGGGCTTTCGGGCCACTGAGTTTTAACACAGAAGAATAATCACTGACGTCAACAGCAGCGCAGCCAGCTTTATTGCGCCATTGACTAACCATTGCGTCAACATCACCATTTGTATAGACCAGGCGTTCATTAGGGCCGAGCCAGAAGACACTCGTATCGCCGCTGGTTTTGTAAGTATTTGGCGCTAATTGACAGTCAATGCCAAGCAGCTTAGTGAGAGACTGGTTTGCATGTTTAGATTCAAAATCAGCACGCAGATTGATCTTACCGCTGTAATCGAGCTCTGCCACACTAAAGCCGTCAATGCTGAAATCCGCTTCGTTTAACGGAGTTGCTATAACCGGATTAGCCACGTACGCGCGCTCCTTCTTGATCTACAAACACGGTGTCTGTTACCAGCGCCTGAAGCACGGTACCGTCCATTAATCGCAGCGATACAGTATCACCCTTGCGGTTAATACCGTCCTGCAGCAATGCCAGTGCAATCGACCGCCCGGCATTGGGACTCATGTAGCTGGATGTAACATGGCCAATGGTTGGCATTGGCGGCTGATCATGAACCTCAGCCACAATATGCGCACCTTCCGGCAGTACAACCGTTGGATCTTCAGTGAGCAAGCCAATCAGCTGCGGACGTTTATCTCGACTGGTGTCTGTGCGCTGTTGTGAGCGATTGCCCAGGTATTCTATTTTGGTTTTTGAAACGATCCAGTCCATATCCATATCGTGCGGTGTGACTGTGCCATCGGTATCCTGCCCAACAATAATGAAGCCTTTTTCTGCACGCAGTATATGCATGGCCTCGGTGCCGTAAGGCACCAGCTCATGCTTCTTACCGGCTTCTGCCAACGCTTCGATCAGGTGTTTGCCATAGCGGGCTGGTACATTGATTTCAAAAGACTGCTCACCGGTAAAACTGATCCGGTAAATTCTGGCAGGTACACCAGCCACCGTGCCCTCGCGCATGGTCATGAACGGGAATGAATCATTGGAGACATCAATATCTGTCAGCTCCTGCAGCAGGGCACGTGCATTAGGGCCGTTTAGCGCCATTACTGCCCACTGTTCTGTCACGCTGGTGCAATAAACTTCCCACTCTGGCCATTCAGTCTGCAGCCATTCTTCAAGCCAACTCATCACACGCGCTGCACCACCGGTGGTGGTGGTCATGTGGTAGTGATTTTCACCTAGCCTGGTGGTGACACCGTCATCGAAAATCATACCGTGTTCATTAAGCATCAAACCGTAACGACACGAACCAACGGCGAGCTTTTGCCAGTTGTTGGTGTAGACCATCTCTAACAGCTTAACTGCATCTTTGCCTTGTATGTCTATCTTGCCGAGTGTGGATGCATCGAGCATCCCGACTGACTGGCGTACCGCTAGCGTTTCACGCTGAACCGCTGCGTGCATATCTTCACCGGTTTGCGGGAAATACCAGGGGCGCTTCCAGTCTCCAACATCTTCAAACACTGCACCACTGGCAACATGCCATTCATGCATGGGTGTCTTGCGCTCCTGAATAAAGAGCTCACGCGATTCCTGACCACCAACCGCACCGAAAGTTAATGGCGTATAGGGAGGACGAAAAGTTGTCGTGCCGACTTCCGGTATCGACACACCCTGTATGTTTGCCATTATTGCCAATGCATTCAGGTTTGATGTTTTGCCCTGATCGGTTGCCATACCTGTGGTGGTATAGCGCTTTAGATGTTCTACAGAAACAAATCCCTCACGCGCTGCGAGCTGTATGTCTGCAGCGGTTACATCATTTTGAAAGTCATGAAAATGTTTTGAATTACCTTCTCCGACCGGGTGTACCGTTGGCACCAGCCATAGTGGGGCTATTGCTCCCTGAGCTGTCTCATTGACTGCAAACGCTGCAACATCGGTTGATGTTGCCGGTTTACCAGCAGCGGCAGCCGCTTTCAGACCGGCATCAGCACCCTGCTCTACACATTCGCTGGTGGTAAAAACACCGTTGCACGAACCGGCTGACAGGTTAGGGCAGGATTTTTTTGCACGCGTAGTATCAGGTATAAACCCCGCAATTGATTCTTCGTACTTTAGCTTGCCACCACTCTGACTAAACATGTGACACGATGGAGTCCAGCCGCCTGATGTAGCTACACAGGTGCAGACAATTTCCCATGCCTGACCATGGAGTGACTCACCATCGTCTGACAACCCCATAATCCGAACAGACTCAATTCCTTTAGCACCCCGCACAGAGCTGATTGCATGACCTTCAAACAGCCGGATACTCTGTTGCTGTAAACTTGCCTTAAATTCAGCTGATATATTTTTTCTGGTATCAACCACAGTGACAGTGGCACCCACAGATGCAGCATCCAGTGCTACCTGATAGGCGCTGTCGTTGTTGGTAAAAACCACAACATCATTGCCAGGCAACACCCCATAGCGGTTAATGTAAGTGGCTACCGCATTCGCAAGCATGACTCCGGGGCGATCGTTGTCTGCAAACACCAGCGGGCGTTCGATTGATCCGGCAGCGATAACCACCTGCTTCGCACGAATTTTCCAAAAGCGCTGGCGCGGTGCATCGCCACCATTACCCGGCCCAAGATGATCGGTGACCTTTTCAATAGCGGTTAGATAGTTGTAGTCGTAATAACCGGTTACCGTGGTACGGCTGAGTATCTTGACATTGTTGTTTTGCTTAAGCGCCTGCAAAGCTTTATCTCTGTAGGCAAGACTGGCTGCGTTGTCTGACGTGCCAAGTAGTGCACCACCTAACTGGTTATTTTCATCGACTAACAACACTCGCGCTGATCCATTGGCAGCCGCTGTTGCTGCAGCAATACCTGCCGGACCACCGCCGATTACCAAAACATCGCAGTGTGCATAAGTGCTGTGATATACATCCGGATCATCATCAACCGGGCTTACTCCCAGCCCTGCCGCTTTGCGAATAAACTTTTCATAGGTCATCCACATGGATGCGGGCCACATAAACGTTTTGTAGTAGAACCCTGCCGGTAGAAAGCGCGCAACCATCGAGTTAACGGCGCCAACATCAAACCCCAGGGTCGGCCAACGGTTCTGTGACTTGGCTACCAGGCCATCATAGAGCTCTATGCTGGTGGCACGAGTGTTTGGCTCGGTATAGGCACCGGTTTCAAGTTGCACCAGTGCATTGGGCTCTTCAGAGCCGGCTGCAATTAATCCACGCGGGCGGTGGTATTTAAAACTACGGCCCAGTAAGCGAACGCCGTTTGCAAGCAGCGCCGATGCCAGTGTATCACCTTGGTAGCCGGTGTATTGCCTGCCATCAAAAGTAAACGTTAACGGTGCACCTCTATCAATGCTGTTGCCTACAGGCAGCTCATCAGGCAGGCGCTGTGACTGGCTCATGATTGCCTCCCGTCACTGCTTGTCTGTGATTCAGTGGGTAGTGGCGGTCGTGGATCTTCAATTTTGTAGGTTGTTACAAATTCATCGGTGACTGTATGTCGCAACGCATTGAACCAGCGTCTGCAACCATGCGTATGCAACCATCGCTCGCGATGATATCCCTTCGGGTTTGTACGAAAGAAAACATAGTTTCCCCACGCATCATCAGACATTTGTGCAGTTTCTGTCGGGCGCGGAATATGCGCTTCACCATGGCAGGAAAATTCTGTCTGGTCGCGGTCACCACAGTACGGACAATTAATAATGAACATTAGTGTGCCACCGCCGCTGCTGCACCTTCGTCAATCAGCGCGCCAGAATTAAACCGATCTATTGAAAACGGTGCAGCAATATTATTCATTTCACCTGCAGCAATAGAGTGTGCAAAGGCATGGCCGCTGCCCGGTGTGGCTTTGAATCCACCGGTGCCCCAGCCGCAGTTAAAATACAGATTCTTTACCGGAGTTTTAGAAAGTATAGGTGAGCGATCAACGGTGACATCAACAATACCTGCCCATTGCCGCAGCATGCGTAAGCGGGAAAATAACGGAAACAACTCACACAACGGCCCGACGGTATGTTCAATTAAATCAAAGCTGCCACGTTGCGAGTAAGAGTTATAAGCGTCAGAACCTGAGCCCACAACCAGCTCGCCTTTATCTGACTGACTAACATACACATGAATACCGTTAGACATCACCACGCAATCAATAATCGGCTTTATCGGCTCTGATACCAGCGCCTGCAACGGATAACATTCGAGCGGTAATTTGAATCCCGCCATTTCTGCAATCACACTGCTGTGGCCCGCCGCCACTGATCCGACTTTATTCGCACCAATAAACCCGCGACTGGTTTCAACACCGGTAACGGTATTGTTCTCAACACGTACACCAGTGACTTCGCAGTTTTGAATAATGTCTACACCGGCGGCATCCGCACCGCGTGCATAACCCCATGCCACTGCATCGTGCCGCGCTGTACCACCACGCTTCTGCAGCAAACCACCCATGACCGGATAACGACAGTTCATGTTAATGATCGGCAGCATTTCTTTTACCTGCGCCGGTGTCAGAAACTCTGAGTCGATACCGTTAAGATAAATAGCATTACCACGACGACCAATCTCCTGCATGTCGTGAACACTGTGCGCCAGATGCAACAGGCCACGCTGGGAGAACATCACGTTGTAGTTGAGCTCTTGCGATAAACCTTCCCACAGTTTCACTGCGTGCTCGTAAATGCCGGCAGACGCATCAAGCAGGTAATTCGAGCGCACAATGGTGGTATTGCGGCCGGTGTTACCGCCACCAAGCCAGCCCTTTTCTATCACAGCAACATTGCTGATGCCGCACTGCGTGGCAAGGTAGTAAGCAGTTGCCAGACCGTGGCCACCGCCACCGATGATCACAACATCGTAGCTGGACTTGGGATCCGGACTGCGCCAGGCTCGCTGCCAGTTACGATGATATGACATGGCATTACGTGCCAGTGAAAACAGGGAGTACGCTTTCATAAGGTCATCAAAAAATAAGGGATTTGCCTGCGGCACGGTCTGTCCGTCCCGCAGCAGGAGTTCAAGTGAATCGTCGTTAAAAAAGTGCCGGGGCGTTGTTCCGAAAACGACTAAACCACAGCAATAATCAGCCCTATAACCCGCCTTGACTGGGAAACTACGCCGGCGTCACACCGCGCAATCTCTCGCCGCGACGGCGGATCAGTTCCAGCGTTGTCAGCAGTGCGATTGAGATGATGACCAGAATCGTTGCCACCGCCAGAATGGTGGGTGAAATCTGTTCGCGAATACCGGAAAACATCTGCCGCGGGATGGTGCGTTGCTCAACCGATGCCATAGCAATAACCACTACAACTTCATCGAACGAGGTGACAAACGCAAACAGAGCACCGGATATCACACCGGGTAAAATCAAAGGCAACTGCACTCTGAAAAAAGTCCGCAACGGTGAGGCACCCATACTGTAGGAAGCCTGTACCAGACTGTTATCAAAACCAACCAGCGTTGCGGTGACGGTGATAATCACAAACGGTATACCGAGCACCGCGTGCGCCAGAATCACACCCAGATGCGTATAGGCAAGTCCGAGTTCACTAAAGGCTCTAAATGAACCGGCAGCGGTAACAACTAACGGCACGATCAGAGGTGAAATCAGAAAGGCCATTATTTTTTTCTTGAATGGCATTTCAGCGCGGCTTAATCCAACTGCAGCCATGGTGCCCAGTGCTGTCGCAATTAACGTTGCGAAGAATCCAATAAAGAAACTGTTACGCATGGAGCGCACCCACTGCGCATTGTTCCATACGTCTGCCCACCAGCCGGTTGTCGCTTCCGGATTGGCCATGCCGTTGGTGAGTATGTCTTTGTACCAACGCAGAGAATAAGCGTCTGGATCAAATGACAGCATGCCTGGGGTAAAAGAAAAGTACGGCTCTACATTAAAACTTAACGGCAGTACGATAAGTATCGGTGCGATTAAAAATACAAATATTAAAAAACAAATAAAGCGGAAAGCGTAGTACCAGACTCGCTCACCCCACCCTGCATATGCTGGAAGTGCCATCTCAGTGTACTGTAACGTTTAAACGGTGCGAATGAGAGTTTGTCATTCCCCTAAAATTGCCGAAAAGGGTGGCAAGGCTTGGCTCGCAGGAAATGGCCGTTCCCTTTTCAAGAGCCGTAACGCAGCTACGGACCGAATGACAGACTCCCGCAGGGGCGTCAATTAAAGTGCACTCGGAATTCCTTAAAACACCCGCACATTGAACCGCATGTAAGAACATATTCATGACCTAAGCACTTTGATTGATCGACTCATTTGTATCGTTTGAATGTTGCAGTGCACTCACCCTACCCTAGCTTCATGTTGTCTATGCCGACAACCTTGTCGTATACCCAATACAGAGTTAACACGACTACCATCAACACACCTGCCAGAGCAGCAGCCAGATTCCAGTTGAGTGATTGCCGCATATGCCCGTCAATGGTGTTGGATATCATTGTACCTTCCTGACCACCTACCAGTGCCGGCGTAATGTAGTAACCAATCGCGACGATGAAAACGAGAATCGCACCAGCACCTAAACCAGGCACGGTTTGCGGCGCATAGACTCGCCAGAATGCAGTCCAGTTGGTTGCACCCAGACTTTTTGCAGCACGAACGTAGCTGGGCGGGATGCCTTTCATGACTGAGTACAAGGGCAGAATCATGAATGGCAACAAGATATGTGTCATTGCGATCAGTGTGCCGATCTTGTTATAGATAAGTGAAAATCGCGCATCGTCCGGTGTGACTCCAAAGAACACCAGCAGATCATTCACCACTCCCTGAGACTGCAGCATGGCGATCCACGCTGTGGTTCGAACCAGAATTGAAGTCCAGAATGGCAGCAGTACCAAAATCAACAACAGGTTTGAAGTTTTAACCGGCAGTGTGGCGAGCAAATACGCAATCGGATAGCCCAGCAACAAACAGAACACCGTGACCAGAAAAGAAATCTGTAGCGTGCGCACCATTAGCGTTAAATGAATGCGTCGCTTCTCATCCTGCCGAACAATTGAACCATCGCTTTGCAACTTTAAATCAAGTGCTGCCGCGTAGTAGCCGGGAGTGAACTTTCTTGAGGCAGTTTTCATTGCCTGCCAGACCTCTATCTCGCCCCACTTATCTTTTACCTCCGGCAGGCTTTCCATAAAAGGCGGCTCAAGGCGCGCTGCCTGGCGTGCACTGGAAGTAAACAACGAGCGTGAACCGGGCAGATCGCGGTTTACCCGCGTTGCGACCCTACCAATGGTTTTGTTTTCTCTTGCGACAACCATGTCTGCAACCAGTGCAGCAAACATTTCTTCGGTTGGCTCGGAGGCACCATCCCACTCAGACAACACTTCAGTCGTTTGCGGCATGATGGAAGAAAAGGTTTTGTCGTAGATCCCCTGAAACAGGAAGTACGCAATAGGAATGATAAATACAACTAACAGAAACAAAAGAATCGGCAGCACCAGCATAAAAGCGCGCAGCCGGCGATTGAACATCGCCTTATCAAGACGCTTTTGCAGGAGTTTATCGTCGATGCCGACATCGGCCGTTGTGGTCATAAATTACCCGGCTGCCTACAACACAAGTGAATTGATGGTGTGAATTAAACGCTTTAAAACAAAACGCCCCGGACACAGTCCGGGGCGAAATTGTCACTACAACTTACTGTGCAAGCCAGGCGTTGAACTGCTCGTTCAGTTGATCCTGGTTGTCTGCCCAAAACTCAAAGTTATTCTGCAGAGCATTCTTCAGGTTATCAGGTGCGGTAGGCATGTGGCTTGCCATTTCAAGCTCCGGCTTGTTGTGGAATGAACCCACCAGCGGAGAAGATGACTTACGCGCAGGACCATAAGAGATCCAGCTAGCCTGTGCTGCAAGTGCTTCAGTACCGGTTGAGTACTTCATGAAGTCCATTGCGGCTTCCTTGTTTGGTGCACCTTTAGGCATTACCCAAAGATCAAGATCCCAAACCTGGCCGTCCCATACGATTTCAAATGGCTTATCTTCTGACGCAACAGCGTTAAAGATACGGCCGTTGTATGCAGTAGTCATTGCAACTTCACCGTCAGCCAGCAGCTGTGGAGGCTGTGCACCCGCTTCCCACCAGACAACGTCGTCTTTGATTGAATCAAGCTTTGCGAATGCACGCTCAATGCCTTCTTCAGTTTCAAGCACTGAGTAGACTTCGTCAGCAGCAACACCGTCTGCCATCAGAGCCATTTCAAGGTTGGCTTTGGGGTTTTTACGCAGACCACGCTTGCCAGGGTACTTTGCAGTATCAAAGAAGTCTGCAATGGTGCTTGGTGCATCACCATCGATCTTCGATGCATCATAGGCATAGATAGTTGACCAGACGATGTTAGCTACTGCGCAGTCAGTGAAGGTACCTGGCAGGAAGTCTTCTGCAGCAGGGGTACCATCAGCACCTGCAGGGAAGTCATCAATGTTGATTTCTTCGAGCAGACCTTCGTCACAGCCGCGAACTGCGTCTGAAAGCTCTACGTCGATCAGGTCCCACTTAACGTTGCCTGCTTCAACCTGGGCTTTCACTTCAGACAAACCACCGTTGTAGTCTTCTGAAACAACTGTGTTACCAGTCGCTGCCATCCACGGCTTATGGTAAGCCTCTATCTGTGACTTGGTGTATGCACCACCCCATGAAACTACAGTGATTGTTTCAGCGGCGTTAGCAGCACCTACTGCTGCGGCAAGACCGGCAGCGAGCAATGTGGTTACTTTTTTCATTGCATTAATCCTCGTTGTAAAAAAATCCGGAAAAAACCGGTTTGCGTTTAGTTCGGGACAAAGCCCGAAGCGGTAGAACTACAATTCAGCAGTTCGATAATCCGACATTGGTCAGTTCTGTTGCCTTTAGATTACAGCACACAAGCCTACTCCAGCCTGTATATTCTACGCGTCCAGAGCGCGGCAATCCTCCTGCAACCAACCGATTGACACAACATCACCTTCCCGCAGAAATGCGTGGTCGGCCGAGTTGGGTACTTTAATAATAAAATCTTCACGCCCGAGCAGCGACACACGTGTACGGATGTGATCGCCAAGGTAGATAAGCTCCAACACTCTGGCATCAAAAATATTCGGTACAGAGCCGACAGCCGGGTTCACTACCACACGCTCGGGACGCAGTGACAAGGTAGACTCTTCACCACTGGCCGAAACATTTATCGCCATGGCATAGATGGGTACACCTTCGGTGGTCTGTACCACACAATAATCACCGTCTATCAATGACACCCGGCCACGTAGCTTGTTGTTTTCACCGATAAACTGGGCTACAAAAGCGTTGTCTGGCCTTTCGTATAAATCATCAGGTGGTGCAAGCTGTTGAATCACGCCGTCGTTAAATACAGCAATACGATTCGACATGGTTAATGCTTCAGATTGATCGTGGGTAACGTACACAACAGTCACACCCAGATTTTCATGAATGTGTTTAATCTCGTACTGCATTTGTTCGCGCAGGTTTTTATCAAGTGCACCAAGCGGTTCGTCCATTAGTACCAGCTCGGGATCGAATACCAGTGCGCGAGCTACCGCGACACGTTGCTGCTGACCACCTGAAAGCTGCGCCGGTCGTCGGCTGCCAAACTCGCCAAGTTGAACCATATCAAGCGCTTTTCTAACCCGCTCTTCGCGCTCTGACTTCGACATTTTCCGCACTTCAAGCGGAAAGGCCAGGTTTTCTGCAACAGTCATGTGCGGAAACAATGCGTAGTTCTGGAACACCATACCAATACCGCGTTTGTGCGGAGGTACGTTGTTGATCGGGCGCTCGTTGAGATATATCTCGCCGTGCGTGGCAGGCTCGAAGCCGGCCAGCATCATCAGGCAGGTAGTTTTGCCGGAACCGGATGGCCCGAGCATTGTGAGAAACTCTCCGGTTTCTACATCGAGATTCAGATCCTTTACGACGAGTATCTTGCCGTCGTAACTCTTTTGCACATTTTTAAATTGAACAAGGGGGTTTGGCGCAGGCATTCAGTTCCAGCTTGAAGGTGTATCAAAATTGATACAGTTACTCAACTAATACAAACAGTGTGCAGCAGCAGCAGCATTCAGGCAACTACCAACTATGCAAACGCCGGTTTTTGCGAATTGAATGTTGTATAAATGTGTGTCGCTACCCGCGACGCGCCAATAAGAGGCACCACCGCACCCAGGGGGACAGGCTAGTACAAGGACCCTGACCGCAACCTTAAAATCTAGGAGAACTTTTTCAGTCGCGCAATAAGGCTTGAGGTATCCCAGCGGTTACCCCCCATCTTCTGTACATCGGCGTAGTACTGATCCACCATCGCTGTAACCGGTACCGACGCACCGTTACCACGCGCTTCATTCAATACGATAGATAAATCCTTGCGCATCCAGTCCACTGCAAAGCCAAAATCAAACTCGTTCTTTGCCATGGTGTCGTAGCGGTTGTTAAGTTGCCATGATTGCGCGGCACCCCCACCAACCACACCCATGACTTTTTCTATATCAAGGTTGGCGGCCTGTGCGAAGTTAACCCCTTCAGCCAATGCCTGAACCAAACCGGCTATACAGATCTGGTTGACCATTTTGGTGAGTTGTCCGGCACCGGTTTCACCAATCAGTGCAACGTTTTTACCGTAAGCTGCGAGCGTGTCAGACACTGCGTCATAGGTTTTTTGTTCACCGCCACACATGATCGCAAGCACACCGTTTTCTGCACCTGCCTGACCACCGGAAACCGGGCCGTCTACAAAACCCGCTTGTTTTTCAGCGCAAGCAGCTGCAAGCTCACGTGCAATGACGGCGGAGGCAGTCGTGTGATCAACCAGAATGGCACCTTTGCCAAGGCCGGCCAGCACACCATTATCACCGTACACAACAGAACGAATATCATCATCATTGCCAACACACATCATCACGATGTCTGCACCTTCAGATGCTTCCCGCGGTGTATCGCAAGCTTTGCCACTATGCTCCCCGGCCCACTTTTCTGCTTTGGCTTTAGTGCGGTTGTAGACCGACACACTGTGGCCTGCGCTGGCAAGATGACCGGCCAT
Organism: uncultured Granulosicoccaceae bacterium; assembly: GCA_938007995.1. Taxonomy (GTDB): domain Bacteria; phylum Pseudomonadota; class Gammaproteobacteria; order Granulosicoccales; family Granulosicoccaceae. The sequence goes on along the minus strand of CALLLW010000048.1, from coordinate 28,367 downwards.
GGGATACCCCATTACACCCAATCCGATGAACGCAACACTTTTAGCCATTTACCTTCCCGCCTGTTATGTTGTTGATAACTTATAAATGCTTGTGACTACTTTTTGTACGCTTGTCTGCTGCGTGATTCGCTTGAACAAAGCTACTATAGCGCTGTTTTGATCTCATTAATTAAACCGGCAAGTTTTTCAATGCCCGGCCGGATTTTATCTACCGGTATAGACGAAAAGCCAATCCTTAAATACGCTTTATCAGTACTGGGGTGCATGTAATAGGGATCACCCGAGACCACCAGAATACCGTTATCACTGGCTGCCTGCTGCACCGCATCTGCCGGGGTACCATCCGGCAACTTGACCCAGAACGCACTACCACCAAATGCAGGCGCACTGCTGGAGTCTGGCATGAACTCAGTCAGCGCTTCGTCCAGTGCCTGCCATCGAACTTTATAACTGGCAGATATTCTATGTACCAGTGAGTCATGATGACCCAGCGCCAGAAAGTGCGCTACTGCATTTTGATTATTAGATGGCGGATGCCTGAGCATTAAACGGCGCAGTGCTCGCGCTTCGTTTATCAACTCAGCAGGCCCGACCATGTAACCAAGCCTGAGACCAGGGGCAAGAGTTTTAGAAAGACTGCCAACGTAGATTACCCGGTCACTGCCATCAAGACTCTTTAACGCTGGAGTTGGCGCACCGGCAAAGTTAAGCTCGCTTTCATAGTCGTCTTCGATAACAAGAATGTCATGTTCTGATGCACGCTTTAATAATTCATGACGCCGCTCCAGAGTCATGGTAGCAGTGGTAGGCGATTGATGACTTGGCGTACAAAAAACCACATCGCAGTCATTGATACGATCATCAATAACCAGCCCCTGTTCATCTACTGTCAGTGGCACCAGGTTACAATTTCTGAGCTTGAAGATGTTACGTGCATCAGGATAACCGGGGTCTTCAAAGCCAACAGTGGCACCTTCATTGACCAACAAACGCGCCAGTATATAAAGCGCATTCTGCGCGCCCATGGTCACAAGAATCTGACTGGTCGATACCCACAAGCCTCTTGGCGGTAACACCCGGTTAGAGATTTGTTCAAGTAGCAGCGGATCATCGTTATCCACTGAATCCGGCATCCATTCAGTAATGGCTTGCACAGCAAGCGACTGTCGACAACACTCGCGCCACTCGTTTATCGGGAACAATCCAGGATCGGTTTGTCCGGCAGTGAATGGATATTCATAATCACGCCATCTGCCAAGCAGAGGATCAAGATTGCGCTGCGCTGAAGGCCGCGTTAAAAAACGCTTTTGCCAATCCGGAGATTCAGCATTACTTGAAACGGGTTGTGGCGCTCTTGCCAACCTACTGTTGACCAGTTCGGAGTTAACAAAGTAGCCGCGCCGCTCCTCGGCAAGCAGGTAGCCTTCGTCCATCAGGTGCTGGTAGGCATGCACAACTGTGTTGCGCGCCACACCCAGCTCACGAGCAAGCTCACGCGAAGATGGCAACGGCCGGTGATGTGGAATGTGCCCGTCAAGAATAGCAGTCACCAGCGCCCGCCTGAGCTGGCTTTGAAGGCTGTCGCCCCGGTCACTCGACAACCGGATCAGCTGTCGCCACATCGGTTGACTGGTTCTCGGCTTGCGGTCCTGTTCAGACGCCATTTAATCTCGCAGAAATTGGATTCACGATGTTTTCACCGGCATGCCAGTGGCGCTAGCACTCATCAACAGTAGAGGAGAACTAACGGGTTGCGTCTGGCGCTTACAGGTGTGTGAGGCAGTGTAATCGACGCTATCATCCCCGTAAACATAAACCAGCGTGCTACCACCATGTCTGAAATTACTATGCCGAGTATCATCGCCCACAGGGGCGCCAGCGGAAATGCACCGGAGAATACGCTTGCCGCTATTCAAATGGCCGCCGATCACGGCGCAAAATGGATAGAGATTGACGTCAATATTTCACGCGATGGCGTGCCAGTCCTTTTTCATGATGACGGACTCAGCCGCTGCAGCGATGGCAGTGGTCTGGTTATTGAGCACAACCTGGCTGCTTTAAAAACACTCGATGCCGGTAGCTGGTTTGACAGCAGTTTTAAACACGAAAAAATCGCCACTCTTGAAGAGTGCCTGCAACTCTGCAACAACTTAAATCTGGGTATTAATCTTGAGATAAAACCCTGCAGCGGCTGGGAGCTGCCCACCACAAACGCAATCGCCGATTTACTGAACAAGCAGCCAACGCTGCCGCAAATTGTTATCTCAAGCTTCAGCCACATTGCTGTAAAACACGCGGCAGATAAGCTGCCGGATATTACGCGATCGTGCCTGTACCTGGTCGCACCGCCGGACTGGCAGGCGCTCATTAATGAGGTGGGCGCAAGCAATATTCACCTGCATGCCAACTCTCTACTCAATGTAGAAAAAACCAACGCTTATAAAGCCGAGGGACTGGGTGTTTACTGCTATACCGTCAATACCACCGAGCAGGCCAGCCAGCTGTTTGAAATTGGTGTAGATGGCGTGTTTACTAACTATCCAAAGACTTTGTTGGCAGCGCAGCAATAGACCCTGCGCATAAACATTAAAACGGTGTGTTAATCGCCAGCTGCCAACCACCCCAGCACCGATGGCCAGTTGTTGTTCCAACAACAAATATGCGTGTTTTCAGGGATCTGCCAAAGTGTGGCTGCAGGCTGTTTTTGTATCCAGTCGCGAGCCAGCGAAACAGGCGTGTTGACATCAAGACCACCAACAAGATGCAGCTGCCGTATGGTTATTGGTAAGGCACGTTGAGTTGCCGGGTTTATAGACCCAACCAGTCTTGTGTAACCGTGATGCCCGGTCCATGCATCGGTGTCTATGACTCCGGCAATAGTGACTACCGCTGCTACACGCGGCAGATGCTCAGCAATTAACAATGCCAGCGCAGCACCACCACTGTGCCCGATCAACACCACGTTATTATACTGCCCTGTCTTCACCTTGAGCACACTGACCATGCTGCTAACCACATTTTCAGAGAATCGCGCATAGGTCCAGTAGTCGGCGTCGCAACCCGGGTCCAGCTCAAGCCCAAGGTAACAAGGTCTGCCGAGGTACAGCGTATTTGCATTGTCAGTTTTCATTAAATCCAGCATTAATGACCGCGCCGGTGTTGGATCCGCTTTGACTAGTCGATTCCACTGCCAGTTAACCCCGTCACCATCAATGTAGATGTGAATGGTATCGTTATCGTTACTGCTGCTTGCAGACTCATACAGCACATGGCGAAAGTCACTGCCCTGAACTGTCGAGCGGGAAAAACCCGCCTGCTCTGCCTGTTGATCAATTCTCTGGTAGGCAGGCACCGCACACGAGACAACCGCCGCGCCAAAGGTGATAACACAAACCAGCGCCGCCCATCTGATTACCGCTCGAATCAGAGTCCGTTGCCCGTTTGCCACCACAGAGCGAACGGCATGGGCAAATTCAACAGCCGCCGTCGGCTTGAACCGTAAAAACCTGTTTTTAAACAAACCACCCATCAAAAATGAACGAAATCCCGTTCTTTGAAAGAGCCTCATTGTAGACGCTGCGCACTCAGACAGCACCGGCCAAAAGCGGCATTAGCTGTTAGATCCTAAGTTGTAATTTGCAATTTCTCCCGTGTTTAGCGCTTGCAAGCCCGGTAATACCTTCTATCTTTAAAGAGTTGCATTGACTGACGGTCAAGTTGCCCGGGTCAGATTACCCCACTACTTAATCCCACTCACGATACTCAAGGCACCCAGACAAATGAAAAAAGAACAGCTGGCACAAAGGGAACAGTCTCTGCTGACCGCAGCACTGAACTGTTTCGCCGAAGAGCGATGCGAAGACGTCACGGTCGCAAGAATTGCAAAACTAGCGGGTGTTGCAAAAGGTACTGTGTACCTCCACTTTAAAAGCAAAGACGAAATTTGTGCCCGCCTGGCACAAGACTTTTACAATACGCTTGATGAAAAGTATTGCAGAATAAGCGGGGATGGCAGAGCACGGCTCGCGGCAATCGTTGATACGTCTATCAGACACTACGCAGAGCACAGCCAGTATCGGCATATTGTTCAGTACTGCTACCGCGAGCACTTTCTGCAAAACATAGACGCAGACTTGTCAAAATCGTTACAGCGCACCAGTCACAGTCGACGGCAGCATATTGCGAAAGCACTTGAGCTTGGCATGCAAGATAGATCCCTGATGGCCGACGCTACAGAACATTTAACTGGTATATGCTGCACGCTTGATGGCGCGCTTCTGAGCCTGAACGCGACAGCAGATAAAAACATCAGCGCAAATGCAGGTACATCTACCCTCGACACCGGGCTCATTAACGCCGTGACACAACATATTTTTTCCAGCGCAGAAGATAGAAAGCCCGCAGCTACTGCCGCGGCTCCTGAAAAACAAGACTCCCCCGAGTTGATAACGGAAGTATAAGATGGGCAAATCGTTGTTGATTGCACTGGTAGCGGTTGTTGCACTGGTGATGTGGATGCTAAGCGGGCAATTAGGTTCGAAAACCACATCTGACAGCGAACAGGCGTCCGCAACTTCCTCAACCGATGAGGGGACAGCCGCACCGAAGATGAAAGTGCAAACCCGCACACTGCAGGCACAAAGCATTGATCGCGAGATTGTTATCCAGGGGCAGCTTGAGCCTGCAAAAGTGATATCAGTGCGATCAGAAACCGCAGGCACAGTAGCCAGCATTGGATTCAGCAAAGGGCAGCGCGTCACTCGCGGGCAGACTATCGCCACATTGACAGAGGGCAACAGACTGGCAGACCTTGCGGTAGCCAAAGCAAATCTTGCACAAGTCGAGAGCGAATTTCTGGCCGCAGATAAACTCGCCAGACAGGGACTACAGTCACAGCTCAGCCTTGAGGCGTTAGGCGCACAAAGAGAAGCGGCACAGGCACAGGTTCAGGCTGCCGAACTTGAGCTGGATAACATCACCATTCGCGCACCGATGGACGCGTTGCTGGAAGATATAGATATAGAGCCTGGCGACTACATTGATCTGGGAGCCGGGATTGCCACGCTGGTAGACGACAGCTCACTACTGGTGACCGGAAACGTTTCACAACAAAATATTGCCGATGTTAAAACGGGACAACCTGCCAATGCGAAGCTGGTTACCGGTGAAACTCTGCAGGGCACTGTTAGCTACATTTCATCAATGGCAGATGCAACTACGCGCAGTTTTGAGGTCGAAGTACTGTTAACCGAAACCCCTGCTTCAGTGCTAACCGGCATCAGCGCCGAGATCATCATACCGGTGGAAACTTTAATGGCGCACAGGGTGTCACCTGCGATCCTGGCACTTGATGAAGATGGCACCCTCGGGGTAAAAACGCTTGATGAAGAAAATAAAGTAGAGTTTGTGGAAATAGAAGTGGTAAGAACTGAAAGCAATGGCGCATGGGTCACCGGCCTGCCCGCTGAGGCTACCGTTATTACGCTTGGTCAGGGCTTTGTTAATCCCGGTGAGGAAGTCGAGCCAGTTGCAGATACACAAACCAATGAAGACGCCTGAGAAACCGGAAGTTAAAACAGGAAGCAGTAAACAATGAATGCAATTATAGAAGCGGCATTCAATCGCAATCGCGCTGTATTACTCCTGCTGATATTTTTTGTTTTCAGCGGCACGCTTGCCTACAAAGCCATACCAAAAGAAGCAGAGCCGGATGTTGCTATTCCGATCATCTATGTTTCCATGAACCATGATGGCATTTCGCCTGAAGACAGTGAGCGTCTATTGCTTCGGCCGATGGAAGCAGAACTGCAGAACATCCCCGGGGTAAAAAAGATCACCAGCACCGGCTCTGAAAGCCATGGTTCAGTCTTGCTGGAGTTTGATGCAGGCTTCGATCCGGGTACTGCACTGGCTGATGTTCGCGAAAAAGTCGACATTGCAAAATCCAACCTACCCAGCGACACGGACGAACCAATCGTTAACGAGATCAACGTTGCATTATTTCCGGTCATAACTGTTTCATTGGCAGGCCCTATTCCAGAGCGCAGTCTGTTACGCATAGCCAAAGACCTAAAAGAAAAGGTTGAAAGTCAGCCCGGTGTTCTTGAAGTCAATATAGGTGGCGAGCGCGAAGAAGTACTCGAGGTAACGGTGGATCCAGTGGTTATGGAAACCTACAACATCCGCTTCGATGAGCTGTTCAATTTAATCCAGGGCAACAACCTGCTTGTTGCAGCGGGTGCGATTGATACCGGCGCTGGCAGAATGGTGTTAAAGGTTCCAGGTGTTGTAGAAGATATCAGTGACATTCTTGATATGCCGGTAAAAGTTGATGGCACTACAGTAATTACCTTTAGAGATGTGGCAAGAATAAACCGTACGTTTAAAGACCCGAACGGCTACGCACGGGTTAACGGCCAGCCTGCCCTGGCGCTCGAAATCTCGAAACGTATTGGCGCTAACATTATCGAAACCAACCAGGCAATCCGTGATCTGGTGGCGGAAGAACAAAAGCTCTGGCCATCCTCTGTTGAAGTGATGTTTCAACAAGACAAATCAAAACAGATCGTCACTATGCTAAGTGACCTGCAGAACAATATCCTCTCGGGTGTGGTATTGGTGATGATTGTGATTGTCGCCGCACTGGGTTTGCGCAGTGCCCTGCTGGTTGGTTTGGCTATACCGGGCTCTTTCCTGATTGGCATTCTTGTGCTGCACAGCGTTGGCTTTACGATGAACATCGTCGTACTTTTCAGCTTGATACTGGTTGTGGGTATGCTGGTGGATGGTGCCATTGTTGTGACCGAGCTTGCCGACAGAAACATCAAACAGGGACTTACCCGCAAAGAAGCTTATAAATCTGCCGCGCAAAGAATGAGCTGGCCTGTTACAGCATCAACCGCAACAACACTGGCAGTATTTTTTCCGGTTGTATTCTGGCCCGGGCTGGTCGGTCAGTTCATGAAGTTTCTGCCAATGACGGTAATCATCTGTCTGATCGCATCATTGTTCATGGCGTTAATTTTTATTCCTGTGCTCGGCGGCAGCTTTGGCAGTTCCAAAGCGCTGCCACCGCAGACAGAAGAACATAAAAAGCTCGGCACTATCACCAAAGGCTACGCAAAAATACTCTCGGGATTACTCAAACGCCCGGCACTAACATTACTGGCAGCGATTGTCGCACTGGTCGGCTCATACATGTTGTACAGCGTGATGGGCCGCGGCGTGGTGTTCTTTCCAAAAACCGAACCGGACAACGTACAGGTACAAATTCACGCACGCGGTGATCTGTCTATGCAGGAGAAAGACCGGATCGTCAGAAGAGTTGAAGAACGACTTTATGATATGGACGAGCTCAGTTCGGTCTACGCCAGGTCAATGGGCAGCTCAGTGAATGACCCCGGCTTGTCTGCTGATGTGATAGGCGTAATACAAATCGAGTTGAACGAATGGAATACACGGCGTAAAGCGCGAGCCATTCTGGATGATATGGCGCAACGCACAGAAGATATCCCCGGTGTGATACTCGAATTTGCAGAACAGGAAGGAGGTCCCGCTTCCGGCAAGCCCATCAACATGGAAATCACCTCACTGCGCTCTGATAAGCTTGCCGACGCCACCCATCGGATCGAAGATATCATGAGAAATCTCGGTGGTTTTGTGGATATAGAAAATAATCTCCCACTGCCCGGCATCGAATGGCGTTTGAATGTTGATAGAGAACAGGCTGCACGCTACGGAGCTGACGTTGCACTGCTTGGTAACGCCGTACAAATGATCACCAACGGTATTCGAGTGGCGGGTTATCGTCCGGATGACTCCGATGAAGAGCTCGACATACGCATTCGCTATCCGCTTGCTGAACGAAAACTCGATCAACTCGATCAACTGAGAGTACCGACCAACAATGGCATGGTGCCGATTTCGAATTTTGTATCACTGACACCGGCGACAAAAACCGGCATTGTTAACCGGGTTGATACGCAACGCGCTATCACGGTCCAATCAAATGTGGCTGAAGGCGCTAACCCGACAGAAAAACTTAAAGAGCTGACCGAAGCACTTACAGAGAGCGCTGCCAACGGAGACATTGATCCAGACATCTCAGTAGAGTTTACCGGGGAAAACGAAGATCAGGCTGAAACCATGACTTTCCTGGTATCGGCCTTCGGCACGGCGATCTTTTTGATGGCACTGTTTCTTATAATTCAGTTCAACAGCTTCTTTCAGGCGATTGTTGTTCTTAGCGCTATTGTGTTTTCCACTTCCGGCGTGTTGCTCGGCCTCATCATCACCAAGCAGTCCTTCGGTATTGTGATGGTAGGGCTTGGCATCATTGCACTGGCAGGCATTGTTGTTAACAACAATATCGTTCTGATAGATACATACAACCGCTTTCGTGCCGAAGGCCACGCGCCACGAATCGCCGCGCTTCAAACCGGTGTACTGAGACTGCGCCCGGTGTTTTTGACCGCCATCACAACAATACTTGGCCTGATGCCAATGGTGCTGTCGTTGAACATCGATCTGTTCAGACGCATCATTGAGGTTGGTTCACCCTCGACTATGTGGTGGACACAGCTGGCAAGCGCTATTGCTGGCGGCCTTGCGTTTGCCACAGTGCTGACACTGGTGCTAACGCCCTGCCTGCTGGTGCTCGGAGACACGCTGTTCAAGCGTAAACCCGAATCAGCAAAAGCCAATAACCCTCACGGCCGACAGAAAACGGGCAGTCCACAGAAAACTCCGCGAACCGTTAACGCCTGATCGACCAGGCGCAGCATGGCGCTATAGGTCAGGCGCACCAGATCTCACAGCAAGTTTATTCTGCGCGACAAATTCCTTTGGAAATCAAAAAACCTGTGGCAGTCAGAGGTATATTCTGTACCCTGCCACAGGAAGCTGGAGGAATTACGTTAAGCGCTATACCGCTCGCGCTTTGGTAGCAGCTGCGGGGCCGGAGAAGCTGGGTAGCTGGAGGAGAGACTATCCGAGCTTCTGTATCCGACCCTGCGGTCTGCATTGTTCGGACGTTGCTGGAGGAGGTGACAACGCCCTGAACACGCGACCTATTCTAAGCATTTGCGTAATGCTGACAATCCAGTTAACGTATCAGACATTGTGAATAGTTTTCACAAGTCAGGAAAATGCTGATGCAAGACCGTTACAATGAAATGGCTGTTTTTTGTCGAGTTGCCACGCTCGGAAGTTTTTCCGCAGCCGCTCGCGAACTTGACCTGACACCCTCCGCTGTCAGCAAGCTAATCTCGCGGCTTGAAGACCGACTCGCTGTTCGGCTGTTCCAGCGCACTACCCGAAGACTCAACCTGACTGACGAAGGCACAATGTTTTTCGAGCGCTGTCGGGGAATTCTGGAAGACATAGAAGACGCTGAATCGCAGGTAACTGCTTTGCAGAGCAGTGTTACAGGCACACTGGATGTCTCTGCCATCTCCGCCTTTGCTCGCACTCAGCTGTGTCAGCTCATGCCAGCGTTTATGGCACAACACCCGGAACTACGCGTCGAGCTGTCTTTGACCGAGCGCCAGGTTGACCTGATTAATGAAAAGCTCGATCTGGCAATTTTGATCAGTGAAGAGGTACTTGATCAATCGCTGATCAGTCGCAAGCTCGCCACCAACCGCCGTGTGATTTGCGCCTCACCGGCATATATCGAAAAATACGGTAAACCGGAAACACCCGCTGATCTGCTAAAACACAATTGTCTGACCCACTCCTCAATTCATCATTTTAACGACTGGCAGTTCCGTGAAGGTGGTGAAATCCAAACCTACAGTATCACCGGAAATTTTCGAACTAACAGCGCGTCAGCACTACATGAAGCGGTGAAAGCTGGCATCGGAATTGCCCGACTTGCCACTTTCGTGACTCAGCCGTCGCTTAAATCGGGAGAACTCGTGCCATTGTTAACCGAACACACGCACGACACCTCCAGCATTATGGCGGTCTACCCTCACAGAAAGCACCTAAGTACGCGGGTCAGAGCCTTCATTGATTTCTTAATTGGAGAATTCACACCCGTGCCGCCGTGGGATCAGATGTAATGCTTCAGTTGAGGCATGGTGTTATAGTTCCTAACATGACGAAAACGTAAGCCAACACACAGTTGGCACAAATGTTTCCGGCAAACCTGACGATATCCATGCAACAACACCAATTTGGCGGCCCAATGCTTTCTGTTACCCCAGCTCGCAAAAGAAATCCTATCGCTAAGAAACATATACTTGCACTCTGCCTGGGCGTGTCCGCCGCCAACGTCGCTGTTGCAGATAACTGCCACCGAGTGAATGCGTACTGGCACACCAATATGCAGAATCTGGTAGAAAACATTAACGCCTGCGATGAAAACTCATGGCAAAAGTGCAGTCAGGCTGCGGCCATACACTATGACTTAATCGAAGGTTCGCTGGGGCAACGCGCCGCTGCCTGCGGGCTGCAAACCCCCGAGGTTCCAGGTCGCGACTACACCGCGCCACAATCGGCAGACTCACAACGCTGCCTGACCGCACGCACCGAATTGCGGGACATTTTCGAGACCCGGGCTCTGGCACGCATGGCATGTGCAGCGGCACGTCAGGGTGGTGACGATCAGGAGTGGCTCGATGCGCAGTGCAAACTCTATCGCTCGCAAATGACTAACTATCATTTGTCTTTCAGATCAGTAACCCGACACTGCGCCGTGGATCACGACCAGATGGTGGCCACGCTCGGTGAAGTCACCTTTACTGAAACGAACTAGCAGGATGTAGATGGGTATTCGCTCCATGCTAGCTGTTGGAAACCAATATTTTTCAAGTGATATTTGCTAATTACCACAGCAGTAACTAACACGGCCGAGGCATCAAACTAAGTGCCCTGTCGGGCCTTGCGCTTTTGACGATCAAACTCTGAGCGTCGGTGTTTGATTTCCTCGTCGCTAAGCCGTGCGGCATTGCTGTAACTCTCTTTCCACAGATGATCAGCCATAAACCGCTCGGGCGATTGCACAGTCGTGCGCGGTGCGGCCGCACTGGCAAGTAGCGCCAGCGCCATGCGCAGGGTGCTTCGCTGAGATTCAGGATCATCCGGTTTGCCGGCGGCGTTGCCGAGCGGAAAGTCACTAAACAGCATGCGCGGCACACCCACATATTCAACAATATCTTTAGCACAGCTCAAAACGACGGTGGCAACACCCGCATCTTCCAGGTGGCGTGCCGCAAGGCTGACTGACTGGTGACACACAGGACAGTTCGGTACCAGCACTGCGGCGTCAATCGCTTGCTTTTTAACACGCTCCAACAGATCCGGGCAATCCTGGTTAATAGTGATCCGCTGGCTACGGTTGGTCGGCAAACCAAAACCCCGATCAGCCAGCTCACCAACAACACCATCAGCAGCCGCAGCGTGCAGTTGTGCAATTGGCAGATAGGTGTTGGGATCTTTGGCTGGCGTATGATCACGATCATAAGCAATATGAGAAATTCGAAGCTCGGGTGGTGCATGTGTATCAAATTCATAGACTGAATAGAACTTAGCCGCACCGTTATAGGGTGCGCCCGGCCCCTGCTCCCCTGCATCAGACTTGAATGGCGCTGCAGTCGTGATCAACGCCACCTTACACTCTGACAACGGCTTTGCTAAAGCGGTAAACGGCACCTCTCTATAGTGCGCCCATTCATAAGGATGCTCGTACCCAAGTGCCAGGTAGTAATCTCGTATCCTTTTGCGATAAGCAATTGGCTCATCACCATGCATGGCAAACTTGTCTTGTGCATTAATACCAGTCATGAACTAGCTCAGAATTCGATCAGCCATTACTTCTTCAAAGCCGGTTGCGTGCAGATCTTGCGATAGCTTATTCAACAATCGATCTTCACCTTCATGCTTCAGTGCATCAGCAAGCATTAATAAAAATACCTCTCGCTGCGCATGACTACCACCCATTTGATGCAGCCTGTATCGAGCCGGCATCAACAGATTAATGACTTTGCGGTAGTCCTTTTTTCTATGTGCAACACTTGCCATGGCAGCCGGGATAGCTGCATTGATAAAACCTGCTGCACCACTATCAACAGATTGTGCCGCATGCCTCATGTTACTGATCAGTTGCTGCGCCTGATCAAAACGCGCATCTGCTGCAAGTACCGCTGCGTAGTGCGCACAACTAAAAGCATTGGATTTATCATCAACGCGTGCCGCGCACAATTCTGCCAGTGCCGACCAGCGAGCACCTACATCAACGCCTAAAAACTCAAGCCGTAACAGCAATGAAGTTGCATTCTGCAAATCAAGATAAAGATCAGGCAAGGCAGCCACCATATCGATTTCATAATTGCGCAGATAGTCATCATAGACGTTCAACGCCGCGCTATGTTCTCCACGCAGCAGATGAAACAATGCTCTGTGCCACCATAAGTGCAGCACCATTTGCCCGAGCCCCTGCCAATGCCCACCGGCATGTAAATTATCCAGCCAGTTAGCGCCCTCTTCACTGCGGCCCTGCATATACATCACATGGGTCACTGCATGCGCACCCCATACGTCTGACGGATTCAGCTCTACCGACTGACGACCATACTGCTCGGCTTCGCTGTAATGACCTGTTTCCTCGAGATCAAATGCCCGAATTGCAAGAAAGTCACTGTGGTATTTTTGCGTTGCATTCCAATGCTTTTCAACTGAAGCAGACAATGACGCTGACCACTGCATATCACCGAGCCAAAACAATTCTGACTGGCACAACTTAAGCGCATTGATATCCAGCGGATCCTGCAACAGTTGCTGCTCAAGATGAAACACCATTTCAGCAGGTTGACCCTCACTGGCAGCTTTTAGCGCACGACAATAATGTGTTGCACGCGCGTCTGTGGAACCTAAATATCTTTCACAATTGGCCGAACATTCACGGACCACCTGATAGTTACGCTGGTGGCGTTCGGCATAGTAGTAAAGCCCGCGCATTGCATGTGCAAGAGAATGCTCCGCATCAGCTTCAATGGCCTGCTGGACCAGTGACATGGAATCGCGCTTTGATCTCAGTGCGCTTTCGCGGGATTGCCTGAGCAGAGTATCAGCATCGGTGGCCATGAGATTGGTCCGGGTTAGTAAATAGAACTATAAATGGTGTGACTTTACAGAGAATAACAGACGTGTAGTCGCACTGTTAATCAATGCAACATCACCAGCATGTGCAGTCAATCCGGTGACGTCAGTGCTTCACAACGCAGCTGGTGACTCTCACCGCAAAACACACCGCCACAAACGCTGCATTATCAGCGGTTGAAAATTACAAACAATCCAACATGCACGATAGAGTCAGGTTTAGCCGCTGAGATAACTCAGGGCGATAAAAACTCTATGGTAGCTTTATTGCATAACCGGTCACAGTTCTGGCTGGTTAAAACCTGCGCCACTATCAGGCCGAGTTTGCCCCTTATGCTTGCGAAATGGAAAACTACCGGTCATTTATTGAGCGCGCAAAAGTGCAATACTTACACAGGTTTTTTCGTCCAGTTTATAAGCAGCGCTTTAACGTGGCTGACCTACAGCATGAGCCAGAGCCAGCCGTCCACACTCACTTGGAAAACATATTATGAAAGCCCTGATTGCTCTATTTGCCCTATCTGTCCTCTCTATCGGCAGCGCAAACGCCGCTGATGAATTCCTCGGCCCATGGGCATCCGGCGCCAAAGAAGTCCTGAAGATCACTAAAGATGGCAATGCGCTTAGCGCGGAGTTTATTCGCGAAAACGTCAAGTCTGAATTTGAAAAAGTGCAGTTTCCGGCAACCATCAAAGATGGTGCACTTGTTATTTCCGGTGAGCAGGGCAACGTAACAGCAGAGTTCGATGAGGCCAATAACGTGTTGGTCATCGCAGGTATCAAAGCCTTTGAAAAGCTCAGCGCTGAACAGGCCAACGCGATCATCGCACAGCTCGAAGAAAAGAAGTAACAGCACCTCACAAGCACGCCCGCGGAATCGCCGCGGCGTGCATCCCTACGCTGCGGCACTGCAGCATTCGAACTTATCCAATAGCGCTGTAGGCAGCGCTATTGGCGCATCTCGCGCTGAGCTGAACCGCAAAATCAGGTAAACTGGGTACTTCTGCAGCTCATCGACAGGCACCCTCGCCTGCGCAAATCCATGATTGAAGTCCGTTCGGTTAGCAAACATTTTGGTGGTGTGCGCGCAGTCGATGAAGCAACACTTGCTATTGATTCCGGCTCTATTACCGGTTTGATCGGCCCTAACGGCGCAGGTAAAACCACGCTGTTTAATATGATCGCAGGCAACCTGACCCCCACCAGCGGCTCAATACTGCTCGACGGCGAAGACATCACCGGCCTGAAGCCGCATGTACTTTTTGACCGTGGTCTTCTGCGCACTTTTCAAATTGCCCACGAGTTCGGCACATTGACGGTTTTGGAAAACCTGATGATGGTACCTGGTCAGCAGTCTGGTGAAAAACTCACTGACGCCTGGTTCAAGCCTGGCAAAGTAAAACAGGAAGAAGCACAGATCAGACAAAAAGCCGTGGAGGTTATCGAATTTTTAAACCTCAGCCATGTTGCCAGTGAGCTTGCGGGCAATCTATCCGGCGGTCAGAAAAAACTACTTGAGCTTGGACGCACTATGATGGTCGAAGCCAAGGTGGTACTACTCGATGAAGTCGGCGCCGGCGTTAACCGCACCCTGCTGGGTGAGGTTGGTGATGCAATCTTAAAGCTGAATCAGGAACGTGGTTACACTTTTTGTATGATCGAGCACGATATGGATTTCATCAGTCGGCTATGCGATCCCGTTATTGTTATGGCAGAGGGCACTGTACTCGCCGAAGGCACGGCAGATGAAGTAAAAAACAACGAGGAAGTCATTGAAGCTTATCTGGGTCGCGGCCTGAAGAATAAAGACCAGGAATCCGCATGACGATTTTAGTCGGTGAAAACATGACTGGCGGCTACGGCGGCGCAGATATACTGCACAGCTGCACCGTCGGTGTTGACCGTGGTGAAATCGCAGTGATCGTTGGCCCTAATGGCGCGGGAAAATCCACTGCCATGAAAGCCATGCTCGGCATGCTACAGCTACGCGAAGGCCGTGTGGTATACAACGACAAAGACATCACCCAGCTAACACCGCAAGACAGAGTGGCTGAGGGCATTGCGTTTGTTCCACAAACCAACAACATCTTCACCACCATGACAGTCGAAGAAAATCTGCAGATGGGTGGTTATTTGCGGGACAGCGGCATCGATCAAACCATTCAGCAAATCTATGAACTGTTCCCGATACTTGCAGAAAAACGCAGGCAAGCAGCCGGCGAGCTCTCCGGTGGCCAACGGCAACAGGTTGCAGTTGGCCGGGCCATGATGACTGAACCTGCTGTACTCATGCTGGATGAACCGACTGCAGGCGTATCACCGATCGTCATGGATGAATTGTTTGATCGAATTATCGAAGTAAAACGCACTGGTGTCGCCGTGCTTATGGTCGAGCAAAACGCCAGACAAGCACTGAACATTGCCGATAAAGCCTATGTATTGGTTACCGGCGAAAACCGCCATACCGGCACTGGCAGCGAGCTGCTTGCTGATGCAGAAGTGCGTAAGTCTTTTCTTGGTGGCTAAGGCGGAATCCCCTGTGACAAATTATACAAGCAGCAATGGTCGATATGCCTGAAACCACTGACATACTCAACGCACTGGTGTTGTTTGGCAATTTTGTTTTTATGCCTGCGCTTTCTTACGGATCACAACTGGCGCTCGGTGCACTGGGTGTCACGCTGCTATTTGGCATTTTGCGATTTGCCAACTTTGCACATGGCGATACCATGGCATTCGGTGCCATGGTTGCGGTACTGGTTACCTGGTGGCTACAGTCACTGGGCGTGAGCCTTGGTCCGTTACCCACTGCCCTGCTTGCACTTCCCGTTGCAATACTTGCTACTTCACTGCTGGTGCTGTTGTTCGATAAATACGTCTATCGTTACTATCGTAAGCAAAAAAGCCCGCCAGTCATGCTGGCTATAGTTTCGGTTGGCGTGATGTTCATGACCAACGCAATCGTGCGATTTATTATTGGCCCTGATGATCAGCGATTCTCCGATGGCCAAAAGTTTCTGGTTAGAGCACGAGACTTTAAAGAAGCAACCGGATTAAACGAAGGTATCGCCATCAAAACCAGCTCCGTAATTACAATAGTCGTTACGGTTGTTGTGGTGGTGGCATTGTTCTGGTTTTTAAATCGCTCAAAAACCGGCAAAGCCATGCGGGCATTTTCAGATAATGAAGATCTGGCATTGTTATCCGGTGTTAACCCCGACAGAATCGTACTGATCACCTGGCTTATTACCGCAGCACTGGCGACCATTGCCGGGGTACTTTACGGGCTTGATAAAAGCTTTAAGCCATTTACCTACTTTCAAATGCTGTTACCCATATTTGCAGCTGCCATTGTTGGAGGCATCGGCCAACCGGTAGGTGCAATCCTTGGCGGCTACATCATTGCGTTCTCTGAGCTTGCCGTCACTTACGCCTATAAAAAATTCTTTCGTTACCTGCTACCGGAAGGCTCAGAGCCGGATAGTCTGGTGCAATTGCTCTCGACCGATTACAAGTTTGCCGTATCGTTCATTATTCTGGTGGTGGTTCTGCTAGTCAGGCCAACGGGGATTGTGAAAGGTAAAGTCATATGAACCACGGACTACGCGCCACACTGGCATTTACTTTTATGGCAGCGATGCTGCTGGCCGTCGGGTTCGGACAATCATGGAACCTCGCACTCGCCATCTTAAACCTTTGTTTGATTTCTGCGGTGATGTCACTTGGTGTAAATATCCAGTGGGGTTATGCAGGGTTGTTTAATGCAGGTGTGATGGCATTCACCGCACTCGGTGGTCTTGCCGCCGTTTTAATTTCAGTCGCACCTGTACCAGAGGCATGGGCTGCAGGCGGGCTCAACATGGGATTGGCAGTATTAATCATCGCCGCAACAGTCGCTTTAATTTATGTGCTGCGTAAAAGCCTGCCGGGCGGTGCACTGCGCAAATTAATTACCGCAATCATCGTCATCGCATCTCTATACCTATTGCGTAAGTTTTATAGTCCGGGCGTAGAAGCAATTGAAGCCGTTAACCCTGCAAAAACCGGTTATCTGGGCGGGCTTGGTATGCCGATTGTTCTGGCCTGGCTGATCGGCGGATTGTTTGCAGCAGCAGTGGCATGGATTATCGGTAAAGTGTCACTCGGCTTACGTGCAGACTATCTTGCCATTGCCACACTCGGCATCTCCGAGATTGTTATTGCCATAATAAAAAATGAAGACTGGCTGGCGCGTGGTGTGAAGAACGTATCCGGCTTAAAACGACCGGTACCCTACGAATACAACCTGCAAAACTCGCAGTGGTTTATTGATCTGGTTGAAAAGATCTCTGCCAGCAAACTGGCCGCACTCACAGACCCGGCTGCCAAACAGGCGGCACTGCAACAGCTCGTCATTGAATCATCGAGTATCTTCGTCAAGCTCAGTTACTCGGTGCTGTTTACGGTGGTGCTGCTTATTATTTTATGGTTCTGTACGCGGGCACTGAATTCGCCGTGGGGGCGAATGATGCGTGCCATCAGAGACAACGAAGAAGCAGCGAATGCCATGGGTAAAGACGTTACCGGCAGGCACCTGCAGGTATTTGTTCTGGGGTGTGCTGTGCTGGGTATTGCCGGCGCCATGCTGACCACACTGGACGGTCAATTTACACCGGCCAGCTATCAACCCTTGCGCTATACCTTTTTGATCTGGGTCATGGTGATTGTAGGCGGCAGCGGTAACAATCTTGGTGCTGTATTGGGCGGCTTCTTAATATGGTTTACCTGGATTGAAGCAGAACCTGCGTCGTTATTTTTGATGGAGCTAATCACCGCACCAATGGCGGAAGGCAACGCGATTCGCGAGCATCTGCTCGAAAGCGCACCGCATCTGCGGCTTTTCCTTATGGGCCTTGTGTTACTACTGGTATTGCGCTTCAGCCCGGGCGGGCTGCTGCCTGAGCGCGTACGCCATGTCTGATCAGCCGGTTCCTGCTACCCGCTTGCAGTAACCCGCTTGCGCTAATTCTCCCGGACCGGGGCAATTGCTGCAAACTGCGTCGCTACGCCGAAAGGCTGGTGTGTGCACCGTACGGATACGCAGACACCTCTACACCAATCGCGACTACTCTCGATTTATGAGAGCCGAACACGGTTAAAATTCTGGTAGTCGGCGCAAAAATCCGCAAGAATGTTCTTATGCACTCACTAAAGAGTGCCGGGTCGGGTAAATGTCCTGATCGATTCTCACTGTCCTTATCCTGAGGAATACCGCAAATGAAATTGAAACTTACCGCACTGGCCAGTGCCGCGCTGCTTGCATCAGCTATTGGCTCCACTGCACACGCTGCCGATGAAATTAAAGTCGGCATTATCCTTGGCTTCACCGGCCCGATCGAATCACTCACCCCTGACATGGCAGCTGCTGCTGAACTGGCGTTCAAGGAAGCCAGTGATTCAGGCAAATTGCTCGACGGCTCAACCATCGCTGTAGAGCGTGCCGATTCGACCTGTGTTGATGCAGCCGCTGCAACCGCCGCTGGCGAACGTCTGATCTCTTCAGAAAATGTTGCGGCAATTATGGGGGCAGACTGCTCAGGCGTGACTACCGCGCTGGCCAATAACGTTGCTGTTCCAAACGGCGTTGTGATGATCTCGCCTTCAGCAACCTCGCCTGCCCTGACCACTATCGAAGACAATGGCTTTTTCTTCCGTACCGCGCCTTCTGATGCACGCCAGGGACAAGTTCTGGCAGACATCCTGATTGCACGCGACATCAAGGAAATCGCCGTTACCTACACTAACAATGACTACGGCAAAGGGCTGGCAGATTCATTTGGTGAAGCATTCGCAGCCCTTGGTGGTGAAGTTGCCATCAGTGCCGCTCACGAAGACGGCAAAGGTGACTACTCTGCCGAAGTGGGTGCACTTTCAGCCTCCGGCGCACCTGAACTCGCGGTATTCGGTTATATCGATCAGGGCGGTCGCGGCATCATTCAGGCAGCCCTGGATAGCGGCGCATTCGAACGCTTCATCGTTGCAGACGGCATGATTGGTGACTCTCTCGCAGAAAACGTAGACGGCGACCTGACAGGCACCTTCGGCACCTTGCCAGGCAACGAGTCTGACGGCGCTGCCAAGCTGACCGAAATGCTTACAGAAGCTGGCGCCAAAGGCGACGGCCCGTTCACCGCAGAATCCTACGATGCTGCAGCACTGATTGTTCTTGCGATGCAAAAAGGCGGCTCCGCCGATCGTGAATCAATTCAAGCCAACATCATGGCTGTTGCCAACGAGCCAGGTGAGAAGATCTTCCCGGGTGAACTGGCCAAAGCACTTGAGATACTCGCCGAAGGTGGCGACGTAGACTACGAAGGTGCCACCACAGTAAAGCTTGATGATGTTGGCGAAACAGCCGGCACCTACAAAGAGCTCGAGATCGTAGACGGCAAATTCGACACCGTTAAGATCCACTAAGTAGTATCCTGCAATAAGACTACAGCAGGAGCCAGCTCTGGCTCCTGCTGTCATCCGACATCAAAAATCGCATACACTATTGACAACTGAAGCCATGCAATCTATATTTCGCGGCTTGCCTGAATGCATATGTCCCCTTCGTCTAGAGGCCTAGGACACCGCCCTTTCACGGCGGTAACAGGGGTTCGAATCCCCTAGGGGACGCCATCTATTTTCTCAGCGTCTATCGGACACCACGACTGGTTGTAATACAGTTACGTTGACCTTTATCCCCGTCAACCGTTTGTACCCCAATCAATGCAAATGTGACTACGTAATGCTCAAAGTCAGATTCAGGGGGACCAAAGTATCTGTGCTCTATCAAGGCAGGAAATAAAGAGTTC
Source organism: uncultured Granulosicoccaceae bacterium (assembly GCA_938007995.1). Taxonomy (GTDB): domain Bacteria; phylum Pseudomonadota; class Gammaproteobacteria; order Granulosicoccales; family Granulosicoccaceae. Next base: position 8,427 of record CALLLW010000048.1, on the reverse strand, counting down.
CCAACCTCGAGATAGCCGATATGAACCTGCCAACGATAACGGCCTTTGTGGCCGTCGAATCAACGGCAAAGAAATTTTTCTCACACGCGACCAGTACAAAAGTAGACGTCGTCGCACACTATCGTGCGAATACCCCTTCTTCAGGTAAAGCCAAGATCGTGATGCCGAAGAGCTGATGCCGTTTTGTCGAGAGCACGGGCCGTGCATACAGGAGTGCTGCTCAAATGAAAGTATCGACCACAGCGGTTCGACCGGTATCGTACCCAAAGGCAGGTGGTAAACAAATTCTGAAAGTACCGACGGTATTGGATCATTTGATACAAGTGTGCAGCCCCTGTTGGTAGCGCACGCTGGGTTTTGTTGCGAGAAGTGCCGGGCAACCGACGTTTCTATCGCGAAAATTTAAAAAGATTCGGTTATTTGGTCACCAGGAAATCCCGACCTGTGAACGAAGCAAGAAACACATGACCGTATTTTCACCGCTGTTCTGGTGACAATTCCGTAGCGGAGGGAGCGCGAACCTGAGTGGGAAGGAAGATAAACTCAATACGTCGGTTTTCTGCTCTACCTTTCTCGGTCTCATTGCTGGCGATGGGGCTTGACTCACCAAACCCGACAGCTTCTATGGCGGATGCATCAACCCCATTAAGTACCAATCTGGACTTTACCGCATTCGCTCTTCGTTGGCTTAATTGTAAGTTAAAGTTACTCGTCCCTAGACTGTCCGTGTGCCCTCCAACTGCGAGAACATTATTGGTACATAATTCCACGGTTTTGCTAATTTGATCCAATAATTGGATCGATTTTGGGTTCAGCTGATCAGAATCGGGTTTAAAAGAGACAGTTGAACCTGCAAGTGCTACTTTTAATTGTAGATTACACTGAACTGCTGCCTCAACTTCTGCTGCCTTAGCTTCTGCCGCTGCCGCTGCCTCAGCTTCTGCTGCCGCCACTGCTTCAGCTTCTGCTGCCGCTGCTGCCGCTGCTGCCTCAGCTACTGCCATTTCAACAAACAATTTGTTGCCACCTGAACGTGACAATGCGGCGATTGCTGAAGCAGTTGCCGGGTTCGCAACGCTTCCTACTACAAATATGTTATCTACACCGCCTACGCTTGCAATTTTTTGCTGCAAAGAATCGATTTCATCTTCCCTGCCAAATTCACGTATTTGTACAATCACATCTCGACCTGCAACGATGTAGTCAAAAAAGTCGTTGGGAGTCTTAGGCGCCACTGAATTAAGTTGCGTAGTAAGGTCTTTTTCGATAAAGCTTATTATTCGGTCATCAGAAGCATATGACCATAAGAATGCAGCGCTTAGAACTGCTCCGGTAATAACGTATTTTAGCATATCGTAAGGTCTAAAAAATAAATCCAATGATGGGCAATCATTATCCTTCCATGGTTGACTTGCCCGAGTTGGTAGTGTGTTCAATAATTCATAAATCAGTAAACATGTTTATGACAATATTAACCAGGAACTGACCACTTCTATTATGCTGCTTGAGCGCTCATATATCTGTTTCCGGGAGAGCCGTAGCCGTAGCCGTAGCCGCTTTCTTTTGGATCGTGATGATTGAGTACCACTCCCAATAGATTGCATCCGGTGAGCCTCAGACGCTCGATACAATCTTCAACTAGCTCGAGTGGAGTGCTGCCGGCTTTGACTAAAAAAATCACACCAGAAGCGGACGGGGCGATAGAGAACGAATCATTAACCATTTGCAGTGGTGCACCATCCACGATCACAAATCGGTAACTCTGTTCTAGAACTTTAAGGCAGTTGCTTACCCATCGTCTGTCGTTCGCCATTTTATAGGCCATTTCGGAATCAACCCCTTCCCCCGCACTGATAAAATCAAAGCTTCGGTTTTCGTCGACGTCTATTGCATCACGTAGGCTCGATCTTCGATGGTAAACGTCACACAAACCAGCCCTAGTTTGTCGCGACATATTGTCTGATAAAGATCTTTTTCTCAGATCAAGGTCAACCAGCACAGTATCATCAATCAAAGATAAGGCGTGGGCCAATTGTAACGATGTATTAGATTTCCCTTCACCAGGTAGTGCAGAAGCGATCAAGTAGCTGTTGCCAGCGCTTGAGCCGTGTGAGTGAGAGATCAGACTAGTGGAAAGGGAGCGGATAGATTCTGTGTAGCCGCTACTACCTTCGAACTCTTGAAGCGGCTTAAATGATCCACGTTTGGTCAGCAATGGTTCTACAGGAATGCAACCGAGCACAGAAACGCCCAGCTTTTCCGATAGTTTTCTTGGAGTACGGATGCTTTTGTCGAATGAATCCGCTATGAGCGCCAAAACGATACCGATGGTTGCACTGAGGCAAAGTGCGATTGCCAGAAATAATTTCTTTTTAGGACTGTACGGTTCTCTAGGTGCCGTTGCTCTTTGTATTATCCGAACAGAGGCATCTGAAACATATTGTTCCAAGCCTTTTCTTTGCTCCAAAACATCGTCATATAAACTTTGATTAGTTGCCACTTCCCGCTCGAGTTCACGTAACCTGAATTGCTTTCGACTAGTGACCTGAGCACTCGCCCGACGAGAGGCGATTTCTCTTTGCAAAAGTTTCTCGGCTGATGATGTTATTTCAAACTGCTTGCGAGCAGCGTCTTCGATTCTCGCAATTTGTCTGTCCAGGCTTTCCCTGGTTGAATTCAATCTGCTGTTAGCATCAACCATTGTTGGATGCTTAGGGCCATATCGCTCTCCTAGTTGTTGAATCTCTTTTTGAATCTGCTCCATCTCGACAATAAGTTGCGATGCGACACGGTCTCTTTGAACCAACGGTATGGATTCATATTGGCGGGAACCTACGCCACCCAATAAGCTAATTTGTTCATAACTCGTTTGGTACACAGCTAGCTCGCCCTTTATCTGCGCAAGCTGCTGGTTGAGCTCGATCAAGTTTCTCTCCGTCAAACCAATGGAGCTCTCGGAATCCAGAAGATCGTTGCGCTCTCGATAGTCTTGTAAGTTTTGCTCTGATGCCGAAATTTCATTTTGAAGCGCGATCAAATTATCCTCAAATTGATCTATAGCCATATTAGCTGCTTGTTGGCGAAACTCATTTACCCCAGACAGGTATTCTTCGACAAACGCGTTGGCTACGCGAGCAGTCAGGTTTAAATCTTGAGAGTTAAAGCCAACAGAAATAAGGTTTGTGTTGGCAATTGTCTCTACCTGTAGAGCGTTAGCGACCGAGTTAACTACATCCTCTACTGCATACTGCTCCTCGTAAACAGTAGCTTCTGTGTTCCCCAGATACTTATCACCCCAATAAGTAAGAAGTTGCTGCCAACCTGGCTGACGGCTGTTAAGCGCTTTGTGCGATGAAAGATCGAGAGTTTTCACAACATTTTCGATCAGGCTTCTGGAGCGAAGAATTTCAACTTGTGTAGAGCGGTACTCTTGCCTTGCTGCGCCGGTAGTAGAACGAGCACCTTCAGGAGTGAAAGGTACGCTTTCTCTCTCGATAGATATCAAAGCCGTGGCTCGGTAAACGGGATTAATTTTGGAAACCACGAGCCAGGTTACGATGAGGCTCGAAAAGATAAACAGTAGAATGTGAGGCAGATGCCGCCGAACTGCATTCCATAGATTGAGTAGATCGGAATGGTTATCGTTTATCGAGTCTCCTGTTAGAGACGGGTCAGACCGTATCTGGCTTCCCATATTCATGCCGTGCACTCCTGTGGATGTTCGGCCCGTTGAATCGACATCACACAGTGGAATGCTAAATTAGACATCGAGAAAATTCTATTGAAATAGCGAAGTTAAATACTTAGCGTCGACCCATTAAAAATGGCTTATCGCAAGTGAGAATCCCTTCTTGTATCGGATCTTGTGTCGGATTCTTTACTTTGAATTTCGTCCGCTAAGCAGCAGTAATATTTGTCGAAGTGAGGCGAAATATCATGACAAAAAGGATCGGGAGATGTGACTGGAGGTCTTCAGGTCGGTGTTTGAGAGCTCTAACATACATTGGCAAAACTTGGATGCACATGGATAACCACGATCATCTGGTGGTTTAAACAGTGGATGGCTCTAATGTGTCTACAAGACTGTTCAAATGTGTAACACCTGTGACGTTGTCCTAATCACTAGCATAAATGCATAACTTTCCCCTCTTTTTTTGTTCGGAGTGTCGACTGCGTAGCAGTAGGTAGTAGCTGTGGTGTTGCACAATTGTGCCATTCATTCTCACCGCTGCGGTTCGACTAGCACAGGTGAAATTAACCCTGAGGTAAAAGAAGCAGATGAACTTTTTGAGGAAAAAGCACTTAGTCAGTAATTTCGTTACAGTTATGGCGCTATTTGCTGCTTTTTTTATGGGGGTCGCTCCTGTCGGGGCGGCCGACCATGGACAGCTGGTCGGTGAGTCACCGCGACGCGATGTACCGGTCGTCCTTGAAGGAGAGGTCCGTGCCCATGCACAAATAGGTGACCGTATCTTTGTGGGCGGTCAATTCCAGCAGGTGCAACGGGCAGACGGCACCATTATCGACCAACCGAACATTTTTGCGTACAACATCAACACGGGCCTTCTGGATGAGAACTTCCGGCCAGCAGTTAACAATGGCGTATGGGCGCTGGAGGTCAACCCACGTGGCGATGCGCTCTATGCAGGCGGTCGATTTGTAACGTGGGACGATTCTTTCGTTGATCGAGTAGTCAAGCTTGACGCGTTTGGCAATCGTGACATCAGTTTTCAAGCTTCTGCCAGCGCAATCGTTCGCGATATGGCGGTGACAAATGACGATGTCTATCTTGCAGGCGATTTCTTCCTGGTTGGCGGTGAATTCCGTGCCGGCTTTGCAGCAGTCGATGCCAATACAGGTGCAGTTGATTCCGGCTTCGAGTTTAACGTGGAGAATTCGGCATCCGCAGGACAGTTGGCCCGGGGGATTGTGGTGACCAGCGATGGAAATAGCGTCTTTGGATTGCACTACGGTACCAGTATCAATGGAAATCCTCGTGAGGCCCTTGTAAAGATTGACACTTCGGAGGACAACGCCGGGCTCGCGGATTGGCGGGTCGACTGGTCGGGCCAGACGCGTTTCAGAAGCTGCCTCAACAGCCTGCGGGACATTGCAATCTCGCCGGACGATTCTTTCATTGTTATAGGTGGTCAGGGTGCAGATAACCCGCCGAACTGCGATTCGGTTCTGCGTTATCCAACGGACGGCACAGGCGTTATTGGATTCGACTGGTCCGCTCGGATGTACTCGAGCATCTTCGCTCTTGCTGTAAGCGATACCGCTGTCTACGTTGGAGGGCACTTTTGTGCAGCGCCACTGAACGAAGCTGATCCTGAAAGTAGTCAAACCCATGAGCGAATCGCCGGTCCTGCTGAAGGGACCGCTAACCGGTGCAACATCAACGATCCGAACGACCCGGTAAACCCGAGCGTGATTTTCCCGAACCATGCAGTTTTCCGAACGCAGCTGGCCGCATTGGACCCGTCGAACGGGAGGGCACTTGCGTGGGACCCTGGTAGCAATGCCGATGTTGGTACATTCGACCTAACCCTTATTGATCGTGGTCTTCTTGCCGGCATGGACAATGATCGCTATAACCAAATCCTGACCGGCCGCTCAGGATTCTTTGACTTCGGTGGATTCACACCGGCTGCTCCTGCTCCCGTTGTGGCGGCTTGTGTTGTTGAGGTGATTAACAATGTGCCGATGGTGTCGTATTCGGACTTCACAAATGTGTCTACTGTAAGCATTCGCCGCAACGGCACTTTCATTGATCTTAGTGCGGCGGGTACGGGCACCTACGAAGATACCACTGCGGTGCCTGGCGTGGCCTATTCGTATGAGGTTCGTTCACGTCCGGGTGGCGTGTTGACTGATGTTGCCTGTAGTCCGGCAACTATTACCATCGTTGATGCGGCAGCGGCAGCGGCGGCAGAGGCAGCAGCGGCGGCAGAAGCAGAGGCTGTGGCTGCGGCAGAAGCAGCGAAAGCTGCGGCGGCAGTAGGTGTAACGGCAACAGAATTAACAGAAGTAACAGAGGCTGCAGAAGTTGCGACAGCAGAGGCAGAAGCAGCGGCAGTGGCAGCAGAGTTAGCGGCAGCCGAGGCAGTGGCGGCAGCAGAGGCTGCAGAGACAGCTGCGACAACAGTGGCAGCGGCGGCCGCAGAGGCAGCAGCTGAATCTGCTGTAACGGCAGCAGAAGCGGCAGAGGCAGCAGCAGAAGCGGTAGCGGCAGCAGAGGCAGCAGAGGCAGCGGCAGCAGAGGCTGTAGCGGCAGCACAAGCAGCAGAAACAGCAGCGGCACAGGCCGTAGCGGCAACGGAAGTAACAGAAATAACAGCGGCTGCAGAAGTTGCGGCTGCAGAGTCAGAAACAGCGGGAGTGGCAGCAGAGTTAGCGGCAGCAGAGGCAGTAGCGGCAGCAGAAGCTGCAGAGACAGCTGCGACAACAGTGGCAGAAGAGGCAGCGGCAGAAGCGGCGGCTGCGGCAGAGTTAGCGGCTGCAGCGGCAGTAGAGGCGGCAGCGGCGGCGGCGGCGGTGATTCCAGAGCCCCCAGTTCCCGTTGAGACGAGTTGTTCGGTTTCATTGAATGATAACAATGTGCCGGTGTTGTCTTATTCGGGCTTTACGGATGTGTCCAATGTGCAATTTCGGCGCAACAACGGGTGGATTGGTAGTGGATTGGCGGGTGCGGGTACCTACGAAGATACCTCTGCGGTGCCGGGCGTGCCCTATTCGTATGTGGTTCGTTCACGACCAGGTGGTGTGTTGACTGATGTTACCTGTAGCCCGGCAACTATCACTATCGATGCAGAGACTCCACCAGAGCCCCCAGTTCCCGTTGAGACGAGCTGTTTGGTTTCGTTGAATGATAACAATGAGCCGGTGTTGTCTTATTCGGGCTTTACGGATGTGTCTAATGTGCAATTTCGGCGCAACAACCGGTGGATTGGTAGTGGATTGGCGGGTGCGGGTACCTACGAAGATACCTCTGCGGTGCCGGGCGTGCCCTATTCGTATGTGATTCGTTCACGGCCAGATGGTGTGGTGACTGATCTTGCCTGTACACCAGCCGCTTTCATCTTCTAGCCCGGCAACTATCACCATCGTTGATGCGGCGGCAGCAGAAGCTGAGGCAGCAGCAGAGGCTGAGGTAGCAGCGGCAGCAACGAATGTTGCCTTAAACCAGCCGGTAGCACAGTCCAGTACCGCATTTGGAGGCGTTGCAACCCGGGCAGTAGATGGCAATACAGATGGAAGATATGGTGGCGGCTCAGTCACCCACAGCAGCCATGCAAACAACTCCTGGTGGCGGGTTGATCTTGGTGCTACGCATAATGTTAGTCAGATAAATGTCTTCAACCGCACAAACAACTGTTGCTCTGATCGACTCAATGGTGCGGTGGTTTATGTGGGCAATTTGGAGAGTAACGATCCGGCAGATTTTACAGCTATTGGCACCTTGAATGGCGGCACTTTGGTACAGACGTTCACGGGCGTAAATACAACCGGCCGATAGGTCATGGTTCGTTTTAACGGCGCGGGAACACTCTCGCTGGCGGAGGTTGAGGTGTTCGGTACACCAGAGCTATAACCGCAGCCAGAGCCAAGCGATGATCCTACTTTTGTTGGGAATGTCGATTGTGTCACAGCAGGTGCTAACTGTGGTCTGCAAGACTCCGTCGGCATCTTCTGCGGCGTTGGTTCTGCCAGCAGAAACGAAGCTAGTTCTCCGGAGAATAAACAGATGAAGTTTTTGTGGAAAAAGCATATCCTCGGCGGTTGCGTTACAGCTCTGGCGCTGTTCGCCGCCTCTTTTATGGGGCCCGCCCCTGCCGGGGCGGCCGACCATGGACAGCTGGTCGGGGAGGATCCGCGACGCGATGTGCCAGTCGTCCTTGACGGAGCGGTCCGTGCTCATGCATTAATAGGTGACCGGATCTTTGTGGGCGGTGACTTCCAGCAGGTGCAACGGCCTGATGGCACCACGATCACCCAACCCTACGTCTTTGCGTACAACATCAACACAGGCCTTTTGGATGAGAACTTCCGGCCAGTGGTTAACAACGACGTATGGGCGCTGGAAGTCAATCCAGCTGGCGATGCGCTCTATGCAGGCGGCCGGTTTGTAACGTGGGACGGTTCTTTCGTTGATCGAGTAGTCAAGCTCGACGCATTTGGCAATCGCGACACCAGTTTTCAAGCTTCTGCCAGCGCAGTTGTTCGCGATTTGGCGGTGACAAACGAGGATGTCTACCTTGCTGGCGATTTCGTCCTGGTTGGCGGTGAATTCCATGCTGGCTTTGCAGCAGTCGATGCCAATACAGGCGCCGTTGATTCCGGTTTCATCATGAACGTGGAAAACTCGGCAGCAGCGGGACAGTTGGCGCGTGGGATTGTGGTGACCAGCGATGGAAATAGCGTCTT
>CALLLW010000047.1 GCA_938007995.1 uncultured Granulosicoccaceae bacterium | reverse complement strand
AGCATAGCGCGCAGAGCATTGGTTTCACAGGGTATTTTCTTCTCGCGTCGAATACTTACTGATATTTGCAAGAGAAAAAATTCGCTGTGGAATCAAGGATCAAGCGGGATGCAGTCATTTTCATGAATAAACCGGGCTAGGGTATTGCTGGCCCAACTCATGACTTCTGATTGCTGAAATCGTCCCCGGTTGGCAATTATAGGCAGTGGTTATGGCCAGTGTTTTATCGGTTTTCATTTCTGCGATACGTACGCCGATCTGGTTTAACAGAACGCTTTTAAACCCGTACCTTTTCTTACGCTCGTGAAGCTTTATGAGTCATCAAGCTGCAGATTTAACTCTCGGTAGATGTGGCGCAGTCATTAAGCGAACGGGCTGTCGTTTAGTTCTGAGCGAATATAAAAAATTGAATTAGTTGGTCTTGCGACAATACAGGTTTAGTTTTGTGGCGTACGCCTGCAAGCGTCACCGACAAGAAAACGCGTGTGCAGAGCCGGTCAGTGTATCTGTCGAAAAATTGTAGTCGGTTAATAAAGTTGGTAACTATCGCCGCTAGCAAGCCCACTCTTTCTCCAGCGCAAATACAGCAAGCGACTCAAAAGAGTTGGTAACTACATTGATGTGATTCGCCCCCTGTTGCTGAAATCACAGCACACATATAGCTGGTAACTCATGTTCGAGCTTCCGGCGAACTAGCTAATTCCGGTGCGTGCCGGGACTGTGTGAAAACTTTCCAGTAAACTAGCGAGGCATCAAATACTGGAAATGGTCCATGAGCGGATTTATTCAGGGTGTTGACCGACAACAGGAAACCCTATTTCCCGAGAGGCTCGATGTTTACATCTCTGAGGAAAACGCTGTACGAGTAATTGATGTATTTGTTAATTCGTTATAGCTAATCAACCTTGGCTTTGCCACTGAAATGACGACTAAACCAGACTGGTTAATTCGTCGCAAAAACCTTTTACATTGTTCACCGGCCATAAGTGGTTGGCATCGGGAATCAACTTGAGATCTATAGCCATGCACTGCCGACTAAGCTCTTCTGCGGTGATCCGGTAAAATTCACGCGTATTCATCCCGCAAAAAATCAGTGTGGATAGTTGAAAGTTTTCAAGTGATAAGGCCGCTGGTGTTAGACCCAGCAAAAGTCGAAGTGTTTCTGCGTTTTCACGATTGACGTCCTGAACGTATTGCGGCATTGAAGCAAAGCTGCCCTTGCTGCCAGCCGCGTCGTCGATAAATGTCTCTAGCGCGTTAATTGGTTTATCGGTTTCCAATATTTTGGCAGTATGCGCAAACATAGCGGATCTATCAGCTACTGCAGACTCTTTCTTTGATTCGTCGGCTATCAGACTGCCAAGCGCGGGCTCATAAAGGAACAACTTACTAAACGAGTCGGGCTCAAGAATACCTGCGTGTACAGCTACGTTACCACCATAAGACCAGCCAACACATGTCACATCTGAAACTTCCAAATATCTAATCAGATTCAATACATCGGTAGCATGTCGTTGTGTACCAAACTCACTCCCATCATCTGGCCATGGCAGAGTACCGAAGTAGGTGAGAGACGGTGCTATAACGTCAAATGAGTCGGATAGTATATCGATGTGCTTTTGCCAAGTTCTTGCATCCGAAACCGACCCGTGAATCAGAATTAAGGGTTCCCCGCTACCTTGCCGAATAAATTCGATGGACTGGCCATTAATGTTCGCCGAATCGACTTTCATTGCTCGGTTCTCCAACGATATCGATACAAATGTTGCCTAACAACGTGTCTACTTATGCGGCGATATTGTGCCGCCTGAAAACGCAGAATCTCGAAAAATCAAGAACTTGTCAATCAACTAATCGGGTGCCCTCAGGAGGCGGACACATCGGCACTGACTCCGTTTTGGCTGCTATTGGCCGACTGCTGCTGAATTGACTTTTCAACCCTAGCGTAGGATCTGCCTGCGGCCTATTGTCCGTTCGACAGACGGAGGAGTGCCCTTTGTTGCCGGTCAGCGCTCATGCAGACCAGCTATAGGTCGTTAACAAAACAATAGGGAAGCGGACATTCAATCAAAGATTGACGCCCGCTTGAGTCTCTATGTGCCTTGTTAAAGGTAACACGCCATCTTTGACTCCCTGCACTAGAAGACGTAGATACAACCGCAAGAATTCGGTACGCCCCAGAGTTGACATACAAAATCCATTGGCAGTCCTGTAGTAGGGCTATTTTGAAACTGAGGATAGGCCAATCTCGCCAACTGGTACCCATCAATACGATCCTCGCTGTATTTTCCGGGTAATTCATTGCGTACGATGGTACCTCGTTAATAGCTCTAGCCGACCAACCTAATAATGCAGGCTGCCCGCGCTGCAGAGGATATATCTGGCAATAGTCCCACTCCCAAAGCAAACAACGCTCGGACTCTCCAGGGGGAGAGCGACACGGGCAACGCAATTTAGCTGATATCTGAAACGAGAATGATCGTCATCCTCCTGACGCGAGAATCCAACACGTTTTTTGTGTTGGAAGAGGGGATGCACTACCCCTCTTCCCGAAGCAAACGATGTCGGGATTCTCCCAAATGAGTGTAATGTCAAACGAATGTGTAGTGCCTCAGGTGACTACAAACGACAACTTTGTGTGCCATCCCAACCCCATCCGTCGCCATCACTGTCAACGCACTCGGTGGTAGAAATTCTGCAACTGCTTGTACCGTTCCAGCCCCATCCATCACCGTCGGTGTCTATACATTCCGATTCCACGGGCTCAAGTGGAGGGCACGATTCCATGGTGGTGTTATTCCAACCCCAGCCGCTGTTTGATGACGCATTGCTGTAGTCGCAGTCGTCGCGAACTTCGGTCAACGGTGGACACGATGTGCGTGTGGCAGGATTCCAGCCCCACCCGCCATGCAAAGCCGCATCACTGTAGTCACATGCGTCAGATGTCGCATACGGTATGGTTGATACCGGTGATAATGTAATACGTTCAAATGTTGTCGGCCCAGTGGCGTCGGCATCGCGTAGCAAAGTGGCGGTGCAGTTGTAGTAGTCTGTGTTGCGATCACCCCACAGACGATAACCCTCGCCGGTCAGTTCCATAAAATTAAGATTCAGCCTTCCCCTGGTTAAACCTACATCGTTGACTGACATATCGTCGATCAACCAATTTGGAATATCCTGCCCTCTGCTACTGACTACCACGCTATCACCGCCGGTGTACGGCAGATAGACGCTCACAGCCGAGTCCGGTTGCGCTACATAAGCCTCTCCATCCCAGCCAAACGCAGAACATGAGATTCGCTTGTTCGCAATGTCTGCGTAGTTCCATTCGCCGCGAACCAGATCGATTTTATTTCCGGTACTGAGCGAATACAGTTCGGGGATAGTAGTCCCCGGTGCAGGTGTTTCCGGAAATTCGAAAGTAAACGTCGATGGTGTCACCAGTGCTGTGTTGCCACCGCCCGGTGCACCTGAGGGCAGCAATGGATTGCCGCTCAGGTCAAAACATATAAACGTGCCGAAGCTGTCGTGCCAGACTCGAACCGCGTTGTTTACTGATGAGTTATAGGCGATCACCTCAACGTATTCAGACAGACGCAGTGGCATGGGCCCATCATATACACCTTCGGACACAGTCCATGCTCTCGGATGATCGTATAGCCAGATCCGGTTGGTCGAGACTTCGTTGTCGTTAACCAGGACACTACCAAAAGACGGTGTACCTGTGACCAACGGATTGTGCTCGAACGACAAGGGATCACCCTGCTGCCGGAATAGACCGGAACCTGTGTCGAAGGTATGCCACTCGCACGTCAACGAACGGCTGGCTATATCCACATTGGCGTCCCAGTAGGCGCGAGTCAGATTGACTTGTCCTCCCGTCTCCGGGTTGATGACCGGGGTCGTCTGTGCCTGAGCCACAGGCATGGCGCAAGCAGTAAAAAGCAGTGCTGATAGAATCGAACGCATTGGTTAACTCGCAACAAATGTTAGGTCGTAACCAATTATATGTCATGACAATTAAAATTTCAATGGTGGTTGCCATACCAATGATCCACCAGTCAGCAGTTGTCAGCCTCGCACTGCGGTAGTGCAATCCTGTAAGGGTTTTTGTGAACCCGGTAGATATCCCCAGATACCTCCGTGGAGTTGTTTCTAATCAAACCACTATGCTCTTAACACTTAGAAATTCATCAATTCGGACTGTGAGAAGATCTTTATCAAGGAGAAGGGCCAATAAGTGTAAAAGGTCTCGTCGAAGCCTTACGTTGCGACTTCATTAACCTTGAGTCTGGATCAGTTTCTGATATCTGTTTCTCAGGTTGAGCCTTTACTTCTTCCTCACGTTGCTTGAGGTTTTTTAGATGTGCGTTGAGCGATTCAAGCTTTTCCTGTAGCTCAGGAATATCTCGTTCATCTGAAACAACTTCATCCCTGTCTTTTGCATCGAGTAGTGCCATATAGTCTGCTATATGTTTCTCTACTCGGGCAATGCGACGTTTCATACTGCCTTGGGAGTCGTTCTTTTTCTTGTTATTCACCGCTTTGAACTTGCTGCCATCAATGGCAATCATTGAGTCACTGAGCATGCCAAGCAATCTGCAGGTCTCGACAAGTTCTCTACACGCTTGTTGAATACCTTCTCCATTATCTTTACGAAAATCTGCGATGGTTTTAAAGTCTGGCTGTAGCCTCCCCAGCAGCCACATTACCTCCACATTCCGGTGTGTTTCTTGTTCCAACCGCCGACTTGATTGGATTTTGTTTGCGTATCCGTATAGGTATAGCTTCAGTAGAGTTGAAGGTCGATAGCCAGGACGACCTGTGTCGCTCGGTTCAACGCGCTTGAAGCCAATTCGACGCAAATCTAACTCATCAACGAAGGCGTCTATTACGCGCACCCGATTGTTTGGGCTTATGTCAATCGTTACGATCCATCTGGCTTTGTAGGGTTTCACACCCAATACAAAGGGATGTATCGGGGTGTTCGACAGGCTCCACACCACAGCTCTCGCAGGTTAAATCTTCTTGCTCACGTTCCTTGAGATATTCAAAGATAAAATTCCAGAGGTCATCGTCATTGATCTTGCCACCAGCACATGCTTCCATTTTTTCGGCGAGCAGGTAGTCATCAATCTCCAGGCTAAACCCATGATCGTCTAGAAATGCCAGCATCGACATCAATGCTGTTCTTTTATTCCCATCATTGAACGAATGGGCTCGCGAGATCACGACCGCATAGGTCGCTGCAATTTGTAGTGTATCGGGCTCTATTTGCCCGTAGTTAACCTGGTTTTCAACACGAGCTAATGCTGATTCGATTGGCAGCGATGAATCTTCGCCGGTTAACTGGTTGGGCTCAAGAATAGAGTCGTGAAATTGCCGGACATCATCTGCTGACAGCCAGGCGAAGTCGGGGCTATCGTTTAGCAAGCAGTGAGAATGCGGTCTTATGCTTGGCAGCGAGACGTTTGATTTGGCCTTCCCGGGAAGTACCACTGGCTACTTTTCGCGGGCGTACCGGTGCCGTCACGCCGTGCGAGTTGGTCTTTCCTTGTTTGTTTTTCTCGTTTGCCATGAACCGCGTACCGTTACAATTAACGTTAATATCGGCTGTAAAGCATCAAAAATCAAGCCGTACTGCCTCTGGTGTGCCAGGTGTCCCACAATGTTAATGAGGGACCATGCCTATTTAACTAATTGATTTATATATAATTTGTCAGTTTATTACAGTAACATGGTCCCATGATGTCGCCAAATCAGCGATGTGGGACACACTTGCTGTATCGTTGGATCAGGAATCCAGCAATATGACGAATTGGCGAATGGCTGGTTTTGACCGGTCAGTGACCGAGAACTGCCAATGCCAACTATCCTCTGCTGTTAGTTGTATTGTTCAAATTGCCACAATATCGATAAGCGATTCCAGACCGGCAAAGTCATCAGGGTTTCTGGTGTACAGTGGTAATTGGTTTGCGAGCGCGGTTGCTGCTATCAACAGGTCAGGGGACCGTGCACCTCTATGTTTCCGCTTAGCAGCGACTACTGCGCCTACAATACGTCCGTACGCCCGTGCGACACTCACATCTAAAGGTAGTGGATTGAACGTGGCTTCGGTACGTTGGAGTTGCTCTTGGCGTCGTGCCCGTACTTCCGGGTCCCTGGCTGCTGCCGGTCCAGCTGCCAGTTCGGCAAGTGTAACAGCACTGATGGCCAGTCGTTCCGGTAGCTTGTCCCGCGACAATACGCCTAAATCTATAACTACCGAAGTATCGAGTAATCCATCATTATGAGAATCAGCCACGGGGCAGAAAATCCGGGTCTGCAATTAAATCCAGATCGTCCCGAAGTGCTTTCAGATCTATTCCAGGAGCGTCTGCAAAAGCCTCAAGGGCAATCTGTGCTTCGACGAATCGCCCACGACGAAGTGGCACCAGCTCAGCTACAGGAACGCCGTTACTAGTGACAGTAATACACTCTCCGCTTTTTACCGCTCGAAGTACCTCAGCGCTTTCATTGCGAAGTTCTCTCTGGCTAATCTCTCTACTCATGGCGAGAAGGTAGCACATTGTGCTACACCCTGCTAATCAAATTATCTTGTTCTGTCAGAACCTGAATTTCACCGGCTCGGGCTGTGCCCTTCCTCCGTTGGTCGTTGAAGCACCCCCGGAAGCTCCAGGGGCGCTGATTCGTTCATATCTCAGTTTGCTCTGCGATTTCCAAAGCATCGTCTACCTCAACGCCAAGATAGCGCACAGTACTTTCCAGCATAGTATGACCGAGCAATAACTGCACTGCACGGAGATTGCGGGTTCGCTTGTAGATCAGCGTTGGTTTGGTTCGCCTGAACTATATGTTGCTTTTTAATCGCATATTCCTGTATAACATTTTATACAATATCTGGAGATCGCGTGAAGGATCTTTTTTGGTATCCGGCGAGCAAATCAGCGTTGGATGATTTCCCCTCTGAGGCAAAGCAGTATTTTGGCTATCAACTGCATTTATTGCAGTCAGGTGAAACACCAGACGATTTCAAGCCAC
>CALLLW010000046.1 GCA_938007995.1 uncultured Granulosicoccaceae bacterium | reverse complement strand
TATGTCTGACATACCCGTCTACTCACTTGAAAAAAAAACTGTTTGTTAAAGAATGACGACGAGGAGCTTGATTTATGCGCTGTATTTACAGCGTTAGGTGTAACTTTTTGCTTGACACAAGTGGGGCGTCCATATATGTCCGTGTAAAAATACGATCTGATGGCCTTTTACAATGCCTGTCCTGTTAAAAGGACCCTTGTGATGCCTGTCAATGCAAAAACACCAGGCAAAAACATTTGTTCCGGTATGAAAGGTTCTTATGATGTCTGTCCAGCTAAAAGGGTCGTCCAGCTAAAAGAGTCCAGCTAAACTATGGCGCGAAAGGATGTGGATTGTGGGAAGCTGATGTTGCGGAACATGAATGACGGTTGTGGCTTAGGTGCGTGATTACAGTCAGTGGGGAAAAATTTTTGTGGAAAATTCTTTGCGATCAGATTCGACGCTGATGGCAAGCCCGAGCAAGTGTTCTGCTGTAATATCAGGTTTTTTAGGATGGGAGTCTGGCAATATGGCTGGCAGAATAGCGCATACATATATTCGCAAAGATACAAAAAGGCCGCTCACAGATGAAGATATCTATCACATGCTGATGTTACACAAGTACCAGCGAGTAAGCTTGAGTAAAATAGCAACCAGGTTTGGCTTAAGCGTTACCCAGGTGCGTAATATTATCGGGCGACGTAGTGGCGGAAGTTGCTGTGGGTAGTATTGTCTCTTTGTCAGTTGTGGGGAAAACTGAATAGTCCTTCCCCGCCGACGTTGGCAAACTAAAATCCTGCGGCAATACCTTCACGTCTGGAATCGGCGGCACCATGTAACTTGCCATCTTTAATCGCTATCGCATGCAGGCCCGAGTTGAGAGGTCGAACCTTCACCGTGTGGCCAAGTTCTTCAAGTGCTTGCTGATAGTCTGTTGCAGCGGTTCTTTCTTCAAGATCTGTATTGCCATTGCGGTTTACCACATGTGGCAGATCCAGTGCCTGCTGCAGATCCATTTCCCAATCGAGTATTGCGATGACTTTCTGTGTCACGTAATTGATGATGCGTGAACCACCCGGTGAGCCGATGGCTAATACCGGAGCGCCATCTTTGAAGACTATTGTTGGCGACATGGATGAGCGAGGACGCTTGCCGCCTTCAACACGGTTGGCTATTGGTTTGCCGTCTTTCATGTCTGTGAATGAAAAGTCTGTTAACTCATTGTTCAATAAGAAACCATTTGTCATTACACGCGAGCCAAAGCCGGTTTCTATGGTTGTTGTCATGGAGACAATGTTGCCGAACTGATCAACAATAGAAAAGTGCGAGGTGCCGACACGCTCCGGTTGTAGATCGGGTGAGAATTTATATGCCGATTCATCTGGTGGTATTCCGGCTTCCGCTTTTGGCATGGCGACTGTCGGGTCAATTAGTGCCGCGCGTTGCATCATATAGGCTTTGTCCAGCAGGCCGGTTGGCATTTTTACAAAATCGGTATCTGCCATGTACATTCCTCTGTCGGCGTAGGCAAGCTTTGCAGCCTCTATAAATAAATGCCATGCATTGACCGAAGGACCCATGGCCGGTAGATCGTGATTGCTCAGCAGCGATAGAATCTGGGCCATGGTCAGGCCGCCGGATGTAGGTGGACCCATGCCGCACACACTATATGATCGATAAGGTGCGCAGACTGGCTGGCGTTCTATAACTTCGTAACCTGCCAGATCATCGAGTGTGAGCTCACCGGGGTTGGTGTTGGTTTTTACTGCCTGAGCAATGTCTTCTGCAATTTTTCCGGTGTAGAACGGTGCTGAACCCAATCTGCCTATGTGCCGTAGAGCCCGTGCGAAGTCATCGTTGGTGAGATAGCTGCCAGCTTTGAGTGGAGTGCCATCTTTATTGAAGAAATAGCTTTTTGCAGGCTCAAAAAGATCGAGCTTTCTTTCTTGCGCGCTTTTTATAGAGCTGGCAAGTCTCGGAGAAACTTTAAATCCTTGTCTTGCGGTTGCAATAGTAGGTTCCAGCAAATCCATCCACTGTTGATTGCCATATTTTTTGTGGACATGTTCCAGTAGCTTTAGAGTGCCTGGTACACCAACGGAACGCCCACCAACAACGGCATCCCAAAACTTAAGCGGTTCTCCGTTGGCGTTCTGGAAATATGCAGGTGTGGCTGAAGCAGGGGCTTTTTCCCTGCCATCAAAGGTACGCAGCTCTTTGGCTGTTGCATCCCAATAAAGCATGAACGCACCGCCACCTATGCCTGATGACTGAGGCTCTACCAGATTTAACATCATTTGAACGGCAACGGCGGCATCAGCTGCGGTGCCACCTGCAGCTAATACGTCTACGCCGGCCTTCACTGCAAGTGGATTGGCAGCAGCGACCATTGCATTATCGGTAATGATTGTTGGCCGCTTGGTAGATTGTGATTGGGTGGAATCTGCGTGACTGGATGCAGAAAAAGTCAGTGATGCAAAAAGCAGAATCTGGTGAATGCGCATGTTTCCTCCGTAACTCTGAGTGTCCGTCTGAACGGTATCACAGGAAACAAGCGCGGATAAAGATATATCTAAAAATCTCAATATTGCTGCAACAGGCATCTGTATTTTCCCGGTATTGCCTTAAATAGCTGCGGCTTATGACTGACAAACTACAAAGAGAGTTATGTAGAGCAGTGTGAAAAAAAACTTATTTTGTTAAAAGTATACGACTTACTGGAGGGGATTTTCTATAATTGGCTTCAGATAAATTGCTCAGCATGGTATTACTACCGATGTTTGCCTTAGGGGGCGTTTATTTCTTGCAATATTGATTGTCTAAATTTTATCGGATGTAGTCTTATTGAAGACGGGATATTTGTAACAAAAATAGTGCTGAGAGATTAATTTTACGACTAACGTTGTTAGATACTGTTTTATCCTCTTATAACGGTATCTCTAAAGGCCAAAGACTAACTTATTAGTCCTGATCAATCATAGTTCGTCCAGGTGACGATGGTTTAGGTCATGTAGGAAGCGTTTGTCGGCAAAGGGGTCATATATTTCTCGCCTCTCAGCATTCGGTTTTGAGTAACGCAGAAAACAGTAACGACATACGTCTTTAAAAAGATGATTCTCTCTGGTTGATTTATCGATGAAATTCTGACTGCTTATACATAGGCGAAAGTCCGGACTGCACAATTAGTTTTATGCCATAGTATTGGCTGCTAATGTTGGGCCTGGGATGTGACAGTGAGCTGTATCCATGACATAAAAAGTTTGCATATAATACAACCAGGAGATTAGCTATAACTCTCAGGTACTTGAAAATTTGCAGACAAAGTATACGGGTGCGGTTTACAACGGTGCAGAAAACACTTCAACAATCAGGTGCCATAACGACGTGAATACAGAATCACTGCTTAGCCAGCTAGAGAGCTCTCCCGAATCATTAGATTTTAAAGATGTGATAGCGGTAATAGAGAGCAGCTACGTGTTTAGTCCCACAGGTTTTCAGTGTGGCGAGATACACAACGCTGCCGGCAGCAACGAAGGAAGCTGTAAGATTTTAGCATTTGCAAAATTGCATAACATCGCTGCACAGCAAACCCCGTATCTGTTTGGACATTTTTACCGGGATGAAGTATTAAAGGATCCAAATGGTGAAAGTCATGCCAATATTAGAAATTTCCTGAAACACGGGTGGGAGCAGGTTGTTTTTGACGATGAACCTTTACGCCCGCGGTAGTTGTGTAGGGTAAAAAAGATCTATCAAAAAAATTGAGTGCTTTGCGCGAACCATAGAGATGCTGAAGCCTACTCGACCAGTGTGCTTTGCTGTTCACTGACAGAGATATCTACCTCTGGTCCCGCGTCAAGACGGATAAAATCAGACTCCACTTCATCGGAGAAAATAACACCATTATCAGGCATTTGAGATCGTAACGTTAACGTGCAAGTACTTTGCACGTCCGGCAAGTCACCTGATTGAGCCACGTTTGCCATATCGGCAGTTGGGTGAAAGTGGCCTGCCATTGGTTATTACAGTGCCCTGATTTTAGCGCCTTACAACGATTAACCCGGCAGTTCGGTCTGCGACTGCCAGGTGTGTTGCTGATGCTGCTACACCGACTGGCTGAAGTAAGGGTAGAAGCAAGCTTTCAACGACAGTTTGTGTACTCGGGTCAATGAAATCAAGGTTCGAATGCTCTACGCCTACAACAAAAAGTGACTCTCCATCAGTGGTGATGTTGGTTGGTTCATATCCCAATTCGATGGTTGAAAGTACAGTTGAAATAGTCACATCGATAACTTCAATGCCGTTAGCGGCGAAGTTTGCAGTATACAACGTGCCATTTAGATATTCGCTTTCTACCGGAAAATTGGCCGGTCCGATTGGTGCACCAAAACTTCCGGTAAACTGCCCCGGCGTCAGTACAACAACTTCCGGTAGCGATAAAACACTGCCGTTTTCATCGAACTCAACGGTTTGTATACCCCAGTTGGCAACTGCTCCAAGATCCTGCGAGTAAAAGGCCAGTACGCTGCCGTTCAACGCGGACGTGACATGTACATCTGGATTACCTGTGCGCCCATCTACCGTAGGTATTCCAGGTAATACCAGTGAAAGGAAATTGGCTGTGTATGTGTAAACCTGTGTGTTAGAGCCAGTGGAACCACCCGAGACTACAAGGATGCCATCAGCTGCTGATATGCCTGAGAAAAGAAAAAAGTTGGTAGTAACGGTTGCGATGGGTTCTGGTTGCAACGGATCTGCCAGATCAAAATGAATCAGGGTATTTCCCGATTGTGTGAAGATGACGCCTTCGTTCGCATCGCCGGTGATGTCATCTGCAGGTGATGCAATAAAATTGCGCTCAAGGGTTTCAAGATCGACCGCTTCAATGCCATTTCCGCAGGCAGCGTAGGCAAAACCGTCGACGATAACGACATTCTGACAACCGTTGGCTGACAAGCTATTCGTATCAATATTCAGATCGTTGATCTCGACCTCTACGTCAGCGTCGAACAAATCATCGTCAACCGGGTTTTCAGTTTCCAGCAGGGTATCTGTCACTGATGTTCGATCGTCTGACGAACAGGCAGTAAGCGAAACAGCAAAGAGCAGGGTGATTGTAAGCTGACGAGTAACCATCGATTGTTTCCTGTTGCAACATTGAATTGCAGTGTTGATGCGACTCAGATCAACTGAGATGTCAAGGACCTCTGTTGCCCACCTGTCAATGTTGCTGTGTGTTGAAAGTCAAGCAGGCGCAGTAAGAGTGCTTTAAATCCTCTCACACAGCACCTATTTTATATTTTGGGATCCGCGCTTGTTCAGTCGCATTTGCCTGATCGGATCTTTAAAGGGATCTGGCTCGTGACTATTTTCAACGCATGCTCACAGGATTTGTGGTGCTGAGTGTCGATAGGACGTACCGCAGGTGCAGTGCTTCTGCGCCGCCTATCTTATCTCAGTATTGACTTGCCGGATACATACACTGCTGTTGACGATTCAACAGCAAAATCGACCGCTAAGCATGCATGGTAGTATCAGGGGTTCAGATTGACCACATTGTCGAGAGTGGTGCCATCCCGATTGTCGTGCAACTTTGCCAGCATCTCATCTGCAGGCATTGGTTTGCCTATGTGGTAGCCCTGCAGGTATTCGCACTGCTTGTCTTGCAAAATGGCGTATTGTTCCGCGGTTTCCACACCTTCGGCAATAATTTGCAAACCAAGGCTTTTGGCCATCGCTATGATGGTGGTGATTATTTCCATGTCGCGTCTGTCATTCGGCAATTCCCATACAAATGATCTATCGATCTTCAAACGGTCGATGGGAAGTTTTTTCAGGTAACTAAGTGATGAATAGCCGGTACCAAAATCATCCAGTGCCAGGCCGACACCAAGTTCACTTAGTGAATTGAGCAGGGTTATCGAGTATTCCGAGTTATTCAGTAAGCTGGTTTCTGTCAGTTCGAGCTCAAGCTCATGAGGTTCAATAGGTCTAAACCGTAGAATCTGCTCGATTATTTCTAACAGGTGATTATCAGCTATTTGATGGGCGGATATGTTTACCGCCATCCTCAGTCTGAAGCCCTGCTGTTTCCATGCGGCCAGTTGTGTGCACGCTTGTTTTAGTACCCAGTCACCGACTGTCACAATCAGGCCGGTCTCTTCTAGAACCGGGATGAAATCGCAAGGGGGAATAAGCCCTTTGTCCGGATGATTCCATCTGATTAGTGCTTCAACTGACGCGATGTCGCCAGATACGCTTTCTACCTGTGGTTGATAGTAGATTTCAAATTCTTCAAGCTGTATTGCGCGGCGCAGGTCATTTTCCAGTGTGTGCCGCTTAATGCTCTGAATCTCAAGTTCTTTAGTGAAAAACTGATACTGGTTTTTACCGCGCGACTTGGCAGCATACATAGCCATATCTGAGTGTTGTATCAGGCAATCCATGCTATTCGCATCGTCTGGATAAACACTTATTCCGATGCTGGTAGAAACCACTGTTTCATGTTGTTCAAGTTTTACCGGATAGTCGGTAATTGACAATATGGCGTTTGTAATCTTTATTATTTCGTTGTGCGACTCAATGTCCATGAGCGCAACAACAAACTCATCGCCGCCAAGGCGTGAGACAAGATCATTTTCCCTCGCGCTGGATGTTAGGTGATTCGCTACTTTGCGCAGCAATGAGTCACCAACGGTGTGCCCCATTGTGTCATTGACCAGTTTGAAGTTGTCCAGATCTACAAATAGCAAAACTGTTTTTTTGTCTTTGCTGGCTTGTTCAGAGAGATGCTGCTCCACTTGCTGCCTGAAGAATAACCGGTTTGGTAGGCCCGTTAAACTGTCGTAGTGGGCCAGATTAAATATGCGTTGTTCATCGCGTTTTTTAGCGGTGATGTCTGTCAGCAAAGCGATATGTCTGATTGGCGCGCCAAGCTTGTCTATGAAGGGTACAATTGTGGCATCAGCCCAGAAAAAACTACCGTCTTTTTTGCTGTTCCTTAATTCTCCACGCCAGGTCTCGCCCTTCTTCAAGGCAGTTACTATTTCTTTTAGGATGAATGGCGAGTGATGGTTAAAGTCAATTAGCTTTTTAAAGTGACTGTCAGTATCCTTACGGCTGTACTGACTGACCTCTATAAATCGATCATTTACATAAGTGATATGGCCGTCCGGATTAATACTGGCTACAATTGCATGCTCATCCAGTGCCTTTTTCTGGAATTCTATTTCCTCAAGTGAGGTTTCTAAATGCCTCATTGTATTGCGCAACGTCAGAAATAGCTTTGCAACGTAAGCTAGTAGGAATAGCGCCATTGCGTACATGGCAAAGCGATAGAATGCTGTGGATTTACTTTTTTCAGCGTAGTATCGGCTATAGATGTTGTAAATCTCACCTACACTTTGCTTGGTAGGCAGGTCAAAAATATTTTGTATTTTCTGAATAATTCCTTCAGTATTTTTAATCACTGTTGACGCGTGCCCGGCGAGTTCCAGCTGTGAATCATCAGGGGATTGATACATCTGCTCAATGGCCTTCAGCACCCATCTGTTATTGTTTTCCATCGGATTAGAGTGAAAGAGTAAAACCTCTTTCAAAAGCCGGTCAAGGTAGATGTGCTCGGCAAAACTTGAAGCTCCACGCTTCTCTGCTTCGACTGCAACGGGTAATTCAGCGACGGATTTTTTCAAATCAGAGTTCAGTGATTTGAACTCTTCAATTAGGTCTATCTTTACAGCAAAAACCTGTTCCGCCTCATCAATGGCGGTGTCTATGTCTTCACCAAATGTTTGATAAATACCTGACTCAGTGGTTTTAAGCCATGCTGTGTATTCTTCAATTGCCCGACGGTGCTTAGCAAGCATTTCGTAGGCAGCAAAATTCACAGTCTGGAGTTTTAGAATTGACTCGTTAAATTGTGAGTCTTGATAAAACAGTTGCTGGATGTTGTGGATTATTTTGTGGTGTTTTTCAATGTCGTTATTGCGAGCCTTGAAGAACAGGAAAGTCAGTATACCTAACAGGCAAGCAATGGTTACAACAATTTTGAATTTGTCTCGATTCATCTATCAACACGCCGTCGTGGATTTATGTTAACTGATGCTGATGGATAAGAGCCCGTTCTCTCACTATGAGAAACCGTCAAACGAGTTGTGCATTTCATCTGCCGTAGTGTTGAATACGGCGAAAAAACGATATTCTTTAAAACTGATCTTTGGCAGCCTGCACTGATAAATGACAGTCTTGAATAACTGAAAAAGTCTGGTTATTTTTGAATTGCCGGATGGAATATATTTGCGGTGATCTGCACTGGCGGTGATGTCAGTCAATTGTAGTGAAAATAGTCACAGCGATAGTTGCCAAAGCAAGTCGGTAAAGTGCGGGCAGGCCCCGGAAGGCCATTAAAAACGGCCTTTAAAAACGGACAGAACAAACGGACAGAACAAACGGCCAGAACAAAGCAGGCCAAAGCGAAGCAGAGCCTAACCTTTAATGAATCCAAGTGTTAACAATGATGGTAACGTGGAAGAGATCGGTGGGCCTTTTTGGTGTGCTATTGCTTTTATAGGCGCGACTCACTATTTTGGCAGTGGTGTGCGTAAGGTTGTGTTCTGATATAGACCGCCGAAGAGTCTTGTAAAGATCATCACCGGCGGTCTGTTGCGATCAAAAATGATTGATGTACTGGACGCCAAACGTTGAGAAAGACTGCGGCCCTTCAAGTGGTTGCACTGCCTGACGGTCGTGCTGCAATTGAAAGCTCAGTTCGTCATTGCCCAACACTTTAAAGCCGGCACCTGCTTCAAGGCTCATCGCAGTTGATGCACCTGGCCAGCTGTGTCCAAGGCGGGCTGCTACGCGATAACGAGGACCGGGAGTGGATGGATAATCAGATGCGACATCACCACGAAATAATGCGGCGTTTACCGACACCTGTTGTGAGTTCTCGAACAAAAAGTTGCTCAAATTAGCCAAAGGCTCGCGATCATTGACTTCACCGCGTGCCGAAACACCCATGCTCCATTTGTTACTGCCAACGTTACCACTGGAGCCTACTTCTACACTACCAACCAGTCCACGAGATATTCTCTGGTCGCCTGAGCGTGTTGCCAGTTCATTCACGTTACCGGATAACTTGACAAATTCGCGCTTACCAATGGCAGACTGCAGGCTGATTTCCGCTCGGTCGCGTCGTGCGCCAATGCGGAATTCAGCAGAGTTGTCTGCCACTTCATTAATAGCTACTTCAGAGCTTAGCTGTCTTCTGCCTTTACGGTCTCTAATATAAGCAGTACCGGTAGAGTAGGTCAGGTCGTTATTACCATTGGCATTGATACCGGTGGTCAGGCTGCCGCCTCTTAAACTGTTGCCAAAGTGTGCTGTTACGGCGACGTTATCCTCAATTGCATCAGCAATGTTGAAAAAGTCTGACTTAAGTGAGTTTCTCTGGTAGTCAAGTTCAAAGCCAATGTCCGCTGCGGTCAGCGTATGGCGTAGTGATAAGCCTGACTCGGTAATATCCAGTCTGCCGAGTTGTCTTTGCATAACCAGCGCGGAGTAATAGCCGGGACGCGAGCCGCGTATAGATATGACGTGCTCTCTTGCAACATTGCGTTCACTGAGATTTTTACTGTTCTCAAGTGTATCCAGCGCCACCAGATAGGCTTCACGCTCATGACCGAGCTTGCGTAGTGCAAGTATTTCATCACCGCTGCTGAGTGTGCCTTTTGAACTTGCAAGAATTTCTCTGACCACTGGCAGATCATCTTCACCAAGTGCTACCGCGAGGCGCTGCCATGCGGGTGATTCGAGTCTGCGCTCGTGCATTTTGGTCATGACCAGTCTGGCATAGTCATTTCTCTGTGTTGCCAGATACCATGAGGCTGCAAGCTCACGACGCCATGCCTGTTCCTCAGGACCTGTGTCATCGATTCCTTCAAGGAGCTTGCGGGTCCAGGCCTCATTTTCTGCGGCACTGCCGTAGCTTCTGAGTACCGAGATGTAGTCTCTGCCGAGACCATCGATATTACCGTTGGCGCTGGCCATTACCTGAGGCAGTAACTGCTGCAATGCATAGGTTCGCACCTTAAAAGCGTGCGTGTTGTTACCGCTTTGCTCCAGTGCATCCGCAAATGAAAGGAGGATGTTGTAGTCATGTTCATTGCGAGCCATCAGCTTGCTGAACCAGCGCAAACTGGTTTCCGGCTGTTTGGCTCGCAGGTAGCCAACCGCATACGGATTCCACAATGCCGGTGCTTTGGTGGCCATATCTTCGTAACGCGTCAGTGTTTCAAGGATAGTTGCATTGTTTGTATCAGCGCCGAGCATGGTCCAGATAAGACCCGATAGCGCATCGGTGTTGTCCGGTTGAATTTCAAGCGTACTGCGATAGGTTTCAATGGCGGCGTCAGAATCCGAATTTCTGTTGTAATGGTCTGCGATAGTCAACCAGTACTCGGGTAATTCCCGTAACTCAATCAGATCACCAGTGGCGTCAAGATAGCGCTCGTAATGAGGGTAGATGTTTTCTTTCAATGCAATATGAATCGCAGACAACATATATGAGACTTCATCAGTTTCGCGCCACAGATTTTCAGCTGTTTTGATGGCTTGCTCGTATTTTTTGTTATCGATCAGTGCCTGCACCAGACGGCGCTTACTGTTGAAGGTATGATCCTCGTCCAGTTGGTCCATATAAGGTGCAGCGGCGTATACCAGCTCGGGCTTCCTGTAGCGCCAGCCGAGTTCACTTAACAATGCAAGCTGGTATTGAGAAGCACCACTGCTGTTGAACTGATCAATCGTGTCTGTCACAGCAACTGCCTCAGTGGGTCTTTTAAGTCGCCACAAAAGCTCCATGCGATTAAGCGACTCTTCGGCTGATCGGCCGAAGCGATTGGCGAATTCTTCCCAGGTGGAAAGTGCCTGTTGGTAATTCACATGCCGTGTGTGTAACGAGGCGAGCTCGCGAAGTAGCATTGCATCGTTGTCACCACCGAGCATCTCGGTAAGTGCATCCGCTGCAAGATGTGGTGTGCCGTCTTGTTCATACAGTTTAACCAGCTTTAGCAGATCTTCTGTGCTCAGTGGAGTGATACGTCCAATTCTATGCAGTGTGTTGGCAGCGATTTCTGATTCCCAGTTCAGCTCTGCCAGTCGCAGAAGCTCACGGTCATTCTCAAGTGATGGATACTGAATTGAAAGCAACTCTCGCTGCTTCATGGCTGCATCGACATTGCCGGTCCATTCGTAAAGCTGCGCCAGGCGTAGCTGGTATTTATCGCTATAGGGATCTTGTTCGAGGTATTTCTTGTTCCATTCAAGCGCTTCTTTCTGGCGGTTACTGGCCAGAGCAAAATCAATCTGGCGCGCCATCGCGTCGATGTCAAAAGGTCTGATTTCAAGCAGAGTCTCATTCCATTCCATGGCCTGTTGCGTCATACCCATGCCGGCGGCGAGGGTGATGCCTTCTATAAGTTCCTCACCACTTTTAGGGTTGGCGGCGATTCGGTCAAATATTGTTGCCAGTGCTTCTTCGTTACGACCGGAAGCAATCAACAGTTGCTGCCGGCGACGACTGAGCTCGTCTTGATATTTTGGTTCACTCAGATCACTGATCGTTAACACGTACTCTGCAGCGATACCTGGCTGATTTGATGCCTCTGCCCATTTAGCAGCCTTCTCAAGCCAGAAGATAGCTTTGCTTTCCTCAATATCTGCGAGCTGAGCGTAAAGCGGATAGGCGATGTCGGGCCGGTTGATCTCAAGTGCGAAGCCTGCAGTGCGGGTGAGTGATAATTTGTCACCTGGAACGTCTGGTGTGAGCTTCTCAAGCGTTGCTTCCGCTCTGTCTAAAAACTCAAATTGCTGGTGTACGCGAGCCAGACGCAAACCGAATCGATTGTTTTGCTCTGCATCTGTTGCACTGGCCATTGAAGCTTCAAAACAGTCCACTGAGCCGCCGTACATACTGTAGTTTCTGAGTATCAGGCCGCAGTTGGCGTAGTTTTCTGCTGCCGCCAGCGGGTAGCTCTCTGCCAGTAGCTTGTAGTAGCGTGAGGAAAGGCCGGGCTGACCAAGATCGGCACTGAACTCTGCGGCTCTTTCAAGTGTGTCCTGGTCATGCAGCTCTGGTGTGTCGAATAAATCAGTCATCAGGGTGACCAGATTCGCTTTATATGAAGCCAGGCTTGCTTCAGTCTTCGCACCGTAGAAGCCACTGGATGCTGTTTCAAGATCAAGCAGGAACTGATCAGCTGGCGCAAGGTTCAGGTCAGGGCGCTGTGCCATCAGTACCCTTGCTTCCTGCCAGTTCTTGTTGCGGATCATGTCGTGTATGACAGACATAATCTCATCGTCAGAAAGATCACCGGTAGCGTTGCGCGCTTTCAGGTAAGCGATATCGAGCTGGTCAACACCCGGCTTTTCAACATTCTTTTTGGTCGCTGAGTAGGTGAAGGTATCACGCGACGGAATCAGAGCGACAAACGCAACTGTAAGCAGAAGCGCGATGCTCAGCAAATGAACCCTCGGTATCAGGCTTTCACGTTTCACAGTCGATAATGGCATCGCCCGTATCCTTTGTTGTTAGGTTGAAGCGGGAGGTGTCGTATGGTGTTCGCTCACCAACCAGGATCTCTCCATGAAGTGTCATTTCGCAGTTTGAGGCGGAGCCACCGATTTCAAATTTGACCTGCAGTGCACCGGTGAATCGAACACTGATTGTGCCATCAGATCTGGTGTTCCAGTGTTCTACGGATGCGTTTGATGAAACCAGATACGGTTCCACTGGTTGTAACGGTGTCAGATTAAAAGTAACGCTGTTAGCACCATTGGTGTGTATGTATATCGCATCATCAGTTGTCGATGTGCCAATCAACGATTTACTGGTGCTTAAATCCGGATAGCTGTTTTTATCCAGTGTGCGGATTGATTTGATCGGTCCGAGGCCACTGACTTTCCAGCGACCGTCGAGATAGCGAGATACACCGGCGCTTCTGAAGTGAGGAACTTTAACAATGTATTCGCTGGGTAAGATCGGCATCAGGTCCTGTTGCAAGGACCAGTCATAGACTTCTTCAAGTGACCTCAGCGCAGATTTTTTTGTACCGGCGTAAAAGTGATAATAGACGTTAACCGGCTTGATTCGACGCGGGTAGCCGGTCATATCAAAGGTTTCGATAACGCGTCTGAAGCCATCGAATGGTCCCAGCCAATCATTGGTAAAGATATTTTCGTTCATGATCGGTGCATAAACCTGAGTTTGCTTACCGACGGTTCGAACATTCGGGCTAATCGCGGTTACAGTGGGGGTTTTCTTCGATATAATCGTAGCGCCCCCGTTCATGTTGATCATGCCGTATCTGCCAACAGCCTCTATCGCGTCTTCCAGCGGGATGGCATCACCACTCCAGAGTAGTATCTCGGTTTTCTTCCCCGGTGGAGCGAGGTGGGTATTGATGTAGTGAGCAGAGCCGCCGATTTCGCGATCAATATCGAATTGATAACCCGGTATTGGCAGATTGTTTTCTCCGCTTGGCGAACCTGGCTGCAGTGCCTGCCAGTGAAAAGGATGGCTGTAGGTATGCGAGGCGATTTCTACATAGTCAAGCTCAAACAGGTCGCGCGCAGTTTTTTCCATGCGTTCACGACGGTCAGGGGTGTACATTTCTGCTTCTACCACTGAGATTGCATGCGGCAGCTCGTAGCGCTTGATGATTTCATCTCTGATGATTTCCGAGCCGAGCTTGCGCCCCGGTAGTTCTGCCCACGATGGCATGGCGTCGCCGTCTATATGCGCAAACCAGAGGCGGGTGCCGTTCTCTGAAGTGATATCAGGCATCGGCGCGTCTATTAGTTGCAGAGAAGTTTTCAGAAAACTAAACGGGTCGACAATCCAGTCTTTGAGCGGGTCAAGGCCAAAGTCGATTATAGTCGGGTGCAGTGCGAGACCGCCCCATGGGCCGGTTACTACCGTATCAAGCTCGGTGCCGCTTTTGTCAGTAAAACGCAGGTGAGTGGTGTTATCCGCACTATTGTTCCTAAGTGACATTGCGAATTGATCGATTCTGCTTGGCACGGGCGCCTCAAAACCAACCATGTTAGTCGAGGCGGAGGGCTTCAGGCTGTAAGGATCAACACTGCCTGCTGCAACAACTCCCAGTCTGTCTGCAAGTGAGCCGGTGAGTGGTGTGCCCATGGATCCAAACATTGCCAGTGGCAATTTATCGTCTAACTGTTTGTTTAACCAACTGGCGTAAATATCACCCTCGATATTCTCGCGATGCCACGAAACAAGGCCTGCGTAGGCACCCTTTAGTGTGCCCTGTGGCAAACCGGTTAAGGCGATGTCGTGATAGACCGGTACATAGCCCATGTACTCAAGCGGCATGGCAAGCAGTGTGTGGACTTCAGAGAATTCAATTCTGCCGTTAACACGAGAATCGTAAAGCATAATAACTTCACGCGGCAGTACTTCAATGTTACTGATGCCAACATAGTCGAGTGATGGAGTTGATACCCATGGGATGAATCCGTGCTGGCTGATGTTTTTCGCTATGTCTCGTGCTTTTTCCCGGTCAGCAGGGGCTACGTAGTCAATCGATATAATGTCCAGCTGATGGTTGCTTTTGACTTGATTGAGTTTGCCCAGCAGCCATTGCCGGTCTGCCTCCGGAACCGGTTGATAGGTGGCGAGCTTACTGTTCCATCGTGAATACAGTGACTCTGCAGCAACGGCATCGAGGTAGCCAGCGATTTTGTTGATCACCTCAAAGCCACGGTTAGAGATAAGCTTTAGTGAGGGGTGCTGCTTTTTAATTCGGTAGATCAGGTTGGCAAGTGCATCTTCCTGTTTATTGCGCGCTGCATCATCTTTGGCGTAGATCTGATAGCTGTCCATCGTGTCAAGGAACAATCCGTCGTAGCCCTGGCCAACAAGATGCGTAACCCTTTCAAGTATAAAGCGTTGCCAGCCGTTGCTGGTCAGGTCCATCACGGTGCTGTCCCAAGCGGTGTTGACACCCATGGTCCATGCAGGTTGTATCTGGTTTTTCCAGTTGCGCTGTGGTCCGACTTCACCGATGCTCAGATAGGCGTATGTTGATGCGCCGTGTTGCTTCAGATGCTTGAGCTCGGCGGCTTTAATATTTTCAGATTCAAGAATGATCCGGTCGAACTGTGACAGGTTGTTTACCGGTGGCTTTGCGCCGTAGTAAATGGCGACTGTTTTTTCAGAATCTTCAGCAACCGCCGCCAGCAACCCGTTAGGCGCGATAACAATGCCCAGGACCAGAGTCAGTTGAATAAAAAATCTACTTATGCTGTTCATATGTCAGTCATTCTTGTCGTTCGTATAGTGAGTGACGAAGTACCGAAACGTCGACCCGCTGCGCAGGCTCAGGCGGTTGCTTCGTGCGGACGCATGAATGTTCGGAACTCGATATTCTCAAGCTCACTCGAGAGCAGGAAGATGCCCACAAAGGCGGTCAGTGTCATTGACAGACCAAAGCCATACCCATAGTAAACAGGGCCGAGTTGCAGCGTGATCCAGGTGAATACACAGTTGCTGATCAGCAGTGTCAGGGTTAGCCAGAATGCATCGGCGAGGCGATCAAGATAAAACAGCACGTTGAGTACAGCCAGCATCAGTACCTGTGCTGCAACGCCAACCAGATCAATGTAGTAGAGGTGGATAAATTTATCTGATATACCCAGCCAGGCAACAATTTTCGGCCCGAGCATGTACAGGACTAAAACTGTGATGCCCTGTACCTTAATGATTTGAAAAATACCTTCGCGCACGGCAAGAATCATTTCGTTGCCGAGTGTTTCAATTTCCTGCAGGCTGGCGTTACCACGAACCGCGTTGAAGAAGCCGTCATAAGCTTCGGCGAAATCCGTTTCAATACGCAGCAGGAAAACCGCCATACCCGGGATAATAGAGAGGTAGGCGAGAAAGATCGGCAGATCGTAAATCAACGACGCTCGAAGCGGCCCGATGATCGACTCTGAGGTTCCCGGATGAAACCAGAACAGCAGTTTATCTATCCATATGCCAAGGTTATAAAACAGACCAATAAAGATCAGTATTGGAAAGATCTGTCTGAGTTTAAGAAAATCACCGCGAACAGTTTCAGTATCGGCAACTGGATGCTCAGGTATCACAACCGCAAGCATGGTAAACAACAGTACCGCATGACCTGCAAGCAGGCCAGCCAGCAGGCCATTAATGCCGTAAGGTATCAGCAGGATAGAAAAGCATACGGTGGTAGAGTAACCGGCAAAAAATGAATAGAGGATATATTTGAACTTCTTGAGCCCTGCAACAAAAATCACCACTATCCATGCGTTGTTGAGAGTGACAAAATTGCCGAGCATCAACAGCTCATAACTGAGTGATTCATCGAAAATAGTCAGTAACAGGGCAGCACCGATAGCCCCGCTTACGACTGTAGTGAGCAGCATGGCACCAAAAAGATTGGCGTTGATGATGTTGTCACGACCTTCAAATAGTCGATCAGCAATAAAGCGTGTAAACACCAGTTGTAGTAAGCCTGAGAGAATCAATGAAGACCCCATGATCCAGGTAACCGATGTTGTAAATTGTTCAACTTCGCGGCCACCGACCTTTTGCGAAAGGGCGACAATACCTATTAACATCACACCAAGAATTGACAGTACCCACGGGCCGGCGCTGATCAGACCGGCAAAGCCATAGGCTTTAATGGTGCCGCTGAAGGAATCGTCGTTCAGGTACTTGCGTAACTCAAAACCTATGCCTGCCATTTTATCGAGCTCCAGCCTGCTTCAGTTGTGCAATTTCCGCGTGCGCTTTTGCAAGCGCGATGTTGTGTGTATAGATCGATTGGTAGCGTTCCAGCATATCTTTTTCGTCGTAGTATTTTTCTACCCGATTGATGCCTGCATCGCGCGCTTCACGCCATTTATCAGCGTCGGTTAACAGGGGTATTACTGCCTCTGCAAA
Source organism: uncultured Granulosicoccaceae bacterium (assembly GCA_938007995.1). Classification (GTDB taxonomy): domain Bacteria; phylum Pseudomonadota; class Gammaproteobacteria; order Granulosicoccales; family Granulosicoccaceae. The sequence goes on along the minus strand of CALLLW010000046.1, from coordinate 17,965 downwards.
AGCCGCCGGGTTGGCGATTGGTACCATGGCACCAGCGGCGCCAATGGCTCGATCTTCTGCAGTGTCACCGTAAATCAGTTCACTGCAACTACCCACGTCGGTGGTAACAGTCGGGATGCCTGCGGCAAATCCTTCGAGAGTGGTTAACGGCTGTCCTTCAGATACCGAGGTAAGTACGGTCAGGCCAATCTGCGGGAAGATATCAGTGAGCTTTTGAAAGCCCATGAACTGCACAGAATCTTCGAGGCCAAAGCTTTCAACCAGTGCTTTACACTCGGCAACGTAAGCCGGATCTTCTTCTTCGGGGCCAACCAGCCAGCCTTTGGCGTCCGGCACTTTGGCAACAATAATGCGCATGGCGCGTACAAAGGTTTTAATGTCTTTAATCGGTACGATACGACCGATCAATGCAAGCACCGGTGGAACAGGTGCGTCATCTGCACGCCTGAATCTGGACAGGTTGGCCACTGATACACCATTGGGAATAATGGTGAGTAATGATTCCGGGGCACCGTCTTCTATCTGTCTCAGGCGGTTACCATTGTAAAGTGTGTATATATGATCTGCAGCGCTGTATGACATACGACCGAGTGATCTGAAAAATCGAATCCAGGTTTGTCTCAGATACCCCATGCTGTCATCAAGCCCGACTTTGAACGGATCAAGATCCTCGGGTATCCAGTCAACGTGAGCCAGATCAATCTCTCTTTCCTTGGTATAAATGCCGTGTTCGGAAATAATGTACGGTGCACCGGTCTTACTTTTCAGCATGGCCCCCAGATAGCCGGCGTAGCCGGTAGAGACCGAGTGATACATATTGGCGGACGGTGCGTTATCAGCGATTTTTGCCAGCGTAAACAGTGGACCGTGCATAGTCCTGACTGACCAGAAAAAGTGGTTGAAGTCGAGGCCTTCAGGTGCATCAACATATTTCGCTCTGATAGCGTTCCAGGAGTCATCACTGTGAAAGAGATCAGCGCGGGTGATGGCATACTCGCCAGTGGCCAAGCTGGTAAAGTCTCTGATAACTTCGGCGGGTACCGGTGTGGACTGCTTTTCAGAATCAGTTAACATGTTGTGTAACTGAGAGTTGCGTTCAAACAACGCAGCTTTGTCTGATTTGCGAGCGAAGAGCTTCTTTTTTTGTTGTGGCTCGTCATCTGAATCCATTAGATAATGGATTTCTATGTGCTTTACGTTATCCGGAATAGAGTAGGCAGGTTCATCGTAGTCATCAGGGCTGGCGCCCAGAAAGATAATAGAGAAACTCAGATCCGGCATACCTTCAATGAGTTGCTTTACCCAGGTTGAAACGCCCCCTCTGACGTAAGGATAGGTGCCTTCAAGTAGCAGGCAGACATCAACATGGACGTCGCGATTGTATCTTGGAGATCCGTTATTCATGCCCAAAACTCAACAACATTTGAAAATGGCGGGTAAGACCTGAAAGCGGGATCCAGTTCCCTCAGCACGTTTCTCAGCTTGGTGAAGTTACGTTCTTCATAGGCTGCTTCAGCGATGTATGGGATCACCTTGTCCTTTGACATGCCGTGCTTTTGCGCGTTTTCAAAAGCAGTTGTTGCCATGCCGGTGGCGCCCTGTTTTAAAGCTATCTGTCCAAGTAAAAAGTGCGCATTGACGTTACCCGGTTGTAGCTGCACTGCCTCAGTCGCATGGCCTTCGGCTTTTAACAGTAACTGTTCACGCGCAACCGGTTCGTCACCTTCCAGTGTCAACAGCTCCCAGTAGATGTTGGTGATCTGTAAATGTATATTTGATTTGGCGATACCGCTGGAGCGTCGAGCTTCGGCTTCGAGTCTTTGAATTTCCTTGTTCAGACTGCTAACCTTTTTATCGAGCATCTGATAAGCCACCAGCCGGATCCGCTCATTTTTGTTGGTCACAGCAGCTTTCAATATAGGCCCGGACTGACTGTCACGGATGTGCCGTGAAGCAACAACTTTGTTGTAGAGTTTTTCTGCATTGTCGTCGAACGTCAGTTGTTCTATAAAGCCCCGGCTATCGAGTTTGGGAAGCGCGCGCCCCACCGGTGCGGCGAAGGGTAGGTCGGCGTTGTCAGTAAATTGCCAGAATACATTTTCCTTGTGTCTGTGTTGCGCCATGATTGCGCCAAACGTCATAGACAGCCAGCAGCCTGCAGCACCGAGAAAGGGGATGAAAACGCTGGTCAGAAATAAAAGTGCGGTCAAAAGCGTGCGACGACCGGGGATCAATTTATTAAGTAATACAGCAATACACAGCGCCGCTATTAAACTGGCAACAACATGCACCACAAGCAAAGTGCCTGTGCTCAGGTTTAAAGCACTCTGTTGCAAACCCACCAGATTTAATCCGGGTGCGCTTAACTGTGCCAGTTGCTCTGTACCGCCGACCAATACCACAGCAATAGCAAATTCTATTGCCAGCATGGCGCAAAGCAGTGGAATGCCAAATAAACTACGCAGCACGATTTCGCTTCTCCAATAGTTTCCAGCGAGAGTTCTTGTTTTTCTTGCCCTTGTCCTTGCCGTAGCCGGCTACTTTGTTGACGAAGTTTAAGCACGATTCTTCGGTATCGCGTGTTTTGATGAGCTTGGTGCTTACAATTTCGGTCATTGATGAAAGATCAATCTGCTGTTCGTCGAACAGCTTCTTTGAAACCCGCTGTAGAAACGCCTGGCCCTGTACTTCTGTCATCAACGGCAACAGAAATACAATGGTCGCTTGATCTTCAGCATGATCTGGTTGCCAGTTGCTATCCAGACTTCTGGTGTTGGTGGTGAGAAAATCTATAACAAACTGTGTTTGCGCATTTGATGTCAGACGCAGCGCCAGCAGACAGGACGGCACTTTACTGCTGTGAGCAAAGCGGATCGCGTTGCTAAGTTCAGCCATGAACCAGCCACTTTGTGATTCGCCTTCGCCTTTGGAGCGTGTTAACAGATCACCAACATAGCTGCCGAGCAGTGAAAGCACGTTGAGGTTTTCCTGCTGGAAAGCCATGAAGTGCATATCTTTAATAACAAGAACGCCGTGAAGATGGTCATGTGAATCTACAATCGGCACCACTGCGAGCAGTTCGCTTTCTACTGTTTCCGTTTCCTGTGCCTGTAGCTGCACACTCACGAGTTTTTTGTGCTCAATTGACAGTTTGATCAAAGGATCAAACAGGTTGAGTTCCGGCATATCACCATGGGTAGCGATTGGCTTTGGGTCGACTCTGCCTTTTTCCTTTACGCCGTATAAGCCTGCAACCTGAACCGCACCGTACTGTGCAAATACAGCCATCAACTCACTGCCTGCTTTGATTTCATCACTATTGTTTGATTTCAGCATGGGCTTGAGCTGTTGTAGTGCCTGGCGTACGCTGAGACGGTTGCCCGCCATAAACTCTTCCAGCTGTCCGTGTGACACTTTCAGCACGTGGTAGTCTTTTGAGAATTCTTTTATGCGGTGACGCAGATATTTGTTCTCTGCAGATTCCTGGGCGCTTTGTTTTTTGCCTGCAGAAGCAAAGTCACCAACCAGTATGCTGAGTATGATCGTGCCGACTCCCAGTGTAATAAGCGCACTGGTTTGATCAGCGTAAGCCTGCCATGGATATGCCAGAACGCTGACGCTGGCGATTGCACAGACAAATCCCCAGACTGAGCCATAACGTGCCGCAAAGATAACCGGTGGCAGGATGACCCATGCAAATCCCGAGTTCATACCGACTGGATCATTGCGGAAGAACAGATGCCCGATAACGGGTACGATCAACGCAAAGGCGACCAGCTCTACAACTTTGTGGCTCCACTTTTTGTTTGGCCCGGTATCAAGCCAGGAGAAACTCTTTTTGTGTTTCTTTACCGCAGATGACGGCAGGTTGAAACTGAGCATATTTTGTCGCTCCGCGAGTTATTGGTTGATTGTGGCCGGTCTGATCGGGGCTGTTGCTGTACCAGACGGAGGCGTGGACAATTCATCAGTATCTGTACTTTCAACGCCTATGGCTGCAGCAAGTGTGGGTCGCCCACGGGCGTTACTGAACCTGACTTGTGTTAGTAGTTCGTCGATTGTTTTGTTTGCAGTACCTGAGAGATTGCTACGTCCCCAGCCGGTTCTCGATGCGTTTGCAGTCCACATCACCGTATCGGATTGCAGATCGATGAATTTGAGTGTCATGCCTACGGTCGGCTCGTTGTCGAGGCCGCTCTTGTATGCCCACTCCTGAACATCACCGGTAATGCCATAACGAACACCATTTTGAACTGCCCAGTTCTTGGCTTTTTCGAGTTGGCCGGCTTCATCCAGTAGAGCAATGACGCTTTCGTGTTCCGGTGCTTTATACACTTCCAGATTGTTGACACCTTTGGCGCGTAAGTGTGTTTCTACCAATGCAGCAGCACGGTTACCGGCCAGCGGTGTGGTAGACAGGTTGACGATTGGCAGCACAGCCCAGGTCTCTGCGGAACTGACGATCACGCGGTTAGATGAAGTCAATGTCTGACATGCGGAAAGCAGGGCGCTGGTAGCGATGATGACGCTGGCTAGTATTTTGGTGCGCATGGTTGTGTCCGGTTCAAGTCCACTTAAATAATTTTGAAAACAAACGGTTTCTGTTGCTTTTGGTCACTGTGTTGCTACGGGTGACGACAGCAATGGTGATGCAGTACCGTCGTATTTGACGCCTGTGTCACAGAAACCGGCAGAGACTAGAGCATGAACTGTTCCATAGTTCGGCGGAAAAACACGGCACACTCCACTGTTTAGTTGTGACGCGCCACGCACATCCAGTGCCACAAGCAGCGCAGATCCGTTATTCTTGTCCCTATGCCGGATTGGTTCGAAAGATTAAAAAATGCAATAGAAGCTGACGGCATTGCGGTGCTCGTTACTGTCGTCGCTGTCAGTGGTTCAGTGCCACGGGAAGTTGGAGCCAGTCTGGTTGTTTCCCGCAGTGGTATCAGCGGCACGATCGGTGGTGGAAACCTTGAGCACAAATGTGAGCAAGAGGCCCGCAGGCTACTCAACGGAGAATTTGAAAGGGAATCCAGTGGGGATTCTACAGCACGTTACAAAAAATTCTCTCTGGGTCCGTCATTGGGGCAGTGTTGCGGTGGCAGAGTGGAATTGCTTTTTGAAAGTGTCAGTGCAAAGACGCCGTGGGTAAGTGAATTGTTGCGTTCAAAGGCGATAACCAGGAGCCTGGGTGAAGATGCGAGTTACTGGTTATGCCGATCACGGGATTGCAGCGTTGCACGTATTCTTTCAGCTGTTGATTTAGAAAAAATTAAGCCTGTGTCTGGTGTGGACCGTGGTATTGATTTGCAAACGAGTTCAGCGTCGGTGGTGCTTGACGCAGAAAATTCACGCTGGTTGTGTCAACCGTTGTCTGAGTTACGCCGGGAGGTATGGGTACACGGTGCAGGACACGTGGGACAGGCGGTGGTTTCGCAGTTGATTCTGCTGGACTGTCGGGTGACACTACTCGATCATCGCGATGAGTGGTTGCAACTTCAGCCGGATCTGGCAATCAATCGAATTCTGACCGAACCAACGGATCATGACGTCCTAAGTTGTTCAGCAATGGGTCGTTCAGAAGTGGGCAATCCAGAAAAGGCTGCACATGTGGTCATGACCCACAGCCATGCACTGGATTTTAATATTTGTCTGGATTTATTGAATAGCGCAAAGTTCGACTGGCTCGGTTTAATCGGTTCTGCTACCAAGCGCAATACTTTTATAAAGAGGTTGCAACAGCGTGGCATTAGTCAGACCAGTATCGATCGATTGCATTGCCCAATTGGCAATCTAACACTGCAATCTTCAAAACCCGAGGTCATCGCTTTGAGTTTGGCAGCAGAGCTTATGCTGCATTGGCAATCTACATCATCGACCTGCTAATCAGCAGCGTACTCACAGTCTTTTGTAATCAATATGACGTCACACGGGTGATTCTTTGACACAACGATCAACAATCTATTTTGCATCAATTGCGCATTGCCTGTCTGATCCATGGGTCGATGGTGCATCGGCTCTGGGTTACATTAAGAACGGCTATCTTAAAGTGACCGATGGATTGATAGATTCAAGCGGTGCTGAGGCTGATCTTTCCCGTGACGAACTGGAACAATGCGATCAGGTGGATTACCGGGCCTACACGATCACCCCTGGTTTTATAGACGGACACCTTCATTATCCGCAAACCGGCGTGATTGCCAGTTATGGTGCTCAGTTGCTTGAATGGTTGGAAAAATACACTTTTCCGGCTGAATCAAAGTTCTCTGATGAAGCCTATGCCAATGATGTTGCAAACTGGTTTATCAAAGAGCTGTTGAAGAACGGTACAACTTCAGCCTTTGTATATGCCACCATTCATAAGCAGTCGGTTGATGCCATTTTTAACGCAGCCTTGTCGGCTAATATGCGGCTTGCGTCTGGCAAAGTGATGATGGATCGAAATTGCCCCGAATTTCTTCGCGACACAGCAGCCAGCAGTTACGAAGACAGTCAGCAGCTTATTGATAAATGGCACAGAAAAAACCGATTGCTTTATGCAGTTACGCCGCGCTTTGCACCCACATCTACTGAAGAGCAACTGAAACTTGCCAGCCAGCTTTATCATGAAAACGAAGGGGTCTACCTGCAAAGCCATGTTGCAGAGAACAAAGCAGAGATTCAATGGGTGGCTGACTTGTATCCAGGTTTCAGAAGCTATCTGGACGTTTACGATCACTTTGGTTTGCTTGGTGAAAAATCGATATATGGTCATTGCATCTATCTGGATGATGCTGACATTACTCGCATGGCAGACAGTGGCACGGTAGCGGCGTTTTGCCCGACCTCTAATCTGTTCTTAGGCAGTGGTCTTTTTGACCTGGTTACCGCCCGATCCAGAAATGTGCGTACAACATTGGCAACTGACGTCGGTGGTGGTACCAGCTTTAGTATGCTTAGAACTGCTAGTGAAGCTTATAAAGTCACACAAATGGCGGGTAACACAGTCACATCACTGCAACTTTTTTATGAAATGACACTCGGTGGTGCGACTGCTCTGAGCATTGACGACCAGGTAGGCAGCTTAGCGGAAGGCAAGGAAGCGGATTTTGTTGTGCACGATCTGCAGGCAACCGACGTTCTGGCGCAGCGGGTAGCGTTAGCGGAAGATATAGAAGAGCAACTGTTTGCGCTGATAATACTGGGTGACGATCGAAGCACTGTTGCAACCCATCTGATGGGCGAAAGGGTGTACGCCAGACCGTAGTCGCAGCAGGTCTGGCGATCGCCTGGACAATTCCTCAGTGTCAAGGTGGTCCGGCCACGTCAATCAAGTTGACAGTGCATCCATGAGTCCCCGGCGTGATGAAAATGTATTGTTTACATCGCGCACGCGCTCGCGGCTTCATTGGACGGGTATTGGTCTATACTCAGTCCATACATCGCAGTAACTGCGTGACCAGAATAAGAAAAATAAGTCACATGCTGGCCTGATTCCCCTATGCGGCAACCATTTCGAAAATCCGAGTCTGCTATAACGCACGCTGCGCTGCCGGTGATGTGTGCGTTGTCTGCGGCGATTTTGGCGACTCTGGTTTCAGCGCAGGAACAGCCTGCCGGCGCGATTGATCCTTTCACTCGTGCCAAAGAGATAGCAGCTCTTGCACCGTCTACCGAGAGAACGGATCTGCGCAAAGAGGAGATTAAAGAACTCAGCGTTGTCATGAGTGGTGTTGAGCTTGTGCTGCGGGACAACATTGAAAAGTTGCTGGATATCTGGCAATTCCATGAAGAAGATATTCCGTCTGTGTCGCGAATGCGTTTTATGCACCGTCAGGCGCCGGATCAAATTGCGTCTGCACTGAAAGCCTTTGGCTACTATCGTTCAACGGTTGAAGCGAGTTTGAATGATCTTGGGAGTAAATGGCAGGCGGTTTATCGTATTAAGCCGGGTGATCGGGTACCGGTTAAAAATGCGTCGATAAAAATTATTGGCCCGGGTGCCGATGAGCCGGATTTTCGTAACCTGATGGCTTTTGCTGCAGAGAATATCCGCCGCGAGCAGCTACTGGATCAGCAGTCATACGATGCGTTGAAAAGCAATATTCGTACTGCTGCTGCAACCATGGGCTATTTTGATTCAGAGTTTACCGATCAGGAAATACTGATTGACGTTGAAGACTACGGTGCTGATGTCACGCTGCACTTTACAACCGGTGAAAGATACAAAATTGGTGAGATTACTGTTACTCAGGATCGACCATGGTTGTCTGATGAGATAATTGCACGGTATATAGATCTGCAGGGGAACGATTTCTATGATGCAGGTGCTATCCAGAAAATTCAGAGTGATTTCAGTAACACACCTTACTACCGCAATGTGCAGGTTCGCGCTTCGGCGGATGATGCTGTTGAAAAAGTGATTCCGGTAGATGTGGACCTCACCCATAGAAACCCAAAGCAATATGTTTACGGTGTTGGCTTCGGTACTGATACCGGGGCGCGTTTGCGCTTTGGGGTAACACGTCGCCGTGTTAACTCTGAAGGCCATCACTACGAAGCGCAGGCAATACTTTCAGAAATAGGTTACGGTCTGGGGTATAGCTATATCATACCGACTCGTGATCCTCGCACTGACAGCTATGGCTTTAACTTTAATATTGAGGAAGAAGACACCACTGAACGGCATTTTCGTAACATTGGTGTCGGTGGTTTCTACAGCTTTCGCGATGAAAACTGGTTAAAGACCTACAGTCTTGACTATGAAGTTGAGGAAAATGTTGCAGAAGATCAGATATCGACGCTGTTTTTTCCGACTGCAGAATGGCTTTGGACATCTCCGGTAGAGCTGGTTGAACGGCTCAATGTTGAACGCGGCAGTTCGTTTGAAATTATGCTGCGTGGTGCAAGTAACAGCGTGTTATCGGATACATCATTTATACAAGCCAAACTCACAGCAAAGACAATTTTCTCGTACAGCAACGGCAATCGCTTTATTGCTCGTGGATCGGTGGGGTCCACAGCTGTCTCTGATTTCGCATTATTGCCTTTATCCAAGCGCTTCTACACCGGTGGTGACAACACGGTGAGAGGGTATGACTTTAATGTGATAGCACCGGAAGAAGATAATGAACTGGTTGGTGGTAGGCATTTGGTTGAGGCCAGTATTGAATATGAGGTTCCGTTTAGACCAAGCTATAGCTGGGCCGTGTTTATGGATGCAGGTGATGCGTTTGATGATGAGGTGGTGCTGCGCAACAGTATTGGCGCTGGCATCAGATGGCGTTCGCCGATAGGACCGATTAGATTCGACGCGGCGCGCGGTCTCGATGAACCGAATAATGGTGTTTATGAATTTCACATCAACATTGGTCCGGATTTATAGGGGCTGATGATGGATATTCTCAAGCGATTAGCGCTGGTATTTCTTTTTCTGATCGTGCTCGTGGTCGGGCTGTTTTACTACGTTATTGCAACCGATAGCGGTTTGCAGCGGGCTTTTTCAATCGCAGAAAATTATCTTGGTGAAGATCTAGCCATCGGTGGGGTACAGGGCAAGCTCATTGGTCCGGGTGGCTTGCAGGATTTAAGCTTTAAGAATGCGGCAGGAATAGATTTGCAGGTTCGCTCTGCGGATTTCGACTGGTCACCAAAGCGCTTATTTTCAAAAGAATTGCATGTGGCTTTGCTTGAGGTAGACGGCTTAACGCTAAGGCTGCCAGAGTCTGAGCCTGCAGAAGCTCAGGAAACCAAAGAGCCGTTTGCGCTGAGTGATCTGCAGATACCGTTTGCGATGCAGGCTGATCGGGTGGCCATTACTGATGTCACGGTTTATCCACCGGGTGCCGAAGAACCGGTCATTATTGATGAAGTGCTGTTACGCGCAGGTGGCGCGGGTGATGCGTTAGAGATACTTGAGCTGAGTGTTAAATCGCCACAGGGAAATCTGCGTCTCGATGGCAGTGCCACCACCAGCGGTGACTGGCCTGTGGCAGCAGACGCTGAATGGAATATCATCACTGAGCAGTTTGGTGAGATTAGTGGTCAGGGTACCGTTAGCGGCAATACAAAAACTCTCAATGTAAAACACGAGGTCTCGGGGTTTGTTAATGCGCAGCTTGCAATTGATGTTAAAGATCCACTTGGCGAGCTTGCGTGGGATGGTAACGTTAAAGCCAACAGTGATGATATAGGCATTCTGGGAGAGGCGCTCGTAGGTATTCCGTTCACTCTTGACGTGGATACAGACGGCTCTCTGGAGCAGTTTAATGCGAACGGTAACCTTACCACTGAGCACAGTGAGACCGGGCCGTTAAGTACAGATTTCAATCTGACTGGCACTCTGGATCAGATAGAACTCTCTGACTCTACTGTATCGTTTGAACAATCCTCTACCGAGCTTGCATACGAAGGCACGGTTGATTTAAAAGCTCTTGAGGCTGATGTAGAGCTTGACTGGCGTGAGCTTGAGTATCCGCTGGTTGTTGATCCAAAGCTTGTGTTAAGTCCGTCCGGCTCACTGCGTTTTACCGGTAATGCAGAAAATTACAGTGTAGAACTTGATACCGTAGTACAGCAGGAAATCGCTGGTGAACTTAATATAACGCTAAATGCCTCGGGTACACCTGAGGAGGTCACTATTGCTGCACTGACTGTTGATGGTCCGCCAACGTCGGTCAATGGTGCCGGCGTTGTTAATTTGAAAACACGTGAAGTCGATATCAATGGCGACTGGACTGACGTACGCTGGCCGCTGATCGGTGATGAAGTGTTGGTCAGTAGTTCGAGTGCGCAGTTCAGTGTCAGTGGAACGCTTGATGACTATCAGGTAGATGCCGAACTGGCATTGGCCGGTAAAGATATACCGGAAGGTGACTGGAAGATAAGCACCAGGGGTAATACTGAAAAACTCACGGGTCTTGAGCTTAGCGGCAATATTCTTGAGGGTACTGTGTCTGCATCTGGTGATGTTGTCTTTAGTCCGCAACCGCAGTGGGATCTTGCGCTGCAGGCAAATGGTATTAATCCTGGCGTGCAGTGGCCGGAGCATCCCGGTGATGTCTCTTTTGCGGCAACATCAAAAGGTAGCATGACTGACACCGGCCCTGACTTAATCGCAGACATACAAAGCCTGTCCGGTGACTACAAAGGGATGGCCCTTGGCGGCGGTGGTCGCGTAAAGCTTGCAGATGGGGAATTTTCCGCAGACGGACTATCGGCCAAAGTCGGTTCAGCCACGGTAGATCTGGATGGAGCTTTTGGTGATGAGCTTGATCTTGCCTGGCAGATGAACGCGGATCAGTTGTCTGGTCTGGTGCCTGGTGTTTCCGGAGATATCGCGCTTGATGGTAAAGTCACTGGCACCAAAGAAGCACCGAAGCTCGAATTTAATCTTGATGCCAACGATTTTAAATCGGGCGGCTTGACCACCGCATCCCTCACCGGTGCTGGCGTAATTGATCTGACCGGTGCAACAGAATCCAACATAGATATTGTTGGTGAATCTCTGGTTGTTGCCGGCTATCAGTGGCAAGACGTCAGTATCAAAGGCGGGGGCATTCCGGAACAACATCAACTGTCAGTAAACATGACTGGTGATGCACCGGATCTGTCACTTGACCTGACTGGCGGAGTTGAGGGCGATCAATGGAATGGATCACTGGATACACTCGAACTATTGCAGACAACCATTGGTGACTGGAAGTTGCATGAGCCGGTAGCTATTGATGCTACTAAAAGTGCTGTTAGCACTGGCATACTTTGCCTGACTAACCTACCCGCTGTTCTATGCGTTGATACCAACTGGCAGGCAGAGGCCGGGGTCAAGGCGCGGCTTGGTATACAAAGTTTTAACTCGGAGCTCTACAGTGATTTACTGCCGCCGGATATTGCCATAGATGCACCACTTTCTGGCAAGCTGGACTTTTCTATGCAGCCAGGTGGCAAGCCAGCTGCGATTGGTGAATTCTATCTGCCTGAAGGCAGAATTCAATTTACCAGTCAGGGAGATGTGATCACTGCGATTCTTGGTGATAGTACTGCGCGTGTCAATTTGCAGGACGATCAATTAAACACCGAGGTTGATCTTGCGCTCGGCCAGATAGGCACACTGAATGCGAAAGCCGTCATTACTGATCTCTACGACAGGCAAAACCTCAGTGGTAACATTCGCAGTGAGATAGCAGATATTTCACTGGCGGGCATTGGTGCAACTCAGGTAAGCAACATAGATGGTGCATTCGCGTCTGATATTCAACTGGGTGGGACACTCACCGCGCCACAGGTGGTTGGTGGTTTAAACCTGACTGGCTTCGGCGCAGAGGTGCCGTCACAGTCTTTAAAATTTGAAGACGGCAACATACAAGCTGCCAGCGATGGTAACGGCCGTCTCGTTATCAGCGGACAGATTAAATCAGGTGAGGGTGAACTGGTCATAAATGGTGCTATTAATCCAGAGACCGCGGATGTCGATCTGACCATCAAGGGTGATAATTTTCAGGTTGCCAATGCCAAACGTCAAAAGGCGGTGATATCACCGGATATTGAAATTGTGATTAATAGCGAATCTATTTCGGTGCTTGGTGATCTGCTGATACCTTCTGCTTTCGTTGCAGCAGGGGGCGATAGCGGAGTCATCACAGAGTCGGCAGATGTAAAGATCAAACAGGAAATCGACGCTGAAGCGGAAGCAGAGGCGGCGGAGAGTCGTGTTCGCCTTGGTATAAACGTGCAATTGGGCGATGATGTGAAAGTCAAGGCAGGTCAGTTTGACGGCGCGCTGGCAGGTGGTTTGAGTCTTGAACAGGTGCCGGGTAAAGTGCCAACAGGTTCCGGTGTGGTAGAAGTGGTGGGTGGTGACTATCTCATCTATGGCCAGAATCTCACCATAGAAAGAGGGCGTATTTTGTTTGGTGGCGGGCCGCTCGATAATCCTGCGTTGGAGTTTGATGTATTTCGTGAGGTCACCGAATATGACGTTAAGGCGGGTGTTCAGGTTCGTGGTACAGCACAACAACCGTTGCTGGAGTTACAATCAGAGCCGGAACAGACCGATGCCAATACGCTTTCGTTTATTTTATTTGGTAAGCCGGTAGGCGAGGGGATCAGCTATACGCTTGGCAGATTCATCACGCCCGATTTATATGTAAGCTACGGCATAGATATCCTGACTCAGGTTCAGGCGTTTAATATGCGCTATCGTATTTCTGACAGGCTGGCACTGATTGCAACATCGAGTACTGAATCTGGTGCTGACTTCCTCTACACCATAGAACGCTAACCCGAAAAGCTTATTGAACGAAGCCGCTACGCGGCAAAAGTGTTGAATTACCACTAAACCATTCCTTACGCACTCAATGTCGAGTGCGGCAACTAAGGAATGAACATGCACCACTCTCAACAAAAGAAATTCGACGCGCTCTATAAAAAGCATCTCAACGCCCTTAAGCGTCAGGGTAAATCTCCCACCACCATCGATACCTATTCGCGTGCTGTTCGACGCATCAGTACCTACCTAGACCGTTGCCCCGATAACCTCACTGTCGATCAGCTGAAAGACTATTTCGACATGCTACTACAAACTCACTCATGGAGCACCGTCAAGACTGATCGTTGTGGACTTCAGTTCTTCTATAAACATGTCCTCGATCGGCACTGGGACTGGGTCAATATCGTCAAACCTCCGGTGCAGAAAAAGCTTCCCGACATACTTTCCTATAAAGAAATCTCGCACATGATCAATGCCACACGTGAGGCGCGGTTCCAGTGCTTTATCCTCACCGTCTACAGTATGGGCCTGCGATTGTCCGAGGCGCTTAATCTGCAGATCGGCGATATCGACGCTGAACATATGCTCGTACATGTACGTCTAGGCAAAGGGGGCAAAGACCGCTTCGTTATTCTGCCCCAGCGCACTCTGGAGGCCTTACGCTGGTACTGGTCCTCACATCGAAATACCTCGCTAATTTTCCCCGCTGGCGCTAATCATGTTCTCCGCGCTCGTGCCAAACAGCCCATGGGCGGTCAATCCGTTCTGCGGGCCATCAAGGCGGTGGCCAAATCGTGCAATATCCATAAGAACGTCACCACTCATAGTCTTCGACACTGCTACGCCACACACTTGATCGCCGAAGGCCTAAACCTTCACGCCATTCAAAAGCTACTCGGCCATGAATCTCCGCTCACCACCGCTATCTACACCCAGCTCACCGAGTCTGCGCACCAGAATTCTGCTGACATCATCGACAACATGCTTAACCAACTGTCGATCAATCTCGACGGGCAGGTGTGACCATGAATCTAACCTCCGTTATCAATCGCTATCGCGATGACTATGAAACACACTACAACGGCACGATCAGCAAAGCTCAGCATCATGCGCTTAACGCAATCCTTCAGTGCCGTTCCGGGCGCTACGGTAAGATGCACCTCGATTGCTTTGAATGCGATTTCCACGATGAAAAAAACCATTCCTGTGGCCATCGGTTTTGTCATCGCTGCCAACATCACGATACCAAAGCATGGGTAGACCGACAGCAGCGTAAGCTGTTGCCTGTCGACTATTTTCTGGTGACCTTCACCCTACCCAAGCAGCTCAGGTCTCTCGCATTTCAACACCAGGCCACTGTATTCTCATTGTTGTTCGACTGTGCTGCCAGTACGCTCAAAACCTTCATGGCCAACAACAAAGGGCTGGCTGCTGAAGCGGGGATGACAGCCGTTCTCCATACCCATTCACGTCGACTCGATTTTCACCCGCACATTCATGTCGTTATTCCGTCTGGCGGCATTAACACCAAACAAAACTGTTGGGTGCATAAGAATCAAGGCTTCTTGTTCTACCAGAAAAATCTGGCTCGGGTCTTTCGAGCACGGATGCTCCACAGCCTGCGTGAAGCGGGGTTCTCCCTGCCATCAGACCTACCCAAAAAGTGGATCGTTGATTGCCGGCATACCGGACGTGGGCTTTCTGCCATTAAATATCTTTCTCGATATCTCTATCGCGGAGTGATCAGTGAAAAACAGATCCTTCACGACGATGGCAAATATGTGACATTCAAATACCTTTGCAGTAACACCAGCAAATGGGAGAAAAGACGCCTTGAAGGACACGCCTTCCTCAGACTGTTGTTTCGACATGTCTTGCCCAAGGGCTTTCGTCGCGCACGTGACTATGGATTCCTTCATGGAAACGCCAAACTCAAGCTGCAACGAATTCAGCTGATTCTACGTGTGATCGTTAAACCGCCCGCCACCATCAAGCGGGCTGATTTTCTCTGCCGAAAATGCAACCGACCAATGACCATCACGGCCTTCGTCAGACCCATCAACGACTACGGATAACGCCTGCATAGCAACGGGACCGGCACGCTAACTAATAGGGGGTGCTAACAAACTAACACATCTTTTTTAAATATCGTCTACCGGGCGAGGCCCTGTCTCGCCCGCAGGTTTCTAACAAACTGCTGCTACTGCTCACTTCTTTCTATTTATCTGCTTATATAAAGCATCTCTTATTACGGGCTTGTTCAACAAACAGATAAGTGGCGGCAAAAAGGCGCCACTTATCCTTTTTTACTATGTTGCTCTCGGGTGACGATGCATGTTCCATGCATTACCCCGAAACTCGATTTCTTTCTCTAATGCTGCTCCAACATTTTCAGCTAGTTTGATGGATGCATGATTGCTCTTATGGATTAGGCTGATTAGAGCTATATTTGGCAGGTACTTCAGTCCTGCTGCTTGTACAGCTCTTGTTGCTTCACTTGCATAGCCCTTACCCCAATACGGTTTAGAGAGCGCCCATTTAATTTCTGGGGAAGGCCAATCGTTTGGGAACCAAAAACCTACAGCACCCACAACTTTACCGCTAGATTTCTCAACCACAGAATATGGGCCGTAGCCTCGAATCTGCCAATGACCAAGCATGCCGCACATAGTTCTCCAAGTCTCACCCTCAGTTAAAGCTCTGCCATAAGTATATTTTGTGGCCTCAGCATCTGAATAATGCTTATGAAGACCATTCCAATCAGAATCGATGAACTGCCGAAGAAGAAGTCTTTCTGTGTTTAGCTCTGTCGGAACGAGAATATCCATAATTTTCCAGAGAATCAATGCGTGGTGTTTTTAAACATAACACCCCAATTACCGGCAGTGTCTGCGGGGCGTAAATTGCGGTAAAATGGCGCGACAGCGAGACCGCAAAACGGACAGCGCGTACAGTGTCGAGTGCAGTTTTTTATGCGAAATTGTAAATCACGATATAATAGTCTGTTGGCTTTGTAGAGTGCAGAATCTTGTAGTAACTATTGCAGCTTTCACAGACATAAACATACTCCGTATCATCTGGGCGATCTGCATTCAAATATTTTTTATACAGAAGTCCGCAGTTCGAGCATATTGGTTTCCTTAATTGTGCCGCGCTGAGGTACGCGTACTCTCCCAACCCCGCTGCTATCCCGATTACAAACCACAACAGCATTTGCCCGGTGGTTAATTCAAACCCCTTCCAAAATATTACCACCAAAGAAGCTATAAACGTTATTGCTCCAATACCAGAGTATCGGTATGCAGATCTCCTAAACTCCTTTTTCCCGATCTTGTCTTTAGAAAGGCCCTTCAGATCCTCGCCCCTAATGCTTTTCATATTTCTCCACGCATAACGCCTCAGCCAGCGGCGCTGTATGTGATGGCTGTTTGCATGATAAAACACGGGGTACGAGTATTCATGAAAACGGACAGCGCGTACAGCGTCGGTCTTCCGGGTAAAGGCACCGGTTACCCGGCGCCCTCCCCACAGACCCGGACGTGAAGATTTCCCTCATCCGGTTCCTTGGTCGTCTAACATTTCCGATAGACAAACCAGTCTGGCGACACCCCGACTGGCGCAGAACTGTCGCTACCTTCAGCATCAGATACTATGCACTAATTGCGGCTTCGGCAAAGGAAACTTCTCCCGTAGAAAATCAAAGAGTACTACTTTCCTCTGACTGCGCCTACTTAGCCAATAGCGCCAGGCTTTCTCGGTGCGCTCATACACGGCTTCCAATGCCTTGTAGTTATCGCGCACACCGTAGTACTGGTAGTAACCGCGCAGCTTGGCTTTCAGAGTCTTCCATTGCACCAACATCGGGGCATGTAACTCTTCTTTGCACCTGCTCCAGATTCTTTTCATGAATTGTCGCAGCCGTTTGCCTGCGGTTTGTTTCTTAATGCCTGAAAACCCTTCTCGGGTCTTGCCCAATAGAATGTAAACCCCAGAAAGTCGAATGTGCCTCGTCTCCGGTGGTCGTCATTCTTCCCCGTTGGCTTTGCAAAGTACAACAACGACGTTTTCTCTGCGTGCAGCTCTAAACCATAGCGATCAAATCGCTTCGGTATCACCGCTCTCACCTTCAACGCATCTGCTTCACTTTCAAACCCTATCAGAAAGTCATCCGCCCACCTGATAATAAAGCACTTACCCTTCAATCTTGGCTTCACTTCCTGTGCAAACCATTCATCAAGCACATAATGTAGATAGATGTTGCTCAGCAACGGCGATATCACTCCGCCCTGTGGCGTACCCTTGTCCGGGTACTCCAACCGATTTTCCTCCATTACGCCAGCGTTTAGCCATTTTCCGATCAACTTTACTATCGCACCAGCGGTTACTCTGCGCTTTATTAACTCTCGCAATGCTGAATGATCTACGTAACAACATTTTGATATGTGGCAAATGCAAGACCTGACCCCTTATGTTCTATCGACCGGATGACGGTAGACAAAGATAGTCTGTGGCGTCCAGCGCTGAGTGTTCATTGTGAGTCACCGGTGTAGATACTCAGAGTGATCTGATCACCGATGTTTAACACAATCTGCGGGGCGGTGAGTCTGGTAGCGGCAGGAGCTTGATCATCAATCGGTGGCGCAGTTGTGACGACTTGCTTGAAGGCTGATCGTTCGGGCGTGTGCTGCTCACTGGCGCGGATAAAGCCGCGCCACC
>CALLLW010000045.1 GCA_938007995.1 uncultured Granulosicoccaceae bacterium | reverse complement strand
GCGCTTGCAGAATGACTCCATGGTCTCGTCACTCTGCTCGTATTCAGCTATCAGCGCTTTCCATTGATCAGCGCTTCGTCTTTGTCTGTGGGGCATTCGGTTTACTCACTTTGGATAGGAGCGAGTACTTTCCGGATGCCTCTGTGTTTTTGCAATGATGTGGTGCATCGAGCGCTTACGGAACGACGGTAGTGTTCTCTACCGTCCGGGTCGGGTCAAAGGCTCCTATATCCGCCTTGTTCTCATGCTTGCCGCTTTTGGATCGAGTTTTTTTGCTGCTACGATCTCTGGACGTCTGAGACGACGGAAGACTGGAGTTATTAGAATTCTTGCGAGTGTTCTTCTCTAAAAAAACACTGACAAGAAGCTTCAGCATCATCAGCAGTGTGTTTATCAACACACGACTTTCGTCACTCACTTTGCCAGCAGATACCAAAACGTCAAGCTGCTTTTCGGCGCTCGCAAGTTCTTCTCGAATCGATGTGGTGTTGACGCTGGGCACAACTCATGTTGCAGTACAACTGTTGCTGATAAAAGCTTATTTACTCAATTGACATGTGGCAAGGGGGTGAGCAGTTACAAAATAAATAATAACGGTAAATCCATCAGAGCAACATAATTCCTACAAGAATTTCCAAACTATTAAATTAATGAGCTATTTACCGAACACAGAACAATATGTGAATACCGCTATTGCACCTGAAAGCTATTTACTGTGGCAACAATTCCGTCCACTGCTTCATAACCGCATCCAAAGAGTATGTTGTTCTTACAGCCTTGGCATTCTGCCCAAAATGCGCACGCAAATTAGCGCTATTTGCTAGCTCATTAATTCTAGCGGAAAGTTCATTGATATTGTCAGGCTCCACCAGAAAGCCGCTCTTTCCATGTTCAATTAATTCAGTTGGCCCTGTATCACATGCGTAGCTGATCGCAGGAACGCCATAACTCATCGCTTCGGCAAGTACATTGGGAAAACCTTCATACTTGGAGCTGAGCACAAATATCTCCGCCCTCTCGTACCATAAAGCTACGTTATCCACCCTGCCGAGTAAACTTACACGATCCGCAACGCCTCTATCTTCTACAAGAGCCTCCAGGTCAGATCGCTCCCTGCCCTCACCGAGAATATATAGTCGCCAATGACTCATACACACTGGCAGATCGGCAAAAGCATTTATCAAATGATCAAACTGCTTCTGTGGCGACAGCCGACCAACTGCCAAAATAAATCTGGCATCAGACTCAACCGGTAAATCATCTGGGCGGTTAACCTCATTCAAAGGGTAGATGATCGGATTTGGAATTACCTCTACACGTTTCGAATTAGTGTTAGCTTCAATCCATCTTTGCCCAATTTCAGTCTGTGTAACCACCACATCTGCAAATCGATATGTTTTTTTCCTTAATGCATTCCAGAGAAAGCCATGATTGTCCATTGGTGAAAAATTACGCTCAGCCGCTATGTGAAACTTACTAATACCAATACAGGCTAATGCGCAAATGACGTTGGATCGGGTCATAAAAGACACCGTTGTATCAACCTTATTGTCCACTAGTATCTTTCTTAGGCTAGAAACTAAACGATAGTTTCCTAAAACCGCATCACACACACCATTACTTTTTTTATCCAACCCGAGCGATATGCGCCGTATGTCAGGATTAGTGAAGTAGTCATCATGAGATGGGAGAGCGACGGTTACCAAAGTAACCGTAACACCCGACTTCATCCAGAAATTGGCAATATAGCTACATACTCGCTCAGCCCCTCCATCCCTTAAGGAGTGAATAAATAACACCACATTCATAATAATCAGCCAATTTCACGCACGATTTACACGCGCTTACAAATTGAAGATATCGTATCGTCAGCTAGGCATTCACTTGTTGGAAGTGATCTCGCTTCGACGATGACTTTCTCCGACGCTTTTTGCGGCGACTTTTTTTCTCACCTGTGAATGCGAAATACAGAATGCCCATAGGTATCAAAACAGCAAAAACTGATTTTTCAAAACTGGTGTGCGTAAACATGTTCAGAAAAAAGTAAAACAGCACAAAAACCAAACCAATTCTCGAGTTAGCCTGCAAAGGCACAAGCAAAAGACTGACATATACAAAAATGCCCACGATCCCCAGTTCCGCCCCCAATCTCAGAGGCATATTATGCGCCCCGACTGAGTCGGTAAATTCACCTCTCGCTGTGCCGAGCCCGTTACCCAAAATGGGACTATCCATAAACTGGTTTGCAGATTCTATTGCTGCATCATATCGCCCGATGCTAGATCCATCCTCTTGTGTAAAAAAGTTACCGGATAATCGCTCTATCATACCTTGATTCATGTACTGCTCAAGACCCACAGATTGCAAGAAACCCGGAATAAGACCTGCCGTTAAACTAAGATACAACCCGGCTACGACCACAATGGCAGTTAGCTTGCTCACTAAACTTCTGCCAAAGTAAATACCACTCCAAAAGCCGTAAGATACGACGAGCATCCATAACAACAACGCCGAACGACTAACTGTGGTAAAGACCGCAAATCCAACAAAAAGAACAAAAGCGAATCTAAATTGTTTGGGAAGAAAATACTGCGCTAGAAACATTCCCAGAGTCATGGCATACCCGTTAGCATTGGGATTGCCGTGCAACCCACCATTTCGCTGTATGACTCCATCTTTCGCATTCCTGTTTTCAAAAAATGCGTCTGTCATTACATTGAAGCCAGGATCGAAAAATTCCATATAAGTCAAGGCGGCACAAAGAATCACCGCAGAAAGAACACCATAACCACACGCGGTTGCTAAACTCCTGTTAGCGAGCACCAAAGCCATGGAAGCGCCCATACCCGCAAACAATCCGACCTTGTTAAGTTCGTCCATAGCCAGACCATTTCGCGAAACTAGTAAAATCGACAACAGGCAGCACAGCATTAGAGCAACAAACCACCCCACGATGTAGAAGCTACCTTTGGAAATCTTAAATAAAGATCCTGAAACCAGAGCCGAAGCCAAAAGAACAACAATTGAAACCATGTACAATTGGTATGGGAATATTCCTATTCTTTGCGCATTGACATATTCTGGGATATTAGCCACCAGAAAAAATGAAATTGAGAACACCAATATTTTGCTAAAAAATAACAATGCCTTCTCCAAATATAAACCGTTGGGCAATCTGTTGCTCAGTTGCCAGTCCAGCTCGGTCATTCAACAAACCAGTTTTCCAGGGTCTCTGCACAACAGTAAATTTGAAACCGTACAAACGTGTAGTCAATGTCCGTTGAGCTCCTTCAGAGCACTCAGTATTCCATGAATACCAATACGCCTTCGATAGATTTTATTGGCATAGGTGCACACAAAAGCGCAACCACGTGGCTGGCACATGTTATGCGCTCCCACCCAGAGGTCTGGATACCGCCAGCAAAAGAACTGCACTATTTTGATCGGGAGGCACACTACGACTCGCCGAACAACCTTAGCTACAAAAACTTCTTCGACAGACTTACCGGGACTACGCCGGACAACAAAAACTGGCGAAAATCTGCTATTCGCGACATCCTTGCAGCGTTGCTTAAACGCGATTTCGACAGACTACGCTGGAACACGCGGTATTATACAGGAACTATCAGTGATGATTGGTACCTCAACCTGTTTCCCACACAAGGTTTTACAGCTGTTGGTGAAATTACACCGGCGTATGCCATGCTATCAGCTGAGGACATCAGCCGGATTCTCCACCTCGCTCCAAAGGTCAAAATTATATATTTATTGCGTGACCCAATTGATAGAGCGTGGTCACATATAAGGTACGATAGCAGCGACGATTCGGTGCGCTACAGCCTTGAAAATATTGATGAAATCAAAGCGTTCATCGACTCCCCGAGATTAACGCTCCGAGGTGATTACCTCGGCACACTGATTAGATGGAAATCTCAGGTGCCCAGCAAACAGCTCTTTGTTGGTTACTACGATGATATCCAGCAACGGCCAATGGATTTTCTGGTGAGACTAAGCAACTTCCTTGGTATTGACCCAGACTCATTCTCCTTACAAGACGTAAATTCCAACGTCATGCCGTCAAAAAAACATAATATCCCACGTGATATAGAGAGATACCTCGCAGAGAAATACCACAAAGATCTTCAGGAGCTTGAAAAAATGTTAGGTGGTCACGTTAGCCTGTGGAGGCAAAGATCTCACGACATACTGAATCAGAGCAATGAACGCCGTAAATCTCACAAAGTATCTCTGACAAAATAAACTACTGCACAACACCAAGTCAGAAATTAAACCAACTAATTTCGCAAAACACCGTCTATGAATAAAAACACAAAGTGCAAAACAATTTACATACTCGGCCATTCGAGAAGCGGCTCCACCATTCTTAACATTTTGCTTGGCAATATTAAATCAGTTTTTGCGGCTGGCGAGATTAACAACTATTTAAAGTCCAGCTGGATCAATGATCACTACTGCTCCTGTGGCAATCCAGTCTCAAAATGTGATTTTTGGCCACAGGTACAAGAATCACTGCAGGATTACGCAACACCCTCAGCAGAAGAGCTGGTGGAAATTACACATCAACTGGAGATCTGGCGCAACTTACCCAGGCAAAAGCTACGCACAACTGTTGATCAGCGCACTAAATTTGATAACTACATAAAATTTTATGCCGAATTAATAAAATCTATTTCGAGGCATAGTGAATCAGAATGGGTTGTTGATGCATCAAAGAGCCCGATGAGACTGATTAACCTGCTAAACGCCAATGAACTGGATGTATCTGCCATACACATAGTCAGAGATCCACGGGGTGTTTGCTGGTCTTTGTTGAAAGCGGCATCAAAAAATGTAGAGGCTGGCGTGCAAGTTGACCTCCCCAGCATCCACTATACAACCACAATAAAAAACCTGTACATAAACGCACTGATGGCTTTCTTTGCCAAACGAAAAATGCCGTCAAAACATCTGACACTCAGATACGACGAGCTTGTCAATCAATCGCAACAATCCATTGAAAAGATCGGCAGTCTTTTGGACGTTGACACAGCGGAGTTAAAGCACCTTATCCAGTCAAAACACAGTTTACAACAAATGCATAATATCGCTGGAAACAGGCTTCGAATGAAATCCAACATCACCTTAAAATACGATCAGTCATGGAAGAGCGGACTGTCTACATTTCAGTATCTGGCAATAACTGCACTTGCGCTACCATTATTGCTGATATATCGATTTCCACTACTGTCCCGTTAACTTTTAGAACATGCGCATTTGAGGATCGTAGCCGTTGTATTCCTCTCTCAATCGGCCGGTGATTAGATCATCCAATGACCTTTTCTCAAACAAATTAAGTTGCAAGAGCCGCAATATCTGCTG
>CALLLW010000044.1 GCA_938007995.1 uncultured Granulosicoccaceae bacterium | reverse complement strand
CGGACCCTTTGACATCGGGAAGCTGTTCAGTAAACATCCTGCTTACTGTCCCGACTGCTACCGACTGGAACGACCTTTGTCGGGTGGGATTTTCACCCACTGAAGAGTGCGACCTTTCCACGGCGCACCGAATAAACCGGGTTAAACAGTTGCGTCAGCATTGCTGCTGCTACCAGAACCAGCGCCAGCAGATCGGCTGTAAAAGAACGCCTTAAAGTCTTTCCTGTGAGAGTAGAGACCAAATCACTTCCAGTCACCCACATGCAGTTACATTTTGCTCGCGCTTTTGAACTGCCTCCAGCCGGAGCACGCGCAGGCAAAGCCTGACTGCACTGGCCTGCGGGCACATTTTTGAAACTTACGCAAAAGTATACTTTAAGCAACATCATGGAAAACTACCATTCCGATAACCGGAACATGGCAGCGCAGTACGGTGCAGCCATAAAAATTTAACCCAGGTAACACAGGAGAATTTATGCTAAAAAATCTTGCCACGCACTGGCTTTGGCCGCACTAATGACCGCCGTTGCCCCCACAGCGGCAAGCGTCACTGACCTCAGTACTTCCGTCGATACGTCTAACGTTATCATGCAAATAGATGATAACAAGATCGCCACTTTAACTGGCACTGTCGATAAGTATATGGGCAGCATTGAGCTGGAATGCGAGGCACTTAAGCTCGACAATGTAGACGAAGTAAGAAACTTTCTCAGTTACTGAGCTTCGTTGAATGTCCTGATGATGTATTGAATACCCCTGCCCTTTGCCAGGCAAGCGCGGCTTGCCTGGCCGTTTTTTTTATTCCTTATCATTGCGCAGTCGCTGATCAGACTTTGTGTCTTGCGTTCGCTACAGCGACAGGCCGTCGCCCGCCGTAAAAAAAACGGTTAAGCCAGAAACTACTTTGACCTGTTTTTATATTGTGTGGGGCAGTAGCCACGACTGACATCAGGGCTGCGGACCTTCTCATGCTTGGTTTTCCGGCCTGAAACCCTTTCGCGCCACAGCTGAAAGCTCCTCGTGGTGAGTGATCGGCGCATCACTTTTATCACCTCAGGTTCCGACAAACCATACAGCCGGTTGATCGCCTCGAATGGCGTGCGATCTTCCCAGGCCATTTCTATGACACGCGAGAGATCTTCTTCGGTCATCGTGGTTTTTCTCGCGCTTTGTTCACGCTCGTTGTCTGCGTTCATATCACACCAATAAACTGCACGTTTAAGTACCCTGCTACCGGACTAAGGTGCAAAAGCGGGGGCCGTAGCGCCACATGGCTACACAAAACTCACTACAAAATCGCGCCATGTTTACCTGGCCTCAATTTAAGGCCGAAATATACGAAAAAGTAAAATCACAGAAAGCCCGCCACATAACTACGGTCCGATACTTCGTTCAAGCCACACGGCCATACCAGAGAGAAACATCATGACCGAAAAAGAAGCGGACTTACTAATCATCAACCAGGTTAAATCTGGTGACAAAAACGCATTTGACAAGCTGGTGAGCAAATACCAAAGACGTGTAAGCGCCATTGTGTCTCGCTTTGTGAGCGACCACGACGCTGTACAGGACGTGACACAAGAAGCCTTTCTTAAAGCCTATCTGGGTCTCAAAAACTTTCGTGGTGAGAGCGCTTTTTATACGTGGCTCTACAGGATTGCGGTCAACGCAGCCAAAAATCATCTCGCAGCACGTTCGCGTTCAGCGCTACACAGTAGTGACGACATAAACGAGACCGAAACTGGCACCGGCAGTTCCAACTTGCGCGACATCTGTGACCCGGAGAGTCATATGGCCAAATCACAGGTCGAAAAAGCTCTGCACTTCGCTCTGGATTCACTGCCAGCCGATTTCAAGCAGTCAATCACCCTGCGCGAGTTCAAGGGCTTCAGCTACGAACAGATCGCCAATATTGAAAAATGCCCGATCGGCACAGTCCGATCCAGAGTCTCCAGAGCCAGAGAGTCAATTCGTATGGAGCTGAGTGGCGCACTGCAGAGCGCATAACTGCACTCAGCAGCAACTCCGCAAGCGGCGGCAGTGATATGGCGCAATTCTATAGATATACACGCGTATGCGTAACGCATACGCCATGCAAAATAGCTTGACTGGAAAATCACAGCAGACCGAGAAAACCTGGTAAAAATTACAATCTAATCGTACGTACTGATTATATTAAGTTTTTTGGACAATCGAATATTCTTGTTGGTGCAAAGGTAATTACCACTGACAAAACCGCTATACTCGAAGCGCACTTAATAGATCGCCTCGATGATTATCTTTGAAAAGTTAAAAGCGCGACTAAGACAAGATGTATTTCTGCGTGGCGGGATTATCTCAGCGGTAACTACCCTGATGGTTCTGCTGGCGATGTCACTGGTTGTTTGGCAGTTTCTTGTGAATCGACTGGAACAGCGCGTTGAAAACTCACTGACCAACCGCCACGAAGTGGCAACCCGAAATGGCAGCGTGCTGACTGATGCCGAGCGCGCCATAGCCCAGAAGTTTCGCAGAACCCTACCAGTCAGGGATGAAGGCGTTTTTATGTGGATGGATAGCGCCGGCAACTTTATTACCGGTAGCGTCACGGGACTGGAGTGTCGCGATGGTTTCTATGACCGCTGGTTAGACATCACGCAATCCGCTGTAGACACGCCATTAATACCTCTTGCGGCAAAAGGCGACATCACCTCCAATCACGACCGCTTTCGATTTCTTGCCAACCAACGTGGCGACCGATGCCTGGTGTTTGGCCAAAGCATGTACGAAGTCGATGCGACCAAGCAAAGTGTTCTCGGCTTGCTGGTCTGGCTGGTGCCGCTGTGCCTGTTGCCTGCTCTGTTGATAAGCCTGCGCCAGTCGTGGAAACTACGAAAAAGACTGCGCCATATGCAAAGTGTTGTGAATGCTGTATCTATGGGTGATTTTGATACCAGAATAGAAATCATTGGTGATGATGATATCGATTTACTGGGCGCTTCTGCCAATCAGTCATTTGATCGGCTTCAGGACTCTGTAGGCACACTGCAGCAACTTACCACTGTAGTGGCGCACGACCTGCGGTCACCGTTAAATCGCGTTGCGATACCGCTTGATAAAGCACTCAGAGCGAATGAATCCGGGCGTTCTGATGTTGAATCACTGGAAGCGGTCAAGCGTGGTTTAACAGACGCACAAAGCATCTTTGATGCACTACTGCGTATATCGCAAATTGAATCAGGGCAACGCCGATCAAAGTTTACCGAAATCGATCTCTTCGAGATCGCCGAAGGTCTATACGAGATCTATCTGCCGGTGGTAGAAGATGCACAGAGCACCCTGGAGCTTGAAGTCATTGGCAAAGGCACCTCGATTATTCGTGGTGATTCTGATCTTCTCAGGCAAGCATTGGTCAATCTTATTGAAAACGCCACTCGATACACGCCGAAAGGTTCTTTTATCCGAATTTGCGTTGCCCGCGATTCGGAAGTGCCTGAGCTAACAGTACGGGACAACGGCGCCGGTTTGCCAGAGGAGGAAAGATCTCGGGTATTGCAGCGCCTGTACCGATATAGCGGTTCAACGGCAGGGAAAAGCGGACACGGATTAGGCTTGTCTCTTGTCAAGGCTATCTCTGACCTTCACGGCGCAGAGCTATCTGTTGAAGACGCTGATCCAGGATTGATGGTGCGCATGGTGTTCAACAAAGCTGTGCAGGATAGAAACCACGATCAGCCTGCAAAAAGTATCTGACCTGCCCCAGGCTACGCTGCCTTTAGTCGAGTCAAGTTCACTGGACCTCTTCATCATGCTCACCAGGCCCACAAAGCTGAGGCGTTTTACTTCACCACAAGCGCATAGATAGCCGCACAACCTCATGACCTGCAGACTCTGCAGCAATGGGCCACCGCTGCCATACAGAATTGTATGGAGCGGGATATAGCAGAGTAAACCTCAGTGACGATATTTTGTATAGCGCAACACATACAGTGTTGCCTGCAACTTCAGCATCAATATTGACGAGGAATAATCATGAAAAAGCCAGGAAATAATTTTTTAGCGATTGCGTTATCTGTTATGGGCTTAGGGCTACTGGCACCGGCTACCGGTGCGGCATTCACATCAAATAACGCGGATCTGCCGCTCATGCATCTGGAGTTCGAAAACGGAAAAATCCGTGACTTTGAGAATGATATCGAGATATCTATTCTTCACAGCCTCAAGCCATTGCAAGCGGAAATACCGCGTCTAATACATCCGGATGTCGACACGCATGAACTGGCTGAGATGGAAAACGGCGCACAGTAAATGCTGAGTGAACGCTCACTGCTTCGCATCCACAATCCGCTCGGGCAAGATGCTGTCTACCCGGTGCGTCGATGTAACCCTGGCCTGCCAGCGTGGCGTATGGTGCTGTTCAAGAGAGAACAGTGGTCTAGCAGAGCCTTGTGAGCGGTTTACATCCTTGTAGACGCAACAAGGGGTGTAGCTCCCTGTTAGCACAACCAGATGCTATGAACTGGAAAGGGTTTTTGGAAGCACGCTCTTGACGAAGTCACACTGGTATAAACTGTAGCGCTAAAGCGCGAATTCTGGATCGGCACCCAACAGCTGAACAACTGCCGCTCGCAAGTGCTACCTGCTAGCTGGCGATTGTCAATCGTGATCCAGCTGACACACCGCTGCATTAGCCTCTGTGTGATTGTGCTTCATTTACTCTGTTCATAGCGCAACTTTCTAGCACAACAGTTTGCTATTACGACCAATGTCAGGTCCAGCCATCCACCCTGTACTGTTGGACGCCTCCCGAACCCCGGCCCGTTCCACCTGTCGCATAGGATTGCAACTTACAGATTGTGTGACCCTGCATACAGTGTCGCGCTTACGCATTGACATCAGTATGATGCACATCGCAATCCATATCTGAGTCAGCACCGCATTCTTGCTCGTTCCCACGAATGACTTGATCTTCAGATTTTGCTTTATCCATTTAAAGAACAATTCGATCTGCCACCGGGACTTGTAGATACCAGCTATCGTCTTGGCGCTTAACGCAAAGTTGTTGGTGATAAAAATATAGTGCTTGCCTGTTTCCGGATCTCGATACCCGACTCGGCGCAGTGCTGCAGAATAGTTTCGTGATGCACGGTACCCTGTAAATTCGATTGTCTGATCACTCGTCAAGCCGCTATTTTTATCGATCTCTCTCCGCTCCAAGACTTTAACCGCTGCGTTCTTCTTTAATCGACCGACAAAGAAAACACCCTTGTCTGATAGCTGTTTGAACCATTTGTAGTCATTGTAGCCTCTGTCCATCGCAACAATACTGCCCTTAGGAAAACTAAGCTCTCTGCCGACGGTGACATCATGTTGCTTACCATCCGTTATAGCTACGAACTCAGGAAGTCCGCCCTTTTGATTCATGCCGACATGTAGCTTTATCGCACCTTTGGTTTTTCTGAATTGTGCCCACGGGAATAGCGATAAACACAGATCTATCGTTGTAGAATCCAGCGCGTACAAATCATTTTTGAACTTGAAGCCATGACCGGGCGCTAGCCCCTGACAGCGGCTTAACAGTTGCGCAAACAGCTCCTTGTAGAGCTCATGCGGTTTGTCCGCATTGATTCTGGCAAGATTTGAACGCGATGTTTTGGTGCTCCCCAGGTGATATAAACGATGTTGCTGGGCGGTCACGTTGTCTACGATATCTCGTAAGCTCTTGCGTCCAGTCAGTTGTCCTATCGTCATCGTGACAAACTGGCACCATCGTGAGGCTGTTCTGAAGGATCGACCGCTGTGATGCTTGTTTGCCAGTGACTCAAATTCATGTCTCGGTATCAATTTCAGTATTTGGGACAAAATCGTATTACAATGAGCCATGGCCTGATCTCCTTCTATGGCAGTGTTT
>CALLLW010000043.1 GCA_938007995.1 uncultured Granulosicoccaceae bacterium | reverse complement strand
CCGCAAGCGGCAATGTGCTGAGGCGTATTGTCGGATAACGAGCTACCTGCAAACGATGGAAAGGAAAGGCTACAACTCGCTCTTGGCCATCCAAATCGCATTAGCAGGACGAGCCACCTCAGTTTAGGGGTGAGTAGTTACTTTATTTTTAAGTAACTTGTCTAAGTGAAAGACGTATTCGTTGCATCCCCAGCCGTTTATGGTACGTAGTTTGTCGAGAATGAAGCCGCTATCTCGAAGTGGATGGATAATGTCTTCAGGTTTAGCATACTCGTATGGTAGACCACCAACCCAGTCCACCCAGTCAATCCAAACCTTCATTGCTCGTCCAGTTGAAGACTTGGCCGCAGCCGGGAGTGGATTTTGAAACTTAAGAAGCCGTTTGAATGAAAATTGCACTTCGTACCAGGTGGCGATAATCAATACATAGGGAGTTCTAAGAAACTTGGGTAGCTTGTGGTAAAGCATCTTTAGTCGCAGCCATCGCCTACTCGCGCCGCCCTGGTCATTGTAGATTGCAATAAAAAGCTGTCCACCGCTCTGCACGCTGGCTGCTGCCAGCTCCATTGCCAGTTTCATGTTTCCAGTGTGGTGTAGTACACCCCATGAATAAACTACATCGAATTCCCCTAAAGATCTCATGAAGGGCTGATCCAGTACGGAGCCCTGAAGAATAGTCCAGCCCAAATAACCGGGGTAGTACGATTCTTTCAATATTTTTGCGCAGTCTACGCTGTCATAGTCAAAGTCGATTGAAACTACTTCCGCACCCATTCTGACTGCGGCAAGCGAGAAAAGTCCGCTTCCACAACCAATATCCAGAAATTTCTTTCCCTTGAGATCGCTAACTCCCAAAGCATCCCTTAATGACTTTTCGGCTGTATCGATGCTGTCATCATCGATAGTGGGTAGATATTGCTTCCAATTTTTTCCGAACTTAAATCGCTGTTCTTTCTCCATACCGTGATCTCCCTGGATAATTTTGTGACGATACTTCATTCGTCAGCGGTATTACAAGCAATGTTGAGAGTTGACCTGTTTTTCGTTCTCACTGCGTCAGAGCGCGGATTTGCTGTTCACTCCAGATGGGGCGATGGGAGCGTATTTGGGTTGGATCGCATGACGTAAGTTACCGGCTAGCTTCGCGAAGGTAGTGTTATGGGTTTTTTTGATCGAATACGGTGACTGTGGCTATTAGTTCGCACCCTGACCATTTCATTGAAGCGGGGTTGGTTTTCGTTTAGCTAGGCACTGGGTAGAACATGGCATTTTAAGTTGGTGAAATCAACCAATAAGGTAGCATTTTTTACAATCTAGCGTAGTCTTAAGCAGAGAGAGCTACTGGCAATTGGATCAATGAGACAAAATTACTCACACGCAAAAATCTCTCTTTTATTGCCTAACCTGTCCGGGGGTGGAGCTGAAAGGGTTATGGTGACACTCGCAAACGAGTTTATTAGCAAGGTGGCGCGCGTCGATGTCGTCATTATAAATGAAGATGACATGAGTTATGCAGCTGAATTGTCTGAGAAGGTGAATTTAGTAAACCTAAACTCTGCTCGAGCCGGCCGTTCTGTCTTTGCGCTCCGCAGATACTTGAAAGAACATCGGCCCGACGTCTTGCTATCAACTTTGGGGCATATGTCATCTGCAGCGGCACTTGCTTTTTTGACTTTGCCTCGCAGCTCCACAAGATTTTTTATTCGTGAAGATTTGGCCCCTTTTAAGGTGCCAGTTTCCCAGCCCTTTGCTTACATGGTGAGTAAGGTCCAAAAATGGGCGTACGGCAGGGCTGATGGAATCATTGCTCTTTGCCGTGAGATGGCTGTGGAGATATCGAATCATTACAACATTAGCACGCCGGTACACACTGTGTTTAATCCAATAAGAGTTGGAGATATCAGAGCTCGCTCACTGGAGCCCGTTAGACCGGTATTGCCGTGGTCTGCTGACTGTGAATTTGTACTTGGCGTTGGCCGTCTAGAGAAACAGAAGGATTTCATAACGCTATTAACAGCGGTTGCTGAAGTCCGAAAAACACACGAACTGAAATTGGTTATTCTGGGAGAAGGCAGTGAACGTGAAAGTCTGCAGAAAAAAGCCATACAGCTGCAGATTGAGGATTCTCTATTTATGCCCGGTTTTGTGTCGAATCCGTTTGCGTTTATGCGTGCGTCGTCTGCGTACGTTTTGTCCTCAGAGAGAGAGGGACTTCCAAACGCGCTCATACAGGCGCAGATATCTGGAGCAGAATGCATATCGACCCGATGTCCTACTGGCCCGAGAGAAGTTCTGAAGGATGGAGAGTTTGGAGCGTTAGTGGATGTAGGTGATCACCGTGCAATAGCTAGTGAGATAGTTTCACTATTGAATGGTGGGCCAAAAAAGACGCCAGACACGGATTTGTTGACTAAAAGCTACAATCCACAGGCAATTGCGGATGAGTATTTGGCCTGCTTTTGGGATAACCAGGCTCCCTTTAGTTCGGAGATGAATGCTAGTGAATATACGTCGCTGTGAAGTAATTGTATGGCTGCTACTCCAGATCTTTTTAGTAGGTATGTTGCCGGTGAGGAAATTTTTTGTTGGTGCGGAAATTTAGGCTGCGTCATATTCAGTGCGTGCTTAAGTTTTTACGCTAATTGTGTTGATTTGAGGGGTTGGTTGTGTACGAACTGTACGTTTCAATTACCACACTGCTATAGCCAAATGCGTCACAAATTTCGGTGAAAATATTAAAATAACCAGCGTGGCAACACAGATGTAGTATCCACTAGCAACTGAAATTCACGGTATAGGCGCCTGGATTTTGATCTAACTAGATTGTCGACTTCTCAAATTCATGGCTTGGTTTATGTTTTCGGTGTGATTACCGCAACATGGGTTGGTGGGGTAAGTTTTGGTTAGCGTTTGCCCTATATGATGAGTGAAGACTGAGGCAGCGATTGTGACGAAGTGCGGCAAAACATTTGGTACGTTGGTATTTTTGTTGTGTTGCGGGCACGCTGTGAGCCAAGTGTCTCCTCCTGGTGTCCCCACCATAGAAATGTTGGAGGAGCTGCCGGTGCCAGCATCAGTTGAGAGCACCTCTGTAGTCGAGGCCCCGAACGTTACAGAGCCCTCTTCAAATCTCACTCGATTAGATCGGCGAGGGAGTCTTTTGGAGTCTCCCTGGAAGATCGGTTACGGGCGAGAAACAACTGGAGCTGGTTACGATGGCGATCTGTATACAGTAACAAATACAAAAAACAGTGGTCCGGGATCCCTTCGTGCGGGATTGACGAAACCAAACACCTGGGTCGTATATGATCCATCGCTGGATGGTGAAACGATTTATCTTGAGTCCACTATTGTGCCTGCTGCCAATACGACTTGGGATGGCAGGGATGCATTGGTAAGGATTGCACCCCACGCAAAGTCTATTAAAGACATCACGCTAA
Organism: uncultured Granulosicoccaceae bacterium; assembly: GCA_938007995.1. Classification (GTDB taxonomy): domain Bacteria; phylum Pseudomonadota; class Gammaproteobacteria; order Granulosicoccales; family Granulosicoccaceae. Next base: position 87,943 of record CALLLW010000043.1, on the reverse strand, counting down.
TTATTCTGGCTAGAAGTAATAACATTATCCACAGAGTTCTGTTGGGTCCAGACGAGAATTTGCCTGAACAAAATGGGAGTTTCAAAACCCGGTGGGTGACGGCGATTCTTGTCGCTACAGGTAAAAACTACTGGCTTGATCACATCACGGTGCGAAACAATGACGATGACTCTATTGGGATAGGCAATTACTCTTCTACGTCAGCGATAAATGTGACAGTGACGCACTATAAAGTGTTCAACACAAATAAAGGGCTCTTGATTGCTGCTGATCAGGCTGGCTCGCAAAACGCTGATCGAGATGGACGTGTTACTATTGCGTGGTCAGACATGTCAGCCAAGTGTCGTAACTTTCGAAATTCTGGCGGACAGGATGTTCATGGTTTTAACAACTATTCACACAATTGGGGTGGTTTTGAGTGTGGCACAATATCCGGGCACGGTGAGGCAGCCAATCGAAATGGACCACAAACACCAATCATCCTTGTAGAATCCAGTGTCTTTGAAAATACTTCTATTGGATTAATAGGGCAGGCAGCTTCCACGTCCGCATTGGCTACACCAGGAAATCCAAAAGGTAATATTCAAGGCTATGTTTTTACAGATGGATTGAATATTTTTGAAGGAGGTTCCAGTCGAGGGCCTGCAGTTATTGGTCCGGATGATAACAACAACAGCGGTGAGCCACGTTTAGTTCCACCTTACCAATACCCAAAAATGCCAGCGGCCCAGGTTAAAGCGTATGTGCTGGAAAACGCTGGTGTACACGGTGCCAACATAATCTATCCCAATTGACAGTAGCGATATCCAATATTCGGTTGTGTAGAGAAGCTAATGGTAGCGCTGTTGTATGCAATTTATTAGAGATCTCATGCCGACGCTTCTGCTGATCGTCGCCGGGTAATCAAATATATTTTTGCTACGGTTACCTGTTACTATTTCTCAGGAATGGTACGGTTACGTACGCGTGAAAGTGTGATATCAATATGCTGCGAGCGTTTTATCTTTGTGGCAGCAGTGAGGCTCTTGTCAATGCCACTATCAGCCATGGTAGAATCCGCTGGGAATGGCAATCATAGATTTTTTAGGTCAGATCGCACGTGGCACTGGTTGTTCTTTATTCCGATTGTGTGGGTGCATATTTCTTACTGCAGATTTCCCGGAGCAGTTGTAGTTGTACGATTGGTTATTTGCAAGCGACGTGATTATGTGGCTTGGCCTGCTGCCTGTTTGAGTGTAAGGCCATGAGCAGCCAGCACATTTGTACCAGTGCAGATTGTTGTCACTGCAAATAGAGGTGGATCCTAACAATTAACGGTTACGTTAAGTGCTTGGTCGTTGTCGGTTTATGAGGCGATCAGCTTAGCTAAGCTTTGCATCTCGGTCGTTATTCAATATTGTGCTCACCTTATGACACGTATACGGCAATGTGTGAGATGATTTAGTCGATGTATTCGTTGATGGTGTGGCTGAGTGTTAAAACACTCGTTGGTGATAAGGTTATTTTCCTCAAATGTGGGCTGATCTTTATAGTTCGTGAGAAAGAAACACGTAGCGCGTTCTGAATGTCATTAATTAACTACAAGCCACATATAGACGGTATGAGGGCTATCGCCGTAGTCTCTGTAATTTTGTATCACCTTAAGATCCAAATCGGCGGTGCTTCATTTTTAGGAGGCGGATTTCTAGGAGTTGATCTGTTTTTTGTACTTTCCGGGTATTTGATTACAAAAATATTAGTTGCTGAGAAAATTGAAACGGGGGGTATAAGGCTGTCTGAGTTTTATTGGCGCCGCTCCAAAAGAATACTGCCGTCATTGGTTCTTGTGATTTTAACGAGTATACCTGTCGCATGGTACGTCCTATCTCCAACTGAGCTGGAGCGTTTCGTAAAGTCAATAATTGCTAGTTTGATGTTTTTAAGCAATGGATTTTGGTTCCTAGAGTTGGGCACATACGGAGCTCAGTCTGGACTTCTGCAGCCTTTCTTACACACATGGAGCCTGGCCATTGAAGAGCAGTTCTATCTTCTATTTCCCTTGTTGGTCATTTTCCTTGGTGGGAACCGCAATTTTGTTAAATATCTTATAATTTTAACGATTTGTAGTTTAGGACTTGCCTTTTTATCCACAATTTGGAACCCGGAATTTTCGTTCTTTTCTCCGGTGAGTCGAGGGTGGGAGCTCCTGGCTGGTAGTGTGCTCGCATGTTTTCATGTTTATCACTCAAATCCAGAGAAAAACGTTAGTTGGCCATGTAAGGTATCCAGCCTCGCTTCTGGATTGGCTATACTGATAATACTTGTTTTCTTTTATTACGCAGATCTCGCCGAAATAGTTCATCCCGGATTTGTAACATTGCCAGTTGTCATTGCTGCGTGCGTTTTGATTCACTTTGATTCTCAATCAAACGTTGTAGTCCAGCTATTGTCTACCAGGCCAATGGTGCACATTGGTAAGCTATCTTACTCTTTGTATCTGTGGCATTTTCCGGTTTTTGCTTTCGGTAGGTTATCGGATCATGAGCATCCGAGCGTAGAAGATTACGTCTTTTGGCTCGGGGCAACATATTTTCTTTCTTTGTTTGGATATTATGCCGTTGAAAAACCTTTTAGAGTTGGCGCTAAGCGAATATGGTTGTTTTGGTCTGCGCTATGCGCCTCCGGATTTATTGTAGCTTTTTCAGCGATAGTGCTGATTTTTCAGTGGGACAACCGTCACTTCTCAAATGCAATTACTTCCTATCACGGGAATCAAAGTGATAATGAACAACTAAGGCTGGAAAGCTGGTCAATACTAGATCAATTGGACAAAGAGGAATCCATAGGGACATGGAATGCACACGAGCCATCAAGATATGAGCTAAAAGGTAAATGGTTTATTGATACTGAAAGTACTAAAGTTTTGATCGTAGGAAATTCTCACAGTAAAGATGTCTACAACGCTTTTGCTTTGAATGCTCGATTAGCACCAGATTTAGAATTTGCGCGATTCGGTATCAGAAAGGACTTTCCAAACAAGCAAATTGAAGCGCTTCTGGGTGCTGATAATTATCTGGCTGCAAGCGTTGTCGTCATAGCATCCCGATTTCAGGGAGCCTTGCCGGAGGGATTGCTCCTCGCTCTGCAAGCGATTTCCACTGATCAAAAGCGTGTCGTTTTAATGGGGTCTACGGCTGAGTTTACGTCTCCCGGTTCAGTTCCTTTCTTCGATTGGTACATGCGACGCTACGGATCAGAGGCTATTGATAGTCTAAATGCTCAGGCATATTTGTATGAAGAGCATACAGGTAAAAATGTAGATAAAAAATTAGAGAAAATCGCAATTAACTATGACGCTGAGTACATATCTCGACGTAATTTTGTATGTAACGACAAGAGAGAGTTGTGCTGGCTTGCAAGTGAAGATGGTAAAAAAACCTACTACGACAATTCACATTGGACTTTAGACGGTGCACGGTACTTTGGGGAAGGGATGTTAAGAAATCCCAGCTTGCTGGATGCGCTAAAAGAAGAAAAAATGTAGCTGTTCGCGGTAATAGTGGCAGTTTCAGAGTCAAAGGCAATAAAGTGGGTTAACGAAGCCAACCAGACAAGTCCTTTTCGGTTATTTTTGCAAGAGTAGTAATGTCATCTTGGTAGTTATTGATAATTTCAATTCTCATTTCTTCTGTTAGTGCTGCACGCTGTACTTCTTTTTGATTGAGCGATGTGAGTCTACGGCTGAGGCCCAATTGTTTTATTCCAAGTAAATTTTTGAATTTCGTATTGGCACTCATGAGGAATTTGGGTGGTTTTCTTAGAAAGGCGGCTATTGATTTATTTCGTAACTGAGTGTTTGGATTGACTCTTGGGAAATGTGTTTTATTATCTGGAGGTAGGCCGAGGAACTTCAAAACCATATTGTACTCGTGTTTTGTGTTATTCCTAAACTCATCGTAAAACACAACGTGTATTTGTTCCTTAGGGAAATGATTTTGTAATTTAGTCAGTTGCTTACCATATTTTGCTATCTCCTTGTACCTTAGTAGCTTTGGCTCTTTACAGTGTTTTGCATATTGATGACGAACTTCGGAGCTTAGTTGCCAGGCGCCTTCAAAATCAAGTACATCTTCTTGTAAAGTTACCACCGCCTGGCTGTGCATAGAGTAAACCATCTCGTCTGGGCGTCGCAGCATGACGATTATCTTCGCTTGTGGATCAAAGTTAGAAATTTTTTCAATCGCATGTCCGCTGTAAAGATACCAAACAGATGCCTCCGCTATGATGCTGTGATGTTCTTGTGCTTGCAGAAAGAGATTAAGATATTTCTCGCGAGATACATAGTTAGACTTATTTGGCATATCCTCGTATACGAAATGATGTGGTTCTTTGGGAAAGCTCATGAATATATTTTCATGGCTTGCAAGGTATGATGCCATTGCTGTTGTTCCGCATTTTGGAGCACCAACTATAAATGTATTTGGTTTATGCATTTTTCTCCCTGCCCCAGATCAAAGTGTGTCCAAATTCCCTGTATATTTTGTATGTTGCCAAAAGATTCCAAGTCAATACCGAAACCAGAGTTGCTATGGCCGCCCCCATTAGTCCTACTAGCGGGATAAGGATTGCATTGAGTAGTATGTTTATTAGTGCCGCAACTAGCATTACACGGAAGAAGTATACTTGATTACCTGTCATATTTAAGTAGAGGCCAACTGAACCGAAAAAGCTGCTTGTAATTGTTGAGAGTATCAGGACATGTAGTGTGCTTATGCTTTCTATAAATTCGGAGCCAAACAAGCCGAGAATGGGTTTCTGTAGAGCAATAACCAGCGCAGCTGCTGCCATAGTTGCTGAAAGGGACAAAAGTGTGGTTTTTTTTGCAAATATTTTTAATTGAAATTTTTCATTTCTGCTGAAGAGCCTGGATACCGTTGGGGCGAACATAGCGTTGATAGAATGAGTGGTCAAAGCTGTGCCAGCTACAATTTTTACATAAACAGAATAGACACCAACTTCGCTAGATGTGGTGTAGTAATTCAGCATGAGAATATCGAAATGGGCAATAATTGCTGTGCTCAGCGTAACGCCGAGCATTGGGAGGGATGTTCGAATGAGGTCTGCTTTCGTGGGTAACCTAGAGTAATCTATCTCTGTAAAAAAGTTGTTTTTTACTTTTTTATGGAATGACTTTGATACAACCGTGAAAGAGAGTATTCCTATCACAAGTAGTGGAAAGAAGTATGCGTATTGGAAATTATGTTCCGCTACTTGAAGTTCGATAGAGATGATGGCCGTGCTTGCTAATAGAAGTGCTGGAAGGATTTCAAAGACAGAATAGATTTTGTAGTCCCCGAGTCCTCTGAGCGTTTTAGAATTTAGCTCTTTGATTGCAGCCAGGAAAACCAACGCAGCAACAAGGAATATGTATTTCTCCAGGCCTCGGACTAGCGTAAATGAACTGATATTCTCTATGAAAAGCCATGCGACTATTACACAGATTGTGGTACACAAGGTTATATTAAGTAATTTATGGTAGACAAGTTTTGCCGCAAAATAGTTATGTTTTTCTATTTGTTCTGGTAGTACCTTTAAAACAAGAGTCTGATTGCCAAGCAGTGCTAAGAGGGAAAGTAAAGTGAAAGCGCTAGTTATTGTTGCAATATCTCCTATCAGATCGGACCCATAGTTCTTTGTAATTAAAATACTTGCGAAAAATCCAAATAGGATTCCCACGATCTTTGCAGCTACGTTAAAGGTGCTGCCTTTAAGCAAGTGGTTGAAATTATTGTCTGTTGAGAATAATTTACGCATCGCCAATCACTATTGATGTCGAAGAAGATGTTGAGCCGAGCTTCAGGTTTCTGAAGTATGTAGATGAATTGGTTATATACAAAATAATATGAGGGTCTGGTAGCGCTATATTGGGTTTGTTGTTTTTCTCTATGGACCAAAAATATATTCAGCGGAACTATCTAGAGAATTGCTTTATTATCAACTGCCCATGCCTGCATCATTAACACATCCCACAAGTGGTACTCCCAGTTCCGTTCGCCTTTTATCTGTTCCTGCCATCTTTGGCGTATTACTTCGGTTTCAAAAATATTGGTTTCTTGAAGTTTATTTTCTGATAGTAGCTCTTCAGCCCATTCCCGAAGCGGGCCTTTGATCCATGCGCTGATCGGGACGCCAAATCCTTTTTTGGGTCGATCAACCAGGTGCTTTGGCACATGACGGTATAGGACATTTCGTAATATCTGTTTTCCCTGATTGTTTTGCACTTTGAGACTCTGGTTGAGCCGCCACGAAAATTCGACTACGCGATGATCCAATATGGGCACGCGCGCTTCAAGTGATACGGCCATGCTGGTTCTATCTACTTTAGTTAGAATGTCATCAGGCAGGTAGTCGAGCATGTCGATGTATTGCATTGCGGCGTAATCGTCATTCGTGAATTGCATGTCTGATGCTTCAGTCCAGGCTGCAACTGGTAATTCATGCCCGTGTTTGAGTGAAGCTTCAGGATTCCCTATTCTGCTAGTCTCTCTGAGGTAGGCATCGATAAAAGTACCAGAGCGTAGTATTGATGCGATATTGTCGTGCTGATCTTTGGAATGTCTGGTTACTATGTTTGAAGGTAAGTTTACGTAGTTCTTCAGGCGATCCACGTTAAGCTTCTTAAGTAAAGAAGCCTCGAGCTTTCTTATCGCTCCGGGCTGGCTGAGTAATCGGCGGAATTTCTGGGTTGTTTGGTATCTCGTGTAGCCTGCGAATAGCTCGTCACCTCCGTCGCCGGACAGTGCAACGGTTACGTGCTCGCGAGTGAGCTTTGAAACAAGGTAGGTCGGAATTTGTGACGGATCAGCGAACGGTTCGTCAAATAGCGATGGAAGAAGAGGCACAACATTCAGCGCATCTTTTGCTGTAACAATTAATTCTGTATGGTCAGTGCCGATGTGCTGTGCCACGGCGGCAGCGTAGGCTGATTCGTCATATTTTTTTTCGTCAAAGCCTATCGAGAACGTCTTCACCGGGGTGCTGCTGCACTCTTGCATTAAGGCAACCACCGCGGATGAATCGATTCCACCTGACAAAAATGCACCCAAAGGCACATCCGCAACCATACGACGATTTATCGCGTCTTTTAGCAGGCTTTCAAGTTGGTCGGTGGCATCTTCGCTACTGCCGTTAAACGGGGTTTTGTATGCATCTTCTACAATATTCTTTAGAGACCAGTATTGCTCTATAGTTGACTTTCTGGTGCTTCGGTTCCAGTGCAGGATGCACCCGGGGGGTAATTGATTAACATCCTGGTAAATGGTGTTGGGGTGATTGATGTAGCCTTTTCGCAGGTATCCTGCTAGCACATCGCTGTTGATGTTTGCAGCGCAGTCCGGATGTGCGCGAAGTGCTTTTAGCTCAGAGCCAAAAATGAGTTCGTCTGTTTGTTGAGACCAGTAAAGTGGTTTGATGCCCAACCTGTCTCTTACCAGGCTGAGCGTGTGGTCCTCACGATTCCAGACGGCCAGTGCAAACATGCCAATGCACCTTGCTATAGTTTTGCGTATGCCCCAGGCGGCAAAGCCCTCAAGGATTACCTCTGTGTCTGAGGTTCCTCTAAATTGACTGCCGTTTGAAGTTAGTTCTTTGCGAAGATCCTCTGCATTGTAAATTTCACCGTTGTACACCATCACGAGCTGGCCATTGTGCGAGACCATTGGCTGCGCACCGGTGGGGCTCAAATCTACAATTGCCAGGCGGCGATGAGACAGGGCTATGCCGTGCGTTTCATCTGTCCATGAGTCTGCGGCATCCGGTCCTCGGTGTTGGATGGCATCGCTCATCTTGAGCGCAGTGTCGCGTAGCTGGGAGTTTGATTTAGAGCGGGATGTCTGAAACCCGGCTATACCGCACATTTTTTTGAAGTCCTGAACCCGAGAATAGATTGCCGCTTTGCCTTTAAACAAGTGTCAGGCAAGGCTGGCTGGTATTAAACAGTGTACAACAATTGATTGATGATAATGGCGACGGTTGCAACTATTGATCTACCAATTGCTGGCCACTTAACAAATGATCACAGGTAAGACAAGTTATCTGAAATTATGAACCAATCGTTATTTTTGGCGTAATTGAACGTGCCGGTGAACAAGCTCGTTTGCAGCATTTCATCTTGGCGTGCTATCGCAGACTGTAAACAACACCAACAGTTCTGCACTTGCCTTGTTCCCACTACAGTAAATACCGGATTGGATTTTTGTTTTGCAAATACCAATTAGCCAATTTGATAAAAGCCAGATCGCAAATAGCCATGGTAGTGACAACAATCACCGCAAAAAGTGAAATTATCGCGAACACAAACCTCCGTGCAATAGAGTTGCTGCTGCATGAATAATCAGGTCGAAAAGACTCTATAATTCACCGCTTTGGCAATTCAATCGGTGTAGCCGCTGGTGATAAACGGTGTGTTGAAGTAACCTGCGGCGCTACAACAGCTTGGATCAGCCGCCCTCAATGGCTGTAGGTATATCAGTGGCATGACAAATGGCTTAGTACGGGGTTGCGGTATCTTGTTTCATTGGCGAGTCATACTCACAGCGGCTGTGGTGTCCGCTTGCCTGGTTCTGTGGTTCGGCACCGAAGGCGTGCGGGGAACGGATCAGTACTGGTACTTAGGCGACGTTGAAACGCTGGCTGATCAGAATCCCGCAGTGACAAATATTGTGTACCCTGGAAAATTGCTGCGTGAAGCGGGTAGTGATTCATCGGCTAATTACTTTATGCACCATGGGCCGTTTATCTTGGTCGCTGCATTTTTTGCACAGTTTTCCAATCCTTACAGTAGTTGGATGTGGTTGAATTTTGTCAGCCATATTGCCGTTGCATTGGCAATTTTCTTTGTTTGCCGCACCCACACACAAACGCCAATTGCAGGCTGGGTGACAGCGCTTTACCTTGTGTCTCCAATTGCCCTTTGGCAGTCGTTGAACATGCTGCAGGAACAGTTGTATGCAGGCTGCCTTGCAGTATGTCTGGCGGGTTTTGCGTATCGAGCCAATTTGTTGGGGCAGGTGGCATTGGTTGCAGCACTGACCATAGGTACGTTGAGTCACCCGCTGTTTTTCTTGCTGGCAAATTGTTACCTCGTGTACCTGGCGTTATTGTTATTGAAAGCTCCGCAGTACGGCAGGGTGCTGGGGTTGGTTACCGTTGCGTTGATTTTCTATGCGGCGCAGGCGTTTAAAGGTGTGCTTTTTCCGAGCTCGTTTCAGCCTGATCTGCAATCGATTATTGCGGGGGCGGTCCCGGGTGTTTCAAATATGCTTTGGCATCAAAGCGACAGCCTTGATCCAGTGAGTTTGTCATTACTGCTGGATAAACTTCGCTTCGCGGTACATGCGCATTTTTTGCAGCCACGAAACTGGCCGCTTTATCTTTATACCAACCTGGCTATCGTCGGTGGTTTATATCTGTTTGTACTCAGACTGCGTGTCTACCGAGAAATTTTGTTTGCCGCCTGTTTGTGCCTTGGGGCTTATGTTGGTCTGCTGGTGTTAATGCAAACCCAGGTACGATATCAACAGATAGTGGCAGTTGCCACATTTGTGATTATTGGACTCACGGCAAGTGACCTCAGGCATTTAGTCAGACCCTGGCAGGCGAAGACCCTTGGCGTGGTACTTTTGGGTTTGAACGTCGGAATCGCTTCCGCCATGGCTGTTAAAGCTCGTAACGAGGCGCAGTCAGAGTCTGAGGATCTGGCAGTCGCGCGCGCTTCGTTTGCTGAATTCCCTGCAGACGCGAGGTTTTTATTGCTGGACGTGAGTCTGGAAGCAGAGCTGAGGCTAAGTTATGCCTTGCGCCCAAGAGAAACCTTGATTATCAAGAGTAAATTCCTCTCTCCAACTGGCCTTCAATCAGCGGTTTCTATTTTTGGTCCAGACTACGTAGTTATGGACGAAATGGATGCGGCAGTTCTATTCGCGCGCGGTGCGGTTTTGAAGAAAATTGAGACCGGTACCATGGGAGATTTCTTTATTTTTCGTGCAGAGTAGTGGCAGGCGATTGGTGCTTTTGCCTCGATTGATGGGTTTGCGCTGTCATGACGGCACTGAAAATACCATAAATCTTAATGTCATGACATTGACTGATTGTGCAAGTGCGTCTAATCTATGAATGTAGTGAAGCAATACGCAGAATTGAGAGCCACGCTTTAGTTCGTGTGTGAGTTCTGTCTTACGATATTCTAATAACATTGGGCTGAGTGCGTCTTGAAAGAAGTTACTGATCATGGAAGGGCAAACCATAGTGCGATCTGGCACGGGATCGTAAGCTTCTTCGGGGTCTCAAAGCTCCAGTCAATTTTCCCTGATATGACGTCTGACTCGCTTTATATGGTCCAGAACAAAGGCATAAAACGCATACTTGGCGGCTACGCCGACAAACTGAATAGTCTGGAGCAATCCAAAAAACAGCTGTTCGCACAGCTGCTTGACATTGCGTTTGTGTTCGTGGCTTTGGTTGCCGCGAACGTTCTGCGCTTGTCTTCTGTAAATTTTGCAAAGTTGTGGCCGCTCTTTATTGTGCTGCCTGTAGCAACGGCGTTAATTTTCAACAGAATTGGCGTCTACAAAATGGTGATCAGGTTCAGTGGAACGGATGAGCTCGCACCGCTTGCAAAAGGGGTGATTGCATCGTCGCTTTTGCTGTTGATCGTGCAGTATCTGCTGGCACCCAACCCGAATCCGCGTTCGATTTTTATCATCTACGGCCTGGTGCTTTTTTTCCTGTGTGTGGCAGCTCGGCAAACCTGGAAGTGGCTGGCTGATGGTGCGACTGCTGACCGAGGGGTGCCGATAGCCATCTACGGGGCCGGCGCGCTCGGGCGGCAGGTCATGCAAATTTGCCGCAACGGTGTCGACTATCTTCCCGTTGTGTGGCTCGATGACAACGCGAAGTACCACGGCCGTGAACTTTCAAAACTAATGGTGCTTGATCCAAAAGCTCCATCAACCCCGGCAATGCTAAAGTCCAGAGGTATCGAGACCATTCTCATGGCGATACCGCACCTCGACGGTTCAAGAATGAAAGAGCTGCTTGAGTCATTGCAGACTTTTGACTGCCGGGTGCAGACCCTGCCTTCCATTGAAGACATCATGGAAAACCGGGTAACTACACGTGATGCCAAAACATTGCCACTTGAAGAGTTGATTGGTCGCCAGCCTGTCGCGCCTGATCCCGCGCTAATGCGCAAAAATATCACTGATAAGGTTGTGATGGTCACCGGTGCAGGTGGTTCTGTCGGCAGCGAGCTTTGCCGTCAAATACTGCCATTAGCCCCCAGGGCATTGGTGTTGTTCGATATCTCGGAAGCTGCGATGTACCAGATTGACAGCGATCTGAAAGCGTTAAGTGCCGAGCTTGCAGCGGATGATGAGGGTCGACACCTTCCCGCTGTGCACTGTGTGTTGGGCAATGTGGTGTTTAAGAGTGAGCTGCTACACACGCTGAACACCTATGCTGTACAAACGCTTTTTCACGCTGCAGCTTATAAGCATGTGCCTATGGTCGAATCCAACCCACAGCCAGCGATTCGCACCAACGTATTCGGCAGCCTGGCCGCAGTTGAAGCGGCAATCGAGACAGGTGTAGAGAACTTCCTGTTGATTAGCACAGATAAAGCGGTGCGGCCAACGAATGTGATGGGAGCGACCAAACGAGTAGCCGAGATGATGGTGCAGGCGAAGGCCGCCAGTGGCTCCGGCAACACCAAACTCTGCATGGTGCGGTTTGGCAATGTGATCGGCTCGTCCGGATCTGTGGTGCCAAAGTTTTCAGAGCAAATTAAAAACGGCGGACCAATAACGGTTACCCATAAAGACATTGTTCGCTACTTTATGTCTATTCCCGAAGCTGCACAGTTGGTTATACAGGCCAGTGCACTCTGTGAGGGTGGTGACTTGTTTTTGCTCGATATGGGTCAGCCGGTGCAAATAGTTGATCTTGCAAAATCACTGGTATATCTCCACGGAAAAACGCTCAAAGACGAACAGAATCCCTATGGCACTATAGAGATTCAATACACCGGGTTGCGTGAAGGTGAAAAGCTGTTTGAGGAGCTGTTGATTGATGAAACTGCTCAATCGACCATTCACCCAAAAATCTCGCGTGCGGAAGAGGGCTTTCTTGAATGGCGTGAGCTATCGCCTGTTCTGGATCGTTTTCTGTCAGTCATGCAGTCTGATCCGGATAACGAGATGGTTGATCAGTTAAAGAATGTAGTGCGGGGTTATAAACCCAACAGAACAGCTACTGCAGAAAAGCCGGACACAACTCTGGAACCGATTGATTAGTGTTATAGTGCCAGCTGAACGCACTATATCGAAGCTATGATCCAACTCCCCTCCTGGCCTTGTTTCTCTGATCGAGAGGCCGAAATCGTTAAAGATGTGCTGTTAAGCAACAAGGTTAATTACTGGACCGGTCAGGAAGGCCGGCTCTTTGAGGCTGAGTTTGCGCAGCACTTTGAAGCGGATTTTGGTATCGCATTGGCGAATGGCACACTTGCGCTGGATCTGGCGCTGTACGCTCTGGATATTGGTCCCGGTGATGAGGTTATAGTCACCTCCCGTTCATTTATAGCCTCGGCATCTCCCGTGGTTAATGCGGGGGCGAGAGCGGTCTTTGCAGATGTGGATCGCAACAGTCAGAACGTAACAGCAGATACAATAGCCGCTGCGATAACGCCCAAAACCCGGGCGGTCATTTGCGTGCATCTGGCGGGTTGGCCGTGTGAGATGGATGCGATCGTAACGCTAGCGAAAGAACGCAACATTTGCGTCATCGAAGACTGTGCCCAAGCTCATGGTGCTCGCTACCAGGACAAGTCTGTTGGTACTTTCGGCGATATCAGTGCATGGTCTTTTTGTCAGGATAAAATCATGACAACGGGTGGCGAAGGGGGATTTGTTACCACAGACAACGAGGAGCTGTATCGGAAAATGTGGTCCTTTAAAGACCACGGCAAGTCAATTGATAAAGTTAAGATTCCCTCCGCGTCAACAACCTTTAAGTGGATTCATGATTCCATTGGAACCAACTGGCGGCTAACAGAAATGCAATCGGCACTGGGTCGCTATCAGCTGACGCAAGTTGATGAATGGGTCAATCAGAGACGACGCAACATAGAAGCATTCAACCGGGCGCTGACTGGTGTGGAAGGTATCCGGCTCACCATGCCGGACAACCAGGCTTATCATGCCAGTTACAAGTATTATTGTTTTATAGAGCCTGAGAAACTACGCAGTGGCTGGGATCGTGACCGTGTGGTGGCAGAAATACACCAGAGCGGTGCACCTTGCTTTACCGGCAGTTGCCCTGAGATCTATCGAGAGCTTGGCTTCGTTGGTGTCTATGGTCACCAGGCTTCGTTACCGGTGGCAAAAGAGCTGGGTGAAACAAGTATCATGATGAATGTTCACCCCGGTATCACCCCTGACCTGATAGGCGAGTGCGCTGACGTGGTACGGCGCGTCATGGAGCAGGCGGTCAGTTAGCACTGCATTGCCAGGCACGGGTTTGCGACTGTTTTCCGGCACTGCAATTGTTTTAGTGAACTGATTGGTTTTTCTGGTTTGAATCGTGCTGTTGTGAATTGTGGAACACAGCATGGTGAGAGTCGGAATATGAAGAAGCTACTGGTTACAGGTGGCGCAGGTTTTATCGGGGCGAATTTTGCGCACTACTGGTTGCGTGAATATGGTGGTGACAAACTTGTGGTGCTCGACGCGCTCACCTATGCGGGCAATCTGGCAAGTCTGCAGGAGCTGGAGAGCAATCCTGACTTCTGTTTCGTGCAGGGCGATATCAAAGATCAGGCGCTGGTAGAAAAAATTCTCCGCGAGCAAGATATAGACACACTGGTGCACTTTGCCGCTGAAAGTCATGTAGACCGATCCATCAGTGGTCCGGATGTGTTCATTGAAACCAATGTTATCGGAACTCACAGTCTGCTGAAGGCTGCGCGACAGGTCTGGATTGATGAAGGTAGCGTCTCTGAGCATCGCTTCCATCACGTATCTACTGATGAAGTCTATGGCGCGTTAGGTCCAAATGATCCCGCTTTCAGTGAGACCACCCAGTACGCACCGAACTCGCCATACTCTGCAAGCAAGGCCGCGTCTGATCACCTGGTGAGATCTTATCTGCATACTTTTGGGTTGCAGGTAACTACCAGCAACTGTTCGAATAACTACGGGCCGTATCATTTTCCGGAAAAACTGATTCCGTTGATAATTACAAACATACTCAATAATCAGCCTCTACCGATTTATGGAGACGGGCAGCAAATTCGTGATTGGTTGTATGTGGATGATCATGCTCGTGGCATCGACAAAGTGATTCGAAAAGGTGTCATTGGAGAGACCTACAACATTGGTGGTATTAACGAGTGGGCGAATATTGATATTGTTAATCTGCTGTGCAGGGAAGTAGATAGCAGACTGCAGGCACAGCCCGATTTGTGTCAACAATTTCCGCTGGCGCCTGTAGTAAACGGGAGGAAAAGCGCGGATTTAATCCAGTACGTTGAAGATCGTCGCGGGCATGACCGACGCTATGCTATCAACCCGGACAAAGCTAATGCCGAGCTCGATTATCAACCAGCTGAGACTTTTGAATCGGGTATTGCGAAGACCATAGACTGGTATCTGGAAAATCCCGCCTGGTGGGAGCCTCTTCGTCAAGCAGCTCAGCTGAAGGCTGCATGAGTGGCTGCTTATCGATTGTTGGCATTAATACGACAGTTCAGCGTGCTGATGTTGAGTTACACTTGCGCCATTGTGTTGTAACTTTTTGGTAGATAACTAAGTGAATGATTCAGTGCTCGAGGAACGCGTAGTTGGTAGAGTCGGGTGGTCTGTCTTGGCGGTCGCGATTTTACTGTCCGTTTTGACTTTTATCGCAACGCAGTTTGTCGATCGATTTGGTGTTCAAGAAGCGCAAATGCTGCAGAATGATTCATTTACGGATGACAGCGAGGTCTGGCAACAAGAAAGCGACCAGTTAGTAGAATTTAATGATGATCAGCTGCTAATAAAAAACCAACCGGGCAAAAGTCAGGCTGTCTTTCAAAATGTAGTAGTTGATACACCGGCGTTTTATCGGTTTAGTTATGCGGTAGGTGTTAATGATGTTGTGCCAGCCAGCGAAGAAAATTGGGCGCTTGCCAGTATTTCGATTATTTTTCGTGATGAAGGTGGTCAGCGTATAGGTAGTAGGATGATTACTACACTCAGTGGAACACAGCCCTCTAGCACCTTCACTGAAGATATGCTCCTTACAGAATCAGTGGCAAGCGTTGATTTTTCAGCTCGCTTGTACAGAGCGGGCGGCGAGTTTGTTGTCAGCGATCCTGTGATGTCGAGTCTGACCGAGCTGAATTCCTACAAATGGCTACGTCTGATCATTATCGCTGCGTGGGCTCTGTTGCTTGGCTTCATTTTATACACTTTTGTTAGAGCCTTTAGTGTGTGGCAAATTTTGGCGTTGTCGATCATGGTCATAATGGCTTTGGTAGGCACCATGATGCCTGAGGCAGCAATGACTGCGATAACACAAAAATTGGCTGGCGTATTGCCTGAGTCTTTCCTTACGCCGCTGCGAACGCTCTTATCCAGATTATATGGTGAGAGTAGCGTTGCAGTTGTTGGTACTGAAGTCAGCAAACTAGGCCATTTTTTGGTTTTTATGTGTTTTGGGCTCTTTGCTGGTTTGCTGTGGCGAAGATGCGGAATCTACTATGCGGCTGCCGCGATTTTCGTGTTTGCAGTTGTTACCGAAGCGTTGCAGACCCTGGTGCACGGACGTACTACTCACATAAGTGATCTGCTGCTAGACAATGCCGGGGGGCTGGTTGGCCTTGCGATTGGAATTGGTTTGGCAGAGTTAATTGGATTATGCAGAAAGTCGCCACAGCCACAGCCACAGCCTGGGCCGGAAGGACTCCACTTCGAGCAGGATTACCTTGAAGAAGAGAATTACACAGAAGACTACTACTATGAAAGTGATAGATACCGAAATCGCTGATGTAAAAATCATTGAGCCTTCGGTTTTTGGTGATGATCGTGGCTTTTTTATGGAAACCTGGAATGAAGAGGTGTTTGCAGATAACGATTTGCCAACAAGCTTCGTGCAGGATAACCATAGTAGATCAGCGCAGGGAATATTGCGCGGCCTGCACTATCAAACAAAAAACACGCAAGGCAAGTTAGTGAGAGTAACCTCCGGTGCGGTGTTTGATGTAGCAGTGGATCTGCGAAAGTCATCCCCGACGTTTGGCAAGTGGGTCGGGGTTGAGCTGAGTGAATCGAACAAAAGAATGCTCTGGGTTCCAGCGCAACTGGCTCACGGATTTTATGTAATAAGTGAGATGGCTGATTTCATTTACAAGTGCACTGACTTATACGCACCGGAATTTGAACAATCAATTGCCTGGGATGACCCCGAAATCGGAATTGATTGGCCGCTGGTTGATGGCAACCCACCAACTTTGTCAGAAAAAGATGCCAATGGGCTGTCTTTTTCAGTAGCGCATCACTTTCAGTAGTGTGCCTGCAGCTGACAATAATGAATAACATATCAGCGCGATGAAAAAAATATTAATAACAGGTGCCAAGGGCCAGCTTGGCCAGGCACTGGTGTCTTGCAGCCCTGATGGTTATCAAACGGTTGTTGCTGATCGTCAAGTGCTGGATATCTCCAACAGGCAAAGTGTTGAACATTGGTTTGATGCCAATAAACCAGACGGTATTATAAATGCCGCGGCTTACACTGCAGTTGATCAGGCAGAAACAGATGTTGAGTCTGCAAAAGCAGCTAACACAGATGGGCCGGCAAACCTTGCGTTATCAGCCAGTGCTTTGAATATCCCGTTGATCCATGTTTCAACAGATTTTGTATTCAACGGAAAAAACGGTGCGCCTTATTTAGCAGATGATAAAACAGATCCACTCGGTGTTTATGGCGTGACAAAGAGAGATGGAGAGGCCGAGGTGCTTGCCATTCATGCCAGGCAATCAACCATTGTGCGTACCGCCTGGGTCTACGATGCCGGCGGTAGTAACTTTGTTATGACGATGCTTCGTTTAATGAAAGAAAAAGAGTCGTTAGGTGTTGTTGCTGATCAGATCGGGTCGCCAACATTTGTTGCTGGCTTGGCCGAGGCATGCTGGGCTTTCATGCAGAAAGAGCTTTTTGGTATGCATCACTGGACAGATGCAGGTGTGGCCAGCTGGTATGACTTTGCCGTTGCAATTCAAGAGGAAGCGTGCGCGCTTAAGCTTCTCGATAAGCCCATCCCAATTAGCCCGCTGACCACCAACGCTTTTCCAACACCGGCTAAGCGCCCGTCAAACTCGGTACTGGATAAAACCGCAACATGGGATGCTCTGGGCTTTACGGCGCCACACTGGCGCACCAATTTGCGTTTGGCGCTTCAACAGCTTTCAAGACAATTGGCTTAAAGTCTGGCATCGACCTCTGACTGCGGCAGTATGCTTTTAACATCGTAAAGCACATGTTCCTGTTTGCCGAGTTTTCGAATCTCGCTGATTCCAAGTTCAACAATTTCATCATGTGCAACTGCTAAAATAATTGCGTCGTAGTGATTGGCAGGCAGTGTCGGTAGCAGTTCTATTTGGTACTCATTGTATGCAGCTTCAATATCTGCGCATGGATCGTGAACATCGACTGATGCATTGTAGTGCTCAAGAGTTCTGACGATATCAATCACCCGCGTGTTGCGTAGGTCGGGGCAGTTTTCTTTAAAAGTTAAACCAAGCACCAGCACTTTTGAACCGACAACATGGATGCGCCGCTTGGTCATTAGTTTAATCACGCTTTCGGCCACAAACTGACCCATCTGATCGTTAATTCGCCTGCCGGATAAAATAATTTGCGGGTGGTAACCGATTTCCTGTGCTTTGTAGGTTAGGTAGTAAGGATCAACACTGATGCAGTGACCGCCTACCAGGCCGGGTTTAAATGGCAGAAAATTCCATTTCGTTCCTGCGGCGTTTAATACTTCCTGAGTATCAATGTTCAATTGATCGAAAAGCAGCGCCAGTTCGTTTATTAGTGCGATGTTAAGATCGCGTTGAGTGTTTTCGATCACCTTGGCTGCCTCTGCAACCTTTATTGAGCTGGCTTTGTGTGTTCCGACAGTCACAATTTGCTGATAGAGACAATCCACAGCATCCGCAGCCTCAGGCGTTGAGCCTGAGGTTATTTTGATGATGTTATTAATGCGGTGCTCTTTGTCGCCCGGATTGATTCGCTCCGGGCTGTAGCCTGCAAAAAAATCCTTATTAAACTTAAGCCCCGAGACCTGTTCGACTAAAGGAACGCAAACTTCCTCAGTGGCGCCGGGAAAAACTGTCGATTCATAGATAACGATACTGCCTTTTTGTATCACTTCGCCGATTGCTTTACTGGCTTCAAGCAATGGCTTGAGGTTTGGCTGCTTGTGTTTATCGACCGGCGTTGGCACAGTCACTATAAATATCTTGCTGTCGCGGAGCTCCGCCGGGTTATCGGTAAAACTCAGGTGCTGTGCGTTTTTTAGATTTTCGGCGGTGACTTCCCGGGTGTTGTCTATGCCCTGTGTAAGTTGTTGTATTCGTGCTGGCTGTATGTCGAAACCTATGGTAGGCCGATGCTTACCAAACTCGACCGCCAGCGGCAAGCCAACATAGCCAAGGCCTACCAGCGCGATTTGATCTGTGGGGTTAATTTGCAGCATATTCGCGGATCGCAGTGTTATGAGTAATTCAGGTTATAGTAATGGCGCAGGGATCTGACTGTGGTGGGTCACCTGCTGTGTAACAGCCTGAGGTGGATCATCCCGGTGTTGATTAGCCAATTGTTGATCGAGCAGGCGCAGATCATTAGGGTTGCAGCCGTGCTGTTCTCCTTGTGCCGGATAGCCAAGCATATACTGCAAATTGAGATAAGTAATTTGTTGTAGAGTAAGATGACGAGACATCAAAAAAAATATAGCGTACTGACATTATAGGTTTTCCGTGCTACCCTCGCACCGCGCCTATTAGTAGCCTACCGTGCTACAGACCAAAAACTGGCGTTTTTTTGCCATTCTCTGGTTGAACATTTTCCACCAGCTGGCAAACTCCAATATGTGCATCCAGCGTAACGCGACTGACATCATCCCTGGAAAAAAATGGATAGCAAAACAATAAAATCTGCTGGCTGCAGCCTGCTGTTGGTTGCGGGATTAGCCGGGCCTGTTGCAAATGCGGTAGAACCCACTGTGTACGAGCTTGGTGAAGGCGGGGCGATAGCGCCTCATTTGCGTCTTGAGTTCGGTAATGATAACAATCCCTTGCGCGCAAATGAGGGGTCTCAGGAGGCGGCCTTTCTGCGCTTGCAACCGTCGGTGAGTTATTTTGCGAGGCGTCGCAACAATCAGCTTGAGCTCAATTATTCCGGGAATTATTACCAGTATTTTGAAGACTATTGTCAGGTACAGTCTGGTGTTGTCAGGCCGGGTGATTGCCTGCCTTTGTCTCAGTCGTCTGACATTGCAAGCTATCAGGACCACGAATTATCGTTAAATGGATTTTTGGAAGTGACGAGTCGCTTGAGGGCCAACGTATCGCTATCACGCAGCATTCAACATCAGCCATTGGGCACCGGCCTTTCAGTGAATCGGAATATTTTGAACACAATCGATTCCCCGGACAACTGGTTGAGGACCAGGGGTTTCGCGCAGCTCGCCTACGGTGCGTCGCAGGCTCGGGGGGAGTTCAGGGCCGGGCTCAACTTCCAGGACAGAGAACTGCGTTCTGACAGCAACGCGAATCTGGATGCCACCAGCGAAACATCCATCGCACCTTTTGCACAGCTTTTCTATCGCGTGGGGACTCGAACCCAGCTTTTTGCCGGTGTTGGTTTCGATCAGGTGCGCGATGGAATCAGATTTAACGGTGCTGGTGATGTCGCTGAAAATCTGGAACGTGATATCACGCGTTTATCTTTTGGTGCTGAATTCGCTGATACATCGGTAACCTCGGGCTCTGTCTCAGTGAGTGCCGTGACAGAAAACTTTCTCGAAGGCGGTACTCGCGACGATCTGACCTTCCTTTCATGGGATATCAATCTTGTCTGGCGCCCGAGGACTTTCTCCACGGTGACATTTAGCGGTGGCAGGCAGACAGAAACCGGCGTTTTTGACGATGATCTCTCACTAACAACCACATTTGGTGTTGACTGGGTGCATTTTTGGCGAGAGCGGTTTTCGACTTCCACCGGGTTAGATTTCTTGCTCAACGATGATCTGGATGAAAATATCGGCCTGAGCGCAACCGATGACGACGAGGACCGTACCGTCAGATTTAGTATCCAGGGTAATTACAATGTCCGGCGCTGGTTCGATGTTGGGGGTTTTCTACTAATTGACTCGCGTGATGGCCGTGCAGATGTCAGAGACTTCGAGCGCACGGTGGTTGGCATAACCGCGAACGGAACCATTTAACAGAATCACTGCCTTGACAATCACGGAACTTCCGGGCTTTGGGAGGTTGCAGCTCGGGTGATGTTAAGCCCTAATTAAGTCGGTTCTAATAGACTGTGCGAGGTCGCAAATTTTTACGTTCTCATTTATAAACTCTGTCATCGATCATAGATTTAGACTGTGGCAGCGGGTAGCATCCGGGGTTGCTTCGGTGGGGATCAGGGACGCCTCCAGCGGGCTATTTTTT
This sequence comes from uncultured Granulosicoccaceae bacterium, assembly GCA_938007995.1. Classification (GTDB taxonomy): domain Bacteria; phylum Pseudomonadota; class Gammaproteobacteria; order Granulosicoccales; family Granulosicoccaceae. The sequence continues at coordinate 67,193 of CALLLW010000043.1, read as the reverse complement.
AAGGTTTAAATGAAAGGAAACCTGTGAGCATGAGCAATATCTTCAAGAATTCAATAATGTGGCTGACAGTGGGGCTGCTCTCCTTTGGTCTGGCAAGTCAGTCGCTGGCACAACAGCAGGGCGTATCAGATCAGTACACGCTTCAGTCAGGTGACCGGATCTTTATCCAGGTGTTTGATGAGCCTGACCTCACCATGGAAGCCACTGTAGGTCAGTCTGGAGCGATCAACTATTCGTACCTGGGTACTATTGAAGTCGCCGGCAAGTCGCCGGAACAGCTGACCGATGACATCACTGAGAAGCTCCGTGATGGCTACCTGAAGAATCCTTCGGTGAACATCACAGTCCAGCAGTACCGCTCGTTTTTTGTTGATGGCGAAGTTGCCCGGCCAGGCAGCTATGGGTACGAACCCGGACTCACTCTGGCAAAAGCGGTTTCACTGGCGGGCGGTATGACAGACCGCGCCTCAAAACGAAAGATCTTCCTTACCAGAGAAGTGAACGGCGACAGAAACCGGTATCGTGTTGAAATGTCGCAAACCATCGAGCCGGGTGATGTAATCGAGATCGAAGAGAGGTTTTTCTAGACCAGTCGAATCGACCGGTACTTGAGAAGTACCGGATGTGAATTATGAGCCGGATTTCGTATTTCGCGATATCCGGCTTTTTTTTGGCCAAAGCCTCGGTAGTGATTCGCCCCTGCCATAACAGCCTGGATGCCAGTGTTAGCTCGCGATCTACAGATATAATGGCGAGCACATTCACACTTCGTGGCAGCCGCATTGAATTTAATTGCTGCGCGTTCAATTCTTGCTGATGTTGGTGAAAGGGTAAATTTGCTGTGGCGTCAAAGATCAAGTGAGATGAGATGCCAACGAACTCATCAATCAGCTTGTGTCTCAGTTTGCAGCCAGAAGTATCACTGCCGAGATCGCAGCAACCAGCAGACTGGTGCTGTCTTTAAGGGCGAAAATTAACGGGTCTTCATTGACCTCACCCCGGTTAGCCAGAATCCAGAGTCGCCCAAGCCAGTAGGTCAGGAGTGGGAAGAGAAACCAGATAACTTTCGGGTTGCTGTAGTACTCGGTGATCAGCGGACTGTTGATGTACAGCCCCATAATGAAAACGCTCATGTACCCGAGTGAGATGCCGATGATCCGAACCGGAGCCATGTCCTCAACTCGATAGCCACGACCTCGCGCAGACAACTTGTTAGCCGCTTGTAGGTTATGAAGTTCGGCAAATCGCTTAACCATGCCAAGACTTGAAAACAGAAAGATTGAAAAGCTCAGCAGGTAGAACGATAGCTCTGACTGAATAGCGGCAGCGCCACCAATCACCCGCAGTGTAAACAATCCCCCGAGAGAGACGACATCAATCATTAACTTGGTTTTTAAATAAATCGAGTAACTGATGGTTAGAAACAGGTAGCCAAGCAGTGCCCAGCTCGCAGGCGCGGGCAGAAACAAGCAGCCTGCGATTGCAATCAGTAAGAGGCAGATGCCGATTACTAGCCCTTGTTTCGCACTCAGCGCGCCACTGGCGAAAGGCCTGCGACTCTTGGTTGTGTGAGCCCGGTCTGATTGTAGGTCCAGTAAGTCGTTAACAATGTAGCCAAACGAGGCGATCGCCGAAAAGCAGATAAACATGATTATCGAGCTTGTCAAAGCGGTTGGATTTGAAAGTTGCTGGGAAGTTATAACGGGAACAAAAACAAGCAGATTTTTTAACCACTGGTAGGCCCTGATGGCTTTGATTGTCTGCCACAGGCTTGATGAAGCAGGTTCACTGAAATGCCCGCTAAAACCTTCCGGTGCCTGGCTGTTTGAACTCACGAGATATTTATTTTCTGCCTGCGCCCAGATTTTTTTGTTGGTGCCTGTGCTTCCAATGTAATCGTAGCTATCTGGTAGGCTGTCCTTTTGCAATTCCATGATTTCGTCGAACGGAATTTTGTTTACCAGAATTTCTTCTACGTTTTTTACCGCCTCGCCGGTGTCAACGATAATCTGACGGCCTCTGGCTTTCTCAATTTCGAGGAAATCAATGACACTCTGGTTCATAGGAATGCTGAAATCACTACTGGAAGCATCCGCACGTTCCAGCTCAAGCCGCTGCAAATCAATCCTGGAAGACATCAGCCGGTCGAGATTATTTTTAATGCTGTGAAGTATTTGCTCCGATTTAAAATCGGTTTTCAGCAATGCACCGTCGAGTGCGCATATTATTGGGGTAGCGGTCATTTTCCGGGTGTTGTTTGATTCAGGACTTGGCAACCAACGCTACTCCACAAACGATAAGTAGTACCCCCATGGCCTTATAGACGGACATAGGCTCGGCTAATACAAAATAACCCCACGCAGTGATCAGTACAAAAGAAAGTCCGAGAAACGGATACGCGTAACTGATATCAACTTTGGAAAGAACCAGGAGATGTGATGCCATACTGATCACCATGACCAGTAACCCCCCCATCACAAAGAAATTGAGAACTATTCCCGGTATTGCCTGTAGAACGCTGGATGCGCCCAGAGTATCGAGCTTGATCTGTGTCATACCTTTTTTCAACATAATCTGCGATAGAAAATTGGTAAGTACAGTGAAGAGAATCAAGGGGATATACTTCGACATTTAGCAAGCTCGGATATTGGGATCAACGACTAAAGTAATTATACTTCGGAATTGGTCATTATGAGTGCAGTTGTCTGTTAGGCTAACTGTGATTGATAAGCCATTCTGGCTAAACACGAGCTGGAAGTTACGTAATTTTGGATCCAGCCGAGTGTTACTTTGGCTCGCCGCCAATATATTGACCTGTTGCAGACACCACGCAGGTAGTAGTTTAGCTTCCAGGCTCGGTGCTTGCTCGTATTTTGCTCATGTAATTGGCGCTAGTCTTAAACTTTCCACTGATCTGCATTACCACTGCGATAATCCTCCGATAGACAGTAAACACCGGATAAAAAAATTGAAGCACATAATTACAGGCGGGGACGGGTTCCTCGGCACTGAGCTTGCCAAAAAACTGGTTGCCAAAGGCGAAAAAGTACTCGCATTGGATATCAAAAAAACCAGTTCCCCTCACTATGATGATATCGACTTTATGATGGTTGATATCACCGACAAGAAGGCACTCGAGACTGTGCCGGTTGATGACGATGACATCGTCTATCACTTTGCTGCCAGATTGCTGGTACCGATCATCAAGCGCCCGGATCGGCACGAATACTTTTTTAGCGTTCTCTATGAAGGGACGAAAAATCTTCTCGATTATCTGGAAAACAAAACCGGGTGCCGTAAAGTCATTTACTACACCACGGATATGGTCTACGGCCATACGCTTGAAAACCCGAGGCCGGAATCACACGACCGCGTACCTTTAGGCCCCTACGGGGATGCGAAGTATCAGTCAGAGTTATTGTGCGAGGAATATCGTGAGCGTGGTTTTAATATCACTCTGTTTCGGCCGCGATTGATAATCGGCCCCGGGCGATTGGGTATCCTCGAGTCTCTGTTCAAGCTAATCGACAAAAACCTGCCTGTTCCGACTATTGGCGGTGGCAGAAATTTTTACCAGTTTATTTCTGTTAGTGATTGCGCAGAGATTTGCCTTGCTGCAGTAGAGAAAGGCGTGCCGAACGAAGCTTATAACGTTGGCTCTTTAAATCCGCCGACTGTGCGGAAACTGCTTAATACGTTGATAAAGTCCGCTGGCAGTAAATCGATTGTGGTGCCAACACCGGCATTTGCGGTTAAATTTGTCCTGGGTCTTCTGGATAAAATTAACAAGCCACTGCTCGACCCGGAGCAATATCTGATTGCAGACGAAACCTGTATTCTCTCAATGGAAAAAGCCAAAAAGGAACTGGACTGGGAGCCTAAGGACGATGACATTGAGATGTTAATCGCAGCCTATGATGCATGGAAAAACCCGGGTTAGCCACTGGCTCATCTGTGATCACTGAGGTGAGGGCAATCCGTGGGTGACTCGTGGGGCAACTTGCATCGTGCCAATCAGTCTCGTACTGATATCTGCTGGCGTGATACGGCGTTGCCTGCAAACGATAAATTACTGACTGTGGGTAATCGTCGCAGTTACGGCGACGTTTGTATCAATGATGGCGGCGTGATTGTTAATGCCACTGGCCTGAACAAGTTTATTCAATTTGATGCACAGAACGGTATTCTGCGGTGTGAATCTGGCGTTACCCTGTGGCAGGTGCTGAAGCTCGTGGTGCCAATGGGCTGGTTCCTGCCAGTAACACCAGGTACCGGGTTTGTAACCCTGGGTGGTGCAGTCGCCAATGATGTGCATGGAAAGAACCATCATGCAGTCGGTAGTTTTGGATGTTTTGTGCGAAGCTTCGGCTTGCGGCGGTCTGTTGAAGGCGACATGACGTGCAGTCAGGTGGAAAATCAGCAGATGTTCGCGGCGACTATCGGCGGGCTTGGTTTGACCGGTACGATAACCTGGGTGGAACTGTCGCTGAAAAAAATCAGTCACTCCAGTATGGCGGTCGAATCAATCGCCTACGAAAATTATGCTGAGTTTCTGGCGCTCTCTGAGGACTCAGAAAAATCGCATGAGTACTGTGTGTCGTGGATTGATTGTCTGAACACTTCAGGTCGCGGTGTGTTTTTTAGAGCGACGCATGGTCAGCAGGGCAGCCTTGATGATCCGGTTGGCACAGGCGCTCGAAGTGTGCCCGCTATTGTTGGAACGGGCTTTCCACTGGTTAATCAGCTAAGCCTCAGACTGTTCAACTATTTCTATATTCGATCGCATGAAGGTACGCGTGATTACAGCGAAACGATTGCAAAATTTTTCTATCCACTCGATTCGCTGCTGAACTGGAATCGAATATACGGGCGCAAGGGCTTCTATCAATTCCAGTGTGTTGTGCCGTTCGATAACGCAGATGTGCTTAAAAAAGTGCTAAAGAAAATATCGAATGAAAAACAGGGGTCGTTTTTGTCGGTACTGAAAACCATGGGTGACATCACATCCCCTGCAATGTTGTCATTTTGCAGACCGGGTGTGACACTGGCACTCGATTTTCCTAATCGCGGAGCGCGCACAACAAAATTGTTATCTGCACTGGAGACTATGGCTGTGGAGGCGGGGGGGGCGATCTACCCGGCGAAAGATGCAACCATGACCGGTGAAACATTCGAGAAATCCTTTCCGCGGGTTTCCGAGTTTACTGATTACATTGATCCGTCCTACACATCCAGTTTCTGGCAAAGGGTAAAAAGCGCATGAAAAACCTGCTTGTATTAGGTGCAACATCAGGAATTGCCCGTGCTTATCTGGATCTCGTTGCGTCAGATTGTGGCAGCATAACGCTGGTTGCAAGAGATGCAGAAAAACTCAAACAACTTGAATCCCACGTTGCAACAATAAGTGATGCCACCGTGCACGTGGTGTTTTCGGATCTGGCATCCGTGAATGGGCATAGAGAGCTGATCGAAAATCTTGCCGGCAAAGCCGGAAAAATAGACTGCGCACTAATCGCTTATGGCGTGCTACCTGATCAATCACAATGTCTGGATGACCCTGATTACGCGATGAATCAGTTCAACTTGAACGGTAGCAGTACTATCTCGTTGAGTTTGCATCTGGCCAAAGTAATGAAACGGCAGGGTAGTGGCACACTGGCGGTGATTGGCTCTGTTGCCGGTGACAGAGGGCGCAGAAGCAATTACCTGTATGGTTCCGCCAAAAGTGCTGTAGAAAGTTTTTTGGCTGGTTTAAGGAGCGATATGGCACAACATAATGTGCATGTGCTTACAATAAAGCCCGGGTTTGTCGATACGCCGATGACCAGCGATATAAAAAAAGGAGCACTCTGGGCAAGCGCAGATAAGGTAGCGCGAGATATTGATTTGGCAATCACTAAGAAAAAAAATATTCTGTACACCCCTTGGTTCTGGCGATACATCATGCTTGTGATCAAATCGATACCAGAATTTATCTTTAAGAAACTTCCACTGTAGAGCACAAGGGAGCAATTCAATTTGTTCGGTGAATCCCCGCCACGCAGTGAGCCGAAGATAGCGGTCTTTGATCTCGACGGCACTATTACGGCAAAAGATACCTATGTAGATTTTCTACTGCATTGCCTTACCAGACGACCATTGCGTATGTTCCGTGGCCCGGAGCTGATTGTCTGTCTGCTCCTGTACAAGGCCGGGCTTCGATCAAATCACTGGTTGAAGGCACGGTATCTTGGTGCAATAGCGGGAGGCCTCGGCGGCAAAAAGTTTCAAAAGCTCTGCGATGAGTTTTGCCAAAAAACACTGGCATGCAACATTAAACCAAAGGCGCTTGCTGAGCTGAGTCGGCTGCGTTCCGAGGGTTACGTGTTGGTGCTTGCAACAGCCAGCTTCAGTTTTTATGTGAATGGTTTGTTCGACGCACTGAATATGGATCACCTGTTGTGTAGTGACGCCATGGTTGATGATCAGGGAAGAATCACAGGCAGTTTGAACGGACAAAACTGTATTGGCGCAGAGAAAGCAAGAAGGCTGCAGGCGCTGTGTGATGAAAAACAGTGGGAAAGTATCACATGCGCCTACAGTGATGACATTGTTGATTTGCCATTGTTTGAAATGGCCAATGAAGCCTATGTAGTTGATCCTGGTAAAGCGACTGACGCAAAAGCAAAATCACTGGGATATGTGATATTGGATTGGCGTCAGTAGCATGCAAAAAATCTGATTTTTTACTTTAAAAAATCAACAGTTGGTCGAGCAACTACGCCGCTTTGTTTGTTGCAGTACTCTCTTTTTCATTAATTTCTTCGAGATTGTTCAGGTCTGTGTATCCGTAGTAGTCGTAGTAACCTTCAAAGTTAAGTTCATCCCCGACTGTGTTTTTTCGCAAGTTAACCTGTGAAACAACAGCGCCACTCAATGAAATACCAGCTTCTCTTAAGCGATTCATTGCACGAGATGCGATCGCAATCGACGTAGAATTGGCTTTTACAGTAAATATGACGGAGTCTGTCAATCTGCCGAGAATCAGTGCATCACTCACCGCCTGAACTGGCGCACTGTCGATAATTATCCGGTCATACCGACTTCGCATGAGTTGCAGCAGTCGATTGAATCTTGGCGAACTTAGCAGATCTAGCGGTTTGTTTGGGATCGTACCGGCAGGTAGAACGTCAAGATTGCCAATCACACTGGGCTTCAGACAGGTGGAAAACTCAGCTTCCCTATTCAATAACTGTGTCAGGCCTTTATTATCAGGCAGTTCTAGTAAAGTATGCAGACAAGGGCGTCTGAGATCACACTCAATAAGCAAAACTTTCTCTAAGTTGGAAAAAGACTGGGCCAGGTGGCAGGCGAGTGTGGATTTTCCCTCAGATGGCAAAGCTGACGTCACCAGAATAACCTGATTTGATTTCTGTAGTTCATCAAGACACACACTGGTTCTGATTGTTCGTACGCTTTCTTCAAAGGCGTGGGAGTCATGCGTCAGCGAGCCTGGTAGTAGTGTAGTTGGTCTCGCCTTTCGACCTGTCCCTGTCGATGCAAGAGGTAGTATGCCAAGCATTTTAACCCCTAGTTTGTGTTCCACATCTGTCGTGCGGTTGACCGTATTGTTTGTTGATTCGCGCACGATGGCAACCAGGATCGCAGCTGCTGTTGATAGCAAAAAGACTAACAGAGTAATGAGGGTCTTCTTTGGACTAACCGGATTCAGAGGTGCTTCGGCATACTCTACAACCTGTGCGTTGGAAGTGTTGATATTTTCTGCTTCAATAACCTCCCGGCTGCGCGTGTAAAAAGCATCGTACACTTCCTGATTAAGAGCGACTTCGCGTTGTAGGTGCATAAGCTCAAGGTTGGTTCTGTCATTATCTTGAAGTTGTTTTTTACCTTCGTTTAGTTTTGCCTGCAGGGATGCGGTTTTTTGTTGATTCAACTGGTAGTCTTTTTCTATGCTGTCAACCAGGTTGTTGAGTTGGCTGTACAGACTGCTGCGAGCACTATCCTGTCGCGACACCGCATCAATAACCCGTGGGTGTTTTTCGCCGTATCTATTGCTCAGTTCGTCGAGCTCAAGTTGTGCTTCATGCAGAGCGATTTTGTGCCTTCTGACCATTTCATTTGTATCGATCAGAGGTAGGCTCAACAATGCGTCGATACCGGCTTCCCTGGTTCTGACGACTTCGTCATATAGTATTTTAGCGTAAGCCTCGGCATTCTCTGCCTCAAGAAGCTTGTTGGTGATGATACCTATTTCCTGCTCACTGAGGCGTGTGTTGTCTCCCTGAATATCAACCAGCCCTTGTGTTTCTTTGTAGTTGAAAAGTCTTTTTTGGGAGTTCTCCAGTTCAATTTTTAACTCTTCCATGCGGCGAGTCAGTAAGGTGTTTGCCTTTTCGCCTGTTGCTGTTCTGGAGTCTGTGTAGCTAACAATGTATGTATCAGTAATCTTATTGGCAACGCGAGCAGCAAATACAGGATCGTTTGAATCAAAGCTAATCCGAACCATTTTTGTATTCTTTATTGGGAGTACCGTGGTTCGCTTGATGAAACGATCTATCGCTTTTCGCTCTTGTAGCTCTCTCGATGCGGCGGTGGCGGTTGCTAATGCTGAATCAGGCGTTGGTGGGCTCAACTCAGGGTGGTTGACCAGTGCCATTTCTCTGATCACACGTCTTGCCAGACTTTTAGATTTCAGTGCTTCAAGCTGAGTTTGGTAGTATTGGCCATTGTCGGTATCTATCCCGATGATGCTGTCGAGATTCAACGGTAGTGTCTGCTGAGATTCGATATGCAGCGTAGTTGTGGCCCGAAAAGTCGGTGCAATATTAGTCGCAAAAAGGGCGGCAGTAACGGTGCAAATAGCGACGGTCAGGAGTATTGACCAGCGATATTTTAGTATTGTTTTCAGGTGTGCGTGAAGATCGACTGTCTCACCTGCGGTAAGCTCATCATCTATGGATTCTTCTTTTGAGCTGTGAGTGTTTCCCTGGGCGGTCATTCGGTTTCCTTAGCGTGCATCGGTAGTAGGCTATTTTGCTGACAACTTAATAGGTGCCTGTTGAATGTAGTAGATCCAGCGATAAATGCAGCGAGTAAGGCTGTTAATTTGCCAATCAGAGGGCATGGCAGTTGGTGTTGACTTGCGACTATTTTCTACAGTGCTACCTTACTGGTGAGCCGGGTAAATTGGTAAGTTGACATGTTTAACTTGCAAAGCCTCAGTTTTGTACTAGCGACAGTACTACTGGGGAATACAATGTACATAAGAGCTGCGGAGATACAGACAGCGGAGATACAGGTAGCGGAGGAACAGGCAACGGGGTTGGTGCAGCCTGTGAATTCTACAGCTAAGCCGTTACGGATACAGAGCTGGCTCCCTGATCATGTTCATACAATTTGGAACTACGTCATTGAGCAGTATGGCAATGACTTTGAGCGCTCGTTCAGTGTTTTTGCACCTGGAAGTCCGGATTTTGATGCTGACGTTTTAGAGATGTCTTTGCATGACTCTATTGCTGCTTGTGAAAATGACTTAATAAATCTCCTGCCTTTTAATCAACTACTTCCTGATCGTGTTGAATTCAGGGACTACAGATGGAACGCGTTACAACCTTGCGCGATCGGACATTCAGTGTGGGCAGATGTAATCACCTTCGATCACACTGCTTTTATTGAGCAAAACGAGCCTGTCACATTGCGTGACTTTTTCGATGTCGATCGCTTTCCGGGCAAGCGGGCAGTTCGCATGACCGCTCGTGGTCTGGCGGAATGGTCGCTTGAGCTGAATGGAACCGCACGGCAGAATCTTTATAAAGAGCTCTCAACAGACTCCGCATGGGAAAAAATCCAGCAAACTGTGCAGCTGATTGAAAGCGAAATTATCTGGGTAGAGAGCGATCAGCAAGCACTGCAATTGCTTGATTCAGGAGAGGTGACTTTCGCATTGGTTACCACTAGCAATGTGGTAAAGAGAGTGTCGCAGAGAATCCAGTCTGATATGCCACATGATCATTACAGAGTGATCTGGAGCGCGGCAATTGCGCATATGGGAATGCTGGTTATCCCCAGGGACAACGCAAAACGAAAGGCAAAACCTGACACGCTGATCAATTATGACGATTCCATTGATTTTCTACGTTATGTTACTCAGCCGCTGAATAATCTGCGCATGGCAACTGCATTCGGCTACGCACCGGGAGCCAGAGTACTGGATGAGTTAATTGATAATACCTACCGGAAATTGCTGCCCCTTGGCCGAAATCTCGATTCCGTTATTTGGCGTAACGATAAATGGTGGCGCGAAAATGGTGCTGAGCTTGAAACAAAATTTCAGCAGTATTTTGATGCAAAAAATTCAGTGGCAGCTGTAGAGATGTGAGTGGCGGGAGTTTCTGATGCACTTAGCTGTTTATTGATACCAAACACTACCGGCATGGAAATATTATTTTTTCCTCTACATATTTAAGCAGTGCGGTATGGACTGTTTCAAGGCTGCTTAGTTCTGTAGTCTGCTCAAATGAAACCTGAGCGTCGTGCTCGGTTAATGGCAACGAAAATAATTTTTCTTCCGGATAGAGGCGAATCATTTTCTTGTAAAACGGTTTGGGCAGACGAAACATGCCATAACTTACGGAGTGTAGAAGTTTGGCATCAATGGATTGAAAGATGTTTTCCAGCAGCGATTCGTAATCTGCTTGTAAAGTTGGCGAGTAAATAACCGGATCCAGTCTCAGGCCCAGTCTCCAGCCGTTATTTTGCAGCTTCTTCATGGCGCGGATTCGTTTGTTAATATCTGGTACACCATGTTCCAGTTTTTTATAGGTATTGTTTGGAGAAAAACTGAAGGCAACGACACAATTCGGCATGGCTTCATGGTTGAGCAATGAGCGGATTTGTGTACTCTTGGTGCGAATCTCAAGGTAAGATTTGGGATGGTTTGAAAAGTACTCCAGCGCAGTCGGCATGAAGTCGGTAACCGGATCCATGGCAAGGCTGTCACAATCGTAGCCAGAGAAAAACCAGCTGTCTTCAGTTGAAGCTGAGGCGGTGTTTGTGATTTCTTCAAAAAAATCTTCGTAGTTTACAAAAATCAGGTAGTTTGCAGAACGATACATGCCTTGTAAGAAGCAATAGCGACAGTCATACAGACAATTAAGCATGTGCGAGAAGTAGAAATTTCGTTCACTGCCGACCCCATAACCCGCAGGTGTAGGTAGAACATATTTCTGATGCTTTTTGGCCAGAATCAATGCTGGATTCTTTTTTTGTAGTCTGAAATTTTGCGAATTATTGTTGAAGACACTGGTGTAACGTTCGCAGTAAATAGTTCTGGCGTTTGGAAATCTCTGGCATATACGCAGCGTTCTTGGATGATCTCTTATCTCTTCTTCTATGTAGATAGTATGAATCATAAGGAAATGTCAGCGCGGTCCACCTGACCTTTTAGCCAGTTCAACACGTCTTTTGAGCTGGTTTTTTGCTGTAGTGGTTCGGGAATATTTTCCGCACTATCCAGCAGTGCTGCGTACCGTTGCAGTAGCCGACGAAGTTGTGTGGTCTGAGATGCACTGAAGTGCCAGCGACTGTGAAGTAAATTAAATAGTCTGGTCTCGGGCTGTGGGATTGTATTGCTCAGAGTCTCCAGCTGTTCTGCCTGTTGAATTATCATTTCGACTGAGTTGGTTATTAGCGAATTTGCAAACTTTGCATTGACTGCTGACAGAGGATTTGTCCGGTTGTCGGATACAACCTTGATGCACTGAACCAGCTCAGCGTCTGAAAAAATTCTGGTCGCTTTTATGAACGAGCTGGCTTCCATGTCGTGAAGTTGATCGGGCAGGTAATCGAGTAGTGGAGTATCTACGGTGGTCAGTTCTGACGAGGGCAGATTGTTGCTGAATTGATGTGGATACCACAACTCACCTGTGGCCAGGTCAGTTATCTTGTGTGCAATATAAGCGCTGCCCAGTTCATGAGTGGCGTGACCGGCAATACCAAAATTTAACCATGCAACTGATGTTGCACCTGCAGCTTCTTCATTAAAGGTCCTATTTGCCAGCCAACCGCAGGCTGTTGCTACGTTGCATTTTCCCATTCCTGAGATAATCAGTTGTATGTGGTCATGTTGGTATAAATCGAAGTTTGTGGAAATTCGTTTTAGTTTGAGCGCGGCGATGACTGGATCAGCCTCAGCTCTGGTGGCGGCAATCAGATTTATCATTGCAATGCATCTGGCACATTGAAGCTGTATTCGGCGGCCAGGGAGCGGCACTGTTCAATTTGTTCGTGGTTGTGGTGCTTGACTGCTCCTTTAAGCAGAATGATAGTTTTCTGTTCAAGCATATCCAGTGTGTTCTGACGTTGAGCTTCGGTGAGCATTGTCTGGCGTAACAGTTTATGTAGCGATTGTATTCTGAATCGGTCCATGCCCCAGTACTTTTTTGACAATTGATCATCGTGTCCGCCGTATTTGATTAATAGCGGCTCAGCAAGATAATGGGTTGGGTGTTTGCAGCAAATCCGCAGCCAGAGGTCGTAATCTTCGCAGGCGGGCAAGGTCTCATCAAAAAGACCTGTGGTAGAGAAAATATCACGTTTAATGAGCGCGGAGGATGGAGAAATCACACAGAGCGGCAGGCAGTTTCGGAATATATCCCCTCCGAACTTCGTGTGTTTTTTCATCTGCTTCTGAGGTTTGCCGTCGCGAATCCAGATCTCATTGGTATGGCACAGTACGCATTCTCGGTTTGCCGAAATTATTGCTTTTTGTTTTTGCAGTTTTTCCCGCATCCATTCGTCATCTGAATCGAGCAATGCAATCCAGTTTCCGGTGGCTTGTTCGATGCCACGATTGCGCGCATGACTGACACCGTGATTAGCCTGTTTGATAATTTTGATACGTTTGCCGTAGTGAAGTCTTAGATTTTCACTTGTATGGTCGATGGAGCCGTCGTCTACCACAATTATCTCATCGCCCGGCTCTGTTTGAGCGATAACTGAATCAATCGCTCTGCTAACAGCCGGCCATCGATTGTAGGTCGGGATAATCACAGAAATGCTGATGCTATTGTTGTGCAGCTTCACTCATTGGCCTGCAAGGTATCTGTGAACGCAAATGGTCTTCAATCTTTACTGTGCTGCTACACGGGCGAGCATGCATGTGTGGAGTCTTTTCAGTGCTTGATTCAAAGACGGCAATAGTAATTTGAAGTACTGAATAGCAAGGCTAAAGCAGAGACAAAAACCTTTTTCACGCTTGGGATTTAAAGTTTACCTCTGGTGGCTGATATTGTCAGTGGGTGACAATTGCGTTTGCGTAAACCTGTTACCTGAAGTGAAAGATTTGTGGGATAAATGACCCGCACTTCAGCTTGTGCGCGGGTCTGGAGTGAATAACTGTGTGATGATGATCAATTCAAATGAATTGCTCAAAGTAGCTGATGGTTTTCTTTAAACCTTCTTCCAGTTGTATCTGTGGTTCCCAGCTAATCAGCTTTTTCGTGTAAGAGATTTCCGGCTGTCTTTGTTGTGGGTCGTCCTTCGGCAATGGATTGTTAATCAACGCTGACTTTGAATTAGTGAGCTTGATGACTGTTTCAGCGAGTTCTTTAATGGTGAACTCGTTTGGATTGCCAAGATTGATTGGGCCAGTTGCCCCCGGTTCTAAATCCATAAATCTGACGAATCCATTGATCAGGTCATCTACATAGCAGAACGACCTCGACTGCGAGCCGTCTCCATAGATTGTGATTGGATCACCTCTTAGGGCCTGCATGATAAAGTTTGACACCACACGGCCGTCCTGTGGATGCATTCTTGGTCCGTAAGTATTGAATATTCTAACAATTCGTATATCGATATTTTCCTGTCGATGAAAATCGAAAAACAGAGTTTCAGCGCAGCGTTTTCCCTCGTCGTAGCATGATCTCACACCAATTGGATTGACATTGCCCCAGTAATCTTCGGTTTGCGGATGAATAGTGGGGTCGCCATACACTTCGCTGGTCGATGCGTGCAGAATTTTGCATTGTAAATGCTTAGCCAGCTCTAACATGTTGATTGCGCCCATTACCGAGGTTTTCACTGTATGTATCGGGTTGTGCTGGTAATGAATGGGTGAAGCCGGACAGGCCAGGTTGTAAATTTCATCTACCTCAACCTGTAACGGGCTGGTGATGTCGTGGCGTATAAATTCGTAGTAGGGATTATCCTTGAAGGCGGCAATATTATCTTTTGTGCCAGTGAACAAACTATCTGCACAGATAACCTCGTGCCCGTCATTCAAAAGTTTTTCAGTAAGATGAGAGCCGAGGAAGCCAGCTCCACCTGTGATTAGAATTCGTTTTCTGGGACTGTAGTTGCTAAGAGACATAGGGCTTGGGAGTTTAGTATATTAAGAGGAGGAGTTTTGAAAGGCTTCTACCATCTCGTTGAAGCCTGTTTGTAGAGGTGTTTCATGTGTCCAGCCGAGCAGGGCTTTCGCACGTGCCGGGTCACCAATAAAGCAGCTGACACTGGCTTCGCGTTTTTCAACTTCATTCAATTCACAGACGTTGTTACTTGCGGCTACTGCGATTCGGGCCAGTTCACCGAGTGTTGTACCTGTGCCTGTGGCAAAGTGAATGGGGGGTAGATTTTTCTCACCATCCATAAGCAGGTCCACCACGTTGACAACACCTTTAGCAACATCGATGACATGAGTGAAATCCATGCAAACAGATGCATCGTCTACCCGCAGTGCCGAGCCGTTCACAGCGGCTCTGGAAAACGCAGGTATGACTCGATCAGAATAGTCGTAAATATCACCGTACACATTAGCAAAGCGAAGAATGGCGACATTGGCACCTGCATCCTGCGCTCCGTATACCATGCCTTCACCGGCAGCTTTTGAACGTCCGTAAATATTCAGTGGTGTCATCGGGGTGTCTTCAGTAATCGCCTTTCTCGGCTGATTGCCGTAGACCTCTCGACTGCTGGCGTGAATTACCCAGGGCTTGTTTTTGCTTTTCATTGCGGCGTCGAGGATGTGATGAGTGCCTGAGACATTGCTTGACCAGGTGCGCAGCGGATACTCCTGTGCTTCGGCAACTCTGGAAACAGCTGCAAGGTGGATGATACCGTCGCAGTTTTCTGTTAGCTGACATGCGATCTCAGCATTACTGATATCATGCGCCTTTGCATCTATAGCTATGTCAATTTCAACCAGCTCATGGTGAGCAGAGAGTTGTTTGACCAGTTCGCGTCCTATCAGCCCGGAAGCGCCGGTCACTGCGATTTTTGCCATCTAAATTTACCTTAAAGCCTATGCAATTACTGATACTGAGAGATGTTTTCTAAATCAATAATTTTTCCCGCATGTGCAATGTGCGCGGGTGCGTTCAGATCATCTCTTAATTTCTGACGCAGCACCTCCATGGTATCCGCTTCGCCATGAACCAGAAAAACAGGAGGTCGATTTTTAAAATTGCCATACCAGTCCATCAGTCCCTTCTGGTCGGTGTGTGCAGATAATCCGCCAATGGTATGGATTTTCGCTTTTACTGCGATGCTTTGGCCCCACAGGTTTATCTTTTTTGCGCCTTCTACTAATTTGCGGCCCATCGTGCCATGGGATTGATAGCCGGTCACAATAAGATGGCAATTGCGGCGCCAGATATTATGTTTGAGGTGATGTTTTATGCGACCGCCGGTCATCATGCCACTGCCGGCAATGATTATTGCGCCGCTCTCAATCTGATTTATTTTCATAGAGTCCTGAGAGCTTCTGGAGTATTTCAAATTCGGCAGGCCGAGCTGCTGGCCGTTCTCTTTCCAGAACTGTGCGGCCTCTGTGTCGTACAGTCTATGGTGCCGTAGGTAGATATCGGTCGCTTCAATAGCCATTGGGCTATCAAGAAAAATCTGCCATGGCTTTAAATTCCATTTTTCGTAATTTCTGGCAAACATATACAGGATGTTTTGCGTACGTCCCACGGAAAACGCAGGGATTAATACATTGCCTGGTTTCTTTTGAATGGCTTGGGCAATGTCATCAATCTCTGCCCAGGTTTGCTCCCACGGTCGGTGGCAACGGCTGCCATACGTGCTTTCCATCAGTACAATGTCGGCTTCATCAATCATGGTGAAGTCGCGCAGTATTGCGGTACCCCGGTGGCCCAGATCACCGCTGAACACCACTTTTCTTTCAAGCTGTGCTTCTTTAAGCCAAAGCTCGACTATCGAAGATCCTACAATATGACCGGCATCAGATAGTTTGATTGTGACTCCAGGCAGTATTTCTTTTTTCTCACCATATTCAAGGGTGCTGAAAAGCTTCAGCGCTTTTGCAGCATCTTCTCTTTCATACAGTGGCTGCAGAGGTTTTTTGCCTTTGCGGGCACGGCGTTTGTTTTCCCACTGGGTATTTTTATAGTTCAGGTATGCTGAGTCTTTTAGTAATGTGTTGCAGAGATCGGCGCTTGCACTGTGGGTATAGATGGGGCCGTCAAAACCATTTTTAATAAGCAGAGGCAGTCTGCCGCTGTGGTCGATATGTGCGTGGCTGAGGATAACAGCATCAAGTTTTGCCGGATCAAACGGAAATGGATCGCGGTTGCGGTTTTCGTCTTTACGGCGGCCCTGGATTAACCCGCAATCCAGCAGCACATTATGCCCGCCAACTTTTATTAAGTGGCAGGAGCCGGTGACTTCCTGAGCCGCTCCACAGGATTGGATCTCCATGGCTTACTCCAGTGTTATCTGTAATTCGAAGGCAATCAAACAGGATCACAATGATAGCCTTTCCTGTCATGGCGGCATAGCACAATGACCAGGTAAGTTGTGGTCGATGGAAATTTCCAATTGAAATCAGGCCGGAGGCGGCCGGCCTGTCAAAAATGTGCGTGAATTTTCGCTGGTGCGGTGAGTGCGCTATTCCAAAGGTAGCTGAGCACTCTTTCCGTTGTGCAAAGCGAGCTCAACAACCTTAAACGTGATCTGCTAGCGACGCTTCAGGATGGCGACGATCAAAATCAGCAGCACGCTTCCAGCCGCGGCGGCAGCGGCATTCATTAGCGGGTTATTATCAGTAACATGGCTGGTGAAAGTTAGTACTAACCCACCCAGAAATGCTCCCAGCAAGCCCAGGCAAAGGTTGCCGAACCAGCCGAATCCGCGTCCTTTCAGCAATAGCCCGAGTACCAGGCCGAGCACTATGCCAACGACGCCGTAAATTATCAGCGTCAGTAGAGTGACATCTTCAATCATCGATTATTCTCCGATGTTTAATTTTACGAATAGCCTGGCGAGTGCGGTGCCCGCCGGGTAGTGAAAAGTGTAGCAGGCAAAACAGAAACTGCCGACAAATACTTACCGCAGCAGTGCGGCAGGCCAGCTGACAAACAAGACAGAAACTATCGCGTTATATTATTTGCCAAATGGCGATGTTGTCGGCTGGCACCTGTTTGTTTATGTTGTTCCGGTCTGGCGTTTTGAACAATAGTGTTGTCTGGCATGTGTTCTCTTAACCATCGCGGTGGATGTGCATCACCGTTGTTGCAGCAGTCCAGTGCGAGTGCTTGCAGAGCGATTGCCTGATCGACAAGCTGTAACTCAATCACTGCCTCATAAACCAGTGCTAGCAGGCGGTTGTAGGCGATCTTGTGTGTTTGCCCGGTTTTTTCAAATAGCCAATCGGATAATTGTAAAAATCGTGCAAACGGATCATCGCCAAGCAGCAATGGTATAAACTGCTTGAAACGTCCCGAGTTTGCAATCAGATCCCAGTATCGCGAGAAGCGCTGTACCCGTTGCATGGTCGAGAAACTGACATGCTGATTTTGTAGCAGTTGATATGGCGGGTCATCTGAATAACGCATATCAAAACTGTCTGTATGTTTGACGATTGGGCTGCCTCGAAGGCGTTTAAGAATGCCTAGCTGTATCTCATCAGGCTTTAGATCCACCAGTTGATTAAAGCCATCCGCAAAAGTATCAAGTGTCTCCCCGGGTAAGCCGAATATTAAATCTGCGTGGATGTGTGCATCTGAGTGCTGCTTTAGCCATTGCAGGTTTTCTATGGTCGCATCAATATTTTGTTTGCGATTGATGGTTCGCTGTACCTGCGCATTAAAGCTTTGAATGCCAATTTCAAACTGTAAGCTGCCTGGTGGAAATTGCTTGATGAGTAACTTGAGTGGCTCTGGCAGCTTGTCGGGTATAACCTCAAAGTGCAGAAAAATATCGTTCTCCACACTGAGTCTTTCAAGAAAGAACTGCAGAATAGTGGTGCAGTTTTTTATTTTAAGGTTAAATGTGCGGTCAACAAACTTAAACTGGCGCGCACCGCGCTGATATAGTTTATCCAGTTCTGCCAGCAGTTTTTGCAGATCAAAAGGCCAGGCGGTTTTATCGAGTGCTGATAAACAGAACTCGCATTTAAAAGGGCAGCCGCGCGATGCTTCCACGTACATAACCCGATTTTTTATGTCGTCTTTATCGTACAGGTCATAAGGCAGATGCAGGTCGTGTACCGCCGGGGTTTCTGCGTTCAGGGTTTTTGGCAGTGAAGCAGTTGAGCTGAGAATTTTTTCGCATAAATTGTTAAATTCAAAATCTGCCTGACCGGTGATCAGAAAGTCACTTGCTGAAAATATAGCGGTATCTTCGTATTCATGGCTGACTTCAGGCCCGCCAATAACAATAACTATCTGTGGCTCAATTTTCTTCAACAGCTTGATTAAAGCGGTGGTCTCATCAATGTTCCAAATGTAGACCCCAAAGCCGATAATCTTCGGTTTGGCGTGTAACAGTTGCTCGGCGATATCCACGATCCGCTGATTGATCGTGAACTCCATAATGCGGGTTTCTGCCTTAAGCGCTGCCATGTTCGCATGCAGATAGCGCAAGCCGAGTGAGGCGTGGATATAGCGCGCGTTCAATGTGCACAGCACAACATGGTCATCTCGTGACGGTGTATAACGTGATTTTGCAGCCTGTTTAGTTGCAGCCTGTTTAAAAGATACCGTTTGCGTTTGCACTGGCCAATGCGCCTGCTTTAATTCTTTTCACTCAAAGCCCAGTCCCAATAGAGCTCCCGACACATTTTTGCAATTGGTCCTGGCTGCAGCGTGCGATCTTCAAGCTGTGTCACTGGCGTGACTTTGGAGATGTTGCCGGTTGCGAAGATTTCATCCGCTTGGGCAAAGTCGGCTACCGTTAAGGTTTTTTCCTGCACGGTCTTACCCTCGCGGGCCAGCAGAGTGGAGATTCTCTGTCTGGTGATACCGTTTAGAAATGTTCCGTTGGGCGCGGGGGTGAATATTTCTCCGTCTTTCACCATCATGATGTTTGAGGTGGCAGTCTCTGCGACATTACCCAGAGAATCGCAAACAATAGCATTCTTAAAGCCTTTCGCATTGGCCTCGCGCAGCATGCGTGCGTTGTGCGGGTACAGACAGGCAGCTTTGGTGTTCACTAATGCCATCTGCAGAGTAGGTCGGCAGAACTGTGTGGTTGTGAGTGTCATGCTCGCATCTGCTGCGGGCATCGGAACTTCCTCAAGGCACATGCAGAACTCTGTAGAGTCAGGATCACCGCCAACAACGCTCGGGCCGGACTCTTTTGACCAATACATTGGTCTGATGTACACCGCAGCATCTGCTGCAAAACGCGTCAATCCCTCTTTGGCAATTTGCATCATGTCAGTGGTGCTGATACCTGGCGAGAGCCCCATGGCAATGGCGGACTGGTTTGCCCGTTCACAGTGGCTTTCAAGGTCCGGTGCAACGCCTTCAAATTGTCTTGCTCCGTCAAAAACCAGTGTGCCGAGCCAGGTGGCGTGGTCGGCTGCTCCCATAATCGGTGTGTTGCCCTGCTGCCAGGTGTTTTTAAAATAAGTCCACAGGGTGGTGCCTACAGCCATAGCAGTGCTTCCGCGTATTTGAGTCTATGTTCGTGAGTGTATCTGTGTGGGCGTACAGCCGGTCGAATTCTGGCTCGATACGCTGTGCAGAAAGGGTTCGGTGTAAATTAGAGTATCAGAGTTACCAGCTTAGTCCACTGTCAATTAATCGTTCGTCCCGTGTCTGGCAGATACATTTTCAAGCGATTGGTACTGGAGTCTGTTGCTGCCCTGAGACCACACTAGGGTAAAGCGTGGTAGTGCCCAAACTTGCATAATTTGCGTCTGGTTCGAAATAGTGTCGATTGCTGCTGATTCCCTGAATGCAGGCTATTAGCGGGATGTCGAAATTGCGCAGCGAAAGGCAAACGGATGTAGAATTACCGACGCGGTAGATAACCAGAATCTGATGCCTCGAGACAGTCGGGGTTACCTTAAAAGACGGCTTTTGATTTTATGAAAACACAAGACACCAGCGATATCGCGCCAGTCCCCGATAGCGAAGTTTCGGTTCGGGAGGTGTTTGGCATTGATATCGATATGAAGGTGCCTGCCTTCAGTAGCACAACAGACCTGGTGCCTGAGTTTGATGCCGACTATCTCTTCAATCCATCGACAACCCTCGCAATTCTGGCGGGTTTTGCCACTGATCGTCGGGTACTGGTGAGTGGTTTTCATGGTACCGGGAAGTCGACTCACATCGAGCAGGTTGCCGCCAGGCTCAACTGGCCGTGTCTGAGAATCAATCTCGACAGCCATGTCAGCCGGATCGATCTGATCGGAAAAGATGCAATCGTGCTTGAAGACGGCAAGCAGGTCACCGAATTTCAGGACGGCATCCTGCCCTGGGCTTACCAGAGAAACGTCGCTCTGGTGTTTGATGAATACGACGCCGGCAGGCCGGATGTCATGTTCGTGATTCAACGGGTTTTGGAGTCAGCGGGTCGTTTGACGTTGCTCGATCAAAGTCGAGTGATTACGCCGCATCCAAGTTTCCGATTGTTTGCGACTGCCAATACGGTTGGGCTGGGTGACACCACCGGTCTTTATCATGGTACTCAGCAGATTAACCAGGCCCAGATGGATCGCTGGTCAATCACTACCGTGCTGAACTATCTTGATCATGCGAAAGAAACCGAGATTGTCTTGGCAAAAAATCCGCACTTTGATACTGAAGAGGGCCGTGAAACAGTCGCACGTATGGTCACCATGGCAGACCTGACCCGATCTGCATTCAGGAATGGAGATTTGTCGACTGTGATGAGTCCGCGTACTGTTATTACCTGGGCGCAAAACACCAAATTTTTCAGTAATCAGGCTTTGGCGTTTGAGCTGACCTTCTTGAACAAGTGCGATCCAGTTGAACGTGATTTGCTCGAAGAGTTATACCAGCGAGTATTTGATCGTGACTTGTCTGCTGATGCAGCGGATATTGGTTCTATGCAAATCAATCAGAGCTGAGCTTGTTCGCACACATACATAAATTGAACAGCTTACCGATCTGCGCATGCCAGACGCCGTGCCGGCCTTTGGGGTAAAGACGATTGCCAGATAAGCCAAACCCCGAAAAGCCAAACGCAGCTAAGCCGTACAATGAAGATGCAGCGCAGATCGAAGACCTGAAAAGATCGATCAGCGCTTGTGCACGAGCTGTGTCGCATGATGAATCTCTGGCAGTAACCTTTGAGCGTGGGCAGGGGGTTGTCAATGTTGGTGGCACCAGCCTGCCGGAGCCGGGTAACCAGTTAGGGCCGGGTGACCGGTCAGGGCCGGGTGATCAGTTAAACAGTGAATCGGTTTCTGTCACACGTGGGCAAGCTGACTCTATCGCACTGTGGCGCGCGCATCACGATAGCAATATTCACCAGCACCGTGCACCGGCCGATCCAGTCGCCAGACGTTTGTTTGATGCCGTAGAGAGAACCCGCGTTGAGGCAGTCGGTACGCGATACCTCGACGGTATTGCCAGCAACCTGGAAGTACATTTAAACAATCGGCTGGACGCGCTTAATAATGACAGTGACTATGCTGATGTGCTGGCTGAAGGGCTGGCCTTGTTACTGCGCCAGAAGATAACCAGCCGGCCTGCGTCTGAGCGTGGTCGGGAAGTGCTCTCCCACTGCAGTGAGAGCTTGAAAAAAGTGTCCCCCGAATGGCTCGATCGTCTGAGTGAGAATCAACATGATCAGCACGAGTTTGCTGTGCAGGTGAATGATCTGCTGGTGGCCATGGATTTCTTCGACAGTGCAGATGCCGGTGAATATGCAGCAGATCGTGACGATGAATTCGACAATCAGGATCTGCCTGAAGACGATGCCGAAAGCGATCTCCCGGCGGGTGAGTCCGACTCCAGTGATGAGTTGCCTGAAGGCGCTGGTGAAGAAGGCGATGCGGTTGATGACCCTGAGGATGACAGTGGTACTGAGGGTGCTGATGTTTCAGAAACACCCGGCGCTTCAATCCAGGAGACCAGCGGTGCCGCTACAGAAAAATATAAGGTCTACACCAGAGAGTTCGACGAAGTTGTAGCACCGCTTGATATGTGTGGTGTGACCGAGCTTCGTCGTCTGCGTGAACGGCTTGATGAACACGTTGGTGATCTGCAGTCTTCAATTGGTCGTTTCGCCAACCGCTTACAGCGGCATTTGCTTGCACATCAAAATCGCTCATGGAACTTTGATCAGGAAGAGGGTGTACTCGATACCGCGCGGCTGACTCGTGTTGTTACTGATCCAATGCAGCCTTTGTCTTTCAAGCAAGAGAAAGAATCAAGGTTTCGCGACACCGTAGTGACCTTGTTAATAGATAACTCCGGTTCAATGCACGGCAGATCGATTGTTGTTGCGGCGAGTTGTGCAGATATACTTGCCCACACACTGGAGCGATGCGGTGTCAGTGTGGAAGTGCTTGGTTTTACCACCAAAGCCTGGAAGGGCGGGCAAGCGCGGAACAAATGGATGATTGCCGGACAACCGCACCACCCGGGCAGGCTCAATGACCTGCGTCATATCGTCTACAAAAGCGCAGATACCCCATGGCGCCGTGGCAGAAACAATCTGGGGTTAATGCTGCGTAAAGGACTGCTAAAGGAAAATATTGATGGAGAGGCGCTGCACTGGGCCCATCAGAGAATCACTGGAAGACCGGAAAAACGCAAGATTCTGATGGTCATCTCGGACGGTGCGCCGATCGATGATTCGACGTTGTCGGCAAACCCTGGAAAATTTCTTGAGCGCCATCTTCAAGAGATGATCTCTCAGGTAGAGAGCGATCCGGAAATCGAATTGACCGCGATTGGTATCGGTCACGATGTTACGCAGTACTACAAGCGGGCGGCGACGATCGGTAATGTCAGTGAACTCGCTGGAGTAATGACAACGCAGCTGGTCGAGTTGTTTGATCAGGCAGCGCCAAACAGACGTAAAAGAAAAACAGTCAGGCGCTAGTAAGCAGATCACCGGGTAACACGAGCTTGAAACCTTTGTGGTCTGTCCTGATCTTACAGCTTGGTAGCGTTTCACACTCACAGACTCTCTGCACCGACAATTGGTCTGAATTTATTGGACAACTCTGAATGAACACACTGAAAACAATGCTCCGCACGCTGCTGGTTCTGGTGGTCACTTACCTGCCTGCATCACAGCTGGCACAGGCACAGAAAATAAGCGACCTGCAAGCGGAAGAAACTCCGGCGGTGCAGCCCGAGGTAACTCAGATAGGTGACTGGGGCGTGATCTGTGGTGCAGAAGGTGGCGATTGTGCCATGACGCAGCTCGGCAAGGACCCGCAGGGTTCACCTGCAGTTGAGTTTGTAGTACGCAAAGTCGATGAAGAAAACGCTGAAATTGAAGGTGTCAGGATTGCTGCAGTGGCGGACATCATCACCCCGCTTGGTGTGCTGCTGGAGTTTGGCTTGCGGCTTCAAATTGACGACGGCGAGGAACGCGGTGCGCCGTTCAGAATCTGTCAGCAGCACGGTTGCCTTGTCAGAGAGCCACTGAGTACTGAAGTCATCACCAGCCTGAAGCGTGGCAACAACGCCAAGGTGACTGTGGCCGCTGAAGGTGCCGGTCCTATCGATATCAATATTTCTCTGGCAGGCTTTACCAAAGCATTTGACTCTCTGTGACACTATCTGGTTGATAACATCGCAGCTGATAAGCCGGTTTTCTTACACACGGCCTTAACCAGGGCGGTGCGCTAAGCCTGCCTTGCTGCTGTGTTGTTAGTTGAGTGCCTAGATCGGGGTTGGTTAACGAACAATGTCACTGTACATTTTTATATAGTGGCTGGCGCTTTCTGACCAGCTGTAGTCTTTGGCCATCGCGTTTTGTTGCATTTGAGACCAGGCGTCTTTTTCTGCAAACGCACGTATGGCTTTCAACATGCACTCACGCAGTTCTGCAACAGTGGCTGCTTGCATGGTAAATCCATCGGCGTAGTCTGCACCGTTGTCATAGTCGATGACGGTATCGGCCAGCCCACCTACTCGATTGACCAGTGGTAGTGTTCCGTATCTGTGGCTGTACATCTGGTTGAGGCCGCATGGCTCATAGCGGGACGGCATCAGGAATACATCGGCACCTGCTTCTATCTTGTGTGACAGCACTTCATCAAAGCCGAATGCGGTCGAAATACGCTGCGGGTAAGCTTTGCTGAGCGCATCAAGGCGTTGCTGTAAGCTGGAGTCACCAGAGCCTATTAAAGCCAGTTGAAAGTTCTGCTCAGGCATTGCCTCTATTGCTTCAATGACCAGGTCAATGCCTTTTTGCACAGCCAACCGGCTGATTACGCCGAACAGCAGCGTGTCCGGGTTGGCAGGAAGCTTCATGTGCTGCTGCAGGTCCAGTTTGTTTTTCGCTTTTAGCTCAAGTGTCTCTGCTGAGTAGTTACTCGCAATATGAGGGTCGGTGAGCGGATTCCATACCGAAGTATCAATACCGTTTAAAATCCCCGATAGCACACCACGACGGTACAACAACAGACCTTCCATGCCGCAGCCGTACTCTTTGTCAGTAATTTCTTCGGCGTAGGTGGGACTCACCGTGTTAATGCGGTCAGCATAGGCGATACCGCCTTTGATAAAGCTCGCCTGATCCCAAAATTCCAGACCATCCTGTATCAACAGTTCTTCTGGCAGGTTCAGGCGATGGTACTCTCGCATCGTAATATTGCCCTGATAAGCGAGGTTGTGGATGGTAAACACGGTGGCAGGGGCGGCTGGTTGTAATGAAAGCATTGCCGGTACCAGTCCGGTCTGCCAGTCGTGACAATGCACGATGTCTGTTTTCCATCCGGTGTAGGTCGAGTTTTTTGCAATTTCACAAACTGCCTGGGAGAAAAGCGCAAATCGCAGCGCATTGTCCGGCCAGGGTCTGTCTAGGTCAGACATATACGGGGTGCCTGCACGGAGGCTGAATAATTCGTGCATGACCAGCAGAACTTCTATGTTGTCTACCTGTGTTTTACATAAAGCAACTGTACCCAATGGCAGTTTGATCAAGCCGATAAAAACAGGCGAATCAATCTTGTCATCTAACAGGCTTTTGTAACCGGGTAACACCGCTTTGACTTCTACACTTGCTTGCTTCAATGCCTGCGGTAAGCTGCCACAAACATCAGCCAGGCCACCTGTTTTAACCAGAGGTGCGAGTTCGCTGCAGGCAAACAGAATATTCAGATTGTTATTTTTCACGAGTGATATGCAGTGTAGTGATTAGTGCCCTGAAACGTACTTTAGCACCACGGCACCCAAAGGTGGGAGCTTCACCGATAGCGAATGGTCGCGTCCCATAACTGGCTGGGGGTGGCTCATTATCACTTCGTGGTTGGTGAAGTTACTGCCACCGTATTTTTCGGCATCGGAATTAAAAATCTCCAGATAGCTGCCTGCAGCATCGACCGCCAGTTTGTAGTTGTCGCGGGAAACTGGCGTGCAGTTGAGTATCACTACCAGCGACTCAGCGCGGTCCTTTGAGTGACGGTAAAAGCTGAATGTAGAATTTTCAACGTCATTGGCATTAATCCACTCAAATCCTGCCTCATCAAAATCCAGTTGATGTAACGATAAGTGTTTCTGGTACAGATGGTTCAAGTCTGCAACCAGAGTCATCATCCCTCTGTGAGCGGGTGCGTCTGTCAGATGCCAGTCAAGTGAGGTTTTGCAATTCCACTCCTGGCGTTGTGCGAACTCAAGCCCCTGAAACAACAGCTTCTTGCCGGGCAGCGTGAACTGCATGCCGTAGAGCAGGCGTAAATTGGCAAATTGCTGCCAGTCATCGCCAGGCATTTTGGTCAGCATGGAACCTTTGCCATGTACCACTTCATCGTGGCTGTATGGCAGAACAAAGTTTTCGGTAAATGCGTAGAGCAATCCGAAGGTCATGGTGTGATGGTGATACTTTCGGTGAATTGAATCGTGCTGCATGTACTCCAGGGAATCGTGCATCCAGCCCATGTTCCACTTCATGGTAAAGCCAAGTCCACCGTGCTCCGGTGGTCTGGAAACCTGTGGCCATGAGGTGCTTTCTTCAGCAATAATAATAGTGCCTGGTAGTTCGGTTTGCGTGACACTATTCAATTCTTTAAGAAACTCGATCGCTTCGAGGTTTTCGCGTCCACCTGTATGGTTGGGTAGCCAGTCACCTTCTTCACGTGAGTAATCGAGGTACAGCATGCTTGCAACGGCATCAACCCTGAGACCATCTATGTGGAATTCTCTGAGCCAGTAGAGCGCTGAGGCAATCAGGAAGTTCTTTACCTCATTGCGGCCATAGTTGAATATCAGAGTGCCCCAGTCGCGATGTTCGCCAAGTCTCGGGTCTTCATGTTCAAACAGGGCCGTACCATCAAACTGCGCCAGTGCATGAGCATCACGAGGAAAGTGTGCTGGTACCCAGTCAAGTAGTACACCGATATTGTGTTCGTGGCAGTGGTCAATGAAATAACGTAGTTCATCCGGTGTGCCAAAACGACTTGTCGCTGCAAAGTAACCGGTGACCTGATAACCCCATGAGTCATCGAGTGGATGCTCTGTGATGGGTAATAACTCTATATGAGTAAAGCCCATGTACCGGACGTACTCAACGAGTTTGTGTGCCAGTCTTTTGTAGTTGTGAAAATTGTGGTCGTCAGTTTGTTGCCACGAGCCAAGATGTACTTCATAAATAGAGCAGGGGTTATGCTGCCATTTTGCACTGGCTCTTTTATTTATCCAGTTTTCGTCAGTCCATTGAAAAGTGCTGGCAGTAACAATTGATGCTGTTGCCGGTCTGAGTTCAAACTGATTTCCGAACGGATCCTGTTTGAGAACTACCGCACCGTGTCTGTTGCGAATCTCAAACTTGTAGTGTGTACCTGCTGTTATGTCTGGCAGAAACAACTCCCAGACACCGCTTGCACCGCGGCTGCGCATGGCATGGACTCTACCATCCCATTGGTTAAAGTCACCGACTACACTAACGCGCTCAGCCGCTGGCGCCCAGACTGCAAACAAAACACCTTCAACGCCATCAACAGAGTGAAGGTGCGCACCCAGCATGTTATACAGCTGCCAGTGTTTGCCTGCGTTAAACAGGTAAAGATCAATATCACCCAGCTGCGGGCCAAACCGGTACGGATCTTCTCTGGTGTAAAGATTACCGTTGCTGTCGGTAACTTTCAGTTGATACTGTGCCGGCGCATCTGTGATCGGAATTTCAAAGAAATCGGTACCTTTGAGACGAGTAAAAGAGCGCGATGCTTTCCCTGGTTCAGCTAGCTCAACCTGACTGGCGCCGGGGATAAAAACCCGGATACAGTCATCGTGCTTTCCAAGCAATGAAAACGGATCGTGGTGCCTGGCTTCACTTATTCGCTGCAAGCCGTCAGGCATTGATGCCCCGGAATCAGTTTGATTTAGTTGTTCATTGTCCGAATTCATTGATATATTGGAGCCAACATCTTCTGATCAGGTTTGCATAGCATAGCTTAAGTAGTCACTGGCCTGGATCCACGGCGGGTTGCTCTTCTCAGACAGAGTGCGACTTTTTAGATAGATTTGCAAATACAGTACGTGTTATTAGTTGATCCACGTCGTAGGAAAAACGGGACAGGAAACTAGTTATGACAATCAATGTGCAGAATCAGAATCCTACCCCGACTGGCCGTTTTGTTAGCCGCCTGACGCGAGACACCATGGCACTGGTGTTGGCGGGTGGGCGCGGCTCACGGCTTGAGAACCTGACCGACTGGCGCGCCAAGCCTGCAGTGCCTTTTGGTGGCAAGTTTCGTATTGTCGATTTTCCCCTTTCGAATTGTTTGAACTCAGGTATTCGTCGGGTTGGCGTGCTTACTCAGTACAAAGCGCACTCGCTTATCCGCCATATACAGCGCGGCTGGGGCATGATTGGTGGCGACTTCGGGCCGTTTATCGAATTGCTCCCTGCGCAGCAGCGTACGGATGAAAACTCCTGGTACCAAGGCACAGCAGACGCGGTGTTTCAAAACATCGATATTATTCGCAGCCTTGGGCCAAAACATGTTGTCGTGCTTGCAGGTGATCACGTTTACAAGATGGATTACGGGCCGATGCTCGCCTATCACGTTGCGCAGCAATCTGATTTAACGGTTGGTTGTATCGAAGTGCCAATTGCCGATGCCAGTGCATTCGGGGTGATGGATATGGCTGAAGACGGCTCAATAAAAGCCTTTCAGGAGAAGCCGGAAAATCCGGCTGAACTTGCCGGTAAGCCGGGTATTTCACTTGCCTCAATGGGTATTTATATCTTTGATGTGGAATTTTTGGTTCGGGAGTTGATACAAGACCATAAAAACGAAAACTCATCACATGACTTTGGCAAAGATATTATTCCCAAAGTCATCGAGACCAGCCGTGTATTCGGATACTCCTTCCTTGACAAACAAAGCGGTGAGCAAAGCTATTGGAAAGATGTCGGTACGGTGGATTCTTTCTGGCAAGCCAATCTTGAGCTGACCAATGTTGTACCCGATCTGAATCTTTACGATAAAGACTGGCCAATATGGACACACCAGGAGCAAGCACCACCGGCAAAGTTTGTTTTTAATTCAGATGATAAAAAAGGTATTGCCACTGATTCTATGGTCTCTGGTGGCTGTATTATTTCCGGTGCCGAAGTGCGCGAGTCGCTCTTGTTTTCCAATGTAACAATAGATGAATTCTCAGTGGTCGAGCGATCAGTTTTACTACCCGATGTGGTAGTTAACAGGAATTGTGAAATTAAGAATGCAGTGGTTGATAAAGGCTGTGTGATTCCGCAAGGCACGAAAATTGGATTCGACAGAGAAGCAGACAGTAAGAAGTACCACGTATCGCCCAACGGCATCACGCTGGTCACGCCCGATATGTTGGGCCAGTCGTTGCATCGAGTGGTTTAGCACGTTGTAAAAAAAAGGTTTGTGCCTGGCCCGAGCGCGTTAAATTCTCACTGCAAAGCTGGCGCGGTCAAAAGTTTAATCACGAATAAATTAATGCTTTGGTTCGGTTGAATTTGACTACACGGATCATACCTCTTCCCGTCCAATGTGTTTATCAACCACCTGTTATCCATTTTAGAGTCACTTTGCATTGAGACTGCACAGCCCGTTTAAAGATCGCCGCAGTGGAGTATTGTTGCACCCGACATCGTTACCAGGTCCATGGCAGGCGGGTGATTTCTCTCACAACGCTTTTCGCTTCGTGGAGTTTTTGGCAGCGTCTGGTCAGAGCATCTGGCAAATGATGCCACTGGGTGTAACCCATGAAGATGGCAGCCCCTACCAGTGTCTCTCGACGCATGCCGGTAATACATTGCTGATCAGTCTCGATTGGTTGGTAGACAGAGGCTGGCTGGAGCCTGAGGTCTGGGGTAGCGCTGAAAGCTCGCGCGAGTGGCGTGCTGAAACTCTGGAACGAGCATGTGCCAGAGCACTTGCCAGCATTGATGAGGCAACCCGAAGTGATTTTGATCGATTTGTACGTGGCCAGCGTTACTGGCTTGAGGACTATGTCAATTTTATAGTTATCAAACAACTTGAAGACGGTGCCGGATGGATGCACTGGCCTGAAGCGTTGCGACGTTGCGACCCTTCGGCAGTAAACGCCGCACTTCAAGGTCATGAAGAGCAACTGGAGTTACGTCGCTTTGAACAGTACTTGTTCTTCAGGCAATGGCGTGAACTGCGCAGCTTTGCCCATCAACACGGCGTTTATATCTTTGGTGATCTGCCGATTTTTGTCTCGCAGGACAGTGCTGACGTATGGGCACACAGAGAAGTATTTACTGTAGACGCAGATGGCGTGGGCAGTGTGGTGGCCGGTGTGCCGCCTGATGCGTTCACTGATGACGGACAGTTGTGGGGCAATCCCCTTTATGACTGGGACTACCTGAAAAAAACAGAGTTTGCGTGGTGGACAGACCGGCTGCGAACCCACTTCAGCATCTTCGATATGGTTCGAATCGATCACTTTCGTGGGCTTGAAGCATGTTGGGAGGTACCGGTTACAGCAAGGACAGCGAAAGACGGACAGTGGGTTAAAACGCCCGGTGCAGAGTTACTCTCAACTATCCAAAAGCACTTTACCGATATGCCGTTGGTGGCCGAAGACCTGGGTATCATTACCGAAGAAGTAGATCTTCTGCGAAAGCAGTTTTCGCTGCCAGGCATGAAAGTATTGCAATTTGCTTTTGATGGTGATGCAGTAAATTACCACCTTCCACACAACCACAGCGAAGACACAGTGGTCTACACCGGCACACACGATAACGACACCACGCGCTCGTGGTTTCACTCAGAGAGTGAAGAAGCTAAACAGCAGGTGTGCAGTTACCTTGAGTGCAGTGATCATGATATGCCGTGGCCGCTCATACGTAGTGCGATGATGTCGGTTGCAAAAACTGCCATTATTCCAATGCAGGATGTGCTTGGTCTGGGTGAGGGTAATCGAATGAACCTGCCCGGCACTATCGATGGTAACTGGCAGTGGCGATTCGACTGGTCACAGGTTGATGCCGGTCTTGCTGAGCGGCTTCATGAGATTACTTGCCGCTACAGTCGCCTTGGGCCGGGTGGTGAAATCACAGAGCATGGCAATATCTGGCCGGATGTGGATCGGCGCAAAGTCTAAAGCAGCATTTCAGATACCCGGTAAGCCACCGCATCACCTATAATTTTCTTTACCTTGTTGTGGCTGCGCGGTAGTGTGTTGCCACCCTGTTTCAGATGTCCGGCCATTGTCTTCCTCTACTAAAAAGTGTTTTATTGCCTGCCCCACAGGTTTAGAACCGTTACTGCTGCATGAACTAAAAGCTATGCCGCTCGACACGCCGGCCTCTTTAAAAGTCAGGCGTGCCGGAGTTGATTGCGAACTGTCTCTGGCAGATATTTACCATGTGTGTTTGTGGTCGCGTGTTGCTAATCGGGTTTTGTATCCGCTTGCTGCCTTCAAAATCACCGATGAAAAAAGCTTTTATGAATCGGTAAAGCAAATCGAGTGGGATCATCATCTTTCAGTAGATGGAACACTGGCAGTGGATTTCTTTTGTCAGAGTTCCTGCATCACGCACAGTCAATACGGTGCACAACTCAGTAAAGATGCTGTTGTGGATCAGTTCAGAGAAAAACACGGTAAACGTCCCGGTGTTGATCGTGTGGCGCCGGATATCCGTATTAATGTTTATCTATTTAAAAATCGTGCACGCATAGCACTCGATATGGCAGGCAGCAGCCTGCATCGTCGAAACTATAGAAAACTGGGTGCAGAAGCACCGTTAAAAGAAAATCTGGCCGCATGTATTTTGCTGCAGGCGCGTTGGCCTGATGTGGCTAAGCGCGGTGCACCGTTGTTCGACCCCATGTGTGGATCTGGAACATTGCTGATAGAAGCGGCGATGATGGCAGCGAATTACGCACCGGGTTTGAACCGGGATTATTACGGCTTTTTATCCTGGCGCCAGCATGATGAACAGATCTGGCAAAGTGTGCGGCAACAAGCTGAACAGGAAAAGTTAAGTGGATTAACTAACCTGCCTGCCATTACCGGCTTTGATATCGATCCCAAAGCGGTTGAGGCTGCCAGAACCAATATTGCAGCCGCAGGGCTCGAATCAGTTATTACGGTCAGGCAGGCCGATTTTTTTGCTGATGATCATGCAGTTTCTAAGGGTCCGGGGCTGGTCGCGGTTAATCCGCCCTACGGCGAGCGTCTGGAAGACGAAAAGACCATTGGCGTTTTTTACAGCAAGCTCGGCAGAGCCTTACGTCGTAAAACACCCAACTGGGATCTTGCGCTGTTTACCGGCAATCCGTCATTGTTTCACCGTACCGGATTGCCCAGACAAGTGCTGATGGAGTGTCGCAATGGTGATATCGATTGCAAGCTGATCAAATCAAACATGCCACCGTTGGCAACAGCCGCCAATGAAAACCTGAGCGAATTGAAAAAGCCGGTTGCTGCCGATAACCCGCCTGAAAAAACAGACACTGGTAATGTGTGGCAACGCGCAGAGCTCAGCGGGATCAAGATTGACATAGAGCCTTTTCGTTTGAGGTTAAAAAAGAATATTCGCGCCATTAACGGTTGGCTTAAGTCTGCCTCCGTTACAAATTACCGCATCTATGATGCTGACCTGCCGGATTTTGCATTTGCACTGGATGTTTATCAATCTGCCAATGGCCCGATTGCCAGTATGCAGGAGTACCGCGCTCCTTCGCATATTGATCCGGTACTGGCGCAAAGCAGGCTCGATGCCGCCGCACCAGTGGTGTGTGAGTTGCTGCAGTGCAATCCTGCAAATCTGGCGATCAAGCGGCGTCAAAAGCAGCGAGGGGAATCCCAGTACCAGCGTGTTGAGAAAACTAACCAGTATCATCAGGTGACAGAGGGAAATTGTCGTCTGTTAGTTAATCTTCACGACTACCTCGATACCGGCCTGTTTCTGGATCATCGGAAAATACGCCAGTGGATAGCGAAAGAGGCACGTAACCAAAGATTCCTAAATCTGTATTGCTACACAGCCGCCGCAACTGTGCATGCTGCGGTGGGTGGGGCAAAATCCAGTGTCAGTGTCGATTTGTCTTCTGGCTATCTCGAGTGGGCCAGAAATAACTACCTGCTCAATAACATTGACTTTAACCAGCACCAACTGGTAAAGGCGGACTGCAATGAGTGGGTGAAACAACAGGGCAAAGAACAGCAGGAATTCGATATTATTTTTCTTGATCCGCCTACATTTTCAAACTCAACCTCAATGCAGCACGACTGGGATGTACAAAAAAATCATGAGTCGATGATTGATGATTGTATGGCTATACTCAGTGATACTGGCACGCTGGTATTTTCGAATAATTATCGTCGCTTTAAATTGGCACAGAAAATATCGGAAAAGTACCGGGTTGACGAGCGTTCCCGGTGGAGCATTCAACGGGATTTCGCCAGAAACCCGAGAATCCATCAGTGCTGGTTTATAAGGAAATGAGCATTCAGCAGGCTCAGCCCGGTGTGGATAACACCGGTTTGGACAAACCAAATTGAATACACCAGCGCGGATAACAGAAGCAGATAACAGCAAAGGATACAAAAGTGGGTGAGTTTTTTCTAAGTTACGGTCTCTTTCTGGCCAAGCTGGTGACATTCCTTGTGTTTGTGCTGGTGGTTATCTTTTTTATGTCTGTGCTGGGCGGCAAGGGAGGCCGGCGTGAGAAGGGAAGTATTTCGGTCACTCATATCAACGAAGTGCTGGAAAACAATAAAGAAGCAATGTACTCGGTTGTGCTTAACCGCGATGATCTGAAAGACACATTTAAAAATAAGAAAAAACAAAAAAAGCTTGAAGCAAAGGAAAAGCGCAAAGCTTCAAAGATTGCTGCAAAAAATCGTGGTGATGGTGAGACGATCGTTGATGAAAAAAAGCGCCAGCGCGTTTTTGTGCTCGATTTTAAAGGCGATATCAAGGCAAGTCAGGTCAGCGGTTTGCGTCGCGAGATTACCACCGTCTTGTCGATTGCAGATGTCTTTGACGAAGTACTGATCACTATTGAAAGTGGTGGCGGTACCGTACACGGTTATGGTTTGGCCGCAGCACAGCTGGATCGCATTAGAAGCAAAAATATTAATCTGACTGTTTGTGTTGATAAGGTTGCGGCCAGCGGTGGCTACCTGATGGCCTGCGTCGCAAATAAAATCATCGCCGCACCGTTTGCAATAATTGGTTCAATCGGTGTTATGGCGCAAATTCCAAACATTCACCGTTTGTTAAAGAAGCATGATGTCGATGTAGAGCTTCTGACTGCGGGTGAATACAAAAGAACCCTGACAGTCATGGGGGAAAATACTGATAAAGGTCGCGAGAAGTTTCTTGCAGATATTCAGGTTATCCACGATCAATTCAAAAACTTTATTTCCAGATATCGGCCGCAAACAGACATTGCGTCAGTTGCTACTGGTGAAACCTGGAGTGGTCAGGAAGCAATTGGTATGAAACTGGTTGATGAGATACTGACCAGTGATGAATACATCGTGAAGAGCTGTGAAAATGCCGATGTCTACCGGGTGAAGTTTGAAAGCAAAAAGTCGTTGCCCGAGAAGTTCGGACTGGCGGCAGAGGCAGGCGTAGAGCGGTTTATTGAAAGATGGCTGCAACGAGCAAATGCAGCTAAATATCTGGATTAGATAGATCGGCTGTATTCCTTTACACCCTAATTGATCACAGAAGCACAGGGATGATTAATTAGAGATGATCAATTAGAGATGATCAATAAAAACAGGCACAAAAAAAGCCGGATGAAATCCGGCTTTTTTGTACAAGATGCTTTGTAAGTTTACTTACTGGTTGCCGCACTACGTCGGCCACTACCGGCGATGTTCACGCCATATTTCTTCATCAGTCGGTATAACGTTACTCTTGAAACTCCCAGCTGTCCGGCAGTTTCTGTCACATTGTTGTAGTTGCGTTCTAACGCCTTGCGAATGAAATCTCCTTCCGCTTTTGCCCGTACTTCGTCAAGGTTGGTGGGTGCGTTGTTTTCAGCATCGGCGTGACTGTCTGAGCCAAGCCCAAGGTCGCCAGCCTGAATCAGACTGCTTTCACACATCACCAGAGATTGTCGTACACGGTTCAGTAACTCGCGAACATTGCCCGGCCATTGATGCTGATGCATTGCAATTTTTGCTTGTTGCGAAAAGCCCTTGATACGGCCCGGTGACTCGCTTGAGAATTTGTCAAAGAAGAACTGTGCAAGGCTATCAACATCACCAATGCGATCCCGCAACGCCGGAATCTCGATGTGGAGTATATTTAAACGATAGTAGAGATCTTCACGAAAGGCGCCGTTCTTAACCGCGTCATCAATACTGTTATTACTTGACGTGATAATTCGAACATTGATGCTGCGTTGACCGCCTCTGTGATCCTCTATCTGGCCTGATTGCATAAATCGCAACAGTAACATCTGATGAGTTGCAGGAAGGTCGGTGATGGAATCCAGGAAAAGTGAGCCGCCATTAGCGTCTTCGAGCTTACCGGCTTCTGATTCCGTGCCAAAAAGTGCGGCACCGATTTGATTTTCAGGGATAGTGGCGCAGCTTACCGCAATGAATGGTCCGTCTGCTCTGGGTGAAAGATTGTGCAATGCACGCCCTACCAGTTCTTTGCCAGTACCGGTTTCACCGGTGATCATTACAGGCGCATCCACTCTTGCGGACTTCTTAATAGTGGCGTAGAGATTGAGCATCAAAGCGCTCTTGCCAACCATTTTGGTGTCTTCGTCTGCGATGATGTCTTCTATCGCAGGCTTCGGCCGCAACATTGACATGCCATAAGCGTGTCCGAGCGTTGTAGCGAGCATGGTCTCATCACACGGTAGGGTGTGATAGTCGTAACAGTAGTCTGAAATCAATGCAGCAACATTTACCTGGCTGATAAGGTTCGCCTCAACTACCGCCACCCAGTGCAATTGATGTTTTGAAAGCAGTGCCTCAAGATCAGAAATCTGCCCTGCAGTGGTGATGAATACCAGGCCAACATGGTATTCATTGCTATAAAGCAGTTTTTCGGCTGCGGGGATGCTGCCGGCGTTGTCGGTCTGCCATCCGGCAGCTGCAATCGCCGATGCCGTGTTGGTATGAGATTGACTCAGGTCGCATACGAGAACACTGCGATCTTCGGGCGCGTGCTTGCGGGCAACACGACGCGTATCCGCGTGTTTATTGTCGTTACTTGGAGTTGTGTTCATGCAGCGATAACTTCCGATTACGTCGCACGTCGACTTCCTGGTCGACGTTAGCGCTTGTTAACATGGTCCGTTGGTGTCCGCGTGAAGGACAACACTGAAGTCCAAGGTTAACCAAATACGCTAGCAGTTTCTTCGCGGGACGTCATAAAATTGACAGTCTGTTTCAGAATGTATCCGTTTAGTCATTCTGGTGGCGAAATAGTAACAGTTTTCGGGTTTTATTCAATGAGATTCATCGCTTGAAATGAACCATTGCTGTATTCACCGGTCGTCGGCGCGATCGGCTGCATGTGCTGAAGTTGATGTAATTTTCTGACTGAATGTTGACATTTAATTATTATAAACAATAACTTAAAAGAATACATGCTCGTTGAAGCAGAGAGTCAAAGTCAGAAAACTACTTTCCCGCAACTTGCCAATTCTGTGAACAAGGCATGAATCGGGCGTGCTGTTCGCCTTCGCTCGGGCCTGTGGCTGCTGGATCGAAACAGCGTGGTTATGGGGAATTCGGGTGAACTTAACCTGCTTCACTCTGTTATATGCCACGCTGCGTGGTAGCCATAGTTTACAAATCTTCCAGGCTGTACGTAGTTAAAAAGCGCAAGGTATAGTGCCGGACCGAATCGAAGCCGGGAGTGTTTCATGCAGGAAGATCAACGCCCTTTAGCGGGAATAAAAGTACTGGAGCTTGGGCAGCTGATTGCCGGACCCCAGGCAGGCTGTGTGTTGGCGTATTTTGGCGCAGAGGTCATAAAGATAGAACCACCTGGTAGTGGTGATCCAATTCGAAGCTGGCGTAAGCTCGACTCAACCGGTACTTCTTATTGGTGGCAAAGCATTGCTCGCAATAAAAAATCGGTCACTGTTAACCTCAGAACTGATGAGGGCAGGGATCTTGTCAGACGTCTGATGGCAGAAGTCGATGTTGTGGTCGAGAACTTTCGCCCCGGAACACTGGAAAAATGGGGCATGGATCCAGCGACTATGCGTGAAATTCATCCGCAGCTGATTTTCACGCGAGTGAGTGGCTACGGGCAGGATGGTCCGCGTGCATCGCAACCCGGCTATGCTTCAGCTTGTGAGGCATATGGTGGCTTCCGCTACATAAACGGGTTTAGCGACAGGCCACCGGTCAGACCTAACCTGAGCCTTGGAGACACATTGGCTGCTATGCATGCGGTAATCGGAGTGCTGTTGGCATTGTTTGGTCGTACCCGATCCGGTCGCGGCCAGGTCGTGGATGTTTCAATATTTGAATCTGTGTACAACATGATGGAATCCGTGGTGCCTGAGTACTCTGCCGAGCAGATTGTTCGCCAGCCCTCTGGCTCGACTCTGACCGGCATTGTCCCCACCAATACTTACCTGTGTGCAGACGGTAAGTACGTGGTGATCGGAGGTAATGGCGATTCAATCTACAAGCGCCTGATGACTTGTGCAGGCCGTGAGGATCTGGCCAATGATGAACGATTGGCTGATAACGCCGGACGTGTAAAGCACGAAGCAGAGGTTGATCAGGCCATTAACCGCTGGGTGAATTTACATGACTCTGCCGAGGTGCTCAGGATTCTTGCTGATGCTGCGGTTCCCAGTGGGCCAATTTATAGCGTCGAGGATATGTTCAAAGATCCGCATTACCACGCCCGCGGTTCGTTTGAACCTGTGAGCTACTCCGGAGGCGAATTGCAGGTCGCAGCAATTCATCCAAAGCTCAGCGACACACCCGGAAAAACAGAGCAGGGCGGGCCAGCACTTGGGCAACACACCAATGACGTTCTGTCGGCTGTGTTGGGTTTGAGTGACGATGAAATATCTTCACTACGTGGTCGGAAGGTAATTTAGGTATCACCGTGTTTGGCCCGCAAATTGTGTTGCTGCTCAGACACGCGCAATCTGCAGATTTTTTGTAAACTTTGTCAGATAGTCACATTGCTGCGGAAGTATTTTGCTCTTTCGTGCGTCTATGAGTAAGTCCCACTGGAAACCAGATATGAACACCATCTCCTACAAACCTGCGTCTGTCAGATCAGTTTTTCTTCGGGCTGTGCTGGCGTCGTGGTTGCTGGTTGCCTGTGGGGCTGTTAACGCCATGGAAATGCAGTCTGTCGACACTGGCGAACAGCTGAAGCTTGAGGACCTGACCGGCCAGGGCAAGTGGACACTGGTTATGTTCTGGGCAACTGACTGTCACATCTGCAAGCTGCAAAAGCCGGACATGTCTGCATTTCACGAGAAATACAAGAACAGCAAGGCAGAGGTAATTGGTGTGGCTTTAGACGGGCCTGAGGAAATGGATGCCATCCGGCAGTATATAAAGGAGACCAAGCCAAGCTTTCCGAGTTATGTCTCGGACGGAATCATTATTTCATCGTACTACTACAGCGTTACTGAAGACACACTGCGCGGTACGCCGACCTACCTTCTGTTTAGTCCCGAAGGTGAGTTGCTCGGTAACAACCCAGGCATGCTCAGTGTTGAGGCCATTGAGAACTTCATTGCACGGAAATCCTGAGGCACGGATGACTGCAGCTTCGCCTTCCATACAGATTCAGGCATACAGATTCAGTCATGCAGATTCAGAATTGATCGGCTGACTTTCGCCAGCCGTCAGAAGTTAGCGGCTGAATCGTGCCAGCGCCGGCAGTAGTCGGCGGTTATCTTCCGATTTAGGCCGTCGGCCCTCGAGTCGGTCCTCGAAATACTGTAACTTCCAGCGTGCAGCGCGCGTGTCCTCAGCCTCTTCACCAAAGATGCTGCGATAAACATTCAGCGCCAGCTTTTGATGTGTAATTGCCTCTTCAAGGTCATCGCGAGCCCCTTCGGCGACCCATGCCAGCGCTTCGAGTGTTTGTGCAGTCTCGGTGTGATACAAGCCCAGTGTTTTGGTTTGAATGCTAAGCGCCCGATTGTACTGCTGCTCTGCAATCTGTGGATCGCGCTCAAGCATTGCTGCCAGAAAGTGAGTGCGTGCCAGACGAGGGTCGTCAGCGATAAAGCCAGCTGCCATTTTGCGCGCCGTGCGAATCCACGGTGCAGGATCACCGTCGTTAGACATTAAGTAAAATTCGGCGTTTTCTACTGCGATGCGCCACATCTCATCCTCTTCAGAGGCAATAACGTACCGTTCTGGCAATGCTGCATCGCCAGGCGCCGAATTGATCGCCAAAACATCATCCAGTGCATCTTTAACCTGATTCTCTGTGTTGATGCCTGCTGTTGCTTTTGAAACCGGCTGCCGATCAGGATCATCTGCGGGTGCTACTGCGATTGAGGCTGGTTGGTTGACTGGCGTTTCGGTGGCAGCAGGAATACTCGCTGTTAGTGTATCTGCTGTGGGATTGAGATTCAGCGTTGCAAATTGATAGACAAGAAAAACCAGCAGGGCAGCACTTGCAGCCAATGCCGCCATTTGAAAATTCAGTAGCCTGCGCACTGTGGAAGTGCCTGTACCGCTTACCAATCTGTCGATTTTCGGATTCGGTCTTTTCGCGGACTTTGACGTTATTGCATCAAGATAACCACTGGCGCCAGTGTGTGTGAAGCCAACCAACTGGGTATCTGATTGTCTGAGGACGACACAATCAAGCAGGAACTCGGTGTACTTCCTATACGCTTCACGTTCAGCTTCAAGGTGTTGATGAGGATCCATCTGCAGCGCTTTTTCAGTGGCGAACTTCGAGGAAATAAAGTTCTGGTGTTTGTGCCATTGCGATTTAAGTTTCGTTGCGCTGGTTTCCTGCAGCTCAAAACCTGCCGCAGAAGTGGAGATGTTCCGGGCTGAGCCCGGCTTTAGCGCACCGGGCTGGCAGGTTGTGATAGCTCTTCTTTCACCGGCAAAATAGTTGGTGAAGTACACCCAGCTTTTCACGTGGTAGAGGTCGGTGAGAATTGCGTAAGCGCTTTGTGATGCGTTCAGGTACACCAACATTCGCGCAGGCTGATGGAAGGGCTTGCCTATGCAGTGTTCAACCAGCAGCTCATGAGAAAAACTGAATCCGATATCCTGCAGTTGGTCGGAGTAAATCTGCATCACCGGAGTCATACTCACCGGTTGCTTTGCATCTTCCTGCAAAGAAAAATGTGCCGTGGTGAATTTCAGCTCAAGAAGCTGCTGCAGGGTCAACGGCATCACTGACTCGCTCGTTTGTTGTTTTGTGTTCATACCAATCGGTTTTTCATTTTTATAATACTGATAAACTGGCTGAGTTTATCCGGCGCACTTTTTGAAGGCAGCGGCACGGCAGTTTACAACTAAATTGAGGTAGCGTTTGTGAGTGTTGTCAGTGCGCACCATTTTTGTGTCGCCACTCGTCAGCTTTCCGGAGTTTAGCGGGTAGGTGTTTGCCCGGTGATATAGAACACTTGCACGCGAGTTGAGGGTGTTGAATTCTTTGGAAAAGTGCTCATCTAGATTGCGTAACCGTGCAACTTTTTGTTTGACTTTGGCCACCCGAATCGGGCTTTTGACTCTGACCATCATATTTTTCACTCGCTGGAACGCCGCTTGAAACGGAGGGTTCCCTAACTGCCAGCCGGCCTCATCCACCGGTTGAATACACCACTTGCGCTACACTACTCGCATGATCAATGAAATCAAACTCCGGCGATTCCGCCGCCTTGGAATTCTCACCGTCTCGGCTGTGTACTTTTTGATTTTGATTGGTGGGGCGGTGCGCGCGTCTGGAGCGGGCATGGGGTGCCCGGACTGGCCAACATGCTTCGGGCAATGGATTCCGCCGCTTGATGTCAGTGAGCTGCCGGAGAACTATCAGCAAATATACGCTGACCGTGGTTACGCCGACACTGAGTTCAATGCCACCAAAACCTGGATTGAATACGCCAACCGTCTGGTTGGTGTCACTATCGGGTTGTTGATTTTATTTACCATGATTGCGTCGCGGCACTTTAGAAAAGTAAATCCCCTCGTCACTGGTCTGTCGGTGGCGGCATTCTTTGCAGTCGTGTTTCAGGGCTGGCTTGGGTCACGAGTGGTGGCCAGTAACCTTCACCCGGGAATGATCACACTGCACATGCTGATGGCTCAGGCAATCGTTGCGATGCTTATCTGGGCAGTTATCAGATCGCAACGTGAACTCATTCCGGCCAGTGGCTTAAAAGAACTACCCGTTGTGTTTAAAAAAATATTGATTCTTGCAATGGCCATGACGCTGCTACAGATGATCATGGGAACCCAGGTTCGCGAGTCTATCGACCTAATCGCCCGGGGTGAGGCGATGCGAAGCGCATGGATTGAAAAGCTGCCTTTGATTTTTATCGTCCATCGATCATTCTCGTGGTTGATCATGGCGGTTAACCTTTGGTTGGTCTATCAGATCTGGAAAAATATTCCACGTTCCAATCCCATGCGGTTGTTGGGTCTGATGCAAGGTGCGTTGATCCTCTTCACTGTGTTGATCGGTGTGGTTATGAATCACATGAATATTCCAGCATTTGTTCAACCTCTGCACCTGTGGTTTGCCTCGCTGATTTTCGGCAATCAAATAGCGGTATATTTGTTTTTACATTATGGCAGTCGCCCTGAGATCAATCGCGATGAGACCAATCGCGACACAAGTCGACAAACAACTGCGCGTGGTAGCAGGCATCCGATGTCGGCTTAGGCCGTTGGCAAACTGGCGCGATGGTGTGACAGGGAATGTGCCCTGTTAGTGTGTGCTCCAGTGTGACCACGGATTTGAGAACATTTGTGACTGCAGGTTTTACCAGCTTTTCACCACGGCAGCAGCAGGTATGTGGATCAGTCGGTGAAACCGATGTTTTGCAGATCAAAAAAACACAAGGCAATTTGCTTTGACCACAGTTAATGTTTGGCAAACAACTGGCGTATCACAACGCGGTCGCCGGGGTTCCGATACACTTGGAAGTACCCTGACCAGAGCCGGGCCAAGTCCGGTACCGGAGCGCTAATTGATTTATCTGCTCGCTGTCCCAGCGTTTGCTACAGTCTATCTGCTTGTTGACAGGCTCGATCTGCGTGGCTCGACTTTCGCGTTATTTGCAGCGCTGTTAACCATAGCCTTCGCTTCGCTGCACTTATTTCAGCCGGGCATTGACGTCATCATTGCCGCCTGTCTATCCATGGCACTGGCGAATCTTTGCGCATGGTTCATTGATACCTACGCAACCAAAGATCCAGACGAGTCTAGCGACTCCAGTGCTGGTGGGCTAACCAGCAGCAGAGCATCAAGGTTTTGCAGCCGCCTGACTCATGACTTCGCAGTATCACCTCGTGATTCAGTTTTCGCGATTAGCCTGATTAAATCCGGTGGCTGGAATACCCTGAGTGAAAAGCTCAGCTCGATGACAGCCACTGAACGGCAGGGTTTTTTTGCAAACCTGAATTACAGCTCTGTCAGCGAGCGTGCGTTGCAGGAAATCATTAACGCCAACCCTGATAGTGTGGATGGCCATATTCTGATGGGTCACGTGAAGTTGTGCCTTGCCAAGCGATTGGGATTACAACCGGGTGACGCGCTTGATGAACAGGTTGCCAACACCATTGCAAAAGCCTTTAAGCATTTTAATTCGGCGCTACGGCTGCAACCGGAGAATCCGGAAGCACTTTGCGGATTGCTTATGGCCAAAGGTTTTGCCGGTCTCGGCTCAGAGCATCTGGGTAATAGCCTCACGCTATTGTTGCAACATGATCCAACGCATTTACACGGTGTGGTAGCAGCCGCCAGATTTATGGTACGTTCCCCCGCGCAGGCCAACGAGTTTGTATCAATAGTTGAAGATGCAGTTGATGGCAGGAGCGATGCCACCGTTGCTATGGCAAGAATCATCACGCATATCGAGTGCCTTGCCTTTGCTGATATAAGCCATGGCATCAGTGCCAGTCAGTCTCAGGTTGTTGCCGATATTTACCAACAGCTACGCCGGGTGCAAAAGGAGCATCAGTCGCTGGGTGTGTGGCAGAAAGGCTTAGCCAATAACGTCATAGCCTATCTGTTGCAGCTGGTTGGTGATAAGCAGCAATTAAAAGAGTATCTGAAAAAAATAGATGGCAGTGTCAGCCCGTACCCCTGGCAAAGTAACTCGGTTACCTGACTAAATAATTTTGCAAACGGACTTGCCAACGATGTTGGATTAATGCAAGTCCGGCTGGCCCATACTAATTTAATCGTTACTTTTTAAGCAGCGCGCCCTTAAATACAATATTGCTGACATCTTCAAATTGATCGGCGAAATGTACTTTTATTCCGCGCCTGACTGAAGCAGAAAGCTCCTCGTAGTCCCGCTGATTGTCCAGCGGCAGTATCGCTGTTTTTATGCCCAATCGTTTAGCGGCAATGAGCTTCTCTTTAATGCCACCAACCGGTAACACCTGACCGGTGAGTGTCAGTTCTCCTGTCATGGCAATGGTGGCACTTATTTCTTTATTTAAAGCCAGAGAGAGCAGCGCCGTTGCCATCGTAATACCCGCGCTCGGGCCGTCTTTAGGAGTTGCACCTTCCGGTACATGTAAATGCACAAAAGAGCTTTTACTGATATCGGTTTTTACTTTGTAGCTTTTGAGGTTTGATGTAACGTAGCTATAGGCAATCTCCGCAGACTCTTTCATCACGTTGCCCAGATTGCCGGTCAGTTTAAATCCGTTCTTTTCGTTGTGAATTATTGTTGCCTCTACTGGCAGTGTGGCACCCCCCATCGCGGTCCATGCCAGACCGGTGACCACTCCTACTCCTTTGAGTTGTCTTTCCTGTCGGAACACAGGTGGACCAATCAGGTCTTTCAAGGTTTTTTCGTTGATCGTCAGCTTTCGACTGCCGTCCAGTAGTTTGACTACAGATTTACGCAGGATTTTGGATAGCAACTTTTCGAGATTTCTGACTCCGGCCTCTCTCGCATACCCTTCAATCAGTGTCTTAATCGCTGCATCGGTCAGAGTGATTTTTGATTTTGCCACTTTGTTGCGTTCCAGCAGTCGTGGCCAGAGATGTTTGGTGGCAATCTTGAATTTTTCTTCAGGTAAATAACCTGCAAGACGGATATCGTCCATACGATCAAGCAGCGGTCGCGGTATTGTGTCCATTTGATTTGCAGTGCATACAAAAAGTACTTTAGACAGATCGACGCGCAAATCGAGGTAGTGATCGAGGAACTCGCTGTTCTGCTCTGGATCGAGTACTTCCAGCAGGGCAGAAGCGGGATCTCCCTGGAAGGAGGCACCGATTTTATCGACTTCATCGAGCATGATGACCGGGTTGTCTACCTGCACATCCTTTAGTGCTTGTACAAGCTTGCCGGGCATCGCACCAATATAAGTTCTTCTATGACCCTTGATTTCTGCTTCATCACGCATGCCACCAAGGCTGAACCGGTAAAACTTTCGGCCCAGCGAGTCTGCAATAGAACGACCGATTGAGGTTTTGCCAACACCCGGTGGCCCAACCAACAATAGTATGGAACCGGAAATTTCTCCCCGATATGCACCGAGTGCAAGAAATTCAAG
This sequence comes from uncultured Granulosicoccaceae bacterium, assembly GCA_938007995.1. GTDB lineage: Bacteria > Pseudomonadota > Gammaproteobacteria > Granulosicoccales > Granulosicoccaceae. The sequence continues at coordinate 22,608 of CALLLW010000043.1, read as the reverse complement.
AATGCGGTCTTTAACATCATCAAGACCCGCGTGATCACGGTTCAGAATTCTGCGAGCTGATTTCAGATTCAGTTTGTCTTCTGACTGAACTCCCCATGGGACATTCGTTACCCAGTCAAGGTAATTTCGGGTAACACCGTATTCGGGTGAGCCGGTCTCAAGTACAGATAGTTTTTGCAGTTCCTCTTCAAATCTTTTTTGCACAGGCTCAGGCGGATGCCGCTGCTCCATGCGTTGGTTAAATTGTTCCACATCAGCGGTGCGATCATCTTTGGCGATACCGAGTTCGCGCTGGATAATTTTTAATTGTTCTTTTAGAAAAAACTCTCGCTGGTTTTTGTGGATTTTATTTTCCACTTCCTGGCGTATCTCGCCCTGTAAACGCGCCATTTCAATTTCTTTGCGCAGCAGCAGTAATACCTTCTCCATACGCGGAAGCATTGGAATTGTATCGAGCACCTCTTGTAAGTCTTCACCCGGTGCAGTGGTAATTGCTGCCGCAAAGTCAGCCAATGGCGATGGTTCGTTCAGATTGAAATGATTGAGAAAATTCTTCAGTTCTTCGTTGTAGAGTGGGTTAAGAGGAACCAGTTCTTTAATTGCCTGTATCAATGCCATGGCATAGGATTTTACATCATCTCTGTTTTCTTCAAGCTCCAGCGGATAGTCCACAGATGCTACGAACGGTGGCGCTTTACGCAACCACTTGCGTATCGTGAAACGTTGCAATCCCTGCGCAATAAACTGAATGTTGGATTCTTGTTCCACCACGTTGTGTAGCCTGACCACACAACCGGTATGGGAGAATTCGGTTGGGTCGGGAATATCCTGCGCATCGTCATTGACATGTATCAACCCCACTACATGCTGATCATCTGCATGTAATTTTTCGAAAGTACTCCGCCAGTGGTCTCTATCCACTACCAGTGGCTGGATCTGGGCAGGAAAAAATGGTCTTTCGTATACCGGCAGGATGAGTATTTTGGACGGCAGCGCCTGTCCGGGTAATATCAGACCAGTGCCATGCGGTTTTTTCTTTGGCAGAACTTGCGGGTCGTCTTTACTCATAAAAGAATAAATATCCTGTTTTGCGGGTTGCCGGGCGACGTACTGTTGGCTATTTAGAAAATACAGCCTGGTTTATTGTTCGGCGCGCCCCGGGTAAGGCGCGCATCATGTGATGGTATGCGTCAATCTTCAGAATTCAACAATGACTGCGTGTGGTTCAGTGTGAATGAATTGGGTGAGTTGCGGATTAATGCCTTTCAGGAAAATGTCTTTCCGATGATCACTAACCGGAGATGATTAATACCGAAGAGATTTAATAATAGTGCAGATTTGCGCGGGTGGTTTATTCCAGATCAATTATTGTGGTTATCTCAGGTGCAATTATCAGTGATCATAATTTGCTGATCCCGGGCCTCTCTGACCGCCGGGGCTTTAGTGACTACATCTGGTTTACCGGGCAAGGTTTACTGGTCACCAAGAGCAACGGTTACGGCGGCGGCTGATACGATGTCGTCAACACTGGCCCCGCGTGACAGATCGCAGACAGGTTTGGCGAATCCTTGCAATATTGGTCCGGTTGCCTGTGCACCACCACAGTATTGCACCAGCTTGTATGCGATGTTGCCTGAATTTAAGTCGGGAAAAATCAATACATTAGCCTGGCCGGCAACGTCACCGGGATTGGCAAGTTTACTATTGGCGACAAGCGCCGAGAGCGCTGTATCTGCCTGAATTTCGCCTTCAATTGCGATGTCAGGAGCACGGCTGCGGACAATTTCTACCACTTCTGCCACTTTGCTAGCGTCAGCATGGCGAGCACTGCCGTGTGTGGAGAACGACAACATTGCCACCCTGGGTGCTGTTTTAAGTAATTTCTCTGCACTGCGCGCAGTAGTGATAGCGATCTCTGCCAGCTGCTCTTTGCTCGGCGCGATATTCAGCGCACAGTCTGCAAACAGGAGGGTATCTGCCACTCCAGTTGCCTGATTTTTCAAGTCCATAATAAAAAAGCTTGATAGTGTTTTGATGTTTGGCTGAGACCCGACAGCAAATGAAGCTTCGAGTACTTTAGCTGTTGGCAATACAGCGCCGGCAACCATGGCATCGAGTTCATTGCAATGCATCATCGCCACCGAGCGGTAGATTGGCATCTGAAGAAACTCTTCGACATTATTAGCGGTGATCTTTTTCTTCCTGCCAATCAGTGCATCGCTCAGGTGAGCGGGAACAGGGTTGGAAGTATCAATGACGTCAATGCCGGTTAGATCAACTGCGTTCGATTGTGCAGTGGAGCGAATGTGTGAATCGTCACCGAATAACACAGGAGAAGCTATTTGTTTTGCCCGTATCTCGACTGCCGCTGCTTGTATTCGAGGATCCTCACCTTCAGGCAGCGCAAGTCTGCTTTTTCCAGGTTGGCATAGATCGATGCAGCGCTTGATGACGTCATTCATAGTTCTAGATTAAGTAAGCCGGGTTATCAGCGGAGTTTAAAGTGACAGATCGCCAGAGGGTAGCATTTGCAGGTCCGTACAATGAGTTTGCCAGCGACCAGCGGGTCGCACGGCAGGAGTGTTGCAAGCGAGTTTGCACAGTGCTTGCAATCCAATAACCAGAACCGCCTCACAGTGTAATGTTTTGCGCTGTTTGCGCACCAATGCGCCAGTTAATTGGCACTATGATCGACCTTTCCGGGCCTCAAGGCTGAAGCTTGCAGCAAATAACTTCCAATCTCAGACGTTACACAACAAATGTGACCATATGCCTGATCGCATTGCTTGTGGCAGTGGTTTTTTGTTTTGGTTTATTGCGCCTGCATTTTTCATCGGCGCCTGTTTCGCTGGCTATCAGTGTTGGCTCTGCTGAGTCTCTGATCAACAGTGGAGTGCGGGGAATGGTGTCCCTGTTGATTGCAGTCACTCTGGCGTTTGGTGCTCCATTGTTGTCAATGAGAGTGGCGCTGCCACTGTTTGCGCTTGCTGTGTTATTGGTAGCGGCTGTTTACTATGTTGTACCGGATAGCAGCAGTGATCCCTCTTTTACAGCGATCATCGCAATGATGATTGTTGTGTTCCTCGCTTATACGGTCGGGGTTTTAGCGCATCGTATTATGCACCAGCGCAAGGTCAGTGCATTTTTCAAACACTACATACCGTCCAATCTGGCTAACTATTACATTGATAATCCATCTGGTATGGCGGCAGTCAGTGATTCGCGGGAGCTGACGATCCTCTTCTGTGATATCAAACAATTCACAACGATTGCCGAGACCCTCAACCCCGATCGACTCAGAGACTGGTTAAACGCCTATTTTGGTGTGGTTAGTCGAGTTATTCATCAGTACGGCGGTACGGTAGACAAGTACATGGGTGATAGTGTGATGGCATTCTGGGGTGCTCCGGAACGCAGTGACAGTCACGCCTCGGACTCGATGCATGCGGCACGTAAAATTCAGGACGAAGTTGCCGTACTGTCGCAGCAAATGCAAAGTCTTGGATTGCCGCCGATCACCATTGGCATTGGTATATCAACCGGCTTTGCCAATGTGGGGCACATGGGTTCACGGTATCACATGACTTACACTGCAGTTGGTGACCCGGTGAATACTGCTAATCGCTTACAACGATGTACCGGATATTACGATATCCCTGTCGTCGCTTCTGAGTCAACAGTAGTTAAGGTGCCCGAATACCTGTTCCGCGAGCTTGATACCGTGCATGTTAAGGGACGGCAAAGGTTTGTCAGGCTGTTCGAGCCAGTATGTCCGGTTGAAGAGGCGTCACCACAGTTACACGAGCGATTACAGTTGCACAGCAAAGCCATGCAGTTTTATCGACAGGGAATGTGGAGTGATGCCGAGCGGCTGTTCACGAGACTCGGCCGCGATGATTTGGGCAATCGCGAGTTCTATAAAAAATACGTAGACCGCATACAAAAGATTAGAACCACACGTCCAGAAGATGAGCAGGCACACATACTGGATTTAACTCAGCGGATTGGGTAATTCGCGCAGACTGCAGGTGTTGTCTAGAGTGCCACCTTAACCCAGCTGTCGTTGACGTATCGTTCCTGCGGTTTGTAGTTTGATTTGTAACTCATCTTCTCACACTCTTCTATCCAGTAGCCAAGGTAAACATATTCAAGATCCATGGTCTCTGCCATTTCTATTTGTTTCATTATGCAGGCAGTGCCCAGGCTTCTACCTGCAAATTCCGGATCAAAGTATGTGTACACAGCACTTAGGCCGGTGTTGACGATATCAGTAACAGCAACTGCAATGAGTTGCTTGTTGAGTCTGAGCGTGCAAAACTCTGTGTCGCACCACTCACTGATTAGAAATCTTTCAAAGTCGCTACGCTCTGGATTATCCATGCCAGCGTCTTTATGGCGGCTGCTCAGGTAGTGACAGTACAGTTCAAAGTATTCGTCGGTGTATTCAGCGGTTTCACGATTGAACGTTAGGTCATCGTTATTTTTTATTGCGCGCTTTTGCGAACGGTTCGGTTTGAATTCATCAACGATGATTCTGGCGGAAATGCATTTTTCACATTGCTCGCAGTGAGGACGATAAAGATAATCGCCACTGCGTCTGAACCCTTTTTGAATCAGCCCGTTGTAAAGTGGCATTGTTGGCGGACGAAAAGGATCGGCGTAAACGTTTCGCGAAACATGGTTTTCCAGATAGCTGCAAGCCTCTGGAGGTGATTGAAACAGTACGATTTTAGAACTGTGTTGCATGATCGCGTTATACGTTTCTACTGACCTGACTATATAACAATACCGAAGACGCCTGAAGCGCAAATGAATGTTATGTGAACCAGATGGACGCATGTTCAGGGAAATACCGGCTAAGCACGCAGGTGCTGCTTACAAGTCTATGTAATTTCAGGCTATGTGATTGCAGGTGCTGAATAAGCCGCGACACTCTCGCCATATTCTGCGAGCTGGTCCGCTTTTTCAAAATCCTCAGGTGTGCTTGCAGTTTCACGAATTTCATCGATCAGCTCGCGGTACTGTTGCAGTGATCTGAAGCCGTCTGCACCTTTGTGCACACGTTGTCGGCATAAGTGTTTCCACTGATCAGTATCATCACTGGTCAGTTGTTCTGGCCAGTTGCGAGCCACAAGCCTGAAGCACAACGCATTGAGCCTGTCGTCATTAAAAGTGTAACTGCTGTGTTGAACTGTTTTGCCTTTACTAAGATCGTTATGTAAGGCATTCATCGTGTTTCGGTCCTGACTACTGGCAAAGTTGCCGGAGTAGATTGCGAGGTCTGGATCATTGCTTGCGAACTTGTCGTGACGGGTAAACACCTCTGCCAGTTTTTGCAGCAGGTTTTGAGCAGCCAGCAACTTTTTCCGGTTTTCGAGGCATTGATTGCGATCGAGCTGCCACTTTCTGGCGGTCTTATCATCAAGGGTATTAACCGGTACCAGTACCGGACATCGGTTCGCGTGTACGGTTTTGATCGCGATTCGTTCTTTTCCTTCAGGCAGGTCTTTAGCTGCGGTAAAAATGCGTTGTTTTAATTCTTCCGCTGTTAGCTTTATCAAATCTTCGGGATCATGACGAAGATCGTATACCAGCACTCCGTTAGGGTTGGTCGGGTGCTGACTCAGTGGAACAACCATTGATAAATGCCCGACCGCCGCCGGGTACATGCCGGAAATGTGCAGCACTGGCTCCTGCTTAATCAGGCTGAGTGCTGAACCAAGTACCCACTGTTTTTTTCGAGTGTTGTAGGCGTACTCAAACAACTTAGGCTGTTTTTGCTTTAATAGTTTCGCCACTGCAATAGTGGCTCTGACATCTGCCAGTGCATCATGAGCATCGCTGTGATTAATGCCGTTTAGCGCTGTAAGTAACTCAAGTTTATTTGTCGGTTTGTTGTCATCCGTATAAGGCCACTCAATACCTTCCGGTCGGAGTGCACGCGCAAGCCGTACCACATCAATCAGGTCCCAGCGTGAGTTGCGATTTTGCCATTCACGCGCATAGGGGTCGAACAGATTGCGATACAACATTTGGCGGGTGAACTCATCGTCAAATCTGATGTTGTTGAATCCCACTGTGCAGGTTTCTGCAACGGACATTTGCTGATGAATGCAATTGGCAAACTGCCATTCGCTCAAGCCCTCTGCGTTGGCAGTTTGCGGCAGTACGCCATGAACCGAACACGAACCCGGATCCGGCAGATAATCAGGGGTCTGCCGGCAGTAAATCATGGTGCCATCTTCTATTGGCTCAAGATTTTCGTCAGTCCTTATGGATGCAAACTGTACCGGCCTTTCCCGGAACGGATCACGTCCGAAAGTTTCATAGTCATGCCACAGAAATGTTTGCGCCATAATTATTCAGTTGTGGTGGCCATTTGCGTTGATCAGTTGCGCTGTTCCGTTGCAAAGGCTGATACCGGGCTACTCAGACGTGTGCAGCACGCTGACTACCACTGGATATCATCCGGAACCTGATAGTCCGCGTAGTCATCATCTGAAGCACTTTGTGAGGTGTCATCTTCTGCATTGTTGAAGACACTCCACTGCGGATTGATTGTTATTATTTCTGCAGCGATCGCAATGGGAACCAGATAGGTGTCACCATTGAGGCGAGTGATTGCGACCTCACGATCGGTTAGTTGCTTACGCGCATCTTCATTGACATATAGCTCGCGGATACGTTTTTCTACGGTGTAGCGAAAGGCAATTTCGCCTTTCCAGTTCTCAAGCTTGTTGTTGTCTATCAGCTCTTTTATTTGCGCTTTGAGTTTCTTGCGTTCAAGTATTGCCGCTTCCGCGCTTTTGTCGCTGGTGGGCTTTGCAGATACGGATTTGCCTGCGCTTTTATTGCTGGGGGAGCCTGGTCTTTTTTTATTGTTTTTAGGCCGACTCTTTTGACCGCGATTATCTTTTGCAGCTTTTTTGGTCTGCTTTTTTGGTGCTTCAAAGCCGGCAGCGATCAGTTGATCGCGAAGTGAATCTGCCATGTTACCTCAATGTGACCTTCATATTTATGTGTAACCGGGTCTCTGTTCCAGACGGTTTGTGCTTGTTGAACCCCGGTTCAAGCCGCCGGTTCAAGCCCCCGGCGCAAACCCTGCGCGCAACTCCCCGGGGTTAACCCCCAGGCATGCATCCGGAATCGACCATGGGTCAATCCCGGGATTCCTCACGCGTCTGTGTTGCGACGGCCTGGTGAAAAGAACATCGCCAGTGATATCAATAGAAAGACGATGAAAAGAACAAGAGTCCATGCCGGCAATGATAAGCCCAGGAATTGAACCTGAATACTCGCACAGTCGCCGGTGCTGTTGAATATTTTATCCAAAAATGATTTGAACGGCAGATTTTCCAGCATGTGCCAGAAACCGGGGCCACACTCAGGTACGTCATCTTTCGGCTGGTGCTGTAGCCAGACATGCCTTGCGCATATACCGATGCCAGTCAGTGATAACAGTGTCGCGAGGCTGGCATAGACCTTTCGGCCAGTATTCAACGGGTTGTGAATCAGTGCCTGTGCAAAAACAACAATTAAGCCGATGACCACTGCGCGATCAAGAATGCACAGCGAGCACGGTGCCAGATAAAGCACCATTTGCAGATACCCCACGGCAAACGCCATTGAGGATATACCGAGGATAAGTCCGATCAGGCTGGCCGCTCGGCCAGAGAATAATTTGGTCATAGCTGGACTGAAGTAGTTACTTTATTTGCGGAAAGACAGATGCTGTTTTTAAGTGTAGGAGATTTTACGATCAGCGGGCAGTTACGGCTTAAAGTGTACATCAAATTACCCAGTTGTCCTCTGGTCGTGCCCCGGCTAAGCAGGCATACTCTGAGTGCGACGCGCGAATTCTACAAGCACTATGACAACAAACAATCCGGCTGATACTCAATCCGGCAGTTCCGGCGCCCGGTCCGGCGACTGGGTTCCAGCTACCACATCAGCAGATCAGGAGTTCAGCGCCGACTCATTACTCCAGTTTGCCTGCAAGTTGGCAGATGCAGCGTCCCGGATCACACTGCAACACTTTAGACAATCGTTGAATGTTGACAACAAGCTCTCTGGCAACAACTTTGATCCGGTGACGATTGCAGATCGCGCGGCAGAGGCGGCAATGCGTGACTTAATCCTTTTGCATTATCCCACCCATGGCATCTACGGCGAGGAATATGGTGCAAAGTCAGGCACCAGCAATTTCACCTGGGTACTTGATCCAATCGACGGCACGCGTGCCTTTATCTCAGGCTTGCCTACCTGGGGTACGTTGATAGCACTGTTTGACGGCAACAGGCCAGTGGTGGGGGTGATGGATCAGCCTTTTACCGGTGAACGCTACTTTGCTGATGATCTGAATGGTAAGTCTGTATTGCGCCATCTATCTACTGATACAAGCCTGCGTTGTAGCAACTGTTCGCAGTTGGCGAAGGCGATCATGATGTCTACAGCACCGGATATGTTTGATCAGCACGAATTTGCAGCACAGCAAAAACTGGCAAGTTCTGTCAGGCTGATGCGCTACGGTGGTGATTGTTATTCGTATTGTCTTCTGGCCGCAGGTCATGTTGATCTGGTGGTGGAATCAAACCTCAGTCTTTATGATATACAGGCGCTGATACCAATCGTGGAACACGCTGGTGGTGTGGTGACCGACTGGCATGGAGAGTCTGCGAATAACGGTGGTCAGGTTGTTGCTGCGGCTAACGTTAGCCTGCACCGGCAGGCGCTGGATGTACTTCAGTCTGCGGCAAAAAAGTCGGTAAGGATTTTATAAACGACCTCGGGCTTTTCACTGTGAGGCCAGTGGCCAGCGCCATCAATTGTTTTTAATGATGGATTTTTAAAGAGCGACATGATCGGTTGCTGATCATCATCGCCAAGGTAGTCAGATTCTGCACCTTTAACAAACAACACTGGTTTTTCGTATTGCTGTTGTGAATCAATTGCATCGGCAATTTGATCATAGCATCGAGCGATTTCTTCAATATTAACGCGCAGCTTATAGTTGCCATATTCTGTGCGCTTAAGGTTCTTTAACAGAAATGCCCGTACACCCGGCTCTGGTGCATAGGGTTCAAGTAACGCCTCTGCGGTTTTACGTGAGTCAAGCGCCGAACGCGACAGTAGTTGCAGGCCCTCTATAATGCTGTTGTGATGAGGCTGGTAGCGCCGGGGGCCAATATCTACAACGGCAAATCTGGTGATTAGTTCGGGCCTGCTCAACGCCAGTTGCATAGCAGTTTTGCCCCCCATTGAATGACCGATAACAAAGGTGTTGGAAATGTTGTGCTGATCGCAGGTGTGAGCCACGTCAGCTGCCAGTTCGACGTAACTCATGCCTGACACGTGGGGTGAGTCGCCGTGATTTCGCAGGTCCATACAGTGCACATGGAATTGATCCGACAGTCTGGTAGCGATGGCTTTCCAGTTGTTCAGATCACCAAAAAGGCCGTGCAATATGATCAGATTAGCGGCGTCGGCAGAGCCTGTGCTGTTATGGTTCAGCAGTACCGGCTGAAGTCTTGTTTTCATTGCTGGGCCCATTGCTGATAAATTGCCAGGTTGGCGTTATTGTGGGGGAAACGGTTCCCACTAACACAGTATAATAGGCCGATACTTCCAATCGCCAGTTTGTGTTCGTGCAAATGGCGCCTACTTCCGGAGAGTCTTTTTTTGTACGAGCTTGCGCGCCGTCGCCTGGAATCGGTTTATAAGAACAGTAGTGACAAACCCCTGCAGGGTCGTATGGTGGGGGTCGAGAAAGAATGTTTGCGGGTTGCTGCAGATGGTACTTTGTCATTGTTGTCGCATCCACTGGAGCTGGGCAGTGCACTGACCCACCCATCAATCACCACTGATTTTTCAGAAGCGCTGCTGGAGATTGTCACACCACCTTATAAGGAGCTGGCATTAACGCTTAGGCATCTGCAGGATGTGCAGAACTTTGTCTACTCCAAACTTCCTGAAGGCGAGTTGTTGTGGGGCACCAGTATGCCCTGTGGATTAAAGCTTGATTGTGATGTTCCTATCGGCCGTTACGGCACTTCCAATATCGGACACATGAAGCATGTCTATCGCCGTGGTCTGGGGTTGCGCTACGGCCGGAAGATGCAAGCTATTGCAGGTGTTCACTACAACTATTCTTATCCTGATAGCTTCTGGCAGGTGCTTGCCGAAGTTGACGGTAAATCGGCAGATCAGGATTACATCTCGAATCAGTATTTTGCATTGAGCCGTAATATATTGCGCTTCGGCTGGCTGATTCCGTATTTGTTTGGTGCCTCACCGGCTGTGTGTGGATCTTTTTTTGGTACCAAGCCACCACCAAAGATGATGAAAAAACATGCGCGTAACACGTACTATGAGCCATTTGCTACCTCGCTGCGAATGGGTGATATCGGTTATCAAAACAATCGTGATGAATCGACCACAATAAATACGTCCTACAACAGTGTTAGCGAATATATCAGCTTTCTGAAAGCGGCCATGCGAGCTCCATCAGAACGGTATGCAGCGATGGGATTGTTTGATGCAGACGGTGAGTACCAACAGCTCAATACTAATTTGCTGCAAATAGAAAACGAGCACTATAGTTCTATTCGCCCAAAACAGATTACCGAGCCAATGGAGATGCCATCTTTGGCAATGGAGAGGCGTGGTGTTAAGTATGTTGAACTACGATCTCTCGATGTGAATGCATACGATCCTCTCGGTATCAACGAAGAGCAATTGCGATTTCTAGAGGCATTTATGCTGTTTTGTATGTTGTGTGACAGTCCGCCAATGGATGATGATGAACTTAAACAAAGTAAAAGTAACCATGTTGCGGTAGCGCATCGAGGGCGCGACCCTGAGCTCAGATTGCAGCGCGGGAGCGAATCTGTTCTGCTACGACAATGGGGCACGGAGATTCTTGATATGGTGGGAGAGCTGTGTGACTTACTGGATGTGACAGGCGCACCGAAGGTGTACTGTAATTCACTCAGCCAACAGATAGACAAGTTGCACAATCCATCTCAAACACCCTCTGGAGTCATGTTGGAGGAGCTACTTGACAACGACGAAGATTTTTTTACGCTTGGGCTGCGCAAGTCCACAGAGCATAAGAACGCAAGCGAGACACTTGCAAAAGAGCAACAGCAGGATTTTGAAAAATCAGTAGAAGAATCGATCAAAAAACAAAAACATATCGAAGCGTCTGATAACCTGACCTTTAAGCAGTTTCTGGATAACTACCATGCACAACTTGAATAAAAAATCGAGGTTAATGTGAGTGGCGAAAGCACCGGGTCGGCAGCGACGGCACAGGTCAATGCTGCGGTAACCGGGGTCATACTTGCTGGAGGAATGGGGCGTCGTATGCAAGGCGCAGACAAGGGCCTTGTGGTCTTGCAACAGGCGGAAATGATTTCCTGGGTAATTGATACTCTGCGCCCGAGCGTGGCAGAAGTGGTTATTAATGCCAATCGCAACCTGGATGATTATAAAAAGTATGCGGTCCAGGTGGTGCCCGATAGCATTGATGGTTATCAAGGCCCGCTTGCCGGGTTTGAGGCAGGCATGTCCGTTGCCAAAACGCAGTGGATCTATACATGCCCATGTGATTCACCAATGCAGTCGCCGTTGTTGCTGCCTCATATGTTTAATAGTGTGACAAGTAACGAAGCAGAGATTGGTGTTGCCTCTGACGGCAACCGAACACATCCGGTGTTTAGTCTTGTAAAGACAGATCTTCTACAAAGCCTGAGATCTTATCTTGCCAGCGGTGAGCGTAAAATTGATCGTTGGTTTGCACAACATAAGTTGGTTGAAGTTGACTGTAGCGAATTCAAGCAGAGTTTTGTCAATATTAATACAGAAGAGGACTTAAAAAACTCGGAACTAAGTCAGATGAAACTCACCACAAAATCAGACGAAACTCCGAACTAAATCGGGACTTACCCAGTGATAGATAAGCAACCCTCTTGTGATGATCCGATAGAGCCTGAACTGTTGCCTGTCGCAGTTGCGCTGCAACGGATGCAGCAACAAGTTGAACCGATCACCGATTCGATAGATGTACCGCTGCGTGACTCACTACACCATGTACTTGCCACGGATATCATCTCTCCCATACAAGTGCCTGCATATACCAACAGCGCGATGGATGGCTATGCCATCAATAGTGCAGATCTGCCGGTTGCAGATACTGAAGTATCTCTTAAAGTCCTTGACACAGCATGGGCAGGGAAGCCGGTTGATGCAGTGCTTAAGCGAGGTGAGGCGGTTCGTATTATGACCGGTGGCATGATGCCCAAAGGGACTGATACGGTAGTCATACAGGAACATGTCCAGGTAGATGATGATCATATACTTATAGATGGCACCACCTCTGCCGGTCGTAATGTCAGGCAGGCGGGTGAAGACATCAACCGTGGTGATCTGGTGCTTGCTGCAGGTACGCTGGTTAATCCTGCAGAGCTTGGTTTGATTGCTTCGCTTGGCATAGATACCGTTGCAGTGAAACGCCGCTTGAAAGTGGCATTCTTTAGTACAGGTGACGAATTGCGTGCGCTGGAAACTCATGCAGGTAAGGATTTAGGTCCCGGTGAAATATTCGACAGTAATCGTCACACGTTGTTTGCTTTGCTGAGTCGGCTCGGTGTTGAACTGATCGACTATGGGGTGGTGCAGGATACTGAACAAGCCACCAGTGAGGCCATTGAACGAGCAACACGGGAAGCCGATCTGGTTATTACATCCGGTGGTGTTTCTGCAGGACAGGCAGATTTCGTCAGTAAAGCCATTGCCAAGCTCGGAGAGCTGACTTTCTGGAAGCTCGCAATGCGGCCCGGTCGGCCACTGGCTTGCGGCATAGTAAATGGCTGTCGCTTTTTTGGTTTACCGGGTAATCCGGTTGCGGTCATGGTAACGTTCTATGAATTTGTACAGCCAACCATAAGGGCGATGATGGGCTGCACCACCGCCGAACCACAGTTGTTTTCTGTTAAAGCCGCGCAGTCTATCCGCAAAGTACCCGGCAGAATCGAGTATCAGCGCGGTGTGGTGGAAGTGAACAGTAGCGGTGAGCAAACTGTACGCACCACCGGAAAGCAGGGCGCAGGGCGGCTCAGCTCAATGTGTCTTGCCAATTGTCTGATCGTTTTGTCGGCTGAATGTGATGGGGTCTCGCCTGGTGATTTGGTTCAGGTTAGACCGTTCTTTGGATTGGTTTAAACACTATTAACTGCCGTGAAAAATGCGGTGCCTGTTGCATCGCCCCTTCGATTACCGAGCCATTACCGGGCATGCCTGATGGTAAACCAGCGGGTGTACCCTGCATTCATCTGGATAAGAATTTTGCCTGCGAATTAATTGGCAAAGCGAATCGTCCGGCTTTTTGTGGAGCGTTAAAGCCCGAACCACTGATGTGTGGCGAAAGCCGCATTCAGGCACTTGAATACCTTGGCAAGCTGGAAGATCTCACCGGTCCGGGCCGATAAGTCGTTGTTTCTTAAATCAATGATTTCTTCCTTCGGTGTCGCTGTCAAATTCTCAACAGCGACTATACTTATTTTTTATTAATACCCGGCCCGGTTGTATTCTGATCTGGCGGCCTTGCTGCCGTTGCAATAATGCTGACACTCAAGCGCTCAATACAACCGGTGAATATATAACAAATCTCTGAAGGTTCCCCGATGGCGACCAGCGTTGATCAACACAGCCTGTTAATTGTCGATACAGCTCCCGCTATGGCGCAGGTACTAAAGGCATATGCGTGGCAGAACAACTACGATACCGATGTCTTTTCTGATCCTGCTGATGCTGGTAATGCACTTTGCAAAAAGTCTTCAGCGTCGGATGCAAACTATAGCTGCATCGTTCTGGGCTGGCCAGGCGCGCAGGCGTCTATCGTGTCTGAGTTCCTGCTTGTTCTGGCTGAACCTGCACATAGAGATCTGCCGCTGGTGATAATCACCGAAGAGCCGGAAGAGGAAGTCAGATCGCTGGTTCGGGGCCGGCAGAATACGCTTACATTTTTATGGCGAGACTACAAGCGTCTTGATTCAGTGATACAACGACTGATTCAGACTCGACAGTCAACTGCTGCCACAACAGTGAAAGAGCCAGTAGTACAGCCGCTTCAATATAGCTCTGCACCTAGCAACTCTCTGGTGAACCCATCCAGCCTGTCTGCCAGTATTCTGTTGGTTGATAACACGCCACTCGTTTGTGTGAAGTTAAGAGAGCTTCTGCAGGGGAATGGCTACACGGTAATTGTTGCTGGAAATGCTGCTGAAGCACGGGATGCTATGGCAAAGAGCAAGTTTGATCTGGTGTTATCCGATTATCATTTATCAGATCAGAATGGCGAGGACCTGTGTCGGTACATGCAGTCTCTGAGCAAAGAATCGCGACCAGTCTACGCTGTGATAACAAGCGAAAACCTTGAGGCTGTTGTGCAGAAAAGTCTATCGTTAGGTGCAATTACCTGTCTTGATAAATCGGAGTCTATCGAGACACTTTTTGCCAGACTGAATGCAATTGCAACCGGGCTAAAAACCAGTCAGGGTCCATCGGTCGTAACAGAGGTCATGCTGGATAATGAGTCCGGCATAGTGAGTCTGGTACAATCATGCGCCGTGCCATCGGTGCTGCTGGACAAGCAGCAGAACATTGTTGCTGCTAACCAGTTTGCAGCAGATATGCTCAGTAACGGTGACCGAGATAACTTACAACATAAGAATTTTGAATCCACTATTCATGGTGCACCTGTTCGACTGTCTCCACAACGAGCGGTTAAAGCACTCTTTCGAAGTCTGGAAGGGCGTAGCTTCTCCGTCGCCTATCGCAGTCAGAATATCTCCGGGGCAGAGTTTGGACTGGCTGATGATCTTTATCTGGTCACATTTAAATCCGAAACTCATACCGATCTGGCTGCGGTTCAGCAGTCCTCAGAAAGTGCCATGGCAGATTTGGCGGGTATCGATAATCCTTTGTTGGTTCAATCTGAGTCGATAGATCCGGCAGAGCCAGATGAGGACTCTATGATCGCGGAGTTGCAAGATGGTATCGCGAGTTTTACCGGGCAGCACGCCCCCGCAGAAATAGAAACTACCGGGCTTGTGGAAGAGCAGCAGCCCCAATCGCCGCCATTGTCGCAAGTGCCCGAGTTGCCGCAATTAGAGGAAACACCTCGATTGCAGGAATCGATAGAGCTTGCGCTAGGCAGTGACAATATTGACGGCGTGTTTTGTTTGTTGATGTTAGATATCAAGATGGTGGCTGCAGTCACTGGTGATCGATTAAGTCTCGGTAAGTGCAAGCCGATGCTCGCGCTCGTTGAAGCTGAGCTTGCCCGTCAGTGCACCAGTCAGGGTCTGGTAGAGTACCTGGAAGATGGCAGGTTCGCAGTGCTTTATAAATCTGAAAAAATCGAGCAATCAAGGTTGAATGCCGGCAGATTGGTAGCACAGCTGCCCGGCCTGCTTGCTGATCTTTCAGATGTTAAGTTGCTATCGCACGCTTCTTTTATAGAGCTGCCTGCAGACAAATCAGTCAACGCTTCATATGTTATGAAACATTGTGAAGTTGCCTGTATGAAAACCATGCTGGATAAGCGTGATAACAAGATTTTTGATATTACAGCCAGCGGCAAAATGCAGCCGCGTAAAGCTATGCGCCGCAGTAAATCCAGTGCAACAGCTGTGGCTCCCGATGCAGTAGCCGCTGCACAGTAACGGGAAGTGACTCACAACGACAGCGAATTACTACAGGCCAGGCAACAGACCAGGCAACAGGCCAGGCAACAGGCCAGGCAACAGAATGGGTAAGACGCACCCACTCTGTTGCATTAGCTTATTGCTTTACTGGTTCATTGCTTTACCTGGTTTATTGCTTTACTGGGCCCATTGCTTGATGAGTTCCTCATAAGCGATTGTCTCACCAGGCGGCTTTTCGTTATCGAGCTTGGCTTTGGCACCGCCTTTGCCGAGCCACTCAGACGGGTCTGACTCTTCATTTAAACGCGGTCCACAGCCGCCGTAGACACTGGCGCTTTCGTCTGCCGATTGCATACGGGCCATAACCTGATCCATCTCACCTGCCAGTCTGTCCATTGCTTCCTGTGGTGTAAACGCACCGGAATTCACATCGCCGATTTGCTGCCACCAGATTTGTGCAAGCTTCGGATAGTCTGGCACATTGATACCGGTCGGCGACCAGCGCACGCGATCAGGAGAGCGATAGAACTCGACAAGGCCACCGAGATTCTCGGCTCTTTCGGTAAACGATTCATGTCTGACTGAAGAATCACGAATGAACGTCAGTCCCACATGGCTTTTTTTAGTATCGACAGTTTTGGACACAGTGAACTGAGCATACAGCCATGCTGCCTTTGCGCGTTCGACCGGGGTAGATTTAAGAATGGTCCAGCTGCCAACGTCCTGGTATCCAACCTTCTGACCTTCTTCCCAGTAAGGGCCGTGAGGGGAGGGTGCCATTCTCCATAATGGCTTACCGGCATCATCAACTGTATTGTTGCCATCTGCCTTCGCCTTCACCATGTCGGCGGTGAATGCGGTGTACCAGAAAATCTGCTGCGCCACATTACCCTGGCTCAATGCCGGTAGTGACTGGTAGAAATCGTAACTTGCAGCGGCAGGTGGTGCATATTCGCGCAGCCATTCATCCCACTTACGAATCGCGTAGACAGCAGCTGGTCCATTGGCACCACCACCACGAGTAACTGATGCACCGGACGGGTTGCATGAACCTGCCTCCATGCGGATTCCCCATTCATCTATCGGTACACCGTTTGGCTCACCCGGGCTTCCGGCACCTGCCATTGATAACCACGCATCCGTCATTCGCCAGCCAAGATCCGGTGCTCGCTTGCCGTAGTCCATGTGACCATAGATATCGATGCCATCAATATTCTTTACATCATTAGAGAAGAACTCGGCTATGTCTTCATAAGCAGACCAGTTAACCGGTACCCCGAGCTGATAACCGTATTTGTCAAAAAATGCCTGTTGCAGGTCTTCTCTGTCAAACCAGTCTTTGCGAAACCAGTACAGGTTCGCGAATTGCTGGTCCGGGAGCTGATAAAGATCACCGTCTGGCCCGGTGGTGAATTGAATGCCCATAAAGTCATCAAGATCAAGAGTTGGTAGAGTCACATCGCTACCTTCTCCAGCCATCCATTCAGTGAGGTTATAGGCAAGTTGTAAACGTGAATGTGTGCCGATTAAATCAGAGTCGTTTACATACGCATCGTATAGATTTCTGCCGGTTTGCATTTGCGTTTGTACTGCCTGAACGACTTCTCCCTCACCAAGTATTTGATGGTTTACCTTGATACCGGTAATATCCTCAAAAGCCTGAGTCAGAGTTTTAGACTCATAGCTATGAGTCGGAATTCCTTCCGAGAGCACGTTGATTTCCATGCCTTTGAACGGCTCAGCGGCTTGAATAAACCACTCCATTTCAGTCATCTGTTCTTCTTTGCTTAAAACGGATGGCTGAAACTCATCATTGACCCACTTTTCTGCAGCTGCCTTGTCTGCCACTGCATAACCGGAAACGGTTGCAAGTGCAGACGCCACAAAAGCGGCTAGGTACTGTTTTTTCACTGGTTCTCTCCTCTCATGTTCGGGTGCAAAACCCGGAAATCATCGCTTCAGGCGATGAGATTTGCGCTGCAGTTGCAGCACCTCACACCCACTTAAAAACAGTGAGTGCAAAAAACACTGATATGACTGAGCCCCACCAGAGTGGTTGTTCAGTTAATCCAAGCCACGCAACATGGATGTATGCACTGCCAAGTAGTGATATGAATAAGCGATCGCCGCGGGTTGTGTTCAAGCCAAGCACACCGTGTTTTGGTGAACCGCCAGGCTTAAGCATCTCCCATAACAACATCGTGATTAAACAGGCGGCAATAAAACAAAAGAACGTTGCTGTTTGCCAGGTCCACGCCATCCAGGCCAGTGGTTTCATTGTACGCTTCCTCGCAATACGATAAATATTAACCGAAAAAAACGGTTGATCGGGTAGAACTTGACTACTGTTTATATCGATGCCCTACCTATACCCGGCCCAGTGCAAAGCCTTTGGCAATATGCTTTCGCACAAACCAGATAACGATGGCCCCCGGTATAAGTGTTAATGCGCCTGCAGCAGCCAGTAGTCCCAGTTCGTACCCGGCGGTCGATGCTGTTTTTGTCATTATCGCTACTATCGGTTTCGCTGAAACTGAGGTCAGGTTTTTCGCCAACAGCATTTCAACCCAGCTAAACATAAAACAGAAAAAGGCGGTGACACCAATGCCTGCAGCAATTAAAGGCATAAATATTTTGATAAAAAAATGCGGGAACGAATAGCCGTCTATATACGCGGTTTCATCAACCTCGCGCGGCACGCCTGACATAAATCCTTCAAGAATCCATACTGCCAACGGCACATTGAACAGGCAATGCGCCAGTGCCACAGCGATCGGTGTGTCGAACAGATTTAAGGCGGAGTACAGTTCTACGAACGGTAGTACGAAAACTGCCGGGGGCGCCATGCGGTTGGACAGGAGCCAGAAAAAGAGATGTTTGTCGCCTAAAAAACGATAGCGCGAAAAAGCGTAAGCTGCTGGTAATGCCAAAGAAACTGAAATGACGGTGTTCATCACAACATATTTCAGTGAGTTTAGATAACCGCTGTACCAGGTTGAATCTGTAAATATGGTTTTGTAACTATCGAGTGTGAAGTCCTGTGGGAAAAAGCTGAATCCACCAAGAATTTCATTGGTGGTTTTGAAACTCATATTTAACAGCCAGTAGATTGGCAGCATTAAGAACAGAATATAGACAAAAACAACGGTGAATTTCACGGATCTCATGACTCTTCACTCCGCATCATAGCGGTATAAAATACCCAGCAAACGAGCAGCGTCATAAGAAAATAAATGATACTCATTGCCGCGGCTATGCCCAGGTTGAATTCTCCAATCGCAGCCTTGACCAGGTCTATAGAAAGAAAAGTGGTTGAGTTTCCGGGTCCGCCGCCGGTCAGTACAAACGGTTCGGTATAGACCATGAAGGAATCCATAAAACGCAGCAGCAGTGCGATAATCAACACGCGTTTCATTTTTGGCAACTGGATAAAGCGGAAAACTGAAAGTCTGCTTGCACCGTCTATTTTGGCGGCCTGATAGTAGGCGTCGGGAATTGATGAAAGGCCCGCATAGGCGAGTAGCACGACCAGAGAAGTCCAGTGCCAGACATCCATCAGGATGACAGTCATCCATGCCGCCAGCGGTTGTTGTGTATAGTTATAGTCAAAGCCCAGCCAGTTTAATCCGTAGCCGAGCAGGCCTATATCGGGCAGTGCAAAAATGTTCCACATGGCACCAACAACATTCCAGGGTATTAATAAAGGTAACGCCATCAGTACCAGGCAGACTGATACCCATGGCCCTTTGCGTGGCATTGCCAGTGCAACTGCCACTCCGAGTGGGATTTCTATCGCAAGAATAATTGCGGTGTAAAGAAATTGTCTGCCCAGTGCGCCATGAAATCTTGGTGATGACAACACTTCGCGATACCACTTGGTGCCTTCAAAGAAAAAAACACCGGGGCTGAATGTGTCCTGCACTGAGTAATTGACTACGGTCATCAACGGGATCACTGCGTTCAGCGCTACGATAAGCAGCACCGGTAGTACCAGAAGCCAGGCTTTCTGGTTAACGGTTTTGCTACTCATGCCACTGCTCCTGCACTAACTTTGTTGTGAGCCGTAGTTCCTTGTATGCGCCGATCGTTAACATAGATACCGCATTTGTCTGGATGAAAAACAATCCGGTGATCAGAAGCAGGGATGTCGAAGCCCTGCTGTACCAACACGCTAACAGGGTGATCTGCGACTTTTACTTTAGCGATGCGAAAGCGCCCGATATCTTCAACTGACTGCAGTTGAACCGGGATGCCATGCGACCCCCGAGTGAGTCTGATGAACTCGGGTCGTATGCCAAGTTCCAGCCGTTGTGTGTTGGGTGGTAACTGGTAGGCGCTGCTCAGTGGTACTTTATGGCCGGCAATATAGGCTACATTTTTTGATAAATCACAAGGCAGAATATTCATGCCCGGTGAGCCGATAAAGTAGCCAACAAAAGTGTGTTCGGGCCGTTCAAACAATTCTTCCGGTGTGCCTATCTGCACAACTTCGCCCTCGTACATTACCACCACCGCATCAGCAAAAGTCAGTGCTTCGGTTTGATCGTGGGTGACGTAGACCATTGTGTGACCAAAACGCTGATGTAGCTGTTTGAGTTTGGTGCGAAGTTGCCACTTCATCTGTGGATCGATTACGGTTAACGGTTCGTCAAACAGTACCGCATTAACGTCATAACGTACGAGGCCACGTCCGAGTGAAATTTTCTGTTTTTCATCAGCGGTCAGGCCGCGTGCTTTTCTCTTTGCTTTGTCTGTCAGCTCAAGTGTTTCGAGCATTTCAGCAACACGTTTACTTGTTTCTGCTTTATCTACCCCGCGATTGAGTAACGGGAACTGAAGATTCTCGGTCACCGTCATGGTGTCGTAAATTACCGGAAACTGGAACACCTGGGCGATATTGCGATCCTCGGGAGACAGTGCTGTGACATCTATTCCATCAAATAGCACTCGACCACTGGAAGGGGTCTGTAAGCCGGAAATAATATTAAGCAGGGTGGTCTTACCGCAGCCAGACGGACCCAGCAGTGCATATGCGCCGCCATCAAGCCAAAGATGATCTATCTCTTTAAGTGCGAAATCATTGTGTTCACGCGGTTTGGCGTAATAGGAATGTGATACACGATCCAGCTTGATTTCAGCCATTGATCATCAATTCCTTTTCAGTATGGCGAAACATTGGTGGCGTGTGGATCAGCGCACCATCGGGATCGAATAGATAGACAAGGGCCGGGTTGACGTATAAATAGATCTGCTCCTGCGGGCTAAATTTATGTACGCCGTGTACAAGTGCCACCCATTTTTGACCGGCGACATCCACATGTACAAAGGTTTCGGATCCTGTAATTTCACTAGTGCCTACAGTGCATTGTAGTGCAATAGAATGTGTGTCAGTAGGCTGCAAGGAAAGATGATATGGTCGAATTCCCGCTGTGTAGCTGCCGTCGGGTAATGCAGGTGCATGGTCATGCAGAAAACCGAGTGAGGTATTGTTTAATATAATCTCGCCGTTGCGGATGATCACGTCAGCAATATTAAAAGGTGGATCAGAGAAAGTTTGTGCAGTTGGCAGGTCTGCAGGTTGGTTGTAAACGTCTAGTGTCCTGCCGAACTGGGTAATCATGCCTTCTGATAGCGTGGCGGTATTGCCACCGAGCAGTAGCGCTTCCTGTGGCTCGGTGGTGGCGTAAACAAAGATAGCGCCAGTCTTTTGGAAAACTCTGGGTAGTTCAATGCGCAACTCTTCGCGCAGCTTATAGTCGAGGTTTGCAAGTGGTTCGTCTAACAATACAAGATCGGCCTCTTTAACCAGTGCACGTGCAATCGCTGTTCGTTGCTGTTGTCCGCCGGATAACTCCAGTGGTTTTCGGTCAAGGAAGGGATCGAGTTTCAGTAATCTGGCGGTGCTGCGAACTTTGCTATCCAGTGTTTTTGAGTCAACGCGTGCCAGACGCATGGGTGAGGCAATGTTCTCGTAGACGGTAAGTCCGGGGTAGTTGATGAATTGCTGATAAACCATCGCGACATTGCGCTTGCGCACTGATTTGCCGAGTACGCTTTGGTTATTGAATGTGATGTCGCCGGAGGTTGGTTTATCAAGCCCCGCCATTAAACGCATCAGGGTGGTTTTGCCTGCGAGCGTCGGACCAAGCAATACATTGACAGAGCCACGAGTCAGAGTGATCGAGACATCACGAATATGTTCTTCGTTGCCAACCCTTTTACTAATATTATTCAGTGTAAGCATTTAAATTCATGCTCACCTTCTGGCACTCCAGTGACTGGTGCTGCGAATAGAGCCACCAGTCACGTGGTTGATCCACCACGTATTCCATCATCTCCTCCGGGAGCGTTGCGACTAAACTCTAAATTCCGCTAAGTTGAAAGTCAACGGAATAAAGTCTTTTAAGATCTGTGCGGAACGGATTTACAAGATCATTGTGCTCCCGACATCACAACCGGTGTCGCGTCGTCGTTATAGGCTCGGCACGGTGCAGCCACGGATAGATTTGAATCCTGGTGTTGTTGTGCGTCTTAAGACTGACTAATAAATCACGTAGTGCGTGCAACCACAATCACTATACACGCTTCCACCTGGTGAGCCAGTGTTGTTCAGCGATAGAGGTTTAGAGAATTAGTGTGATGTCAGCGTTATTGATAGGCTAATGATCTGATAGATGTTCGATCATGGGGCGATGCTTTGGCTGGCCCGGTATCATGACTGAATAGAGTGGCGGGGTCATCGCAGTTTTCTGGCAAATCTTGTAACTACTCACCCCTAAACTGAGGTGGCTCGTCCTGCTAATGCGATTTGGATGGCCAAGAGCGAGTTGTAGCCTTTCCTTTCCATCGTTTGCAGGTAGCTCGTTATCCGACAATACGCCTCAGCATATTGCCGCTTGCG
>CALLLW010000042.1 GCA_938007995.1 uncultured Granulosicoccaceae bacterium | reverse complement strand
TGCTGGCAATGTGAGTAACGAAAGTCGTGTGTTGATAAACACACTGCTGATGATGCTGAAGTTTCTTGTCAGTGTTTTCTTAGAGAAGAACACTCGCAAGAATTCTAATAACTCCAGTCTTCCGTCGTCTCAGACGTCCAGGGATCGTAGCAGCAAAAAAACTCGATCCAAAAGCGGCAAGCATGAGAACAAGGCGGATATAGGAGCCTTTGACCCGACCCGGACGGTAGAGAACACTACCGTCGTTCCCGTCAACAGCTGTGGACACTGTGGGGCGAGCCTGCAGTCGGTCGAACCCAGCGCACACGAGAGACGAACGTTGATTGACCTGGTGTTTGAGAAACAGGTCGATCACACCGATGCGGAAATAAAACAATGCCCATCCTGCAGCAAAGAGTCCAAAGGCGAGTTTGCTGCCCATTTGGCGGGGCCACTTCAGTATGGGGCTGGAATCAAGGCATACATCATTGACCTGCTGGTGAGACAAATGGTGTCCTTGAATCGGGTGCAGGATCACCTGATGAGCCTAATCGGCCGTCAGATCTCTGAGGCGGTGATGTTGAAATATCTGCTGCAGCTACACCATGCACTGGAAGCATGGGAAATCGACGCGATAGAACAACTACTCCATTCATCAGTCATGCATGCCGACGAAACAGGCCTGAATGTAGAGAAGAAAAACTACTGGATACACGTGTGCAGCGCTGGTGACATCACTTTAAAGCGGCTTCACAAGAAACGAGGGAGGTCGGCACAATCAGATGCTCAGAATCTTGCAGACAGACTGAAAAAGCATGAAAGCGCGGTATTGTTATTCGCAAGCCGAGCCATCTTGCCGTTCACCAACAATCGCGCAGAGCGAGACATTCGGATGAGCAAGGTCAAGCAGAAAGTAAGTGGCTGTTTTCGCAGGCAGCGATACGCTGAGGCGTATTGTCGGATAACGAGCTACCTGCAAACAATGGAAAGGCTACAACTCGCTCTTTGCTATTCAAATCGCATTAGCAGAACGAGCCACCTCAGTTTACAGGTGAGTAGCTACCTCTCATCTTTTTATTACACCGACTACAACTTCACACTTCGCACACTACCCTGGGTGTCTGTGTATTTCAGGGTGTCTATGTAATTCACAAGGTGACAAGTCCCACTCGTCAACAACCACAATCAAACACGCCCTTCACACTGGGTCCGCCGTCTCCTCAAGCCCCCCACAGCCCAATCAGCCAAACAATTTAACAATCAAAAAGCGGATTTCAGCAAATAAAAACAGCAATAGGCCAGACCTTTGCTACACCTCTTACTAACAATAAACCGCCAACGGACTTTATCTGCTTGGTTGACCAACGAAAACCAACACTGAAAAACCGTTTCTGTAGCCTGTTAGTTGAGGAATTCTCTTGAAAAATAAAGTACTTAATAAGAAAAGCTGGTGCTCGGCGCCGGTTGTCGGGCTCGCCTGCAGTTTCACCATCTGCTCTGCTGCGCTTCATGCCACCCCGTCAATGCCAGATACGGATGACAACACCTGGCGTTACCAGTCGCCGCCACAGCCAGGCTGGTCAAACGTCAATGGCTCGTGCGATACCAGCTCCCCAAACACCTACGGACTTGAAGCGTCAAGTGGTGCATTCAACGACCCCACTGCAGCAGGCTGGATTGATCCGGTAGGCTCTTTACCCATTCAAGGCCACACTCACTTTGCGTCCTGTGGCACCTGGCTACGGGGTGAGGGAGCTCAGGCTGCAATCTCCGGTCTTACCCCGGGTGCTAAATACGAAGTGAAATTCTTTACTGCAGGCTTTAGACCCATCGCAGCAGCCCCGAGCCGTGACTATGAAACAGGCAACACCTATCGCATCAACGTGGGCAATGAAACCAGTGGTTTTGTAAACTTTAATACCGTGGGCTGGAAGCAACGCACCTTCACTTTCACAGCTGACAGTGTCGCTGAAGTGATATCAATCAATACCCAGACAAGCCCTTCTCGCCGCAGCGTCACTCACTTTTCGATTGCAACAAACAGCGTTACTGCATTGGACAGCGATCAGGATGGACTGCCTGATGATAGAGAGATTGCGCTTGGCTCCAATGTGAACAACCCGGATACTGATGGTGACGGCCTCAATGATGGCGATGAGGTGGTCACTCACAACACCGATCCAACCAACCCTGATACTGACGGCGATACCTTAAACGACGCCGCAGAAGTGTCGACACACAATACCGACCCGACTCAGGCCGACACCGATGGTGATGCACTAAACGATGGTGCTGAGGTTAATACTTACAACACCAATCCGTTAGTGGCCGATACTGACAGCGATGCGCTGAATGATGGCGTAGAAGTCAACACCTACAATACCGATCCAAACAACCCTGATACTGACGGTGGTGGTGTGACAGACGGCGCTGAAATTGCCAATGGCACTGACCCTCTCAGCGATAACACTGACGATGTTCCTCAGGTAGATAGTGACGGCGACGGCCTGTTCGACGATGAAGAACAAAGCCTGGGAACTGACCCTGACAACGTCGACTCTGATAACGACGGCCTACAGGATGGTGATGAGGTCAACACACACAGCACTGATCCACTTGAGCCAGATACCGACAGCGATGGCCTGCAGGACGGCGCAGAACTTACTACTCATCAGACGGATCCGACCAACATCGATACTGATGGCGATGGCCTGCATGATGGTGCAGAAATCACAAGCCACAACACCGATCCAAACCTGGCTGATACCGATGGCGACAGCCTCACAGATGGTGCTGAAGTAGCGACCCACCAAACTGACCCGAACAGTGCAGACACAGACGGCGACACTCTGCCCGACAATGCGGAACTGCTAATCCACAATACTGACCCGAACAACGTCGATACCGACAGCGACGGCCTACAAGATGGTGCGGAAGTTAATACCCACAGCACTGATCCTCTCGATCCGGATACAGATGCTGGTGGCGCAAATGACGGCACAGAAGTCGCCAACGGCACCGACCCGGTTGGTGATGCCGATGATGACATCCCTGTTGTAGATACCGACGGTGACGGTCTTACCGATGACGCAGAACTGACCGCCGGAAGTGATGTGAATAACCCGGACACCGACGGTGACGGCCTTAACGATGGTGCTGAGGTAAACACTCACGGCACTGATCCAACCATTGCTGACACAGACGGTGATACCCTCCCAGATGGTGATGAGGTAAACACCCACAACACTGATCCGACGAATACCGACACAGACGCTGACGGACTTCAGGACGGTGCAGAGGTAACGACACACAACACTGACCCCACTGACCCTGATACGGATGGCGACACCCTTACAGACGCTGACGAAGTGAACACTCACAAGTCAGACCCCAACAACACCGATACCGACGGTGATGGCCTGGCTGATGACGTCGAAATTAACAACACCAATACCGATCCATTGAATCAGGACAGCGATGCAGACGGTCTGACCGACGGCGTCGAAGTCAACACTCACAACACTGATCCCAATAACCCGGATACTGATGGCAGTGGTGTGCCAGACGGCGCTGAAGTGACAACCGGTGCCGACCCACTCGATGGCGGCGACGATGCAGCGCAAGATCTCGACACCGACAACGACGGTATACCTAACCAGATTGAAGGCAACGGTGATCAGGATGGCGACGGTATCGCCAACTTTCTCGACCTCGACAGTGATAACGACGGCATAGCCGATATTATTGAAGCCGGTGGTGAAGATACTGACAACAACGGCACAGTCGATGACTTTGTAGACAGCAACAGTGACGGACTCGACGACGGTGTCGCAGTAGCCCCCTGGCCGCTGGCAGATACTGATGGCGACGGCCTTGCCGACTACCTCGATCTTGACTCCGATCAGGATGGTCTTGCCGATCTCTTCGAAGCCGGTGGTGTTGATGCAGACGACAATGGCTTAGTTGACGACACGACTGATGCCGATGGCAATGGCTGGTCAGACGCTTTCGCGACCACTGCCCTTCCTGTACTGAACACAGATAATGATGCCTTACCTGACTATATCGATGTCGACAGTGACAACGACGGTATTTTCGACCTGGTTGAAGCCGGTGGAGCCGATGCAGATGACAACGGCATGATCGACCTGTTCCTCGATACCGACGCCGACGGCATCCCGGATGTTGCAGATGTTGATCAAACAGAAGGCGATGACAGTGATGGTGACGGCATTGATGACACAGTCGACTCGAGCATCACTTCAAACCCGGACACAAACGGCAATGGTATCGACGACAGTGCAGAAGCCGATGCCAATGGTGACGGCAGATCTACCGCCGTTCTCGGCGATAGCACCATCCTGCCCGACACTGATGGCGATGGCGTGATCGATGTCAGAGATGTCAGTGATGTGGAAGCCGGTTTGCTTACCGGGTTAAACGGTGGCCTTGGTTGTACTATATCCGATAAGCCTTCGCCATTTGATCCACTTTTCTTGATACTCAGCGCACTGAGTCTCGGATTAATACGCAGAAGAAAACATCGTTAATTCAAACTAGCGATTAAAAAAATTAAAGGGTGCCATCACAGGCACCCTTTTTTTTGCCCGAGTGTTTCATCAGAACCATCAGTTACCAATAAAACTATGGCATGTTCCATAGACTCCCAACTAGAACTGAACTGCCCAAGGCGATTGCATCGAGCAACATGATGGCCTATGTGATCACTGCACAGTATGCCGACGGCTTACCGTTGATGCATAAGTGCTGGAGGGATCTAGCTGATACTGTAGGGTCTATTGATTTAGTGGATACCAAAGTCGCCCTGTTTGCACTAGGTGATCAGAAACATCACGGAGCTACCTTTGGCGGAGCAATATGGAAAATGCAAGATCTTTGGCGTCAAACAGGAGCTGATGTCATTGGCTCAACGATTTACGATACCTATTTGATTGAAAAAAGCCCACATCTAGCCCCTAACCAAGGGCTCCCGGGTCTGCTGATAGATCACGTATGTCAGAGAAATCTAACTAATAAACGTGTGGATGACTGGACAGATGATCTCCTGAAATATGTGTAATCCAGTAGCGAGAATAAGGCCTTTGAATGGCCGCTTTTGGCCGAGTGCTTCCGAATTGACATTGCAACATTCTACTACCCACACGACAGCGCTAGGAGTGCTCAAAGACCTTTTCGCCAAAAACTCAAGCGCTGAAATAACAGCCGATACTGCTTGCATTTTCATACTATGATGTTCATAGTTTTTGCATGAGTACGATACGAAAAACAATTTCGCTACCAGAGCAAATCGCCAATCGCCAATCGCCTCGATAGAGAAGCCGAGCGGCGCAAAACATCCGTCTCTGCAATTGTAGTTGAATTGGTGCAACAGCAGCCAGAGAAGCTACCGTATGCCGGCATAATTGATGACGATGAGCAACTGTCACAAGACGTTGAGAAAATACTTTCGCGTGTCAGTAATTGATTGTCTGTATACTGGCCCCATCGTATCGGCCATAAACAAGGGAGAAAAGCGCAGACATTTGTTTGCAGCCGAGCTGTTGGCAAGGCTCGGCAGAAATGTCATTGTCCCTTGGCCCATACTGGTAGAAACTGACCTGCTGCTAAGATCTCGTGGCTTTCCATCGGCTGCCATTTTATTTTGCGAAAGCATAGCAACTGGTGTTCATAGGTTTGAATCACCAATTGAAGGTGATCTTGCGCTCGCTTTAAAACTAGCAAAACGCTATGAGGACAGTGGAGCAGATTTGCCAGATTTAATCGTAATGGCAATGGCGCACAACCGTAAGGCGAAGATCCTTACGTGGGATTTCCGACATTTACGATCTGTGGTCTTACGAAGTAATCATCACTGGCCATTGCTTGTAACAGAAGAAGAATTGCCACTACCCTAATGGATCAGTAGGTATCAATTAGCAAAAACTAATTGTCAATTATTTCACTCAATCTCGAATTTTTGCAGGCACTGACTGAACACGTAGTAAGCATGGATACTGGTGATGTGTCGATGAGACAGACCCGTAGAGTAACTTAGAGCGTCTGCTTTAGAGAAGCCATCCGTTAGAAATACACCAACCAAGGAGGTTTATCGACTGGCTGCAATTGGCCGGATACCGACTACCGTTTTACCTTGAGTTCAGTATGTCGCTCCAGAACATCAAAGTCAGCGTCCATGTGCAACAGAGGTAGTTTGTTTCTGATTGCGATTGCAGCTATCAGGCAATCGATCAACTTTCTAACCGTCACGCCATTTGCACGGCATCGTCTATACAAAACGCCAGCAAGCTCATAGTCAGATGGCGTAGCTTGCACATGGGTATAGCGCGCCAATAGTGCCCTCAGTTGCTCAAGGTGTGCATCACTGCGAGCGCCTGCTAGAACTTCCATCCTTATCGGATCAGAGACAGCCAGTTCCTTATCTAACGACCTGACAAGTTTTTTGCAAATCGGGGAACCAGTGTCCCGAAGAAATTCGATCCACGCGGACGTGTCGACCATAATCATGCGGATTTACTATCCCGCATTTCATCAAGATTGCCCTCCCAACCTGAGCCTCTTAATTTTTGTGCTTGCTTAAGATCAAGGGGTTCTGCCGCCACAGCTTTGAGTGCGAAATTAACTGCATCTCGTTTAGTCGTAAACTGATAACGGCGCATGATCTCCGCGCAGGCTTTCTCATCAATATCTATATTTGTACGTGACATACACCAATGATACACCACATGGCGACTTTAGTCTACCATCTCTCTCAATTGCGGTGTTTTCAACTGTTCTCGCTGACATACGTGAACAGCCGCAAATAGCAGACAGCGCCCCTGGAAGATCTAGAGGCGCTGATTCCGGTCATATCGGTTTGCTCCGCTATTTCCAAAGCATCGTCTACCTCAACACCAAGATAGCGCACAGTGCTTTCCAGCTTAGTATGTCCGAGCAATAACTGCACTGCGCGGAGATTGCGCGTTCGCTTGTAGATCAGCGTTGGTTTTGTTCGCCGGAGTGAGTGTGTACCGTAAAGCCAGCTATTCAGACCAATATCGGATATCCACTCATCCACAATTCGGGCGTACTGCCTTGTCGATATGTAAGGCGATGACGCAATCCCGCTAGGGAACAAGTAGTCAGATCCGGAAGATCCAGATTGCGAAATCCAATTTGATATCGATTCTCTAGCCCCCTCTTTCCTAGACCGAACCATATTAGGGATACAGTAGGAACACTAAAAACTAACGAGGCCAGCACGGAAAACCGCCGATCTATAACTGTATGTTGCTTACTCGTTGCCATAGCTTCCTACCTTTTTACATATAACGCCCAGCTCCCTGTCGCGGTAGCAGGCTGTTGAAAAAACAGCTGAATTTTCACTTTTCACCTATCTGCGGGAGTTTTCTAAACTCTGACGGCGTTTATTTGATAGTGGTCTATATTTTTTCTGAAGATTCCCTTCTTTCAGTTTGGACGTTTATCAATCGACATGGACTGATATAGGGCTGTTTGGGCCTTCATTGTTCATCCAATACATCTTCTTTGCCCTCTTCAGACACAGTTGACCATTCTTGTTATGTTATAAGCAGTCGAGTTCATCAAAAACGTGGTTCCGGCTTTGCTTAAACCCCTGTGAGCTAACTTACGAATCGTACCGACTGTTTTCATCCACCCAAATGGCTCTTCGACTCGCTTGCGTTTGCGCTGACTGATTTCGTATCCTTCAGTGCCAGTGGTTCGTCCATCAATCGAACTCCCTTTCGCTCTTGCCGCAACGTGGGGAGTGAAACTTTTGTCGCGAACTTCCTCGACAAAGCGCTTCACGTCATAGCCTTTGTCCGCACCCACTGTCTGGCATGGTCGTACGCTTTGCTTGTCAAGCATTGCCAATGCAGCTTCCCATTCCTGACTTGTACCTGCTGTAGTCACGCATGCTTCCACTATCATGCCATTGCGATTTTCTGTCGGTATGTGCCCCATCATGCACAGCCGTGAAGATTGACCTGCACTTTTGCGAAATAGCCTCGCATCAGGATCTGTAGTCGATTCGTGGGTGGCATTTCTCCTTTTTTGTCCCTTGAAGTCAACGTCCTGGTTGCGTGATCCATTGTCAGAATCATTTCTATCTGAGTCGGCGCTTTCTTGCTCTGCTTGCTTGGGTACGAACGATTTCATTGATGCACAGGCGTCCATTAAAGTGCCGTCTACCGAGAAATGATCTCTCGACATCAATTGGTTTGCATACGCTTGGCGTTTCACTTCATCAAATAA
>CALLLW010000041.1 GCA_938007995.1 uncultured Granulosicoccaceae bacterium | reverse complement strand
CAGGCTCTGGCTCAGGCTCTGGCTCAGGCTCTGGCTCAGGCTCTGGCTCAGGCTCTGGCTCAGGCTCTGGCTCAGGCTCTGGCTCAGGCTCTGGCTCAGGCTCTGGCTCAGGCTCTGGCTCAGGCTCGGGCTCTGGTTCGGGTTCAGGTTCGGGCTCTGGTACGGGTTCTGGTACGGGCTCTGGTACGGGCTCTGGTTCGGGCTCTGGTATAGGCTCTATTGCGATTGTAATGATCGCAGAGCTTGCAAGACCACCGGGATCAGTAGCGGTAATCTGAACTTCAACAGATTCAACTGGTGCATTCTGTTGTACCGAAAAAGTGCCGTTTTCAAATTGGACCCACTCGGGTAAAGGTGCTCCGTCAGCAAGTATTGCAGTGAGAGTTAACTCATCACTGTCGATATCGGTAAACATCTCAACCGGTAGCGTGAATGAGTAAGGCGCCGACATACTCTGGTTTTCAGCGTTTTGTGACAACACCGGAGCCTCGTTGATATCCAGTACCTGGAGCACGATGTCATGGGTTGCCGTAGCGCCGGTTGAATCTGTCACTGACAGTTGCAGTGGAATCAAAGGCTCGATCTCGTGGTCGAGTGTGACGCCTTGTTTTAGAGCCAGTGATCCGTTGACTATTTCAAATCGATCGTCACTAACAGTCAATGTGTGACTATCGTCGCTGTCTGCGTCCGTAAAGGTCAGTGTGCCTATATTTTCAGCTGCCGAGTTCTCATTGACCTGCAGATCGCCGCTGATGTCAAGTTGTACCGGCGTATCATTAACCGGTTCCACATTGATGTTGAGCGTGTACTCGTCAATCGACACATGCTTGTTGCTGTCGGTCTTACCGGAATCAACCACTTTAAAACTGATTTGGCTGTAGTTCTGCCCGTTCTCATCTGTCAATGGCTGGTAGGTAAGCAGGCCGGCGTCAAGATCGGCAGCTGGAATAAAAGTGCTGGATTCAACCGGTGCGCCATCGTGCAGTAATGTGCCACTGGAAGGAAGTGCGGTTATCACGACCCCTGCCAGTGAATGACCATCGAGCGGGTCTGTAAAGCCGAACACGGTGGTATCGAGCGAAATCACGCTGTCTTCGAGTAGCGTAATCGTATTGTTTTGACCCACCGGCGGGTTGTTGTCAGTGACAACGTTAATAGTAATGGTGTTGCTTGAAAGGGCAGTGTCAATACCATTGTTGTCCGTACCACCATCATCAATGACAGTGAACACGATTTCAGCGCTTGATGCGACTTCAACCGGTGCGGGTGTGAATATCAGTTGGCCGCTGGCAATATCGCTAGCACTAACACGGTCTTCAAGTGATACCGGTGTCTGTCGCAAAAGCAGTGTTCCACTGGCAGGTAGATTGTCAATCCTGACGGACTGTAAATTGTCCTGATCAATCTCATCACTGAATCCAAAGTCAGCAGTGGTCAAGTGAACAGTAGTGGATTCATCGGTATTGATGTTGCTGTCCCGGCCTTCGGGAGCATCATTCACCGGATTGACATGGATGGTAAAGGTTTGTGTATCGACAGAGATATTGGAGCCACCGCCCGCAATTGTGCCATTGTCGGAGACTTTAAAACTAAACGAATCAAAGGATAGCCCGTGGCCTGATTCTGCAGGCACATACGACAGATTGGCCAACTCAGCAGAGTTGATCACAGAGCCTGCTGCAACAGCCGAGTTGTTCAGCAACAACGTACCACGAGTGGTGGTTGCAGTGATCAATAGCGAGTTGAAAGCATGCCCATCCACTGGATCGCTGAAGCCGAACTGTGCGGCGCTGAACTGGTGAGTGGTATCTTCAAAAATGGTCACTGTATTGTCGCTGGACAGCGGCGGTGTGTTAGGTGGAGGGGTGGTAGTAAACAGAATGGTGTTACTGTTAGCGGAAGTGTCATGCCCCATATTTTCAGTGCCGCCGTTGTCCACGACTCTAAAAGTCATCGCGCTCTGCGAGAGATTGTTATCGAGCGCTGCGGTATAGCTAAGTGTGCCGGAGTTAATGTCGTCGAAGTCGATCTGCTGACCGGTGACTACAGGTGAATTGTTAAGCAGGAGTGCTCCGGTCTGAGGCAGCGAGTCAATAATAACGGCGCTGAAATCATGGTGATCAATAAAATCGGAAAAGCCGAAAACGGAAGGGTCAATCACAATCGGTGTGCCACCAATGGTGGCTATCGCGTTATTCGCGCCTGATGGGGCGTCGTTGACGGCTAGTATATCGATGGTGATTGTGTTCGGACTCTGGTCCTGATCAATACCGCCATTCACAGTACCGCCGTTATCGTATACGGCGAAATACCAGACTTGCTGATCCGTATTGTCTGCAACCGGTACATATATCAACTGGCCGTTTTGAATAGTGGCAGCGCTGATGCGATCGTCAAGGCTCACAGGCATGCCGTTCAGTGTCAGTGTGCCGCTTACAGGCAGAGACTTTACAGTAATTCCGGCGAACTGATCTGATTCAATCAGATCTGAAAACCCGAATTCTGCACTGGTGAATGTGTGTTGTTCGTCTTCGACTACGGTGACTACAGTGTCTGATCCGGCTGGTGCATCGTTGACAGGCAGAATAGTTACTGACACAGCGTGCTCGTCACTGACCAATGTGTCTGCCGTAGTGGTATCAATGGATTGTCGGTTAGCGTTGTCTGTTGAAAAACTGCCAGTGTAACTACTGTCAACTGCACGGATGCGCAGTGTCTCAGGATCACCGTGGTAGTCTTGCGCGGCATCAAACCTGATGCGGGTATTACCATCTAACAGCAAGGCATTGGTATCGCTGACAGTATTGATGTTGTTCCATCTGGTGCCGTCAGTGGAGTACTGCCAGGCACCTTCTGCAGAGTTAGCCGGGTTTTCAGTAACGGCAAGACCCAACAATTCGTCGGCGCCGTCGGCATCACTATACGCATCCGCAAAAAGGTCTGACACAGTGATTGGTGCGCTGGTATTTGTGTCTTCTGTTTGTAGCGGTAGATTTGCATCTGCGATAACCGGTGCATCGTTAACAGTAATCACGTCAACCGAGATAGTTGCAGGATCGCTAAACGCAGTAGTTGTCGCGGGTGACAGAGTGCTGTGTAACTCCCTTTGGGTGTCTGTGCTGAAGTCGCCTGCGTAGTGATCATCGATCACTACATAGGTAAGTGGCTGCGGCGTCCCATGGAAGTTGCTGGCAGGTAAGAATCTGAGAGCGGTATCGGCGTCAAGTAATAACGCATTGTTCTCAGATAGTGTGATCGTTGGATCAGTGATATTGTTCCATGATGCACCGGGTATCTGGTACTGCCACTCGCCATGAGTGCCTGACTCAGGATTGTTGATGATTGCTATGCCGAACAATATCGAATCGTTGTCAATATCTGAAAACACCGGGCTGACCAGTGAGCCAATAGTTTGCCCGAACGGGTTACTGTCTTCAGCAATCTGAGGCAGTTTGATGTCACCGGTAGCCGGCGAATCGTTAACTGGTGTAACACTTACTTCGATAGTTGCTGGCGCAGAGGTATTCGTACCATTGTTGTTTGTACCGCCGCTGTCTCTGACCTGAAAGTCAAACGAGTCGTTGCCATGAAAATTGACGGTAGGCGTATAGGTGATTGTTTCCGCAGTGTTGTTTACGACAACATTCGTATTTGCAGGATCAATAATGACCTCTAGCAGGCTGTGATTTGCGTCTGCATCATCGGAATAGGGCAGGTCCGAGAATGGAATGACGATGCTTGAGTCTTCATCAACGATGACACTGATATTGCCTGTCACCGGTGGATCATTTACCGCGATAACATCAATCGAACGAAAAACAATCTGGCTATCAGAATTGCCGTCATTAACTTGATAGCTGATTGTTCTGATGCCTTCGGTCGGATTCTCACTGGTGTTGCTATAAGCGATTGATTGTACTGCAAGCGAATAGTCTTCAGGTGAGGCGCTGCCGGTTAACGCCATAACGCCGGTGGTGTTATCAAACGAGGCTGATATCCCATAGTCGTTCAAAAGCGCAGTATTGTTGGCGATTAATTCATCTTCAGCATCGAGGTAGTTAACAATAGCTATTGACGCCGACTGCAGATTTAGGCTGTCTTCATCTTTAACATCAATGCCAGTTGAGACTTGTTGTGGCAGATCGTTTTCGATAAACGTAGACGTTGACAGATCCTGACTGGTAATCGCTGGTGGATCATCTACAGCGATGATGGTGATTTCCCTGCTGACTACATTGCTCTGATCTTCTCCGTCGTTAACCTCGAAGCTGACAGTGCGTGGCGGGATCGTGAGAGCACTACTGGTGTTGTTGTAGCTAATCGTTTGTAGCGATGCCTGGTACTCTTCAATAGAAGCGCTTCCAGTAAGTGTCAATTCACCTATAGATGCGTTGTAACTGCCTGTGATTTTTGATGTATCCGTAAACAGAAGTTCATCTTCACCGGCTGTGAAGTTGTCAGTGATTTTCGCTGTGGCCGATTCAATGTTGGTATCATCAATGTGTGCCACAGTGAGATTGCCGGTGATGCCAATGGGACTGCCACCAGAAGTGAAAAATGCGGGTCGTGATTCAATAGTGGAGAGTACAGGCGCGTCATTGACTGGATTAATGACAATTTCTATTTCGTCTCTGACGTCGAATTTCTCGGCAGGTCTAGAAGCGAACAGGTATTCAATCTCTTCAGGGCTTAACGCACGCGAGAAGAACTCCACATCATCCATTAGCGCGTCTATCCCTCCGATGTAATTAGCTGAAAGCGCGCCTATTCTGGTTGTCTGTGCTGGATTGAGTTGAATTTCTTCCGTGAAATTTGTAGTGACCAGGGGAGTACCATCAACATAAATAGTTTGCTGATCTTTGTTAGAGTCAAAAGTGTATGCAATATGGTGCCATGCATTCCCCGATATCGGGCTTATCTGTGTAAGATCTATGTGAGCCGTGGTGGTGTGGCTGTCAGCTGATCCGTATCTGTACACCGCTGATAGCGTATTGGTATTGGAATGATATTCCAGGCGAAGAGAGTTATCGATTGAAAATATTATGTTGGTTGTGGAGGTTGGGTTAATCTCAGGTAAAGATAATAATATGTTAGTGGTGGAGGTCGGGTTAATCTCAGCCCACCCGGAAAATGTTACCTCACCCGTACGTGACAGACCAAAGTCTGTTGGTATTTCGAAAGCATCTCCAGTCCCGCCCAGGTCCAGCACATTAAAGGTGTTTGTTTTTGCATTACCGACAAGTATGCCGTCATTTGCTGTGCCGTCGTTGCTGTCCGTAACATCAGAGAATTGATAGAACCCTTCGCGTCCGACAGTAGCAGCAGAGTGAATCGTCAATGTGTCTGACGGTGTGTTGTTGTTATGGTAGTTGCTGTCAGGCGTATACTCGAGGTCTGCGAGTACAGTATTAATGTCGCTTCTAAGCCCTTCGATAACGATAGAACCGGTGTTGTTGTTCTGAAGAGTCACCGCACTGTTATTTGGCAGAGATATTATTCCGTTGGTAACCTCAAGCAGCACACGCAGTAGATAGTCTTTGCCGGAGTCGTCTTCGATCTGTATGTTGTCGGCACCAGTAAATGTGTAGGCGGTATCTTCGTCGGTAATGATCTGTAACGGGCTTGAGTGAGAGAAATCACTGGTACGGGAAACATCTATAGTGACGGTTTCGGTAGCGGTTTTCGCGCCACCGAGGCCTTGGGCTCCGCTGTTGTTGTCACTCAGAATAATATCTATTTCTACCGACGCTGCAGGTGGGACATTCGATCGGTTTTCATACCGGACAGAATTAATAAATTCCGATACCGCAGCAGAGTCAGCGCCATCGGCGAAAGTGACGGTTAAATTGCCACCTGTTTGTTCGTAGTTTGCTATCAGGATCAGTTCGCCATCGGGACTGATACGCGTGATAGTTGTGCCGTCGAGATCTGTGTTGTAACGATAAAATCTGTCGTCAGGATCTGATCTTCCGATGGTGAGTACCACACCGCTGTAGTCACCTGTGACTTCAAGATCAGGATCCAGTAGTACCGTATCGGTGCTAAGAGGAGTGGGAGACGTTCCCAGTGTGTAGCTCAGGTTGGTATTCAAACCTGTTATTGTGGGTGATTCATTGACCTGAACCACAGTAATATTGACAATGTCTCTGTCTTCAACTTCGGTAACGGGTGGTATCGTGCCGGCACTGTAGACTGTCTGAACTTCCGCTCCATTCAATGCTTTTGAGAAAATTTGTACGTCATCCACTTGACCTTTGAAAAACTGCTCGTATTGGTTTTCTGTCCTGATAGCCCCGATCGTTGTTGACGGTGTTGAGCTATCAGCCAGCATACTCGTATTGCTCGAATGTTTTGAGTGTGCGAGCAATATTCCGTCTACATATATCGCCTGATACTCACCGGTTGTGTCGATTGTGTAGGCGACATGGTGTCTTTGACCATCTGACAGATCAATGCCGGTGGACGTTAGATTGTTATTGTTCGTAGTGCCGTCAGCATCTACGGCGACGTAGTTGCCTTGCAAGATGCCGGTGAAATCGTTGTAATTGAGGCTGACGTAATCGTTAATGGAGATAATTTCCATTCCGTTGTTTGCGTCATTGTCGTTATTACTGTCGATTTCTACCCATGCTGCCAGAGTGACCTGATCAGTGATGCTTAAGTCCGTTTCAATATCAACCCTGTCGTTATTACCATCCAGTACCAGCTGTCCCGCGGCGCTGAGACTGGCGCCGTTGAGTGTTTCACCGTCATTTGAAGTAGTGAAATTTTCATCTGGTATTGTGTTGTCGGAAACGCTCTCAAAGTTGAAGTAGAGCTGCCGACTTTGCGAAGACAATGAGTGGACGAAGAGTTCATCCTGCCCGACGTATTCTGTATCCGGCAGGTACACAAGGCTTGCGAGCGATGCGTTGATGTCGCTACGTAAGCCCTCGATTGTGAGCGTGTTTGTGTTGTTATTCTGAACCGTCACATTTGCCGTGTTTTGTAACGCTAGAGTGCCGTTTTCAACCTGTAGCAGGATTTGCAGAGTTGTATTTTTGCCAGAGCTATCGTCGACTCTCAACTGGTCTGCACCGGTAAATGTAATTTGAGTATTTTCCGGAGTAATTATCGAAGCAGGTGAAATATTTCGGATATGTATCGGATTGTCATCAAATACAGTAACTACAGCCTGACCTACTTCAGTACTGTTGGCTTTGCTTCCACCAATGTTGTCGTTGTAGATTAGTGGATCCGGTTGTACATGATGTACACCGGGAGTCCAGCCCGATGTCCAGTCGTGTGCGCGGAAGCCGATCAATGCGTGCCCGACAAATTCGTTGTTTGGAATGAAGCGCACAAGTGACGTCAATTCAAGAGGCAGTGCGTTGCCATCGTAAACAACACCGCTGTCCGGTGAGGTAACAGGCTGCCAATCGGTATCAGCTGCGGATACCTTGTATTCCCATTTGCCGTTGGACTCATCAGCGGATATCAGTATCACGCCTTCACGGGCGCCGGTGTTGACGTCTGTAATCGGGTCTCCACCGAGGGATAGCAGAATATCTGCGACCGTTGTACCGGCAGGGTTTGTATCAGCACTGTTTTGTGAAGGAATAACGAACGTGCTGGAAGGATCCAGCTCTGGAGCAAAGTTAGCGCCTGTGATGGTTATATCGAACTCATAGGGATTCGAGTCCTGATCGGTGTTGCCATCGCTAAGAATAAACGTAAACGAATCAACTGCTGCCAGACCGTTGGTTTGGGTATGCTGGTAGGCAACGGTATTATCTGCAAGCTGCTGTAGCATGAAATTGGTGCTATCCGCGTTGGCAAGATCCACTATCGTGCCGTTTATTAGCAAATCGCCAAGCTGCGGCACGGAGGTTACTTTAAATTCGAGTTGTGGTAGAAGAGTATCAGGATCTGCCACAACCAATGAGGACGGGGATATCGATTTATGCTCCCCTTGCGAAACCTCGAGCCCTCGATTGATCACAACCGATGGTCCGTAATCGGTTTCATTGTTGCGGGCCTCATAAGCGCCAATGTCAGGTGACTGGTCTCGTTCTAATCCTGTTGTATCTGTGACACTCAATCGGTTTGAGACAGGTGTGGCAGCACCACTGTCTATTGCGGGGCTTTCAGGTGCCAGGGCGTAACTGTGCACAGAACCATCGTTGTACTGTGGGGCATTGTTGGCACCTATCACAAGGCCAGTATTGCCCGGGCTCTGAATAATATCGTCTGCGTGTGAATCGCTGAAGCTGAAATCAAAAAGATTGTGACCTAATGAATTTACATTATCATCCAGTGGAGCGCCGGTATGGTTCGCTATTACCGAGCTTAGTAAGTCTATCGATGCATTATTATCAGCATTCAGGCTCAATGCATCATCACCAGTTCCATTGACTATGTTGCCTACAAGTGTCGCGCGGTTAATGCTGGTATTGTTGTTTTCAACATGTACTGCAGAACCGTCAGTTTCAGACACATTGCGTGATAGAGTGCTATCGGTGATCGTGGTAGTGCCCTGGCTGAATATACCGCCGCCTGTGGTGGCTGTATTTAGGTCAAGTAGGCTTCGAGCAATATTTGTGGTTGCTGCTGAGGAAAAAATAGCTCCTCCCTCAATCTCTGCAGTGTTAGCGGTAAAAGTTGTATCTGTAACATCTAATTCGGTGTTTACAAAAATACCAGCGCCGCGTTCGGAGCTGTTACCGTGGAATACCGACCGAGAGATATTTGCCTGGCCTTGTATAAATGCTCCACCACCAGAGTCGCTTTCATCTGGCAGGTTATCAACAGTGCTGTTGTTTGTAACCCTGAGGCCAAACCCGTTAAGTGTTCCACCATTTTGAAAAAGTGCACCGCCTGAGGTTTGAGCAGTGTTGTTGTCGAGTACAACACCGTAAGCGCCGAGAAGGCCGGCGTTTTGATAGATCCCGCCACCTGAACCATGGATGGCGTTATTGTTATCGATGCGCGAGTTGCGTAGATCGATATCTCCAGAATAGATAAATATGCCCGCGCCCGAGTCTTCTGCACTGTTGCCGCGGATTGTTACGGCGCCCGCGTTAAGGGCTCCCGATTCAATGTAAATCGCACCTCCCTGTGAATCAGAAGTGTTATTGGTCAGGTTAACGCCAGCAAGGGTCAGGGTAGTATTGTTTGACCATATCCCGGCACCTTGCTGATTTGCACCATCCTTTATGCTTACGTTTGTGATAAATACATCGTTGGCATTCTCAATCCAAAAAACACGGCTATCGTCATCTGCAGCAATTGTAGAGGCGTTGCCTGAAATGGCTAAGGTGCTGGTAATTTCCAGCTGCCCGTGATCCAGTTGGTAAGTGCCCGTTTCAGTTAAACGAATCAGGTCGGAGGCTGGATCTGCATTTGCCGCTGTAATTGCTTCACGCAGACTGATTTTATTATCGTCTCCTTTATCCTGATTCAGGGCGTTAACTGAGCTGGTATCTCCCCAATTGTTGGAGGTGTCGTCGTAATCTGCAAGAGTGTCGACCTCTATCATTAGAAGCTGCGACTCCCAGTCATTAAGAACGTTTTCCAATCGGGCTGTGTCTGTTTCGATTTGTCCGACGGAGAACTCAAGGCGCCAGTCAGCACCCAGAGTTTCATGTCCGGTGCGGTTGTCGCTCGCACCGATATCTGCATTTGTCACAGATGCAATATATATAACCAGTTGTTGGCCCGCCTCAGTCTGGGCGAGGTTGCCTCCGTAGAATAAGATATCTCCGTGTTCAGCCAGTGCTGCTCCCCAAAGTCCCAGACTTTGCCGGTGATTGCCAATGTTGTCGCTGTTTATGACTGAGTTGCCCAGAATAAAAGTTGCATCAGCACCGTGAGTGATAAAGTGTATTGCATCAAGTTGCTCATGTTCAGCCAGAGCCTGATTAACATATCCTATCCCTTCCGTGTTCGGCACCGTGTATATGATGTAGTTCACTTGATCATCGCTACTGTCCACAAGTGC
Source organism: uncultured Granulosicoccaceae bacterium (assembly GCA_938007995.1). Taxonomy (GTDB): domain Bacteria; phylum Pseudomonadota; class Gammaproteobacteria; order Granulosicoccales; family Granulosicoccaceae. The sequence goes on along the minus strand of CALLLW010000041.1, from coordinate 69,174 downwards.
ATCAATAATCTGCTGATAGTCACTAACTGATGTGTTGACAAAAACTACTTCAGTACGCGCGTTGCCAGTTGGGTTTTGCAGCTCGGTGGACAGCAGTGCTTCGTCGACTGCAGCGAGCTCAGGGGCAAGGTCCGGGGTAGGGTTGTTTATTGAAAACTCGTTTTCAGGCAGATTATCCTCAGACAGGACCAACTCTCCGCTGAGTCCTAACGGGTCGGCGGAGTAAAGAACGCGCGGCGAAAGTTGCTCGACAACCGGGGCGTTCTTTTTTAGTTGGGGATTGAATCTTCCGTGCTTTTTCAACGCTCAGACCTCCAGCTGACTTTGGAGCAGTAAAATCAAGGATGCATTTCCGTTGCATTCTCGGCTCCATGTTGTTGTGCGTTGTGCATAATTGACGTCACTGCTGCCCGGATATTAGCCTTCGCTCACAAAAATCTTCCATCTGTCCAGTGGCATGATGTGACTGAAGTCTTGTTGTTCGGTGAACACATAGTGGTGTCAGGATTTGTCCCTGTATCGGGCGCAAGCAATTTCGCAGGGTGTGGGTAGTGGTTACGTTGCCAGGCTACAGGGTGTTTCGAGGTGCCGGAAATCTGCCCCCCGAGTGATAAGTGTTCGAATGCGGTGGGTCGATACAAATTTGACGTTTTCCAAACTGCCGTAATACGGTATTGTTCTGCCGATACAGGTTGGCCGCAGTCGTTGCTCCTGACTCGCAATCAAAACAGTGCCGGTAGAGGTGCTGTAGCGGTGAACCCCTCAAGTTTTCTTACCTGAGATATCAAAAATGGCTGATAAGTTTTTTAGCGAAGACCTCACCACGCGAGACCCTGAGCTCGCCGCAGCAATTGCAGATGAGCTGAAGCGACAGCAACATGAGATAGAGCTCATTGCTTCTGAAAATATCGTCTCGAATGCCGTGATGCAGGCGCAGGGTTCGGTGATGACGAACAAGTATGCCGAGGGTTATCCCGGGCGTCGTTACTATGGTGGCTGCGAGCATGTGGATGTTGCCGAGGATCTTGCGCGCGATCGGGCGAAGAAACTGTTTAATTGTGATTTTGTGAATGTGCAGCCGCACTCCGGTGCACAGGCAAACCAGGCAGTGTTTCAGGTACTGCTGGAGCCGGGCGACACGTTCATGGGGCTGGATCTTGCCGCCGGTGGTCACCTTACCCATGGGTCGCCGGTGAATCAATCCGGTAAATGGTTTAACGCCATCTCCTATGCAGTGGATAAGCAATCTCATCAGATCGACTTCAATGAGGTTGAAGCGCTCGCAAAAGAGCACAAGCCCAAGCTGATCATCGCCGGTGGCTCTGCGTATCCACGTATTATTGATTTTAAAAAGTTTCGCGAGATTGCAGATTCAGTCGGTGCAAAACTTATGGTTGATATGGCGCACTTTGCCGGACTGGTTGCCGGTGGTGTGCACCCCAATCCGCTTGATCATGCAGATGTGGTTACAACCACCACACATAAAACTCTGCGTGGCCCGCGTGGCGGGATGATTCTCTCTAATGATGTTGAGCTCGGTAAAAAAATAAACTCATCAGTTTTTCCGGGTTTGCAGGGCGGGCCATTGATGCATGTGATTGCCGCCAAAGCGGTTGCTTTTGGTGAAGCGTTACGACCTGAATTTAAACAGTACGCACAGGCAGTTGTAGATAACGCCAGTGCTCTGTCTGATGCGATAAGTGCCGGTGGTTTGAGTCTGGTGTCCGGTGGCACTGATACTCACGTAGTTCTGGTTGATCTGACGCCAAAGAATCTAACCGGTAAAGCTGCCGAAGCGTCTATGGGGAGAGCTGGCATCACCTGTAATAAGAATGGTATTCCATTTGATCCGGAATCACCGTTTGTCACTTCTGGTGTTCGTCTGGGTACGCCGGCTGCAACTTCCCGCGGATTCGGTACCGCCGAGTTCACCCAGGTGGGTGAGATGATTATCGAGGTTTTAAACGGCCTTGCAGAGAATGGCGAAGAGGGAAATGCAGCAGTTGAGCGGGCGGTCAAAGGCCGTGTGCTTGACCTCACAGGTGCGTTCCCGATCTACGCCTGATGGGTATAAAGCTCTCATAGCAGCATTGATGGCATTCGCGGAACCCGTAGGTTGGCATAAGCCGAAGAGGCGCATCCAACAATGACACGCTGTTGGTAGATGCGCTTGTAGCTTATCTCCCCTACGGGTTGGGTTTGCGCAAGGATTGGCAGCCGAAGCTGGTGCTTGCGGCGTTCGCAGAACCCGCAGGTTGGCATAAGCCGCAGGCGCATCCAACAATGACACGCTGTTGGTAGATGCGCTTGTAGCTTATCTCCCCTACGGGTTGGGCTTGTGCAAGGATTGGCAGCCGAAGCCGGTGCTTGCGGCATTCGCAGAACTGGTAGGTTGGCATAAGTCGCAGGCGCATCCAACAATGACACGCTGTTGGTAGATGCGCTTGTGAGGCTGTGCAAGTATTGATACATAGCTTATTGTTCAGTTACCCGAACCGAATTTTTCGAAATGAATGATCAGCAAGAAGCGGTAGATCTATTGGGATTCACCGAAGAAGATATTGCTAACGTCAGAGAGAACGCGACAAAAGTCAGGTCTGAGCCCAATCAACATCGCAATAGCACTGATGGACGCTACCATGCTCGTAATAATCGATATCAGTCAAACTGTGTTGGATTGTGTTTGGACGATCAAATAGATAAAAATAGTTTCATACGAATAATCGATCACTATGTGAATGGACTGAATTTGTCGGAACTGGGATTTCAACATGCCAGCCGTAGCGAGACAGCAGGTCAACCGCCTTACCATCCCGGGTGTTTACTGAAACTCTATCTGTATGGGTATCGGAATCAGATTCATACCAGTCGGCGACTGGCACGAGAGTGTCAAATTAACCTTGAGGTGATGTGGCTGATGCACGAGCAACAACCCGGGTTTCGCACCATTGCCGGATTTCGCTCGCAAAACGCCGAGGCTCTGACAAACACACTTGAACATTTCTTAATGCTATGTGATCAGATGGGGCTGATTTCAGGGCAGCGAACCAGCATTGATGGCAGTCATTTCAGGGGCAATGTCAGTGCCGGGAGCTTCAGCACGAAAAGATCTCTGGAGAAGAAAAAGGCAGCCATCCGTGAGCAGATCAAGCAATGGCAAGAGCAGCTGGATATCAACGATGCGGCAACTCAAGAAAGTCAGTCGCCTGAAGAGCCAGTGACCGAGGAGAAAATCAAAGAGGAAATCGCCCGTTTAGAACAACAGCTGTCAGATACAGAGCAAGGGTTGAAAGATCTTTCCGACAGTGGCACAAATCAGCGCTCACGCACTGATCCGGACGCTCGATTGTTGCGCAAAAGAGGTAAGTCTTGTCAGGGCTATAACGTGCAAATTGCGACAGACCATAAGCACTACCTGATAGTAGGGAATCTGGTGGGTACCGATACACAGGACATGCATCAGTTGTTGCCAGTCGCTTTGTTGGTGAAACAACGCTTTGGTTTGAAAAAGCTGGAGGTGGTTGCGGACAAAGGCTACTACAGCACAGAAGGACTGAAAAGGTGTCTGGAAAACCAGATCATCCCATTTGTGGCCATTCCGGATACGCCTGCCCCTAAACAAGCAAAGCAGCGCTATGCCCGCGGTGAGTTTGTCTACGATGAACAGCTCAATGCCTATCGATGTCCTGCAGATCAGTTACTCAAGCCTTCAGGCAAGCCAAGAAAATTTCTCCAGCGTTTCCGAAATAAAACGGCCTGTGGTCACTGCGATAAACAATCTCAGTGCTTGGCACAGAAAAGTAAATACCGAGAGATTTATAGAAGCACAGAAAAAGAACTACTGGAAGCACACCAGGAACGCATGAAAGACAATCCACAGATATACGCTGAACGAGCAGCCGCAGTGGAGCATCCGTTCGGGACACTGAAACGTCGGGCGGGTTGGACTCATTTTCTAGTCAGAACACACAAGAAAGTGACAGGTGAGTTCAGCCTGATGGTGCTGAGCTATAACTTGACGAGAGTGTTTAGCATCCTGGGTTTTGAGAAATTTATGCAACATATGAAACAGCTTATGGGTAAAAGCTGTAGTGGATTCGGTTTATTTATTATCGATGCCGATAAGGCGTCGACAATCTTCATACAGGCCTTCAAAAATACAGGCATAGAATGGCCAAAAAGAATAAAAGAGCAAATTGCCGAGCTTAGAGAGCCGCACGAACAAGTTCGCAGGCTCTCGTGCTGAGGAAATCCGAACTGTGAATACTTGCACAGCCTCTGTAGCTTATCTCCCCTACGGGTTGGGTTTGCGAAAGGATTGGCAGCCGAAGCCGGTGCTTGTGGCATTCGCGGAACCCGTAGGTTGGCATAAGCCGCAGGCGCATCCAACAATGACACGCTGTTGGTAGATGCGCTTGTAGCTTATCTCCCCTACGGGTTGGGCTTGTGCAAGGATTGGCAGCCGAAGCCGGTGCTTGCGGCATTCGCAGAACCGGTAGGTTGGCATAAGCCGCAGGCGCATCCAACAATGACACGCTGTTGGTAGATGCGCTTGTAGCTTATCTCCCCTACGGGTTGGGTTTGCGCAAGGATTGGCAGCCGAAGCCGGTGCTTGCGGCATTCGCAGAACCGGTAGGTTGGCATAAGCCGCAGGCGCATCCGACAATGACACGCTGTTGGTAGATGCGCTTGTAGCTTATCTCCCCTACGGGTTGGGTTTGTGCAAGGATTGGCAGCCGAAGCCGGTGCTTGTGGCATTCGCAGAACCGGTAGGTTGGCATAAGCCGCAGGCGCATCCAACAATGACACGCTGGTGGCAGATGCGCCTCCAGCTTATTGTCCCTACGGTGGGTATTCTTGGGCTATACTCCGCCAGCTCTGGGGTAATTGCTGCCCTCTAAACCCTCAAACCTCAAGACATGTGGCCTTACGTATGGGTCACCACTGACAGGATCTATCATGCCTTCCATTACTCTTCCAGACGGTAGTCAGCGTGACTACAACAACGCTGTGTCCGTTGCAGATGTTGCCGCTGATATCGGCCCCGGTCTTGCCAAAGCCACACTTGCCGGCGTTGTTGATGGCACCCTGGTCGATTCAAGTACGCAAATCACAAATGATGCAACGCTTGCGATTGTTACCGCCAAAGACGATGACGGATTGCATCTGATTCGCCATTCCACCGCCCACCTGATGGCGCAGGCTGTGAAGCAGCTGTATCCGCAGGCGCAGGTGACTATTGGTCCGGTTATAGAAGATGGTTTTTACTACGACTTTTCTTATGAGCGTGCTTTCACACCGGAAGATCTCGAAGCCATAGAAAAACGCATGGCGGAGCTTGCAAAGCAGGCAATACCTATTGTGCGCAGCGAGTTGCCACGAGATGCAGCGATAGAGTTTTTTGACAAGCTCTCCGAAGACTACAAAGCCGAAATCATCCGCGATATCCCGCAGGACGAAGTGCTCTCACTGTATGAGCAGGGCGACTTCACCGATCTTTGTCGTGGCCCGCATGTACCGGATACCGGCAAACTGGGTCATTTTAAGCTGATGAAACTTGCTGGTGCCTATTGGCGCGGTGATTCTAACAACGCCATGTTGCAGCGAATCTACGGTACAGCCTGGGCCAGTAAGAAGGATTTAAAGGCTTATCTGCACCGGCTTGAAGAGGCGGAAAAGCGCGATCATCGTAAAATCGGCAAACAGCTTGATCTGTTTCATCTGCAGGAAGAAGCACCGGGTATGGTGTTCTGGCATCCGGCTGGCTGGTCTATCTATCAGTCAGTGCAGCAGTACATGCGTAGAAAACAGATAGAGCATGGCTATAAAGAAATTAACACGCCGCAGATTGTTGATATGTCTCTGTGGGAAAAGTCCGGCCATGCAGATAAATTCGGTGACGATATGTTCGCTGTTACCAGTGAAGAGCGCAAGTTCGCCATCAAGCCAATGAATTGCCCGTGTCACGTGCAGGTGTTTAATCAGGGTTTGCGCAGTTATCGTGAGCTGCCGCTGCGGCTGGCGGAGTTCGGGTCGTGCCATCGCAACGAGTTGTCCGGTGCGCTGCACGGCATTATGCGGGTGCGTGGTTTTGTGCAGGATGATGCGCATATATTCTGTACCGAACAGCAAATTCAGCCAGAGTCGGCTGCATTTATCGATTTCCTGCACTCGGTTTATGAAGACTTCGGCTTTACCGAGGTGATTTATCGCTTATCAACACGGCCTGAAAACCGGGTAGGTAGCGACGCCGACTGGGACAAATCAGAAAAAGCGCTGGCTGATGCGCTTGATGCCAAAGGTCTGGAGTGGAAAGAGCTGCCGGGAGAAGGCGCGTTTTACGGCCCGAAAATAGAATTTTCGTTGAAGGATTGCATTGGTCGGGTGTGGCAGTGTGGCACCTTGCAGGTGGATTTCTCCATGCCAGGCAGGCTCGGGGCCGAGTATGTCGACGCCAATGGCGATCGACAGACGCCCATTATGCTACACCGTGCGCTGCTTGGATCATTCGAACGATTTATCGGTATTCTGATTGAACAGCACGAGGGCAAGATGCCTTTGTGGCTCGCTCCGAATCAGGTGCGTATCATCAACATTACCGATAAACAGCTCGATTTTTGCCAGAAATTGGAAAAATCCCTGACAGATCAAGGGTTCAGGGCGCATACTGACTTGAGAAACGAGAAAATTGGACTTAAAATCAGGGAAGCGACCCTTGATAGGGTGCCATATATGCTTGTCATTGGTGACAAGGAAATTGAATCCGGCAAGGTATCGGTTCGTACCCGCGATGCGAAAGAACTGGGTCAAATGACCCCTGACGCCCTGATTGCCGGTTTAAATGATGAAATTGCGAGTTGCGGTCGCAACCCTTTGAAAAACGCCTAAACTAAGGGTGGCGTTTAAAAAGGCAACCAAGAGGATTACTCCATAGCTTCACCAAAAGCGAATAGGCGAAACCACGAAATTGAGGTTTCGCAAGTCAGATTGATAGCCCAGGACGGAGAGCAAGTCGGGGTTGTAGACATAGAATCAGCAATTAAAACTGCTGAGGCAGCGGGGATGGATCTCGTCGAGATCTCACCCAACGTCGATCCGCCTGTCTGTAAGATCATGGACTACGGCAGGTACAAATTCGAGGCGAGCAAAAAGCAGCACAGCGCCAAGAAAAAGCAGAAACAGGTGCAACTGAAGGAAATAAAATTCCGACCGGGTACCGAAAATGCTGATTATCAGGTTAAACTACGCAACTTGATCAAATTCCTTGAAAACGGGGACAAGACCAAGATTACCCTGCGCTTCAGAGGCCGTGAGATGGCACATCGCGATCTCGGGCTTAAACTATTGCAAAGGGTAGAAGCGGATCTTGAAGAGTACGGTGTGGTAGAACAGCACCCGAAACTTGAAGGTCGACAAATGGTAATGGTGCTCGCACCACACAAATAACTGATCACTGGCAGTTTGTTCCTCTGCCAGCGTAAAGTTGGCCGGCAACAGTCTTCATGGCTATAGCCGGCAACAACAAGGTACCGCGCCGCAGTACATACTCCGACTCGGCCGGGCCAATTAATAAACCAGTTGTATTAATATGAACGGGAGTTCACTGTGCCAAAAATGAAGAGTAACAGTGGAGCGGCCAAGCGCTTCAAACGTACAGGTGGGGGCGGCTTCAAGCGCAAGCAAAGCCATCTTCGCCACATCCTGACCAAGAAAAGCACCAAGCGTAAGCGTCATTTGCGCGGTAAGTCTATGGTCCACGAGGCTGACAAAGCCCTCGTGACTCAAATGCTGCCATACACCTAGGAGCTATTCAGGATGCCAAGAGTAAAACGTGGTGTGCAGGCGCACGCCAGACACAAGAAAGTCCTCAAGAAAGCAAAAGGCTACCAGGGCGCGCGCAGTCGTGTTTATCGCGTCGCCAAACAGGCTGTCACCAAAGCCGGTCAATACGCCTACCGTGACCGTCGCCAGAGAAAGCGTCAGTTCAGAGCTTTGTGGATTGCGCGGATCAACGCTGCGGCACGTCAGTGCGATATGTCTTACAGTCGATTTATGGACGGTCTGAACAAGGCTGGAATTGAAATCGATAGAAAAGTACTCGCAGATATCGCCGTTCACGATTCTGCTGCCTTCGGTCAGTTGGCAGAAAAAGCAAAAGCAGGACTTCAACAAGCCGCCTAGGCCGCTTGTTGTACCGACGATTCAAAATCGTCGGGCCTGCATTTTCATCGACGGGAAAAGACAGCCTGATGTCTTTTCCCGTTTTTGTATGTAAACCATTCTTATGAATTCTGAATCGTGGAAACATCATGTCACTTGAAGACTTGATCAACAGCGCCAAGGCTCAAATAGAGCAGGCCGCCGACCTTGCAACGCTTGAGTCTGTGCGTGTGGATTTTCTGGGCAAGAAAGGTCAGCTGACTGCACAGCTGAAAAGCCTTGGCTCTCTGCCAGTGGAAGAAAAGAAAACTCAGGGCCAGAAGATCAATGAGGGCAAGCGCTTTGTGCAACAGGCGCTGGAGGTTAAACGCGCATCGCTTGAAACGGCTGCCATTGAAGAACAGCTGAAAAGCGAAGCCATTGACGTTACTTTGCCGGGCCGTGGCAGAACGGAAGGGGGTTTGCATCCGGTAACACGAACGATCAAACGTATCACAGCATTGTTTGCCCAGCTGGGCTTTGCGGTATCAGAAGGACCGGAAGTTGAAAACGAATACTACAACTTCGAAGCACTGAATATTCCGGACTATCACCCGGCGCGCGCCATGCACGATACCTTTTACTTTGGTGATGGCAGGTTGTTGCGAACTCATACTTCATCAGTACAGATTCGCTACATGGAGAACAATCCTCCGCCGATCAGAATCATCGCACCGGGTCGCGTCTATCGATGTGATTCAGATATGACCCACACACCTATGTTTCATCAGGTGGAAGGGTTACTGGTGGATACCGATATCGCGTTCTCTGATCTGATGGGTCATCTTGAAATGTTCCTGAAGTTATTTTTTGAACGTGATGATGTCGAGATTCGATTCAGACCGTCGTACTTTCCGTTCACCGAGCCTTCTGCCGAGGTGGATATCCGCATGCCGGATGGTCCCAATGCAGGCAAATGGCTTGAAGTACTTGGCTCCGGCATGGTGCATCCGGAAGTATTCAAAAGCGTCGGTATAGATAGCCAGCAGTACACCGGCTATGCGTTCGGTATGGGTGTTGAGAGATTGGCAATGCTGCGCTATGGCGTCTCAGATTTACGCTCGTTCTTTGAAAATGATTTGCGCTTTCTCAAGCAGTTTAACGAGGCGATATAGATGATCATTTGTATACCAGTGGTTTCTGCCTGTTATGTGCGGCCGGTTATTAATTCCGTTGAGAGCGTGATATGAAATTCAGTGAGTCATGGTTACGCGAGTGGGTTAACGTAGATATCAGTTCAGAGGAACTGCTTGAACAATTGACCTTGCTGGGCCTTGAGGTAGACGATTACACCTCAGCCGGTGGTGATTTTACCGGCGTAGTTGTCGGTGAAATTACCGAAGCAGAGCAACATCCCGATGCTGATCGTCTGCGTGTCTGTAAAGTCAGCGACGGTACAGATGAGTTGCATAATGTTGTCTGCGGTGCGCCGAATGCCAGAGTCGGTATAAAAGTGCCTTTTGCCAGAGTGGGTGCGGTGTTACCGGGTAATTTTAAAATCAAGCGTGCCAAGCTTCGTGGTGTTGAGTCTTTCGGCATGTTGTGTTCGGCCAAAGAGCTTGAGCTGTCAGAAGAATCAGATGGTTTACATGAGCTGCCGGCGGATGCACCGGTCGGCGCGATGGTCAGTGACTATTTGAATCTTGATGATCATATTATCGAGATTGATCTAACGCCCAACCGGGGTGACTGCCTAAGCATGCGCGGTATTGCAAGAGAGATAAGCACGCGCAACAGTACTGCCATGATCGAACCGATGGTTGCCGCCGTAAGTACCACTCATAAAGATACTTTTGCCGTAGAAATCGCAAAAGACAGTTGCTGTGCACGCTTTTGCGGGCGAGTGATTCGCGGTATTGATGCAACAGCAAGCACGCCACTGTGGATGGTTGAAAAGCTTCGCCGCTGTGGTGTGCGCTCTATATCACCATCGGTTGATGTGACTAACTACGTGATGCTTGAGATGGGTCAGCCAATGCATGCGTTTGATCTGCATAAGCTCAACGGTGGAATCAAAGTCAGGCTTGCAGAGCAGGGCGAGAAACTTCAGCTGCTGGATGGTCGTGTAGTTGAGCTCGATTCGGATACCACAGTCATTGCTGATCATAACAAAGCGGTAGCTGTCGCCGGTATTATGGGTGGCGATGCAACCGGCGTGTCGAGTGCAACCACCGACATCATGCTCGAAGCAGCGTTGTTCATGCCGCGTGGCATTGCAGGTAAGCCGCGTCGCTACAATGCCTACACAGATTCTGCCCAGCGCTTTGAGCGAGGTATTGACAGCGAGCTGCAGCTCTTTGGTATCGAGCGTGCGACCAGGCTGCTGATTGATATTGTCGGTGGCGAAGTCGGGCCGGTATTCGAGGTACGTAACGAAGCGCATCAGCGAAGCTTTGAAAATGTAGTGTTGAATCGCCAGCGGCTTGATCGGTTTCTCGGTGTGCAAGTGCCGGATGAAAAAGTCACCGACATTTTTGATCGGCTCGGCATCGAAGCGAGCAAAACAGACGATGGCTGGCAAGCGAAGTCGCCATCGTGGCGCTGGGATATTGCCATCGAGGAAGACCTGATCGAAGAAGTCGCCAGAGTGCACGGTTTCAATTACATTCCGCGAACCAACCCCGCCTGGGTGCCCACGATTGCGCAAAGCTCAGAAGCTGCAATGCCGGCTGACACGCTACCGCTGTTGCTAGTTGATCGTGGCTACCAGGAGGCAGTTTGCTACAGTTTTGTCGATGAGCGGCAGAAAGGCTTTGATCCATCCATCGATGCGCTGGCGCTTGCAAACCCGATATCTGCAGAGCTCGCCGAGATGCGCCACACCCTGTGGTTGGGCCTTTGCGATGTAATGCAGAACAATATCAACCGTCAGCAGAGCAATATTAAGCTCTTCGAGTGTGGTCTTAAGTTTGTCACACAAGGTGATGAATTAATACAGAAAAAAGTAATTTCAGGATTGGCATCAGGCCATCGACTCGATGAACATTGGAGCGAAACGCCTGCGCCAATCGACTTCTACGATGTTAAATCCGACGTTGAGGCACTGTTAAATGCAGCCAGTGGTCGGGCGTTCAGCATAGAACCGGCGGGCCACCCGGCGTTGCATCCTGGTATTTCAGCGGCGATCAAAACAGATGGCAACACCGTAGGCTGGGTGGGAAGTTTGCACCCGAAGTTGCAGAAATCATTGGATTTGTCACAAGCCCCGTTATTGTTCGAAATAAACATGTCGGTGCTTGAAGAAGTGCAGGTGCCGGTCTATAAAGAGTTTTCAAAGTTTCCGTCCGTCAGGCGGGATCTCGCCGTAACGCTGGATGAGGCAATACCGTTCGCCGAAATTAGGGCGTGTGTAGAAAAGCACGCAACAGAAGTCGTGCGGGACGTGCGTTTGCTCGATGTGTACACCGGCAAGGGCATTACAGTTGGTCTAAGAAGCGTCGCTTTAGGGTTGATATTGCAGGACTTTTCCAGCACCCTTGGCGACATTGAAATTGAAACAGCGACGGCACGGATTCTTGACGGTCTGACTAAAGACCTCGGCGCGACACTCAGGACTTAACATGGCACTGACCAAAGCATCGTTAGCTGAAATGCTGTTTGACGAAATTGGCCTCAACAAGCGTGAGGCGAAGGAGTTCGTAGAACAGTTTTTTGAAGAGGTCAGGGTAGCGCTTGAAAACGGCGAAGATGTAAAGCTTTCCGGTTTCGGCAATTTTATTCTGCGCTCCAAAAGCGAAAGACCCGGTCGCAACCCCAAGACTGGTGAAGAGATCCCGATTTCGGCCAGACGTGTAGTGACGTTCCGGCCGGGACAAAAACTAAAAGCTCGAGTCGAAGCCTATGCTGGAAACCAGCAATAACAACGAACTACCTGCAATACCCAACAAGCGCTACTTCACTATTGGTGAAGTGAGCGATCTGTGCGATGTGAAGCCACACGTGCTTCGCTACTGGGAGCAGGAATTCCCGGATCTCAAACCGGTAAAGCGCCGTGGCAACAGACGCTACTATCAGCGCCATGACGTCATGCTGATTCGTACCATCCGCGATCTGCTCTACCACCAGGGCTACACCATCGGCGGTGCCAGGCTGCAACTGGCTGGTGAATCTGCTAAAGAAGATGGCGCGCAGACGCAGCAGGTAATCAAACAACTCACCGACGAACTCGAAGACGTTCTGAAGATCCTCAAAGCATAATCAGCCAGTCGCTGATATAATCCAGTTTCGGTCGGGGCGTGGCGCAGTCTGGTAGCGCACCACACTGGGGGTGTGGGGGTCACAGGTTCGAATCCTGTCGTCCCGACCAATTAAATCAATGAGTTATAGTCGTATCCCTCCTTTTTAAGTTATCCTTACTAACGTCTGTGGCGGTTATGTGGCGGTCCATTTATCCTGTAATGCGAAAGCGGTTGAAGTTTTCTGTGCTGATGCCACTATACTGTTTACATAAATGTAAACACTGGCTCTGTATTTGAATGAGCCAGGACGAAGACAATGACGTTACCGATGATCGCCGTCCTGCACGCGAAAAGATTCAGGAAAGTCTGCTAGGAACTACTGAAGAGTACTGGTTGCACGTAGGTAACACTTCCCGCGTTGTTCATTGCCGCGGTGCAATTAAAAGTTATCAAAAAGCCATCCAATCAGTAAATCCTAAAAAAAGAAAAGGAAGTCTTACAAACACTTTGGCAGTGCAGATAGAGAGGCTTGCAAACGGTGGGCAGATGTCGAGGGAAAACTTTCCGCGGGAAGCCCAATTGCCAGATAAGAGTCATTTCTACGCAATGAAAAAGATACCTATCAGAGGTTATTGCTTCAAAGTAGGCGACACATGGTATGTGAGCCACTACATACACAAAAACTTCGATGATTTAGCTGATGGAGATACTGAGAAAGTGAAAAACAATTGGCGACGAATTGTGGAGAATGGTGATGAGCGCTAGGTCATTATTTCATAGCCCTAAAAAGAAGTTCTCTGTAGCAGAGGACAAACTTTATTCTCGGGAATCGTTGATTTACAACGCTACGGAAGATTTGCTTGTCCAAATGGAAAAGAGAAATGTTACTAAATCTGAGCTTGCACGTTCGTTGAGTAAGAGTTTGTCGTTCGTTTCGCAGATTCTATCTGGTAAACGGAACATGACTTTAAGAACTCTTTCAGATGTTTGTTTTGAGCTGAAGTGTAAGCCGCGGATTGTGTTGGAGGACCTCGAAGAAGAGTGCGCCGCCCCGTCGTCTAATTACTTGACTATGCGTGGCCTGCCAAGTGGGGCGGTTGTTGATGATCCGTCAGATGCGCAGATAGCATTTGGTAATCCAGAATGTTCCCAGTAGATTACACGCTGGTCGATGCGAGAATAGTTTTAGCTGAATACGAATTGATTGACCAAAGTGTTAGGAAAAATCAATCGTTAGCAAGTGATGTGCAGTTTTGTGGCAAGAGCCATTTGTATGAGGGCCAATTGGTTACCTCGTCTTGCTATAAAATCAACTTTAAAAAACATGAAGCTGATACCAATAGTGTAGTTGTTAAAGTTCATTGCCACATAGATATGGTCTTTGAAACGATACTTGGCGACATCCCGGATGATAAATATTTGGACCAAGTATCCATATCGCGAGCGAGTTGGCTCCGCATTCGGGAGTACGTGGATTCGGTGGCCTTGGATATGAAGCTTCCGATGTTGAAACTGCCAGTTAAATTTCCAGTGAAGGGGAGCTTGAACCATGCTGAGATTGGGCAAACTTGGCAGTCTCCTACTGGGAAGAAGTACAAGGTCATGAGATTACCTGAGGGGCAGTTAGGTCATATCTTGATGTCACCGAGCTTACGTGGTGGAATAAATTTCGATGAAGGCACTAGCGTTCTTATAGATCCAGACACTCCCGGCTGGGAGCTGCAGTCACAGTAGTAATACTATTCATGGCGATTTTCTCGGGTTAGTCGATTTAAACGACACACGACCTCTATTATTGCGTTTATGCGTTCATTTTCTTGAACCAACTTAGATAGTATATAAGTTGCTGTGCGAGTACTGTATGACACATGATTTGAGGCTGACTTTTCCACACCATTTCTATAGCCTTGATGTGATAACAGTATATGCCGTTATATCTGATAATTTCTAGACTATTGCGGATTCTAGCGACGCCACTTCTGCCGCCTGCCATCCTTTCTCACTTTTAACCTGGATGAATTCGACGGTTTGGCCGCCTTTCAGGGTCTTATAGCCTTCAGCCTGAATTGCACGGTAATGGACCATTACATCGCCATCTGGACCGTCTAAGAAGCCGTAGCCTTTAGCGTTATCAAACCAGCGAACGGTGCCGGTAGTCTTGGTGCGATTGCTCACTGCGTTACCTCTCAACTTCGTTTACATCTTGAGGTATTAGCGTTGCACGGGATGGAATTCTACCATACGGCACATCTTCCTTGGAACACGACTAGCATAGCGGCTTTGCTGGGCCGGGACTTTTGTCCATCATCGCTGTAGCGGTCAGGTTTCCAGCTTTCGCTACAATCCGCACTTTCCGCACGGGTGGTGATCCGACCAATTTGTAGAGTTTTTTGTGCCTGTTTCGACGCATACCGCCGTAGAGCATGCGAGATTTTCGTGCCGGCTGTTGAGATAACAGCGACTTCGTTGTCTATATGCGGTTCACATACCTCGCCTTATTGCGCTCCTTACTGATTGTCACCTCAATCTTTTTGCCTTGCATCTACTGTCTTGGACCCCGGTTGATGTCCGGCTAGAACTTATGTTGTTCCCTCGGCTGCGTTATGAGTCAGCATCTTCCAAAACTGGCGGTTTGCACTTGAAACAATGTGCTTCAGGCCCTTCGTCAGTGACCATGAAAATGAACGGCAATTCTCCACCATTTTCTGGAAATGAAGGTAACGGTGCGGAGCAGGTCATACAATGCAGGTCATCGCGAGTGTGAAATGGTGTCTCCTGATCGACGATCTGCATAAGCCTTTTTTGCATCTTTATTTCCTCCCAAAACTGGTCTTGGTCATCGGCTGACATTATCCATTCGATGTAGATTTCGAACAGCCAGACGGGGAGTATTCGAAGGAGGAAGTAATGGATTCTCATCCGGTTGTGCTGTTTCATCATTCGCTTCTTTTTGCTGTCATGCTTGCTCAGCATCGCAGTATCGTATCGTCAACGATTGAATTACTGGAAGTGAACATCTTTAATGCGCTTCGCTGCATCTCGGTACAGCAGATAAAGTTGTGGTAAAGATTATTGTTATCGTCACATCCCTAACGCGCAAATAAACTTTTGACACACCGGTAAGTGGCGGATTGAGTTTACCGCAGACTATTGCAATAATTCGCCGACCGAAGGTAGATAAAGCGTTGTAAGTGCATATTTGAGTCAGAGTGTCTCCATATGTGCGCGCAGGGTAGTACGGCGTTGCCAGCATGCACACAGGGTTGGATTGAGTGTTTGCGGTTGTTATGTGCCCAATAAGTTGGTACGGAATACTTGCACTTGCGTGAAAATATAGTCGCTAGCCGTTGTTGCGCTGAAAGTATTCTTGTTATTTGGAAATCTGATCTTCATCAATTCCTTTAATTCATGGGAAATGCTAAAGATTTTGAGTAAACAGAGATTCCCTGTGAGGTTTTTCGAACAATTGTGTTTTCAGGTGGTATCCCAAGTTGACGCTTCAAGGATAGAGCAATTCAGGCAGGCGATAAAGGCAAGTACCTCGAACTCAACTTGTATGTAAGAAAGACAACCCTGCGTGGCAACACCTTTACAGTGTCCCGGGCGCGCATTTATTGAGACGTAGTCATGGTAGAGACCGGCAGTCTTTTTGAGCGCTTCACGCCTCATGGCATGTGCTACCAGTGGCGGCCGGATATTCTCTGGCTGAATGTTGGATCGGATGTCATTATCGCGATCGCGTACATTTTAATACCAGCTGGCTTGCTCTATTTTATGAATAGGCGGTCTGAAGTTATTTATCCGGCTCTGATCTACCTCTTTTGTATATTTATTTTCTCCTGTGGCGTTACTCACGCTTTTGGTATCTGGACCGTGTGGAATGGTCAGTACGGGGTGCAAGGTCTAATAAAAAGCTTTACCGCTGCGGCCTCTGTCGCTACGGCCCTTATGCTGTACCCGGCAATCCCGAAGTTACTCGCTTTAAGATCGGCAAGGGAGCTGGAGCAGGTGAATAATCAATTAGAGCTGCAGATTGATCGACGCAAAAAATCGCAGCAGCAAACACTTGAGTTGCAAAATGAATTAGCAAGAGTCGGGCGTATAACTACCGTCGGGCAAATGGCCACCGGCCTTGCGCATGAGGTTAATCAGCCATTACTAGCTATATCGGCCAGTGCTGATACAGCTGTGCAGGTGGCAAGGTCAGTAGATGCCAATGATTCTATGCTGTTTGAATGTCTTGAAGATATTCAGAAAGAAACCCACAGAGCCAGTGAAATTATCCGTGCTTTGAGGAGTTTCGTTGATAACGAGCCATCCGGGAAAACCAACGTTCAAATAGATAGTTTGATCTACCAGGCCTTGTCACTGGTTTCCAATGAGGCTCGCAATGCCGATATTGAAATTCTTGTAGAGATAGACGATAACCCGTTTATAGAGGCAAACGCTGTTCAAATCGTGCAGGTGCTTGTCAATCTGGTTTGTAATGCAGTAGAGGCGATGGCAGGGTCACAACAAAATCCTGCACGAGAACGTCAGATTCAAGTTCAGACAAAGCAGTTGAATGGTGAGCTACATGTGTCTGTGGCAGATACCGGGCCTGGTATAGCCGCTGACAGAGATCCGTTTTTATTGTTTGAATCAGACAAAGATACTGGCATGGGTGTGGGCCTGTCCATATGCAAGGACATCGTGACAGGGCACAACGGCACCATTAAGTTCAGTTCAGATGGTACTTCCGGTGCAACTTTTACAATCTGCCTACCAGTTTCTGCAGAACCACACATGAGCCAGGTTTACACTGATGACTGACCGTCGTGGATAGAGTAAAAATGCTAAGCGAAGGCTCGTCACCGGTAATCTATCTTGTTGATGATGACAAGTCTGTTTTAAAAACGCTGCCACGTGCGCTTGAATTGTATGGCTATACTGTCAGATCGTTTGCTACAGCAAAAGATTTTCTTGCAGGCTTTGATGGCGAACACGGTTGTTTGTTGCTCGACTTAAGCCTGCCTGTAATGAATGGCCTTGAGCTTCAGGACGAGCTTGCGAAACTAAAAATAAATATCCCGATTGTCTTTATCACTGGCCACGGTGGAGTTACTGACTCTGTTCGTGCGCTGCGACATGGCGCTGTAGACTTTCTGTTGAAGCCATTCCGTACTGAAAAATTGATAGAAAGCATCAACGAAGCATTGGAAATTGATTCCGTGAATCGTGCGCGGTTAGCGAAAGATAATGACATTCAACGACGCATTGCAAAGCTTACCGACAGGGAACGTAATGTATTTGATTTATTGGTTCTTGATAATGAGCCACCGTCGAGCAAGGTAATGGCACGCAAGCTTGGTATCAGTCACCGTACTGTCGAGCATCATCGATCCAGAGTACTTGAAAAGCTCGCTGCCGGGAGCGTCGTGGAGCTCAGGCTTACCATTGGGAAAACACTGGGTGCTCAGTGGCTATAGCTTTTTTTCATTCTTTTGATTATTTCTATTAGAAATTATCATTTAAGACTGACAGATATTTACAGGTTGCCATATACATTTTCTCCAGTCCCCTGGCTCATGAGGTAACCGTTCGTAATAGTGCAAAGACCATAATATTTCATCATGGAATCGAGCATCATCAATTAACACGATCTGCAATTCCGGTGTCTGAGCTTGTCGTAAAGCTATAGGTCGCTGGGCATGACGCACATGACAGATAGTCCTGATTACAGGGTTAATTCGATTATTTTCCCTTGCAGTAAACGATCATCCGTACTGTTCGGGTCTGGTTTAATTGCGTGCTGCGACTGTATAGTGTAACCCTTTGGAATAGTGCAACGTGCGTTAACACTCTAGGAATTTATCAGTTTGTCTGTACGGCATATGAATCATATAGGTGGCATACGTAGGTAACCAACTAATTGTAAATTAATGTCATGCCTTCTATAAATCCACGTCCCAAACAGCGTCTTGCTTTTTACCGTCGAGAATAGCGTGGCGTGTTGGTTGTAATTGTGCATATGGCACAGGAGCGGTTAAGTCATATGAAAGAAAGTGATGTAGTTATCAGTGGAAAAAGTCACAAAAATTTTTTAGCGTTTTGATCATACTGATAGTTATGCACATAACAGTGGTTGTATAAGTGGCGCATTGCACGCCGAATGAAATAAAGGTTCCAGTATGGACATAAACAATCTTCAGGCATTTATAGAAGTTGCAGAAAAGAAATCGTTTTCCAGATCTGCGGAGAGCATGAAGCTTACGCAACCTGCTGTCAGTAAAAGAATTGCTTCACTGGAGGCGGAGCTGGCATCACGTTTGTTTGATCGCGTCGGCAGACGGGTACACTTAACAGAGGCAGGCAAGGTGCTGCTGCCTTCGGCGTTAAAAATCAGTTCAGAGGTTGCGCGAATTGAAAATGAGTTGTCAAGTCTTGGTAAAGAGGTAGGTGGAAAGCTTTCTATTGGTGTGGCAGAGCACGTCAGTCTGGATAAGCTCGGTATGATTTTGAGGTCATACAAGACTGCGTATCCGGACGTTGATATAGATATGCTATTTGCAAAGTCAACCAATTCGTTTGCCGATGTAGAGAGTGGCCGTCTCGATATGTGCCTTTGTGCAGTTTGCGAGTTGCAGGCAATCAATGAATTTGATGCACGGGTTGCCGGCATTGAAGTCTGGAAAGAGCGGTTGCAGGTGGTAGTTGAGCGCGACCATCCGCTGCAAAACGCTGGTCGCCAGAATGGTGGTCTAACGATTGAAGATCTGGCTCGTTACCCCGGTATTCTACCGGAGCAGTATTGTGCTGTTCGCAAGTCGATCGATCGGCTTTTTGCATCTCGAAATGTTGAAGCAAATATTGCCATGGAAGCTGTGGATTTCCCGACTACAAGGTCTATGGCTGCGATTGGGCTGGGCTGGGCCTGCTTACCTCTTTCTGAAACGCGGGAAGATGAAAATTTAGTGCAGATTGACGTAACGGATGTTGATCTCTTTTACTCCGTAGCTCTGGTGCGTAATCCGGACAGGACCATGTCACGCGCTACGATGGCGTTTCTCGATACATTGCCTGCAAGGTTAATGTAGACACTCAACGGCCCGTGCCATGTGCCATAGACAGACCCGCCACAGATCTGTGTAGGGATACACACGGACAAGTGGCGACTAACATTTACACGGGAGTAGCTAAACAGGAGTAGCTGTCCAGGGAGGCAGCCGACAGGCGCTATCGTCCGTCGGTTGCCATGGGACTTATGTGGTGCGAGACCTGCCTGTGGCGTGTTCTCTGAACGCAACAGTCACCCCCGCAATCACAATCAGCACCATGCCAACCACTGTATTCGAATCCGGCCACTGATCAAAGATAACTCTTCCCCATATCGCGGCGAATATCAGGTAGGCAAAATCCAGTGGAGCCAGCAAGCTGACATCTGCAGTCTGGTAGGCTCTTGTCATGCAGATATTACCAATCAAATTAAGCACAGACGCGACGATAGCAAAGCCTGCGACCAGCAAGCTGAGCGGTGGCCAGCCGATAGCAATATAAGGTATCGACAGCGTTATCGTCTGCGGCAGCTCTATCACAGTTAGCACCGTTACTCCAAAAAGACCGGCAACGAGAAATACCAGGCCTGCAGTGAATGAAAGTGCCAGTGTACTTTCATGCCGACACACACTTCGAAGCGTCAGTATGTTACAGGCGAAGAAGAAGCCAGCACTCAACGGCAGCAGCTGAACGGTGCGGAATTCATCGCGCCAAGGGCCAATAACTATCAGTGCGCCTACTGCTCCAATAACCATACTCGCAATCCGCCAGGGCCCTGGTGTCTCACCCAGTACCGGCGCTGCCAGAAGGCAGACAAAGACCGGATAGGCATACAGACCTGCTGCCATTTGAGCCACTGTTAGAAACGGCGCACCGGAAAAAAATAAAAACATGGTTATGGCGAGAAACGTAGAACGCAACAACACACCTTTTACATTGCGTGGGACCAGCAGCAATAGTCCACCGGATGTTGCAGCCAGCAATGCTGATATCAAAATATTACCGATTGAACGAAGTGTCTGGATTTGCCAGAAGCTTGTCTCTGATGTCATCAGCTTCATCAGAGTGTCTTGCAGCGCCAGTGTAAAAGTGGCGGTTAGCAAAAGCGCTATGGCGAGCATAGGCTTGTCTTGCTGAGCATGGGAAAAAAGCTTTATTGGCATTGGTGATTCTGTTTAAGGAGTCTGCGCGGCAGAACGTCCGCTACTACGAACGCGCCCTGACGGTACGTTTTCATCAACCATTTTCGTTGCGTATGAACAGCTATGCGCCTCAAATGATCGTAAAAACGTACTCGCCATGGCAAGTTCTCGCTACGTGGATTTCTGCCGCGCAGACTCCTGGCGCAAATTGACCAGTATGCACCAATTGGCGATATATGTAGATGCCGTCAGGTTGTTTCTCTTTGTGGCAGAAACCAACGGAAAAAATCACCCTGCGCATAGCTTTTCTGTGGCTGCCGCGCAGCGTTTGAAAATCAATTGGCGAAATCGCTTGACAATATAAAACGTCATGACATAATTCGTTATGTCATGACAAATATGACTGGCACAAGCAACGAGTTTAGCGATTTTCAGATTAGGGGGCAGGTGATGAGCAAACAACTTCAGGGTGTAAAAAAAGCCGGGTTTCGTCCAACAAAACTGGCGGCAATGGTTTCAGCACTCACCGTGCTGGGTGGTTGCGGTGGCGGTGCAGGCGGTGATTTAGGCGGTGATTTAGGCGGCGATGTGGCATCGCTGTTGTCAGATGATGGTCTGACGGCGACTGCTGATGTTTCGATCAGAATGGATATGCCGCTGCGCATCAGTAATCTGAATGAGCCGGTAATTGTGCAAAGCACTGTAAGCGGGCAAACCGGTAACTTATCAGCAGTTTCCGGGCAGGCGTTTGAAGGTAATTTCGTGCTGCCGTTTAACGTTGAACATACCGTGCATTTATCCATCCGCCGCCAGAGCGACAACCTGTTGCTTGGTACCGCGCGTAGACAACAATTTGCCTCCAACGCTGCGTTGAATATGTACTTCGCTGAAGATGAAATAGATACCAGCGTCGATACCGATGGCGATGGCTTCAGTAACATAAGAGAGCTTGAAGACGGATCAGATCCGTTTGGCCGAAACGGCGACTACGATGGCGACGGCATACCAGACACAGTCGACACCGACGATGACAACGACGGTACCAACGATACAGCGGATGCGTTTCCTTATAATCCCAATGAAACTGTAGATACAGATCTTGACGGTACTGGTGACAATGCCGATCCGGATGATGATAACGATGGTGTTGACGACGGACTGGATGCTTTTCCGCGTGACAGCACCGAGTCAGTAGATACCGATGGCGACGGCATTGGTAACAACGCGGACACCGATGACGACAACGATGGTATTTCAGACGCCAGTGATGTTAACCCGCTGGATGCCAACAGTGCGTTTGACACAGATGGCGATGGCATTGGTGATACTCTTGATAACGATGATGACAACGATGGCGTAGCCGATATCAATGATCGCTTTCCGCTTGATGATTCAGAATCACTCGATACAGACAATGACGGCATCGGCAATAACGAAGACACCGATGACGACAACGACGACACACATGATCTTGCCGATCCGCAGCCGCTTAATCCGAATATCACCGGCCGTGAAGACTCAGACATGGATGGCGTACGCGATCTTGATGATGCGTTCCCGAATGACCCGAGTGAGTTTAACGACCTTGATGGCGATGGTATAGGCAACAACGCTGACGATGATGACGACGGTAACGGCATACCTGATAATCAGGAAGATTCAATGGCTGTGATACCTCGATCAAACATTATTCCGACGCTTGATGGTGTTTATAACTGGCGTGAGTGGAGCAATGCCGTCTGGTGTGATAACAAAGGCAACTACCTTGGTGTCAGTCATATCATTCAAGACGTCAACGGTGATGAGCAGTCCAACAATTCATGGAGCGGTTCTAACTGGCGCGCTATGCATGACGGTCGCTACCTCTACATACTGGTTACCGTACGCAATGAGCCGTTCTACGAACGATTCAGTGATTCATCAGATGCGTGGCATGATGACTCGATAGAGATCTATCTGGACACTGGCTATGAACAGGCAACTTCTTACGACAATAATGACTTCCAGAAAGTCTATACATTTAGCGGTAGTTCGGCGACTGGCAGCAGCTCGGCTGCACGTATGCGCACCACCTTCGCCACCAGCCGGGTTGTCGATACCGCCGTTGCTGATACCTCATACTATGAAGTACGCATCGATATGAGTTCAGTAGGTCTGCCGATTGGTCAGCGCTTTGGTATCGACGTACATATTAATGACGACGATGATAACGGTGATCGAGATACCAAGTGGGCATGGTATGCACCAACCGGGGATGACAGCTCCTGGTTTAATCCGTCTTTATTCGGTACCGGAATCCTTGTGCCGGACTTTGGCTTTACTGATTAGTAGTCCTCCCCTCCTGCAGCCTGATGTGCCAGAAGTAAGATGTGCCCGTAGTAAGATGTGCCCGTAGTAAGATGTGTAAGTTGTAGGGTGTGATCGGGGGAGACATTGTCTCCCCCTTTTTTTTCAGAACTGATGCGGGCAAGCGTGAGCTGTGTTTTACCACGTGACGTCGCAAACCCGGACGCCCAAGCCATGCTGCGTAGCGCGCAGCCGTTGCTTGAAAATACCCACTGAGGCGCCCAATATAAGCGTACAGAAAGAGACCTGGATTCTTATGTACGTAAGAAAATATTTGATCTTTGTGATTGGAATGACCGCAGGCATTGCAACAATGACGACCTGCAGTTACCTCAGTGACAAACAGGATCGTACCGATGTTGAAAGTACACAGGCACAACCGGCTGGGCCTGGCCGCAGTGCAACGAATGCGGAATCGCCGTTTGCAGTCGTCAATACTGATACAGGCACCGATCAGAATACCGAAGCCACCGCACGGAACGACACCGATGATTTGTCGGCTTTTGCGCAGGTTGATATAGAAGAACTGATTCAGCGTCTGGAGACGGCAGAAAACCGAATCAACTCGCTTGAGCAGGACCTGGCAGCGGTGCAGTCGCAGCAATTGCTTCCGGCGGAAGAAGCGTTAACAGAAACAGAGCAGGAAGATGTATTGGGTGCCGTCTTTGAGCCGACAACGGTTTCAGAGATACAGGCAATCCGTGATGACATCCAGCTGCAACGTCTGGAGTTGCGTGATCTTGCCATCCGTGAAGGCTGGATCAACACTGACCGTTTTCGCGAAGAATCACGTGCACTCAGAAGCGGTTCAGAGCTGCGCGAGCGGCTCGGTGATGAGGGTTACGACAAACTCCTCGCTGCAGAAGGCAGAGATAACCGCGTTCGGATAGACAGTGTTATCGAAAACTCTGCAGCTGACTTCAGTGGCTTGCAAGAGGGTGACGTGGTAATCCGCTACGCGGATCAGCGCATCTTTCAATTCAGTGATCTGCGCAACGGAACCACCGACGGTCAGCGTGACGAATCGATAACAATCCAGGTTCGCAGAGATGGCGAGTTACTGGATCTGGTGATCCCGCGCGGTCCCATGGGAGTGACGCTGAGTGGTGTGACCGAAGCGCCATCGCCCTGATTCATCAAGGCAAGATGACCCGGGCAGCTACCCAGGCAGCTACTCAGGCTGCTTGCTACTCAGGCAGCTACTCAGGCTGCTCGGGCAGGTAGCCTCTCGTGAGCTGACTTTTGTGCAGGTTTCATACGCTCCGTGTCCGGCGCAGCAGCTGAAATCTTCGCCGTTATACAATAGTGTGCATTTATACAGTATTTTTTCTATACTGTATGCATGAACACTATCGAGAAACTTGCCATACTGGCAGACGCGGCCAAGTACGATGCCTCCTGTGCTTCCAGCGGCTCATCAAAACGTAACTCATTGTCCAGCCACGGTATTGGGTCCACCGAAGGGTCCGGGATATGCCATGCCTATGCGCCTGATGGTCGTTGTATTTCTCTGCTGAAGGTGCTCCTGACTAACTTCTGCATTTACGAATGTGCCTACTGCATTAACCGCAATTCTTCCAATACGCAAAGAGCGCGTTTTTCGGTTGATGAAGTCGTTAACCTGACGCTCGATTTTTACCGCCGCAATTACATAGAAGGGTTGTTTCTGAGCTCCGGTGTTATCCGCAACCCTGACTACACCATGGAACAGTTAGTCGAAGTTGCAAGATCGCTTAGAGAGGATCACGATTTCCGTGGCTACATTCACCTCAAAACAATCCCTGATGCCGATGGCGAGCTACTCACCAATGCAGGCAAGTATGCAGACAGGCTTAGTATCAACGTCGAGCTGCCAAGTCAGGTAGCGCTTGAGAACCTGGCACCTGAAAAAAGTCACCGCACGATCAAGTTATCCATGGCCCGGATCCGTGCTCGCCGGCAGGAAACGGTTGCTGAACAGACCAGGCAAAAAATCATCAGCAACCTCACACCAAAGAAAAATACTGCACCAAAGTTTGCTCCTGCAGGTCAGTCGACGCAGATGATCATTGGTGCAGAACCATCGTCAGATGTGTCAATTCTACAAATGTCCACGCATCTTTATGCATCTTATGAATTAAAGCGCGTGTATTACTCCGCCTTCAGCCCGATTGAAGATGCACCAACCACGTTGCCGTCAGTCAGTGCACCGTTAGTGCGTGAGCACCGTTTATATCAATCAGACTGGTTAATGCGTTTTTACGGATTTAACGCCAGTGAACTGGTTTCGGAAGAGCAGGGTGGCATGCTCGATCTACAGATAGATCCGAAGTTATCCTGGGCATTGCGACACAGGCATCATTTTCCGGTTGACCTGAACACCGCATCCAGAGAAATGTTGCTTCGTGTACCGGGGCTTGGTGTAAAAACGATTACAAAGATTCTAAAAATCCGCCGTTGGCAGTCGATCAAGTTGTCTGATCTGATTGCACTCAGAGCCAGCGTTAAGCGAGCATTGCCGTTCATAGTCTGCACAGGGTATAAGCCTATCGAAGCGGATTATTCTTCAGAGCGATTAAGGGCGATGTTTGTACCGCCTCCCGAGCAGCAACAGCAACAGCTGCAGCTTGCGCTATAGCGCTCGTAGCAAAACCTTGAAACTGTTTCCGTATAATTGCAGGGCTTATTGAATGCGACAAGCTAGCTTATTTGATTCTGGGGATGCCAGAGACACTACTAGAGAAACTACCAGAGACACTACCAGAGATATTACCAAAGATAATTCAACTGATCAGTCCTTACCATGGCAGCACTCTCACACAAACCTGAATGAACATCAGAGCGTCAGTTTTTATCCGGACTTTAGCAGCTGGTACAGCGCCGCTTTACATTGCCTGCAAGCCAAATTACCTCCTGGCGCTGCCTGGTGGAGCGAAGATCGCACTACAAAACAAATAACACGAAAAAACACGGTGCGAATTCAACCGGAGTTTCAACAGAAGGCACACGCAGCGAGTTGTCATTCCGGTTCTGATCGATGGGCATTGCTATACAGCTTGCTGTGGCGACTTCATCATACAGAACCACAATTGATGGAGCTTGCAGGCGACCCTGAAGTAGCAAAACTGCACCGCTATGCTAAAGCAGTGTCCAGAGATGTGCACAAGATGAAAGCGTTTGTGCGGTTTCGCAAAGTAGAAGATGAAATACCTCGATATGTAGCGTGGTTTGAACCGCAGCATTTTATTATCGAATACGCTGCGCCATTTTTTAAGCGCCGTTTTGCCAATATGCACTGGTCTATTCTGAGTCCGGTTGGCTGTGCGCACTGGGAGGCGGGGGGTGAGTTATGGTTCAGTGATGCGGTGGAGCAGCGCTTTGCACCTGCTGCAGATCAATTTGAAGACGCATGGCGCGTTTACTACAAGAGTATTTTTAATCCGGCACGTCTCAAGACTACCGCTATGCAGAGCGAGATGCCGAAAAAGTACTGGAAGAATTTGCCCGAGGCACAAGAGATACCTTCGCTTGTGGCGTCAGCACAATCCAGAACCCGAGAAATGATAGCGCAGCAAAAAGATCAGGATACCTTGCGCTGTGGTCGCAGGCCATCATCGCCTGATCAGCAAATCGTACAGCAGTTACAGCAGGTCACCCCGGTTTCGCTGCAAAGCCTGCAGCTGCAGGCAAGCCTTTGTCAAGACTGCCCGCAGGGTGATGTTGCCACACAAACGGTTTTTGGCAATGGCCCGGAAAACGCCCGCATAATGATAGTCGGGGAACAGC
Source organism: uncultured Granulosicoccaceae bacterium (assembly GCA_938007995.1). Lineage (GTDB taxonomy): Bacteria > Pseudomonadota > Gammaproteobacteria > Granulosicoccales > Granulosicoccaceae. Next base: position 42,509 of record CALLLW010000041.1, on the reverse strand, counting down.
CGGGGGATCAGGAAGACTTGCACGGCAAGCCTTTTGTTGGCCCTGCTGGTAAAGTTCTCCGTGCAGCGCTAATGCGTGCAGGCATTGAGGCTGAAGATTGTTACTTAACCAATGCAGTCAAGCATTTCGGCTTTGTGCCAAGAGGCAAAAAACGAATCCATAAACGCCCGGAAGCAAGTGTTGTATCAGTCTGTGGTCAGTGGTTAAAGCAAGAGATGGAGCTGGTCAATCCTGAAGTGGTGATTTATCTGGGTACTACCGCCGCCACTACGGCATTCGGTTCGCAGGTGAAAATCCAGCGCGACCGTGGCAGGCTTATCGCCAAAGACGGCAGGCAACATCTGATAACCATACACCCGTCCAGCGTACTTCGTATACCGCGAGGCCCCGCGCAACAAAAAGCCTACCTCGGTTTTATCAATGACCTAAAATTGTCTGTGAGTTTTGCTGAAGTTGTTGAATAGGTTTGGGTCAGTAGTAGATTGGATGACGGACTTAAATACTTGCCTGCTCAGCTGACCAGCTCCTAATTACGCATAGACACAAATAAAATGAAAGTAAATGTAATTACCACAGGTGGCACGATAGACAAGATCTATTTCGATGCACTCAGCGATTATCAGATTGGTGATCCTGTGATAGGTGAGCTGTTAGCGCGAATCGGTGTCGGCTTTCAGTTTGAAGTGCACTCCCTGATGCGAAAGGACAGCCTTGAGCTTACCGAGTCAGACCGAGAGCTGATCACCCGGCAGGTGGTCAACGCAGACAGTGACTACGTGCTGGTCACTCACGGCACTGATACGATGGTCCAAACGGGTCAATTCATACAAAAGCATGCTCAGGATAAAACAGTCGTGTTAACAGGCGCGTTACAACCAGCTGCTTTTCGTGAAACCGACGCGGTGTTTAATATTGGCTGCGCGATCGGGGCACTGCAATCTGTGGCAGCAGGGGTTTATGTCGCCATGAACGGTCAGGTTTTCAATGTTAACGCGGTGCGCAAAAACCGCCAGGCGAATCGGTTCGAGTCCATCTGAAACATGCAGAGAAAAAATATCAATCCGGAGCAACCGGCAGCGCGCGCGGCAGCTTTGCAAAAACTGGCAGAATTTGTACCGCGATCCGGTAGCGATTATTCGAAAAAGCGAAACTTCGACTTTGGGCGTGCTGAGCATCATGCAGTCTCCGGGCTTTCACACTGGTTAAGAAAAAGAATCGTCAGTGAGCGTGAAGTTGTCGCTGCAGTCCTTGCACAACATTCGGCTGTCACCGCTGAAAAGTTTATTCAGGAGGTTTTCTGGCGCAGCTACTGGAAGGGATGGCTGGAGATGCGCCCACAGGTCTGGCAGCAGTATCAGCAGGATTTACTGCAGTACTATAATGATGAAAGTCGCTTTGCTGTATGTGCTGAAATTCTCAATCAAGGCGCTGGCATTGAATGTTTCGATTACTGGCTGCAAGAGCTGAAAGAAACCGGCTATCTGCACAATCATGCACGTATGTGGTTTGCGAGTATCTGGATTCACACCTTAAAGTTACCCTGGCAACTCGGTGCTGATTTTTTTCTGCAACACCTGCTTGATGGTGATCCTGCATCCAACACTTTATCGTGGCGATGGGTAGCGGGACTGCAAACGAAGGGAAAAGCCTATGCCGCAACTGCAGAAAACATAGCTAAATTCACCAACGGGCGTTTTAATCCGGCGGGGCAGTTGCAGGAAAATATCGAGCCGCTGACAGAGCCGCATGTATTTGATAAACATGAATTGCCTGAGGCATTGTCTGAATTCTCACCTAAATCAGGTGTTAAAGTCGGGTTAATTCTTCATGACGATGACCTGCATCCTGATATGTTGGCAAAGTTCGAATGTGTGGATGCGGTACTTGCCCTGCACAGCTGTGATCTTCTATCACCTGGTGGGGTGAGTGAACTTGTAACTGATTATTCGCGCCTGTGTATGGAGTCTGTAAGCAGTGTGTTTGATAGTAGTGCGATCCAGCACATCAGCTGTAGCGAAATGTCCGAAGTCGAAGCAGCCAAAGAACAGGTGGTTAGCTGGGCTCTTGCTGCAAAGCTTGATGAGGTTGTCTGGCCTTATGCTCCCACCGGAGCCACCGCCACGCTGCTTAGTGATATCCGTGACTCGCTTTTGGCAAATGATATTAAATGCAGCATCGTTAAAAGCGCGTGGGATACCATTGTCTGGCCACATGCCGGTAAGGGCTTCTTTGCGTTAAAAAAGAAAATTCCTGATCTTCTGCAAGAAATCTATCCGTAGCATGGTCACCGAAGTGGAGCTATCGGAAGCAATACTTGATTTACTCGCCAGTGGTGCAGACGGTGCGACTATTTGTCCGAGTGAGGTTGCTCGCGCCATAGTCACAGAGTCTGATAAAGACACGGGTGACGAGTGGCGTCAACTCATGGACCCGGTCAGGCGCAGTGCGCGTTCTCTTGCGCACGAAGGCAGCATAGAGATCACCCAACGCGGCAAGCCGGTTGATCCGGATAATTTTAAAGGTCCGATAAGACTCAAGCTGAAATAAAGAACAGTTAAACGAATAACTCAGACCGGCTTTGACTATACCCGCTGCCTTTAGAATATGGCACACTTCCGCGGTAAATAAACCTGGAGCTTTGACCTGTGGCGCACGGCTATGAAGAAGGCAGGCTTGATCTGCCGTTTGTCGGTATCTGTACATTTGGCAAGTATCCCTATGTCTCTGACTGGGATGCAATCGATGCTGATGTCGCGGTGCTTGGCGCACCGTATGATTTTGGCTGCCAGTGGCGCTCCGGTGCTCGTATGGGGCCGCGCGGTATCAGAGAGGCTTCTACGTTGTTTGCATTCGGCCATGCCGGTGCCTACGATCACGAAGACGATATCGTCTACCTGCCGGCAGATAAAACCCGTATTGTGGATATCGGTGATGCGGATATCGTGCACACTGACACCACAAAGAGCCATGCCAATATAGAGTTTGGTGTGCGTAAAATTTTAAACGCCGGGGCAATACCGGTTGTGATGGGTGGTGATCACTCGGTTAACATCCCCTGCATCAATGCATTTTCTGAGCAGGAGCCTTTTCATCTGGTGCAAATCGATGCACATCTTGATTTTGTTGATGAGCGTCACGGGGTGCGATATGGCCATGGCAATCCTATGCGCCGTGCGGCAGAAAAAGACTATGTCACTGGCCTAAGCCAGATAGGTATTCGCAATGTGTCTTCAACAGCGAAAGACGGTTACGAAGATGCACGTAGTATGGGCTCAGATATTCAGTCAGTCAGGCAATTTCGCAAGCTGGGTGTTGAAGGTATGCTTGCACGAATACCGGAGGGCGTGCGCTACTACGTCACCATTGACATAGATGCGTTTGATCCGTCTATCGCGCCCGGTACCGGCACGCCGAGCCACGGCGGGTTTTACTACTATGAGATTCTTGAGTTGCTCGATGGCCTTTGTATGCGAGGCAATATTATTGGCCTTGATTTAGTCGAAGTTGCACCTGACTACGATCCCACCAGTTCTACCAGCACACTTGCTGCGCAAATTTTGATGAATACCATCGGACGGATTTTGCATCATCGCTAGTTATTAAGACGCTGCGGATCTGGGATGATCCGCGCTGGTAAAAAGTATCAAGGCGGGTACATTGTTTAAATATCTATCCGCAAACCGTCTTTACCTATATATAGCTTGCCGCTCCATTCCGGCTTGACAGCTGTGTGCCAGTGTTCATCTGTAAAGTCCGGATCATCCGATGGAATCAGATGATTTAATGCTAGCGCTTTAACTCCGGCGGCTGTTGCTATTTTGCCGGCATCATGTGCAAAGGTATGCGATCTCAGCCAGTGCTTCATCAGCCGGTCATCCGCATTACCGATTCTTGCCATTAATGGCCCAAGTGCTTCCTCAAGCATAGCCTCGTGTATCAGTACATCTGCATCTTTGGCAAAGTCTGCCAGAGCAGGGAGGTAAGCAGTGTCACCGGAAAATACAATAGCCTTGTCGGAAGACTGAAAGCGTAGTGCGAAAGTATCTGTCAGTGGCGGGTGAACATTGCGCATTGAAGTGACTGTAAAGTGCGATTCGCTATAAATTCCGCCTTCTTCTATATTTGTGATTTTGATCAGTGTTCTAAGGTCTGGTCTGCCTTCATCTTCAATGCGCAGGTCAATGTCTGCTTTCATTGATGACAGAAAATTATCCCAATAGTCCTGTATACCGGGTGGGCCATAGATAGAAACCTTATCTTTCAAGCCTGCGGTCCAGGCGGTGTGTAGCAACGGACCAAGCTCAAGATAATGATCTGAATGCATGTGAGTAATAAAAATCAGGTCGATATCTTTAAGATTAATTCCCTGATCGACCAGACCCCTTGTCACCCCCAGGCCGCAGTCTACAACCGCCAGCTTGTCATTGAGCTGAATCATGTTGGAGGTTGGCATCGTCGAGCCGGGTCGGATCGCCGGACCGCCTTTGGTGCCAAGCAGTGCTACGTAATTTGCTGAGTTCATGGGTTCTGTCTTAGATTGAGGTGCGTGCCGTTGTGAGGGAATTGATCCCCGATGGCTGAGCGCATTCTGTCGTTCAAGGCAGTAAGCCCGGCAGCAGCCGGTGCAACTGCGTGAGTCCGCCCCAGCTTCTGTACCCTGGGCCTGTGCCCTGGGCCAGCCATGAAATAGTTTACCCGATAGTTGTTCTACCCGTGAAATGATACGCAGTGCTAATTATCCCTGCTGCATGGCGGGCAGTAGTGCAATCGCATTATTGCCGGATTAGCTCGCAATTCCAATCGCTCGTCTGGCGCATTCACTATGATGCTCGCCTTCCCCACAGTGTATCCTGCTGCTAAGAGCTGGTGGATCGCGTATTCGGTAGTATCACATTCGCTTCCTGCTGGCTCGACCGGCCGTTGATGTCGAGGGTTCAGCGTCCGGATTAATGTATTTAACATTGTCTCTTCGGCCAGACGCCGAGAAGATAACCTTTCACCCTGATTTTTTATAGAGTAAGAATTGCCTTTATTTTAACTGGAGATAAACAATGAAAAGGCTTGTGAAGGTTGCACTGGTTTCCCTGGTAACCGCTGTGTCTGCATTCAATCCTGCTACGGCTGAGTACCCAACCGTGCCGGTTCAGTTTGTTGTGCCATGGCCACCGGGAGATTTCGAAGACGTACTGACACGTATGATTGCAGCTGATTTTGAGAAGGCAACCGGCGGAGCCGCGTCTGTAGTCAATAAGCCAGGTGGCGGAGATGGTCCTTTTCCAGGTGCGCTGGAAGTGCTGAATGGTCCTGCGGATGGTTCTATGGTCGGTTCATTCGTCATTGGTGTGCCGGTAGTTGGCCCTAACATTGATATTGGTATTGAAGAAGACAGCTTCACACCAGTGGGCATATTCTTGACCTATCCGTTCGTGCTGGCAGCTGCAGGTGATGCACCATACAAAGATATGGCAGGTCTTGCAGCGCACGCTCAGGATAATGATTTGGTACTGGGTCATTTTGGTGCCGGTCTTGCGCCAACACGCGCGTCAATGGCAGCTGCCGCCAAAATGGGTTTCGAGTTTGCTGACGACGCTGCTTTTGATTTACTCGACTGCAACACACTGTCTTCCGGTGATGCGGACGTCATAAACACCACCCTCGCACTGATCGAGCCGTGTCTTGACGAAATTACTATCGTTGCAAATATTGGTGAAGAGCCTATCGGCAAGCTTGACGGTGTCGCCACTCTGGCTGAGCAGGCTGGTATTAATGATCTTGAATTATGGAACGGACTGTTTGTTAAAAAAGGGACACCACAAGAAGTGATCGATACACTAACGGCAGTGGCTTCAGATACCATGCAAAGTGACGAAGCGCAGCAGCTAATGAAAGAGACAGGCGCCCGTGTTTACTGGCAGGGCAGGGAAGAGTCTGAGGCGCGAATCGCGGCTGATCGCAAGAAACTTGCAGAGCTTGTAGAAATAATAGAAAAGTAGCTCAGTAACGCCAGTCGTGTTCGTTATTGAACACGACTGGTTACAACGCAGTTGATACGGGCACTGAAAAATATTTTATTATACGTTTACAGGTGTAATGCCACCGCCAATTTACCTTGCATACTAAGAATGTGAATCAGATTCGCAACTATTTTTATCTTTTGCATAGCACAATAATTCAGGTGTCTTAAGCGTGGCCGGATCGATTGACCGCCTTCTTGAAAAGCGTACCCGACTACTCGGTCCGAACGTACCGATCTTCTACCGTGATCCTGTCCATCTGATTAAAGGCGAAGGCGTCTGGTTATGGGATGCTGACGGTCGCAAGTACCTCGATTGTTATAACAATGTACCCCACGTAGGTCACTGCAATCCGCGAGTGCTTGAGGCAATATATCAGCAGGCAAGTATGCTCAACACCCACACGCGCTATCTACATGAAGGAATGCTCGACTACATTGAGCGTCTAACAGCAACCATGCACAGTGGTCTGACTACCGCCATTATGACGTGCACTGGCTCTGAAGCCAATGACATTGCACTGCGTATGGCAGAAGCCGTGACCGGCAGGCGCGGTATCATTGCAACAGATGCCACTTATCATGGCAATTCAACACTGGTCAGTCAGTTGAGTCGTAGTAATGCCCCTGCAGGCGGATTTGGTCTGCAAGATTATTTTCGACATGTCGTTGCACCGGACAGTTATCGCCAGTCCGATCCGGATGGTTTGTTATTCGCCGATGCAGTGACTGCGACAATTGCAGAACTACAAAAAAGCCCGCACGGGTTTGCGGCTTTAATTGTTTGTCCGTTTTTTTTGAATGAAGGATTCCCGTCGCAGACACCCGGTTGGTTAAAGCCTGCTGCACAGGTGGTGCGTAAAGCTGGTGGCATGCTTATCTGTGATGAAGTGCAATCCGGTTTTGGTCGTGTTGGCGATCACTTCTGGGCATATGAAAAGCAACAGGTTCAGCCCGATATTGTTGTGCTCGGCAAGCCAATGGCTAACGGGCATCCGGTGGGTGCTGTGGTCAGCAGTCTGGATTCAATCAGCGCATTTAGAAAAAGCTATCGCTACTTTAATACGTTCGGCGGCAACCCGGTGAGTTGTGCGGCTGCGACGGCTGTACTGGATGAGCTTAAAGACCAACAGCTCATGGTGAATGCTCAGAGGGTCGGCACGTACGCGCTCGAGCGCTTGCGTGTGTTGCAGAAAAAGCATGATTGTATTGGTGATATACGTGGCAGTGGTCTGGTATTCGGTGCCGAGATGGTAAACGATCGAACCAGCAAGCAACCAGCGATTGAGCTTACCGACGACGTGGTAAACGCCATGCGTCATAAGGGAATTCTGCTATCAAAGCTTGGGCGGCATAAAAATACCCTCAAGATCAGGCCGCCGATGCCTTTCTCAACAGAGAATGCTAGTCTGTTGTTTGATACGCTTGATGAGGTGCTGTCTGAACTATGAAATCAGAAGTAGACAAGCTACTAAAGAAAAACGCCCAACTCAATCAGCTCGATGCTGTAAAGGTTACCAGTCACGTGCAGCGAGAAAGTGGTGAGTGGTATATAAACACGTTAATGCTCGAAGGCTACGAAGTGCCGTTTAAATATAAAAGAGCGAAAAAGTATCGGAATCTAAAGGGTACACCGGTAAATCTCACTTTCTACCGCGACACCGAGGATGTAGCGGGAATGGAATTTGAGATTATGAAGGTTGTTAGAATTCGCAAGAGTTGAGCTTGCTGTTGTATTTCATGTGGTTGTTATTTGGTGGATGCGCTTTCAGCTTATGCCACCCTACGAAAAGATCAGTGTTGTGATCAGGTATCTGTTGTTACCCGTAGGGGGGATAAGCTAATCTAACTCAGGCCACTTCGGCTAACATTAAAGCAAGTACGATATTTTTTTCGGCTGAGCTATAACGCGCATCCACCAATGTCGCTCAAAGCTTTCTCGTTTAATCTTCCGGGCACGGTTTATCTGGCTGCTTCTGGTGGATGCGCTTTCAGCTTATGCCACCCTACGAAAAGATCAGTGTTGTGATCAGGTATACGTTGTTACCCGTAGGGGGGATAAGCTAATCTAACTCAGGCCACTTCGGCTAACATTAAAACAAGTACGATATTTTTTCTTGGCTGAGCTATAACGCGCATCCACCAATGTTGCTCAAAGCTTTCTCGTTTAATCTTCCGGGCACTGTGTACTTGGCTGCTTCTGGTGGATGCGCCGCCGGCTTATGCCATCCTACAAGATAAACCATTCTTGCTGTGAGCTACTCAATCAGACAGTAACACCGGGCCGCTTGTAGAGAACGAAATGCCGACTAACTGTCCTTCCTCAAAAACAGAGTCGGTCTGGTGGTCAACAACAAACAGTTCACCGAGGTTGCTGTCAAGACGGTATTCGATATGACTGCCTACATAGGTACACTTTTTAATCACTGCGTCAAACGTATTGTGTCGTTCTGACGGAAACAGATTAATTTGATGCGGCCTTATTGCAAGTTTTGCTCTCCCGATAGAGAGATTGTTCGAGTCCATTTGTATCTCGTGGTCACCAACTCTAACGGTTGCCATATTATTTTGTAGTGACTCTATGTAGACAGGTATAACATTTGCCTCGCCGATAAAATCGGCCACAAATTCACTGACCGGCTTTGCGTAAAGTTCTTGTGGTGTACCAAACTGGGCTATCGTTGCGTTACTCATTACAATAATTCGATCCGATACGGCCAGTGCTTCTTCCTGATCGTGGGTAACATAAACAACAGTGAGTCCCAGTCTTTGCTGTATGTCGCGAATTTCCTCACGCACCTGTCGACGTAGCTTGGCATCAAGATTAGAGAGGGGTTCATCGAACAGTAGTACCTGTGGTTCCAGTACTATTGCTCTGGCTACGGCTACGCGTTGTTGTTGTCCGCCAGATAATTCTGAAGGCAGTCTGTCGCCGTAACCCTGCAGTCCCACCAGTGCCAAACCATTCTCAACACGGTTTTTAAGTTCACTGCGCGAAAGCTTCAGCAGTTTTAAACCGTATGCCACGTTTTGATCGACTGTCATGTGAGGGAAGAGTGCGTACGATTGAAACACCATGGTCACATCGCGGTCGGTGGCGGGCAGGCCCGTGACATCATTTTCACCAATATAGATGGCACCGCTGCTTGCTTTTTCCAGTCCTGCAATCATTCTGAGCGTCGTGGTTTTTCCGCAGCCGGACGGTCCAAGCAGAGTTACCAGTTCACCCGCTTCAACTCTGAGGCTTACCTGGTCTACGGCGATGACATTCCCCGGATAGATCTTGCTAACACCACTGAACTCTACAGAAGCCGCCTTGGTACCGATGTGTGAGTATTCACGTGAATGATTGTTTTTATGACTATTGTGCATAAGCAGTTACACTACGTGACGGGTTCTGGTTTGACGGGTTAAGAGCTGCATCAGACAGACAATAGCAAGCATCACAAAGATGAGCACGGTTGAGTAGGCTATAGCAATACCGTAGTCGTTGTTTTCTACCCGTCCAATGATATAGCTGGTGGCCATGTTGTACTCGGCGCTAACAAGAAAAATCACCGCACTGATGGCGGTCATTGCGCGCACAAAACTAAAAACCATTGCAGCGAGGATTGCGGGCTTCATCAGTGGTAGCACCACACGAGTAAACGTACGCCAGGTGCTGGCGCCCAGTGTTAAAGAAGCTTCATCGAGACTTTTATCCAGCTGTGACATCGATGCGATGCCGGCTCGCACCCCGACCGGCATATTGCGGAAGATAAAACTAATAATCAAAATGACACCGGTACCGGTAATTTCAATCGGTGGCACATTAAAAGCCAGAATATAACTCACGCCGATCACGGTACCCGGTATTGCAAAGCTCAACATGGTGCCGAATTCGAAAGTGTTTTTGCCGAAGAAGTTTTGCCTCACTAAAAGAAAAGCGGTAAGTATTCCAATGATCGCGGTCAGTGGGGCTGCGATGGCGGCAATTTTTATGGTGGTGAGAAAAGAGTCCCACGCTGCACCCTTTAGACGCCAGCCGTTTTCATCGAAGGCGATCGCAAAGGTAGACTGGTAGTGTTTAAACGTTAAGGTATTGTTTAAGCCCCACAGTTCTACAAAGCTGCCATAGATAATCATGCCGTAGATAGTCAGCGTGAAGGTGGCCCATGTTAATGCTATTGCCCAGCAGGGAATCAGAATTCGTTTTGGCAGCAGTGTATGTTGGCCACTGTCGCCTTTGCCGGTTTTAGTAATATAGGATTTCTGTCCCAGCCATTTTCGTTGTGCGTAGAATGCGGTTAGCGTGAATAACAGCAACACTATAGCTAAAACTGCCGCGCGACCCTGATCGTTTTGTGCGCCAACAATAGAGAAAAAGATTTCAGTAGACAGCACATCATAGTTTCCGCCCAGCACCAGCGGATTGCCAAAGTCGGCCATGCTTTCGATAAAGCCGAGCAGAAAAGCATTGGCCAGTCCCGGTCGCATCAGTGGTAGTGATACGGTTTTAAAAGTATGCCAGCGAGTAGCACGCAAGGTTTGCGAAGCCTCTTCCATAGCCGGGCTCACACCTTCAACAACGCCAATCAGTACCAGGAAAGCGATCGGTGTAAACGACAGGAGTTGAGCGATGAAAATACCGGGTAGGCCATAGATCCATCGTGTTGGCTGTATACCAAGCAGATCTGCAACGAACGTAGTGACCGTGCCCGATAAACCAAACAGCAGAATAATTGCCAGACCAATAACAAACGGCGGCGTGATGATGGGCAATACTGTCAGTGGTCTCAGCAATTTTGCCTGCGTGACGCCTGAGCGCGTTGCCACGAGTGCAAACACCAGCCCTAGTGCTGTAGTGAAAAAGCCGACCAGAACGGCGAGAAAAAGCGAGTTCCACGCAACACCACAGCTCTGTTCTCCGTCAATACAGGCAAGGCTCCAGATTTTCCTATGGGTGAATTTTTCGTAGAAGGTGGTTAGAGAAAATAGGCCGTCGTCATTCTTAACCGCACTGCTGAGCATGTCTGAGATAGGGAAGAAAATGAAAACAGTGACAATGGCTATTACAAAGCCAACTGCGCCGACCACAAATGCGTCACCGTTGATGGCACCTCGCGCGGCTAAACCGGTGGTAAGAAAGAACAATAGTGCGAGTGCTGTGAGCAGTGCGCCATAACCCATGCCGAACTGTCGGTCGCCCAACTCGCCGAACAGGGTTGTTATCCAGTCGGCTGTCCAGCCCCTGATACCAATGGATAGGCCCTGTGCGCATAAAAAGATCAAGCCGGCGGCACCGGCTGTGATCAGTAGCCAGCCATATAGTCTGTTTGTGTTGTTTAAAAAAGCTGCCGGTATGGCCAGAAGAATGGCTATGCCGATTGGTGCGAGCCAGAGCTTTTCACCTTGTGCTATCAGGAAAAGTGCAGGTGCGTAGTCGGTATCGAAGGGGTAGCCATCGAGCCACTCCATGCTCCAAAACCCGTCTTCGAGCATGTACCACGGGACACAGGAATACGCGACAATGGCTACGATCAGCCACAGTAACGCAGTTCGGTTAAAGATTTGCACGGTATGTTTTGGAGAGTCAGTCTGGCGGTCTGCCAGACTGACGGTATCAATCATTCATATGTGTAACGTGATTGATTATTGAGGCAGATTAGAAACCTCGTCATCCCACTTCTTTAAAAGGCGCTTACGCTCGGCCGACGAGCCATACTTGGCAAAGTCGTAATCGATCAGTTTAATGCTGTCAAGGTCCGGTGCATCCGGTGAGCTTTTAGCCGCGGTATTCGACATGACCTGAAACGCTTTTACCTCAAGCGATCGAGACTGCACATCTGCGCTTAGTGCCCAGTCATAAAACTTTTGAGCATTCTCGGCGTTGCGAGCGTCTTTAATCAAAGACATCGATCCAATCTCGTAACCGGTTCCTTCACAAGGAGCCACAACTTTAATCGGGAAGCCGGAGGCAGCCTGCTTGACTGCGTCGTGCATAAAGACAATGCCAATGGTGTTTTCACCACGAGCTGCGGCTTTGATGGGAGCAGAGCCCGACTTGGTGTACTGGTTGATATTTTTGTGCAGCCCTTTCATAAACTCAAATCCCTCTTCTTCACCAAACAACTGCACTATGGTTGCGAGCGTTGTATAGGCAGTACCGGAAGAATTCGGATTAGCCATTTGAACATGACCCTTGTATTCCGGCTTGAGCAAATCTTTCCAGCATGCAGGTTCCGGCAGGTTGTTGGCTTTAAGTACTTCTTCGTTATAGCCGTAGCCAAGCGCACCGGAATAAATACCGATGGTTTTGTTGCCGGCAGACTCTGCTTGCGCTATTGCCCAGTCGTGAAGTTCCCCGCGTGCAGGTGATTCGTAAGCGACTGTCAGACCCTCTTCCGCTGCCTGCATGTGTGGATCACCGGTACCGCCCCACCAGACATCACCCTTGGGGTTGTCTGCTTCTGCTTTTAGCTGAGCCAGAGTTTCGCCCGAGCTTTTACGTGTCATGTTGACTTTAATACCAGTCTTGGCTTCAAAACCATCGGCCATGAGTTGGCACCAGTCTTCCTGCGCACTGCAATAGTAGGTAACCTTTCCAGCGGCATGAACTGCTGGTTGAAAACCAGCCATCGCAATGGTGAGTAATGCCGGTGTAAATAGCTTGATGTAACGCATTGTTTTCCCCCGTGATGAAACTGTTGCACCCGACGGATTGAACCACCGTAGGGCTACTGTGGCCGGTACGTTCTTCCGACCGTCCAAAGGCTAGCATGCACCCGGGTGAGTCTGTGTGCAACTGGGTGGTGCAAATTCGCAATTGGACTATGCAAGCAAATGCTCGTTCTGGGTGTCAGCCGAATAGTTGGAAATCCCTCTCGTGGCATGTTCAAATGAGGGCGATGGCGCAGGCGTAGGCGTGAAGACGATCTGCATCCGTTGTACATTCAGCAGGTAAATTGGAGGAACTACGATGAAACGAACATTTAAACAGTGGGGCGTCACTGGCGTCGCCGCAGCGGTACTCGGGGCTTTTGCAACGCCGGTATTCGCTGCAACCGAAATTCAGTTCTGGCATGCGTTCACCGGTAGGTTAGGCGAGCTGGTCGCAGAACAGGTAGAAGCTTTTAACCAAAGCCAGAGTGATTACTCGGTTACAGCTTCTCATAAGGGAAATTACTCTGAGACGCTAAACGCCGGTATCGCTGCATTCCGTGCCAAAGAGCAACCACACATACTGATGGTGTTTGAAGTTGGCACCGCAACAATGATGGCAGCACAAGGTGCAGTGAAACCTGTGTATGAAGTGATGGAAGGTGCCGGTGCAGAGTTTGATCAGGATGCCTATATCGGGTCTGTAAAAGGCTACTACACCTCAACCGAGGGAGAGATGTTGTCTCTGCCTTTTAACTCATCTACACCAGTACTGTGGATAAACAAAGACCACTTAAAAGATGCAGGTGTTGACCCTGAAGGAGATTTCTCAACCTGGCAGAACGTGGGCGCAGCACTGGATAAGCTTAAAGAAGCCGGCAGCGAATGTCCGTTAACAACGGCATGGCAAAGCTGGATACACCTTGAAAACATGTCGGCTTACCATAACGTAGCGTTTGCCAGTAAAGACAATGGTTTTGCAGGGCTTGATACCGAACTGACTTTCAACGGACCGGTTCAGGTTCAACATATACAGGCAATGGGTGACTGGGCGCAGGAAGGTAAGTTTATCTATAACGGACGTCGCAATGAAGGCGGGGCAAATTTCCGTGCCGGTGAGTGCGCGTTTTTTACTGAAAGCTCTGCCGGTTACGCTGGTATTAAAAATGAAGCCCAGTTTGAATTTGCTGTCGCCCCGCTGCCTTATTGGGACGGTGTGGACGGTGCACCACAAAACACCATTATTGGTGGTGCGTCATTGTGGGTTATGGAAGGTCATGAGTCCGACGAGTATAAAGGGGCTGCCGCCTTTCTGAACTTTTTATCTTCAACGGATATTCAGGCCAAGTGGCACCAGAACACGGGCTACCTGCCTATCACTGCAGAGGCGGGTGACAAAACCAAAGCTGACGGCTTCTATGACGAGAACCCGGGTACTGACATCGCTGTGATGCAGATGACGGCCAACGAGCCGACTGCCAATTCAAAAGGGCTCAGGCTTGGTTCATTTGATCAGATTCGTGGAATCATTGATGAAGAGCTCGAAGCAGTCTGGTCCGGTGACAAGACAGCGCAGGTAGCACTCGATAGCGCCGTTGATCGAGGTAATGGTTTATTGCGTCGATTCGAAAAAGCTAACGACCGATAAGTGTCTGCTGCAAGGCAGTGATTAATCACTGCCTTGCCAACCTGACCACGACCATCTTTATCTGATGGAAAAACGCGTCACATTTAAAGGCTGGCTGTTACCGTTGTGCCTGGTATTGCCGCAGCTGCTGGTCTCGGCTGTGTTTTTTTTCTATCCGGCGATTCAGGCCGTCTGGCAATCGCTTTTTATTCCCGATCCTTTCGGTTTAACTTCCCAGTTTGTTGGTCTGGAAAACTTTCAGTACCTGTTGTCTGACAAGTACTATCTGGCTTCGTTTTTTACCACGGCTACATTTTCGATTCTGGTGACTCTGGTTTCGATGGTGCCAGCACTGTTTTTAGCGGTCATGGCCGATCGTCTGCTAAAGGGAGCTGCTACTTATAGAACACTGTTGATCTGGCCATATGCAGTAGCGCCTGCTATAGCCGGTGTGCTGTGGTTGTTTATGTTTAATACGCGGGTTGGGATAGTGTCGTGGTATCTGGGTAAACTTGGATATGACTGGAATCATGTACTGAACGGCCCGGAGGCAATGGGGCTGGTGGTGGTTGCGTCATCGTGGGGGCGAATCAGTTATAACTTTTTGTTTTTCTTTGCGGCATTGCAGGCGGTACCCAAATCTGTCATTGAAGCTGCCGCCATTGATGGCGCACGATTCTGGAAGCGTTTCTTTACCATCGTATTGCCGCTGCTGTCGCCAACAACGTTCTTTCTGTTGGTGGTTAATGTGGTGTATTCGTTTTTTGAGACGTTCGGTGTAATACATACAATCACCTCAGGCGGTCCACAGCAAACTACAACAATCCTGGTCTACAAAGTTTACTCCGACGGATTCGTAGGACAGGATCTCGGATCGTCGGCTGCACAATCGGTCATTTTGTTATTTCTGGTCGGGCTGCTGACCATTCTCCAGTTCAAGTACTTTGAAAAACGAGTGCATTACTGATGGCGACCGCTGATAAGTCAGGCATGGTCGAGAGCTCCGGGCGCAAGCTTTGGTTAACACACTTGTTAATGATCATTGGTGTGTTCTTTGTGTTTTTTCCAATCTGGCTTGCTTTCGTCGCCTCAACGGTTACTCAGGCAGATATAGTATCACCGCCAATGCCGGTATGGCCGGGTGGTCAAATGCTTGAGAACTATAAGCGTGCGCTATTCGCCGGTGTGAATGTACCGGTCACCACAATGCTATTGAATTCATTGATTATGGCGATCGGTATTGCCGCCGGAAAAATAATTATCTCGCTGCTGTCTGCTTTTGCGATTGTGTATTTTCGTTTTCCAGGCCGCAATGTTTTCTTCTGGATGATTTTCATCACGTTAATGCTGCCAGTTGAGGTGCGGATTGTGCCGACCTATGAGGTGGTTGCAGGCTTTGGCATGCTGAATAGCTATTCCGGATTGATATTTCCACTTATCGCTTCAGCAACTGCCACGTTTTTATTCCGGCAGTTTTATCTGACTATTCCAGATGAACTGGCAGAAGCGGCACGTGTCGATGGTGCCAGGCCAATGCAGTTTTTCTTTGATATCGTCTTACCCATGAGTCGCACCAATATTGCGGCCTTGTTTGTTATTTTGTTTATCTATGGCTGGAACCAATATTTATGGCCACTGTTGATCACCACCGACCCTGAGATGAACACCATTGTTATGGGTATTAAACAGATGTTTCCATCAGGTGATGACACTGCAGACTGGCCGGTGATCATGGCTACTTCAATATTGGCAATGATTCCACCCGTTATTGTTGTTGTATCGATGCAGAAATTGTTTATCCGTGGCCTTATGGACAGTGAGAAATAGATGGCGACTGTAGAACTTATCGACGTCAGAAAGAGCTTCTCCGGTACTGAGGTTATTCACGGCATTGACGCGCAGATTGAAGATGGCGAGTTTATTGTGATTGTCGGGCCGTCCGGCTGTGGCAAATCGACATTACTGCGCTTGGTGGCGGGTCTTGAAACTATTTCTCAAGGTGAGGTACACATTAATGGCAGCCGGGTTAACGATCTTGAGCCGATGGATCGTGACATTGCCATGGTGTTTCAAAACTACGCGCTTTACCCGCACATGTCTGTACGTCAGAACATGGCGTATAGCTTAAAAATTGCGGGTGTATCTAGACCTGAGATTAACAAAAAGGTAGAAGAGGCAGCAGAGCTACTTGAGCTTCAGGATTACCTTAATCGGAAACCAAAACAATTATCAGGCGGGCAGCGACAAAGAGTGGCAATGGGGCGTGCCATCGTGCGCGAGCCGTCGGTATTTCTGTTTGACGAGCCACTATCTAATCTCGATGCAAAACTGCGCGTGCAAATGCGGCTGGAAATCAAAGAGTTGCAAACAAGGCTCGGCATCACATCGTTATATGTTACTCATGATCAGGTAGAAGCCATGACCATGGCGGATCGAATGATAGTCATGAATGAAGGCGTTGCCGAACAGATCGGCACGCCACTGGAGGTTTACCAGAAACCACACACTTTGTTTGCGGCTCAGTTTATTGGCAGTCCATCGATGAATGCATTTGATGCAACGGTTAAAGGCGGTGAGGCGGTGCTGGAATCCGGTGTACGCATCAGGTGCAATTGCTCGTTCGAGGGTGAAGCAGTTATTGGTTTGCGTCCGGAGCACCTGATTGCTGATGAAAATGGCCCTTTACGGGTGAATATTCACCTTGCAGAGCCACTTGGAGCAAACACCTTATTGCATGGGCGCCTGAGTCAAAGCCGTGACCCGGTGATTGTCAGTATGGCGGGGGTTCACAGTGCGCTCGGTACTGAGCAAAACATGCGCGTATCCATTTCGCCTGATAATGTGCATGTATTCGACAAGGCAACATCACAACGGGTTGCGTCGCTCAAGGCTTAAACCTTCTGATTAGCAGGCGCCTCTCGTTTTAATGGTTAGTGAAAACAAGCCAGATAACAGCCAGCCAGTCACTAACAGTTTGCCGATAGAGATCAGCCTCTGTAATGAACGGGAAATGTCCGCTGTTTTCAAAGAACACTAATTTTGAATTTGGCAATGCTGCATCCAAATCGATATGGCCCTGAGGGATCATTATGAAATCGTTCCGACCACCCGGTATCAGAGTCGGTTCAGTGATCTCACTCAAGCGAGTACTGACAATGATCGGCGCGTAGTTGGTGATGTTAGGTAAGGTACTGGCAAGTATTAAACCTGAGAAATTTTCCTGATATCTCAGTGCGTACTCCATAGCCAAAAAAACACCATACGAATGCCCCATCAGAACAATTTTTTCCATTCCAGGCCCCGCTCGCAGAGCGTCGGCATCACTGACCAGTGTTTGAAAGTAATGGTGCTGTAGTCGTTGGGCGTTGGCGACTGGCCATTGCCGTTGTGATCGTAGATGACGCGCGTCCACCAATGTCGCTCAAGGCTTTTTCGTTTAATCTTCCGGGCACTGTGTACCTGGCTGTTTCTGGTGGATGCGCCTCCAGCTTATGCCACCCTACGAAAAGATCAGTGTTGTGATCAGGTATCCTTTGCTTCCAGTAGGGGGGATAAGCTAATCTAACTCAGGCCACTTCGGCTAACATTAAAGCATGCACAATATTGTTTCTTCGCTGTATGTTGACGCGCATCCACCAATGTCGCTCAAAGCTTTCTCGTTTAATCTTTTGGGCACTGTGTACCTGGCTGTTTCTGGTGGATGCGCCTCCAGCTTATGCCACCCTACGTTAAGGTCAGTGTTGTGATCAGGTGTCTGTTGTTACCCATAGGGGGGATAAGCTAATCAATTTCGAGTCATTATGATCAACATTAAAGCATGCACAATATTGTTTCTTCGCTGTATGTTGACGCGCATCCACCAATGTCGCTCAAAGCTTTCTCGTTTAATCTTCCGGGCACGGTGTACCTGGCTGCTTCTGGTGGATGCGCTTTCAGCTTATGCCACCCTACGTTAAGATCAGTGTTGTGATCAGGTATCTGTTGTTACCCGTAGGGGGGATAAGCTAATCTAACTCAGGCCACTTCGGCTAACATTAAAACATGTACGATATTTGTTCTTAGCTGAGCTATAACGCGCATCCACCAACATCGCTCAAGACGTACTCGTTCAATCCTCCGGGCACGGTGTACTGGCAACACCCCACATCAATATATCGTTAACGTGCTCCTGCAAACTATAAGGTGCAGGCTCTCGATTAGCACCCGGTGACCATGCCCAATGAAGAATAAGGTCATGATTGAGATGTTCAGCTATCTCAAGCATGTCACGACCACCATTGGTTTCAGGGTTGCGTAGCTGCTCGCAAATTTGCTGCGTTGTACGACCAAACCAGTGTGCTTCCACTGGTGCTAATGACCAGCTCATCGCAACACGTGGTGCTGCGTGGTTGGTGGTGTTGGCGTTTTCCCAGTCGTGGCTTTTGGTGGTGTGACATGTGCTGCATAATATGGTTTCTGCACCTATGCGGCTGGCACCTGCTTGTATGTTCATACCATGCTCGCGTGTTTTGCCATAAGAAGGCCCCGACCACATGGGTCTGTCCGAAGGGCCGGTGTGGCAATTTGCACATCGTGGATGACTGGTGACCTCGTATATTCTTGACCATGCTTCAAGCCCCTGCGCTTTGCTAATGGAATCGGCTGCAGGTGGGTTGATTTCAATTTTATCATCGGCAGCTATAACCGATGTGATTGCAATAGCGGAAAATAAAGGCAGGGCCACCATCACTGACTTGTGGAAGTAGGTTGGTTTCATAATTTGACTCACACAAAATCAATCTGTTTATTAAACGGCAGTTCCCTGATACGCCGGCCTGTTGCAGCGAAAATCGCATTCCCCAACGAAGGCGCTGCGGGTGGCACACCGGGTTCACCAATGCCACGAATTTTGCCTGCGTTGCTCAGTGCCACAACCTCAAACTCTGGCACCTGGTAGAGCCGCATGCCTTCAAACGCATGGTAGTTGTTTTGCTGTGCAGCGTGATTTTCAAATGTGGTTTCGCAATTCATTGCGTGTGCCATACCGAAAATAACACCGCCGAATACCTGCGCCTCAAGGTTGACCGGGTCCAGAACGTCTCCTACATCAACAACAACATAGACTTTATCGATCTTTATTCCGGAATCGGTGTTAGTGACTTCGGTAACGACGGCAGTAGGTACGCCGAACGATAAACAAAATGCTACGCCGCGACCGCGATTCTCACTGATGGATGGACCATTCCAGTCGGAAATTTCGCCTGCTTTCTCTAACACTTTGCGAGACGTATCATCAAGGCATAGGCGAATGCGTTCGGCCAAAGGGTCAGCACCGGCTTTATGAATCAGCTCATCCAGCAGTGAGTCATGGAAAAAACCATTGCCGGATGCGCCAACTGATCTCCATGAAGATATAGGCACCATGGTCGGCGCGCGGTAACCTGTTACTCGATAGTTGGGTATGTCAAATGGTTGATCCCATGAACCGGTGGTGATGGTGGCGTCAGGCCCCGGAATATTTATTTTCATCAGCCGGCCAAACCAGTCAGGTAACAATGCTGACTGTGCCACTGATAAATCAAATGTATCAACTTTGCTGTCGGCAACCTTTCCCCTACCGATCGCAACAGCACCTGGTCGCAGGTAGTCGTGTGTCATGTCTTCTTCACGTGACCAGACTAACTTTACTGCAGTCCCCTTCAAAGCCATGGCGATTTCTACTGCCTGCAGTACGTGGGTATCTTCGAGTTTATGACCAAAGCTGCCACCTATTGGCTGAACATAAACAAACACGTTTTCTTTATCGAGGCCGGTCAACGCTGCTGCGTGATCTCGTACAAAAAGCGGTATTTGCGTGCCTGTCCAGATTTCACATTGATCGTCTGTTACCTTGACGATAGCGTTCATCGGCTCCATCGGAGCGTGTGCCAGATAAGGCACTTTGTATTGAGCTTCAAAGATATCACCATCTTCCAACGCTGATTCAACATCACCTTCGTCGCGTTGTCGGTGGTCACGATGTGCTTCGTTGTTGATTACTTTTTCTATTTTGGCAAATATTTCATCGGTACTGGCAGGGTAAGGGCCCGCAGCCCATTGAATATCAATGGCATCTACCGCGCGCCAGGCACGCCAGGTGTTGTCTGCAACTACTGCGACGCCGTTTTCAATCGGCAGTACTTTTTGCACACCACGCATGGACTCGGCAGCCGTGGCATCGTAGCTTTCTACCGCTGCGCCGAGCCCCGGGTTTGCTCGCACTGCTGCATGCACCATGCCTTCAATTTGCAAATCAATACCGTACTGTTCTGTGCCAGTGCATTTTGCAGGCATATCGATTCGTTGCATGGGCTTGCCCAGAGACTTCCAGTCGCTCTTAGACCGTAGCTCGACATCGGTAACGGGTTCAATGCCCGCGGCAGGTGTTGCCAGCTCTGTGTAGGGCAGGCGGGTGCCGTCAGGCAACACGACAAAACCGTTTTCAGTGCTGAGTTGATCACGTGCAATACCGCTTTGTTGCGCCGCAGCTTCTTTTAACGTTTCACGTGCAATCGCACCCGCCATACGTAACTTTACAAAACTGTCTGGCACGGTTGATGAGCCACCGGTGATTTGCATAGCCAGTAACTTTGCAGGTACATGCATAAATCTGCGCACGGTCTCAGCCATGGCACCTTGATTATAAGCTGGAAACGGCACGCTTTCTTCCATCACTGTACCGTTGTAATACGCGGGGCCTGGCAGACCTGGTGATAGATTCGCACTGGCGGGATCAATATCCAGCTCTTCAGCGATTAACTGCGCCTGCAGTGAATAAGCACCCTGGCCCTTGTCTGCACGTGGTGTTATCAGTGTTACACCGCTGGAGTCAATTTTTACATATGGCGTTATTGCTGCTTCGCCTTGCTGCAGATCTGTTAACAGCGGGTTTTTAACCGGACGTTTGGCAAGGTAGGTGCCGAACACCACACCGCCAGCGACTGCAGCGGAGCCAATTAAAAACGTACGTCGGGTTAGGGTGCGTAATCGGCCCATCATTAAACCTCCTGTAGCTTTTTGGCTGCAGCTTTTACCGCTGCTCGAATACGCGGATAAGTACCACACCGACACAAGTTGCCAGACATCGCCGCATCGATTTGATCATCGGTCGGGTCAGGGTTGGTTGATAATAAAGAGGCGGCCTGCATGATCTGCCCTGACTGGCAATACCCGCACTGCGCCACCTGATTTTCTATCCAGGCTTGCTGAACACTATGCAATGACTGTGTTGTGCCCAGACCTTCGATGGTTGTGACCTGGCTATTACCAAGATCACCGATAGCCAGTTGGCAGGAGCGCACAGCGTAGCCATTTACGTGCACGGTGCAAGCGCCGCATTGTGCGATTCCGCACCCGTACTTCGGGCCGGTGATGCCCAGCTCATCTCGCAATACCCATAACAATGGCATTTCCGGTTCTGCGTCTATGGTGTAAGACGTATTGTTGACTGTGATTTCCATACGGTTTATCTGCGATTGCGGTGAACAGGTGCGCAGTGTAGCCTATTGGGTAAACCCCACAGTCAAGCGTATAACGTAATGCTCATCAATGAACTGGCAAAAGCCACCGGCTTAAGCAAGGATTCCATTCGACACTACCACGAGATTGGCCTGCTGCAGGTAGAGCAACAGGCAGCCGGTACCCGAAGTTATAATCGGTACCCGGACGTTAATCTGGACAGAATCGAGATTATTAAAATGGGTAAGTCGATGGGCTTTACGCTTAAAGAAATTGCAGTGCACATCGATGCGTACTTTTCCGGAGTTCTCACGACTGATGAACAGATAAAAATATTTGAAGATAAGCTGTCAGGGGTGAACGCCAAAATTGCGGAGCTCGAGAATTCAAGAATGTACATCAGCAACAAACTCGACCTGCTAAGGTCGGGCACAGGGTGTTGAGACATTCCTGCCACTGACGGCAGAGGCTTGTTACTGCCCTCGGGTGCTGTCCGGATCAAGCAGTGCCAGCGTATCAAGCAGGGCATCATATCTTTCTTCGCCAATCCTTCGCTTTACGTCTGCAACGATTTTTAGCGCTTGTCTGGATTTGTCGTCGATAATTTTTTGCCCTTCAGCCGTGATCTCAATCAGCTGTCGGCGACGGTCGTCTTCATCACGTGAGAGGGTGATCAATCCCTTGCTCTGCATGGTCTGGGCGATGCGGGTGAGGCTCGGAAAAAGCAGTGATGCACGGCTTGCGAGCGTGGATGTACTCTGCGGCCCGTACTCTGCCAGCACCCGGAGGACGCGCCACTGCTGTTCGGTAATTCCGGCGTCTGCGAGCATCTCGCGAATTGGCGGCATGATACCTTCTCTGGCGCGAATCAGAGCAATCGGCAGTGATCTGGTGGTAGAAGGCAGCTTGTTGGGCATTGGTGACGGACTTTTCAGGATAGCAAATCATATCATTCACAACGAAGTGCTTTGTTGAACTTCGGGGGGTTTATAATTAACATGTGAAGTAAATATGGGCAAGCTGAAGGCACTGTCCGCGAGCGGTTGTGCCATCGTGCCGGTGTGTTTCCCGGTTCCAATTTAGGAGATCTGCGTGGCAAAAACTCGTTTGCCTTTAACATGGTCTGGTGGTGAAACACGGCGACTACTGGCATCAATTCTTTGCCAATAGTTATGAAATTCATCTCTTCTAATTATAGTGCCTCTGTTTGCTGGAACAGAATCCCTGCCACGGTTCCTTAACGTGAAATGGATCTCTACCACGCAGACAGGCGCTCTAAGAGCATTCACCAAAATGAACGCTGACAATACGGTGGTTAAAAAAGCCTGTGAGCACTGGGGCCTTGGTGAGGTCACTGTTACACTGGTGGCCACGCGCGAGAATCATGTCTTTCGTGTGGAATCTGACAAAGGTGAATTTGCATTGCGGCTGCATCGTCAGGGTTATCGCAGTGTGGATGAAATTCGTTCAGAACTGATGTGGATGAACATGCTCAAATCGCACAATACACCAGTTCCGCAGTCGATCAGCACACTAGATGGTGACAGTATCCAGGTTGTAGATGATGTGGTTGTGGATATGCTGAGCTGGGTGGAAGGCAAGTCTCTTAGTCAGCTAACACCGACTGTGCAGATGTACCAGCAAACAGGCGTGCTGCTGGCACGGATGCATGAGCTTGCAGATGCCTGGCCGCTACCGGATTCATTTGAACGGCCAACCTGGAATCTGGTGGGTGATACACCGTTGTGGGGGAAGTTCTGGCAAAACCCGCACCTGACTACCACACAACAATCAACCCTGCAGAGCTTCAGAGCGCATGCACTCGCCACACTGGATGCACTGCAGCAGGCAGATTACGGGCTGATACACGCGGACCTGGTGCCGGATAATATTTTATACAATGGCCATGAGTTACAGCCGATCGACTTCGACGACGGTGGCTTTGGCTATCGATTGTTTGATCTCGCTACCATCACACATCGCTGTAAACGTCACAGCAATGCCGATGAACTGGCACATGCTGTTGTTGCCGGTTATCAACAGCAACGCCCACTCGATGTAGAACTACTGTCGTTTTTTGAAGCGCTGCGTGCCTGCACTTATGTCGGGTGGAATATCACCCGCATACAAGAGGCGGATGGTATTGAGCGCAACCAACGGTTCATTACCGAGGCGCTGTCAGCCATCAGTCGCTATGACGAATCAACACATACAGCGGAAAAGCACTGAGCCAGACAATGTTTATTTGTTCTACAGATTGCAGCGGTGGGTTCGTTAGCTGATGAGCTTTGATCTCTGGTTGGCTTATGTGGTGGCATGTGTTGTCCTGTTGGTCATACCCGGGCCGACAATCCTGGCTGTGCTTAGTTATTCTTTATCTGAAGGGCCAAGGGTAAGAGTGCCCGCGATTTTAGCCGTTGCTGCAGGTGATGCCACAGCACTGTTATGGTCTTTGATGGGGTTGGGTGCGTTACTGGCCTATTCGTCTTTCTGGTTTCAGGTGATGAAGTGGGCAGGGGGTCTGTACTTGATTTATCTGGGTGCATCGATGATCTATTCCGCAGCTCACGCAGGGTTTTCAATGGTGAAAGCCGATCATGCCCTGTCAGAGGTTGATAGCAACGCCGGCATGCGTAACAAAAAGGTATTTAGAAATATTTATCTGGCCACCGTGTTTAATCCGAAAGGCATAATTTTTTTTATTGCTTTTCTACCGCAGTTTACAAACCCTGCGGCAAGTTTGAACAAGCAGTTATGGATACTCGCTGTCACTTTTGTTTTACTGGCTGCGTTAAACGCGGCTGTGTATTCTTTTTTTGCCGAGCGGGTTCGAGGGGTTGTGTCTGGTGGTAAAGCGCAAAAGGGTTTTAACCTGGGTGGTGGATCATTGCTTATGGCAGCTGGTGCCTGGGCCCTGACGATAAGAACATCCTGATGGGTTTTTTGCCAGACTAAAGTAAACATGTATAAAGTAAACACGATTAAAGTAAACCAATTTAAAATAACAAATAGAAACCAATTAACGAGAGGATAAGAGCGTGAGCGCTGATACAGATGACGCGTACCACAAGATAAGAGCCCCGGCACGATCAAAGCCGTCTGGTTGTCCGGTTGATCATCACTTCACCACTTTTGCTGATGACTATCTGGCTAACCCTTATCCGGATCTTGCCAGGGTGAGAGAAGAGCACCCGATTTTTTATTCGGAAAAACTCGGCTTTCTGGTGGTTACCCGCATGCAGGACCTGTTAGATATCTTTGGTGATCACGATGTTTACTCATCAGAGAATGTTCAGGACCCGGTTTTTCCTGTATCAGAGCGCGCTGCCGCCGTGTTGGCTGCGGAAGATTTTAATCCGGTTGCAGTAATGTCTAACAAACAGCAGCCGGATCATTCTCGGTTAAAAAAATATACCAGACAGGGGTTTTCAGCAAGGCGCATGAAAGTGCTTGAGCCCTACATTAAAAAGCGCAGCCATGAACTGATTGATGCAATGATCGCCAATGGCACACAAGCCGAGTTTGTCAGCAGTTTTGGCCATCCATTGCCAGGTCAGACTATCTTTCGTTTTATTGGCTTTCCTGAAGCAGATGATGAAAAGCTGATCAGCTGGACATCCAATCGCCTGGAGTTTACCTGGGGTAATCCGGATGAAGATGAGCAGGTGGATATAGCCAATAAGATGTTACGCTACTGGCGTTACTGCCGCGAGTTTGTTGCTACCCGCAAAGAGCAACGTGCTGATGACTTGACCTCTGAATTGTTAGACGCGCATGACGCTAACCCTGATGAGATTTCCTATCGGGAAGTAGAGTCGATAATCTACGGCTTATCTTTCGCCGGACATGAGATCGTCAGCAATTACATGAGTAATACATTGCTTTGTCTGCTGCCTCGCCGTGAAGACTGGCAAGCGATATGTGCCGACTCATCTCTTATTCCCAACGCGCTGGAAGAAGTATTGCGATTTGATTCACCACAAACCAGCTGGCGGCGGGTCACCAATGTTGATACTGAAATAGATGGCATCAAAGTGCCGGCTGGTACGCAAGTATTTTTAAGCCTCGGTGCTGCCAATCATGAACCGGCATTGTTTGACTCACCGGACAGCTTTAACATCCGTCGTGAGAATGCTAAAAAACATATTTCGTTCGGTTATGGAATTCACTTTTGTCTGGGGGCCCGTTTAGCCAGACTGGAAGGTGAGATCGCCATACAAACCTTATCTGAACGCCTGCCTGACTTGCGACTGGTAGACGGTCAGGACCTCAGCTATTCACCCAATATTACATTTCGCGGACCAAAGCAGCTACTTGTGGAATGGGGCGGATAAACATTTGGACATCACATGAAGCCGTTAGGAATTGATCCACAGCACTGTTTGATAGACGGTGAATGGGTATCCCCCGCCAATGGAGAATACCTGCAACTGGTCAATCCGTCTGATGGAACGCATCTGTGTGAGATTGCCAGAGGAAGTGCAGAAGATATTGCACGAGCGGTTAGTGCAGCGAGAAAAGCCTATGATACAGAGTGGGGTGCTACCACGGCGCTGCAGCGTTCCCGTTACCTTGCACGTCTGAAAGACCTGATTCTTCAAAATACTGATGAACTTGCCCGGCTTGAGTCGATAGATGTAGGCAAGCCGTTAACACAGGCGCGTGCAGATGTTATTGCCCTTGCCCGTTACATGGAGTTTTATGCAGGTGCTGCTGACAAACTGCATGGGCAAACGATTCCCTATCTTGACGGCTATACCGTTTATACACTGCGTGAGCCACATGGCGTGACCGGCCACATCATACCCTGGAATTACCCGATGCAAATCATCGGCCGGTCTATCGGCGCATCACTGGCAGCGGGTAACGCCTGTGTATTAAAACCTGCAGAAGAAGCCTGCTTAACAGCATTGGCTTTTGCAGAGCTTGCGCGGCAGGCTGAGCTGCCTGCCGGAACCCTGAACGTGGTACCAGGGTTGGGTGCAGAGGCGGGTGCTGCGTTAACCAGGTCCAAAGGTGTTGACCATATATCCTTTACCGGTTCGGTTAATGTGGGTAAGGAAATTCAAAGGAACGCTGCAGAGAATATAGTGCCGGTTACTCTGGAGTTAGGTGGTAAATCACCACAGGTAGTTTTTGATGATGCCGATGTTGATGCAGCTATCCCGTTTCTTGTGAACGCCGGCATACAAAACGCGGGTCAGACCTGTTCTGCATCTTCACGTATTCTGGTACACAAAAGCCGTTACGATGAAGTCACTGAAAAAATGGCAGCGCGTTATAGTAGTTTAGTAGCAGGTCCTGCCCTGAAGGATCTTGATCTCGGGCCTCTAGTGTCACAAAGACAAAAGCAGATCGTAGAAGATTATCTTAAACAAGGCGCCGATCTACAAACAGTCGCAGTTGGCAGCATCCACCCGGAGGCACCCGAGGGCGGTGCATATACAGCGCCCGTTTTGTTTGCCGGTACTCAGTCAGATCATATTCTTGCTCAGCAGGAGATATTCGGCCCGGTGCAAATGCTGTTGCCATTTCATGATGAAGATGAAGCCGTTACACTCGCTAACGCAACGGACTTTGGTCTGGTGGCCAGTTGCTGGACCAGAGACGGCGCCAGACAAATGCGCATGGCCAAAAAGCTCCGCTCCGGCCAGGTGTTTATCAATAACTATGGCGCGGGTGGCGGTGTTGAGCTTCCGTTTGGTGGTAGCGGGCTGTCGGGTCACGGGCGCGAAAAAGGTTTTGAAGCCTTATACGGATTT
This sequence comes from uncultured Granulosicoccaceae bacterium, assembly GCA_938007995.1. Classification (GTDB taxonomy): domain Bacteria; phylum Pseudomonadota; class Gammaproteobacteria; order Granulosicoccales; family Granulosicoccaceae. The sequence continues at coordinate 14,992 of CALLLW010000041.1, read as the reverse complement.
ACCACGTTAAAAACAGTGGCAGCACTACACGGTTAGAAATCTATGAGACTACAAGGTAAGAAAGCCATCGTTACCGGTGGCGCATCGGGCTTCGGTGAAGGTATAGTCAGAAAATTTCTGGCAGAAGGTGCCAGTGTTCTGATTGCTGATTTGAATATCGAGGCAGCATCAACACTGGCAGATTCACTCGGCAACAACGCCTATGCAGTGGAGGCAAATGTTGCAACTGATAACGGTGCTGCAGCTATCAGAGAAGCAGCAGTTAAAGAACTCGGTGGTGTTGATATTCTGGTAAACAACGCGGGTACCACCCATCTGCCATCGCCAATGGAAGACGTATCAGAATCCGACTTTGATAAAGTATTTGCAGTGAACTGCAAATCGGTATACCTGACAGCCAAACATATTGTACCTTTACTTAAGGCTCAGGCCAGTGGCAGCATTTTAAACGTCGCCTCCACAGCCGCAGTAAGCCCACGGCCAAACCTCAATTGGTATAACGCCTCCAAAGGCTGGATGACCACTGCCACTCAGGCAATGGCAATTGAGTTAGCACCGCAAGGAATACGCGTAAACGCAATAAACCCGGTAGCCGGAGATACCCCGTTACTACAAAAATTTATGGGTGAAGATACACCTGAAGTCAGAGCGAAATTTATCTCCACCATTCCTCTCGGGCGTTTTTCAACCCCTGAAGATATGGGCAATGCTGCCTGTTACCTGTGCTCTGATGAAGCCGGTATGGTGACTGGTGTTTGTATGGAGGTTGATGGTGGGCGGTGTATCTAGCTAAGTTATCATTTCAGATCGACAGATAATTGTAGAGTGATAATCGAGGACGATCCATCACTGAACGATGGTGGATGCGCTGTCGCTTATGCCACCCTACCAATGCTGTCCAGCAGGTGTGTAATCGATTGAACGCATTTCGTGGGTTCTGTTATTGCCTATCTGCAGGATCAACATAACACCGGGTAAGTTCTGCCGGTAAATCAGTTTCATCCCATGCACCCAGTGTAATGCCGCGTTTTGGAGAGCGCTCTTTTTCACACTGAATATCATCTGCATTCATCGTGGTTCTTTGTGATAGACGACGTGCCCACTGGCTTAGTCGGGTAAACATTAGAGAGCGTATGTCTTCATGTTCCGGTGAAGCGCCCAGGTCCACCAACTCGTTGGGGTCTTTGTTAAGATCAAATAACATGGGGCGGTGGTTTTCGGCGTAAATGTACTTCCAGTTTTTATCTACTACCATGAATTGACGTGGATCTGCCTGATCTTTTGCATAGGCTGCCATGCCGGGTGATATACCGTAGTCGTTCTCGCTGATTGCGTATTCACGCCAATTGTCAGGTGAGTTTTCATGCCCACTGTCAGGCTTCTTTCCTTCAATAAAAGGCATTAAAGATCTGCCTTCTAATATGTGAGGTATGGCTTCACCACCTGCAGCTTCGAGAAACGTTGGTGCAAGATCAATGGCTTCCACTAATTCATCGCACGTTGTTCCGCGTGTGTCATCAGTGATTGCTCGCGGGTCACGAATGATCAATGGTACTTTAACCGAGCAGTCATGGAACAGGTCTTTCTCTGCCATCCAGTGATCACCCAGATAGTCGCCGTGATCAGAGGTGACAACAATCAATGTATCATCCCACCGGCCGGATTTTTTCAGGTACTCAAACAATCGACCCAATTGATCATCGCACTGTTTGATCAGTCCCATGTAGGAGGGAATGACTGTTTCAAGAACTGCATCGCGCCAGAATGTTTTGCTAACACGTCCGTTGCAATAGGCTTTGTATACAGGGTGTTGATCGATTTTTTCGTCGTCATGTCGGTTGACCGGTTTGACGTGCTCCGGTCCGTATAACGTGTTGTATGGTGCGGGTACTATGTAGGGCCAGTGTGGTTTGATGTAACTGAGATGCATGCACCAGGGAGTGTCACCGGCTTGCTCCATGAACTCAATACCACGAGTTGTCATGTACGGGGTTTCGCTGTCTTCTTCTTTTATGTGTGCCGGCTTGCGGGCATTTTTCAGAAACCAGCCAGAGAGCAGCTTGCCGTCATCATCGCGTGCTGAATTTGCAAAGTCGTGCCACGGGTTTTCTCCTTCGTAGCCTTTGTTGTTCAGCCATTTATTGTAGGCTGCTGCGCCATTGTCATCATAGAGTCCGTCCGGACCCTCGGGCCGCATGCCGTCGTCACGTTCAAAAACATCAAAGCCACACTCAGCTTGTCTGACACCTATAATACTGTCTCTGGGTATACCAAGGCGTGCCATACCTTCATCATCTGCCACCATGTGGGTTTTACCTACCAGGTAGCAATCCATTCCCGCGTTGCGCAGATGATCCCCCATGGTGTGCTCACCGATTTTTAACGGTACGCGATTCCAGGTGGAGCCGTGGCTATGAACATAGCGACCTGTGTAGAAGCTCATCCGGCTCGAGCCGCAAACCGGTGACTGTACATACGCGCGAGTGAATCGAACACCGTCATCGGCAAGTGCGTCGATATTGGGTGTATGCAGGTGAGGGTGACCGGCGCAGCTTAGATAGTCCCACCGTAACTGGTCGAACATAATGAATAGAATGTTTTTAATTTTCTTTGTCATTCGATGGAGTCTATCCAGCCTTTAAAGAATGTCTACAGATGGGCGAGCTTTGCTAGATTGAGAGCTTCACTCGCGGCGCATGCTCCCATGCCGCCGTCAACTGGTATATCGATACCTTTTAACCAGCTGCTTTGTTCGCTTAAAAAAAATACAGCGATTTTGGCAACATCTTCTACTGTGGCAGGTCTGCCTGCCCGTGCAACGTTTTTGGTCATCTTGTCACCGAAAGCTTTGGCGAAGTCATCAAGGATACCGGTCGATACAGCACCTGGACTAATTGAGTTCATTCTAAGATTGCGCTTAATCAGTGTTTCAGTTTCTGCCATAGTCCAGAGAATCATGGATTCTTTAGAGAGGTTGTAAGCGCGGGTAGGGTTTATGTTGAATTCTGCGATAAAGTCTGGCAGTTCATCTAAAGAACCGACTGCACCCAGTGCCAGTATCTGCTGCAGATTATCCCGCCATTGATGCCCGGCCCGGGAGGCCATGTTGACAATAGCACTGCCCGGGTTTAAGCGATCAAGTATTGCACTGGTGAATTGTCTCTGGCCGATAAAATTAACCTGTAAAATTCTGGCGGGATCGATGTTTTCTTTTGGTGGAATACCTGCGTTGTTGCACAGTCCGTCCAGCGGTACGTTCAGTTGGTCGACGGCCTGGCTAATCGATGCCGGGTTAGCGAGATCCAGGTGAATGAGCTGGTCAACGTTCTCAGCATGATCTGCGATATCAAAGCCGATGACACGATGGCTTGCAGATTTTAGTCTGCCGGCAATCTCTGCGCCTATGCCTGTCGCAACACCGGTAATGCCAAACGTTTTATGCACTGGTAAGCTGCAGCCTTTGAAATAATGGTTTGAATCGCGGTGGTCTGGTGTTCAAGCATGCCATAAGGCAGGAATTATGTCTCCTGCATGTGAGGGTAACAATATAGGTCTGGAGTTGTCCCGGTATTCAACAACGGATTCTGCAGCAAAGCGGTAGAGGTATCGCGTGGGTTGGCATAAGCCGGAGGCGCATCCAACAGTGTTTAATGTGACAATAGTAAAAAGCGTATGAATGTAAGTATAAGAACGTACAGGTTCATAGATTTCTTTTTCAAGTGCGACGCTCAATGGATGCGTCTCTGGCTTTCTCCTCCTACGTGTTTTGCGTAATCGTTACGGCAGGCAGTAGGTCGTGTGAGAAAGGTGTTTATGGTGTACATTCGCTGTAAATATTAAGGCAGGTATAAAATAATGATCAGTTTTACAGCTGCGATGTGCAAATTGAAGCAGCGCTCCATACCTGCAGCGCAGGTATTTGCAATAGCATGAAGTGCAGCCGATACACGTGAGTAAAAAGCCCGATAGCAGCTTTCAGCCGGATAACGGTTTACAACTGGCGCTGGATCTGTTGCGCAATCCACCGCAACAGCAGGATGCGCTGCCAAAAGAGTTACCAGAGTCTGGCATTGATGAGCCGCGCACGCTGCATCTGTTAGCACCACATGTGATCAGTGGTGCGGCACCACTTGCTGCTGACACAACGCTTGCCAATATGGATCCGCCAACGCCGTGGATCACCTGGGCGATGAGTCTTTGGAATGCTAGTCTGAATCAAAATCTGTTACACCCGGCCACAGCACCTTTTGCCATTGAAGCTGAGCGCAAAGTTATAGAGTGGCTGGCACCGCTGTTTGGTATGAATGGTGGCCATATGTGTGGTGGATCAACACTTGCAAACCTGACGGCACTCTGGGTTGCCAGAGATTCAATGCAGGTAGAGCGGGTTGTTGCCTCGGTAAATGCACATAACAGTATTGCAAAAGCGGCCAAAATTCTTGGTTTACCGTATGAACAGATTCGCACACGACCCGATGGCCAGTTCGATCTTGAGCACGCGGGCGATCTGTCAAACACGTGTCTGGTGTTGACAGCAGGAACCACAGCAACCGGTACGATAGAACCGCTGGAACTGATTGATAAGGCAGGCTGGGGGCATATCGATGCAGCGTGGGCCGGGCCACTGTTGTTAAGTCGAAGATATGCCCAACTGCTTGCTGGTATCGACAAGGCCGATTCTGTTTCTGTGTCAGCGCACAAATGGTTGTTTCAACCAAAGGATTCTGCATTCATATTTTTCAAAGCGCCGGAAACCGCAGAGCCTGCCATCAGTTACGGCGGTGGCTACCTGTCAGCACCAAACATCGGTATTCAGGGTTCCCGTGGTGCGGCAGCTATACCGCTGCTGGCAACGATGATCGCTTGGGGCAGTTCTGGTATGGCTGCACGTATTGACCACACCATGGACATTGCACATCAGCTGGCTGCAGTAATAAGCACTGATCAGAATCTGCAGCTATGGGGTGAGCCTGCATCCGGGGTGGTTGTGTTTCGTCCCAACAACATGACTACCGATGAACTTGATAAGCAGCTGCCGGATGGCATGTTTTCACTCTGTGAAATTGATAATAACAAATGGCTCCGGTCGGTCGCTGCGAATCCACTGGCGGATATAGGTAAAATAATTACCTGCCTGAAATCAGCTGTGGCTGGCACATAATGAATGTTGCGTTAGTTTCTGTTCTCATTGGCTGAGCTGATTTCCCGTGCCGATTATATTAACACTTACTTTTGCTTTTACCGGCGGTGCAATTGCCGCGTTGTTAAATGCACCTATACCCTGGCTACTTGGCAGTCTGCTGCTGACAGCGGTTGTGGCCGGTGCGGGTATCAAGCTTCACCAGTTATCTTCTAACATTGAAAAATGGATGCGAGTACTGATTGGTACCACGCTTGGTGTTTCTGTCGCAGACAGTATTGGCAGTTTTAATGTGCAGTCGCTACTTGCTATCACTGCCTCTGTGGCCTCTGTTGTGCTGCTTGTATTGACTGGCTCGCGTTTTTTTAAGCGATTTTTAACAATGAGCCGAGGTGAGGCATTTCTTTGTTCTTTGCCAGGTGGCTTATCATTTATGATGGCGCTCGCTAGTGATAAGCGTGTAGCAAGTGAAGGCAGTCGACCACGTATTGCGTTGGTGCACACAGTTCGAGTCGTATCTCTTGTGTTGTTTGTTTCTCTAATTGCTTTCTTCATTCGCACGGAGAGTTCGCGAGGGGCATTTGCAGACTGGTTTTTGCAAGGACTTACTCCTCATCCGCAAATGCTGCTGCTTGTGGTACTTGTGCTGTCAGGCGGGCTGTTAGCAAACACTCTGTCTATACCCGGTGGTCATGTCACACTACCGCTGGTGCTATCAAGTGTTGCCTATGCAACTGGCATTGTAGAGCTACCGATGCCACAGATTGTTATCACAGTGGCTATGTTGACCTTCGGCAGTATTCTTGGTTGCGAGTTGGGTACCGGGCCGCGACATGAGTATCCGCGATTGGTGATCGGGTCGGTTGTTTATACTGCTGCTGCTTTTGTTATCGGTGGTTTGTTTGCTTTATTGTTCAGTCGAACCGCCAATCTCGGGTTTCTAACCTTGTTTCTGGCGCTGGCGCCGGGCGGTATAGCGGAAGTCGCTTTGATCGCACTGTCGCTTGGGTTAGATGTCGGTTTGATTGCACTGGTACACCTGTGCCGGTTTCTGTTTATTATGCTGGTGGGTCCGCTGGGTTTGCGTGTTATCGGTGGAGCAAGTAAGGATTAATACTTCACTGTGAAGTGACCACGAGTGTATTAACATGACTGACAATCTGCATCTGCTACTGATGGTAGGATAAGTTTAGTTTCAATAGAAAGAACAGACCACTGTGACGATTGCCATAATGAGTGCGATGCATGAAGAAAATGCATCGATTGTTGAAGAAATGCAGCTCCGGAGTGAAGTAACACTCGGCTCTCGAACCTACCATAGCGGCACACTGCAGGAACAACCTGTTGTGGTGGTGTTTTCCCACTGGGGCAAAGTTGCTGCTTCTATTACCGCAACAACGCTGATTACGCATTTTAGTGTGTCAGAGATCCTGTTTACCGGTGTTGCTGGCGCGCTTGACAGTAGTTTGTCGGTGGGAGATATCGTGGTTGCAACAGATCTTTATCAGCACGATATGGATGCAAGCCCGATCATCCCGCGTCACGAAATCCCGTTACTAGGCAGGTCGGAGATTGCCAGTGATGCAACGGTTACCACTAACTTGCAGCAGGCGGCGTTGCAATTCGTAGACAAGGATTTGTCTCGCATGGTTAGTGCAGACGCTATACAGCAATTCAATCTGCAGTCACCTGTGGTGAGAGCTGCTGCTATTGCCAGTGGTGATCAGTTTATTTCACAACCTGCAGACGCAGCTGGCATCAGACAGCGCTTACCGTCTGTGGCGTGTGTAGAAATGGAGGGTGCCGCAGTGGCGCAGGTGGCTGAATCATTCGGGGTACCGTTCGGCATACTCCGGACCATATCTGATGGCGCAAACGAATCCTCTGATATTGATTTTCTGGCGTTTGTTGCAGAAGTCGCACGCATATACTCCGTTGGCATCGTAAAGCGGTACCTGGCTGCCGCAGGCTAATCTGTGCAGGATAAACTGTGGCTGTATCGGTTTGCTGTGGAGTCTGCGCGGCAGGATGTCCACCATAGCCAACGCGATCTGACGGTGTGCCCGAAGCGCCGACGATCGCGCTGATATTCGTCGATTTTTCGTCGCGTTTAGAAGGGCCGGGTCGGATGCGCGACTCCGGGTGTGGCGCATCTGCGCACAAATGTGGCCGTACACGCGGTCCGACGTTTTTGGGCTATTGCCGCCTGTGGTGATCATGATATTGTTCACAGGTACCCGTAGCAATCTGGCTCAGCCAGGAGAGAATAGCCGTCATGAAGATAGATCAGACCCGACTCAACAATCCAGGCCGCCGCTCGCTGTTGAAAGGCGCTGCTGCGGTGGGTATCTCGTTCAGTGTGCCGCCCTCGTTGCTCGCAGCGGACGGCAAGTTAAATTTCTACAACTGGGACACCTATATCGGTGAGGACACAATCTCCCAGTTTGAAAGCAGTTCCGGGGTTTCCGTACAGTACGATCTGTACGCGGATAATGATGAATTATTTGCCAAGCTCAAGGGCGGCAATCCGGGTTACGATCTGATCGTTCCCACCAATGACTACATCGAGCGCATGTTACTGGCTGACATGCTACTGCCGCTTGATCATTCTAAAATATCTAACATTGGCAATGTCGGTTCTGCGTTTATGAACCCGTCTTTTGATCCCGGCCGCAAGTACAGCCTACCGTACATGTGGGGAACGATTGGCCTCGGTTACAGAAAATCTGCAGTTGAAGAACTGACCAGCTGGAACGATGTACTTGCTTCGGATAAATATGCCGGTCGCATAGCGTTAATGGGTGATGCACAAACCAACTTTCAGATGGCACTGAAGGCGATGGGTAAGTCTTTGAATGACTGGTCAGATGAAAACATCGCCGCTGCAGAAGCAATGCTGCTGGCGCAAAAAGCCAATGTCGCAGCCTTTGCCGCGGATAACGGTCAGGACCTTCTGCTTGCAGGTGAGGTGGATATTGCTATGGAGTGGAATGGTGACATCCTTCAGGCCATGGAAGAAGATGATGATATCGGCTATTTGGTACCGACCGAAGGCGGCCTGTTGTGGGAAGATGCGCTTTGTATTCCAAAGGGTGCAAAAAACATCGATAACGCACACGCCATGATTGACCACATTCTCGATGCCAAAGTGGGTGCTGAAATTGCCGAGTTTATTTTTTATGCAACACCGAACGAAGCCTCACGTGAGCATCTGGCAGATGACTACTTAAACAATCCGGCGATCTTTCCTGATCAGGCAACCATTGAAGCCTCTGAGGTATCGTTGTTTCCAGGCCAGGAAGTGACACGCAAGCTCGATGATGCATGGACCCGCATTAAAGCTGCCGGGTAAGACTGTTTTTTGATAAAACCAATGTTAATCTTAATCGCCACTGTCTCGCATGAGACAGTGGTCTTTAGAATCCATTAAGATCCCGCAGATATAAAGCAGGGTTCACAGCGTTGCGAGCATTGTAATCGCGTTGCCTCGAATGAACTAATCCCACCTTGTCTCAAAAGAACTAACCGATGGACAACTGGCGCCGCAGTCCGCTCACCTTCGCGTTTTTCAGCCTGCCCACGCTTGGTTGGCTGTTTATATTCTTTCTCTTTCCGCTCGCAATCGTCTGGCAGTACAGTTTTGGTGAAAACACGTCGATTGTCGATGTTGAATTTACCGGCACGCTGAATAACTACGCACGTATTTTTCAGCCGGAAATTCTTGTGCTGCTGTGGCGTACGCTGTGGATGTCGACAATCTCTACGGTGATTTGCCTGTCAGTCGGTTATCTGGTGGCCATGGTGATTGCATCAGCAAGCCCGCGTGCCAAGCCCTGGCTGCTGTTGCTGATTATGCTGCCGTTCTGGACCAATCTGCTCATCCGCACCTATTCACTTTTAAATATACTCGGCACCCGTGGCAGGCTTAATCAGGCGCTGCAATGGATTTGGGAATCGACGCATTCTTTATTGCAGCTGGTAGGGCTTGAGGGGCTGATGGCGGCGAGCTACAAACCGTTAACTTTTCTCGGCACACCGTTCGGGGTGGTGTTTGGTCTGGTCTACATTATGTTGCCGTTCAGCGTACTGCCAATCTATGCTGCACTTGAACGTATCGATAAATCCTGTCTGGAGGCGAGTCTTGATCTTGGTGCAGGGCAGGTAAGAACGTTTTTCAAAGTGCTGGTGCCGATGACAATGGGCGGGCTCATCACTGCCGCGATTATTACTTTTGTACCCACACTCGGGCAGTTCCTGACTCCTGATCTGCTCGGCCGGGGGCAGGTTGACATGATTGCCAATGTCATTGAACGCCAGTTCAAAAAAGCCAATGACTGGCCATTTGGTTCTGCTTTGTCACTGTTTCTTTTGTATATCACGTTTATTTTACTGGCGATCAAATCAATCCATGATGTTCGTCAGTCGCGGAGAGTCGTCTAGTGTTGTTTTCAAGGAACAGCAAGGCCGCACCGTTCGACTATGCACGCAAGTGGCAGTTAAAACTGGTGTTTTTACTGACCACAGTATTCTTATATGCCCCCATTATTGTACTGATTATATTTTCTTTTAATAACTCGCGCCGTGGCGGTAACGTTGTCTGGCGTGGCTTTACCACCAAGTACTATGAAAAAGCCTTCGCCAATAGTCAGCTGGTTGAAGCATTCATCAACAGCCTGACCATCGCTGTAGTCACTACAATACTGAGTGTGATACTCGGCACCATGACGGCAATTTTGCTCTGGCGGTTCCGCTTTCCGTTCAAGCCTGCAGTAGAAGGGGTCGTATCACTGCCGATTGTTATACCCGAAATCTGCATGGGTGTATCACTGGCGATGTTTTTTTCGCAAATGGGATGGCTTGCCACCGGTGATCTTGTCTGGCCGTTTAACCTGGTGAATATCACTGTGGCGCATACCACTTTTGCGTTTCCGTTTACAGCTATGGTCATCAGAACCCGTTTGCAGAGTTTTAATAAAGAGCTTGAAGAAGCGGCCATTGATCTTGGTGCCAGTACACGAATGGTATACCGCGACATCATCCTGCCGCACTTAAAGCCCGGTATTGTGGCTGGTGCCCTGCTGGCCTTTACGCTGTCACTGGATGATTTTGTGATTACATTTTTTACCTCAGGACCGAATACAGTCACGTTTCCGGTAAAGGTTTACTCAATGGTGCGATTTTCTGTCACACCCGAGATCAATGCTGCATCAACCATATTGATTATTATTACCCTTGTACTGACAGCTTTAGCCGTTCGTATGCAACGAGAGCCGGTCGCCTCATGAATGCCCAACCCGATGTGCTGCTCGATATAAAAAATCTGACCAAGAGATTTTCAAAAGTTGTAGCCGTTGACGATGTCTCGTTGCAGGTAGGCAGCGGGGAAATATTTGCTCTGCTGGGCCCCTCAGGCTGTGGTAAGTCGACACTGCTGCGCATGATTGCCGGCCTCGAGCTACCCGACTCTGGTGACATTCTGCTGGATGATTCAAGCATTGCCAAAATACCCGCCAATAAACGGCCGATTAACATGGTGTTTCAGTCCTATGCGGTGTTCCCGCATATGACGGTAGAAAACAATGTTGCCTATGGTTTAAAAGCAAAGCGGGTTGCGGCATCCGAGATCAGACAGCAAGTCGAGCAAGCGCTCTCGCAGGTGCATCTGCTTGATCAGCGCGATCGCAAGCCGCATCAGTTGTCTGGAGGTCAGAGGCAGCGCGTGGCACTGGCACGTGCGCTGGTGATGCAACCGCGAATTCTGCTGCTTGATGAGCCTTTGTCTGCACTGGATGCCAAGCTGCGTGATCAGATGCGTCTTGAACTGGTGAAGCTGCAAGAGACAGTCGGCGTGACATTTATTATTGTCACGCATGATCAAAATGAAGCCATGGCGATGGCTGATCGAATTGCCGTACTTGATCAGGGCAGGGTGCGGCAAATTGCGTCACCTGAAGAGCTGTATCATCAACCGTTAGATACCTTTGTTGCAGATTTCATTGGCAAGATAAACCTGTTCGATGTTCGCAAAGTAACCGTAGAAGATAATCGTGTATTGGCAGAGACTGATGACTTCGGGGTGATTGAAATTCAACATGTTACTGACCGCACCAGTGAGTTACTTAACAGCGTACAAGCTGTTGTATGGAAGCTTGGTCTGCGTCCGGAGAAGCTCCAACTTGTGGCGAACGATTTACAGCCAACTGAAGATACGGTGTCTTTGTCTGGTGAGCTGGGTGATATCGCGTTTCAGGGAGTCAATTCCGAGGTCGAAATACGCTTACCTGATGATAAGTCGCTTGCTGCAGTGGCCACTGCTGACGATATGCAGCAGCTGCGGCAGCTACAATCCGGTTCAATGGTTAACTGTGTGATAAAACGCCGCGACTTTTTGTTGTTACCTGAATCGGCAGATTCTTAGAACGGTACTTGATGTGAAAAAAGCAACGTAATCAGCCATGCGCAATACGTAAGCGGGCTACATTGTCCGCCGTCGGCCAAGATTACAAAGCCTTTAGATGAGGGTGAATTAACAAGCTGTTACTGAAACTTTACACCGTGAGGTGGATACTAGTGTGGATATATCCATAGAAGTGTAACGGCGGAGCAATAAATGAACGATTCATCAAGCAGCTTTTTAGATGCCATTCCATTTGGTGACAAGATCGGTCCGATACTGATCGCATTGATAATTCTTATTGTAGGATTGTTTATCGCGCGCCTCGTTCGCAGTTTTGTACAAAAGACCCTGAGCTCGGTAGATGCGTTGAATCGCACCAATCCTGATGGCACCACCACCGATCTCGCGACACCCATCTCTATGCTGATCTATTATTTGATCGTGCTGTTTGTGTTGATCACAGTGCTTGCGAAAATGGGTTTGACTGATGTACTTGATCCGTTGAAGGGCATGGCGAATCAGTTTGTCGGGTACATACCAAATATCATTGGCGCAGGCATTGTGGGCTACGTTGGATATATTCTCGCAAAGATAATCTCTGATTTTGTTGGCATGGGTCTGGGCAAGGCTGATGAACAACTCGCCTTGCGCACCGGCAATAGTGACATACAGGTTTCTGGGTTGGGTAAGTCGTTTGTGTTTGCGGCAATTCTGCTGCCAATCATTGTGGCCGCACTCAGCATACTCGATATCGAAGCCATCAGTGGCCCTGCAACGGCAATGATTGAGCAGCTAATGGCAGCCATACCCAACATCATCGCGGCGGGAATTATCCTTGCGGTTACCTGGTTTGTAGCGAAGTTTGTGGTGCAAATTCTGGGTGGCATACTGGATGGTATCAACGTGGATGCCATGCCCGAGAAACTTGGTATGACCGGTGTCTTCACGCCTGATTTTACCCCGACCAAACTCATCGGCGGTGCGATTATGTTTTTTGCGATGTTGACCGGTTTAACCGCTGCAGTCGACAAGCTGAACATTGGCATTATTTCAGAGATTATGGCGCGCGTGCTTGAGTTCGGTGGCGGCATTCTGGTGGGTGGTGTCATTCTGGTGATCGGTAATTTCCTTAGCATGCTGGCGCATAACGCGATCTCTAAATCGAGCCCGGGCCTTGCAGATATTGCACGTTTTGCCATTCTCGGTCTGGTTCTGGCTATGGGGCTCAAAGCCATGGGGCTGGCAGACAATATCGTCAACATGGCATTTGGTTTTACCCTTGGTGCGGTTGCTATTGCCGCAGCACTTGCATTCGGCTTCGGCGGTCGTGATGCAGCAAAAAGAATTGCAGACCGAATCGCAGACCGGATCACGTAAGTTATTTTGATGCGAAATAGCGTTGCGGTTTTGTCGCAACGCTACTGAATAAGAAACGCTGACAAATAACAAAACGCCAGTAGCATCCAATCACGGGTTCGAGGTCTGTAGCGAATGAACAATAACTGGTTTGATTTCAGAGACGATGAAGAGCGGGAGATGTTCTTTGTCGCTATTCCTGTGATTCTGTTCTTTGCGTTGCTCGGCTATTGGTTAATGAAGGATGATGTACCGAGTGCAGTGGGCCAGCCAGTGACTGTGGCAGCTGCCGTAGCTGACTCGGACGGTGATGGTGTGACCGATGCCAGTGATCGCTGCGTCAGTGTCGCGGGTGATGTGGCTCTCTATGGCTGTCCTGAAAATGTCGCCTGGGCAGATAAGGACAACGATACAGACGGTATTCGAAATGGTATTGACGAGTGTCCCGAAACCCTTGGCGTGGCGGCAAATAACGGCTGTGCAGCCGTGCTATCGAATGTTGCCGAAGAAGAGCCAGCAAAAGAAAAGCTTGCAGAAATACAGCCTGTCGAAACAAAGCCGATAATAGCAGCAGACACAGACGCTGATGGAATACCGGACGCAAGCGACGCATGTCCCTCTGTCGCGGGTGCCGAAACTAACAAAGGCTGCCCTGCGGATACTGATACCGACGGCATTATTGATACTGACGATCAATGTCCCGATGTGGCCGGGCCAGCCGGTTCAAACGGGTGTCCAGCGGATAAAGATAGCGATGGGGTATTCGATACTGCCGACAGATGTCCTGACCATGCAGGCACTGCAGAGCTCGCAGGTTGCCCGGCAGATACAGATGGTGATGGCGTACACGATCTTTTAGACAATTGCCCAGCCGTTGCTGCTAACGAAGCGGATGGCTGTCCGGTACAGACTGTGCCGGTAGACACCGATGCAGATGGTCTGGCTGACGGTGAAGACCGTTGCCCGACAGAGGCAGGACCTGAAGACACCAATGGCTGTCCGTCAGATCAGGATAACGACGGCATTATCGACAGCAATGACAGTTGTCCACAACAAGCGGGCAGTGAGTCTAATCAAGGTTGTCCGGAAGATTCAGATGGTGACGGTTTTATCGATAGTGAAGACAATTGTCCCGAGGTTGCGGGTAGCGATACCGGGTGTCCGGTGGAGTCCATTGAGGACCTAGATAGAGATGGCGTAGCTGATGCTGATGACAACTGTCCCGGTCTTATAGGTGTTGCAGATAATTTTGGTTGCCCTGCAGATTCAGATGGCGATGGCATTGATGATATCAATGACAAGTGCCCGTCAACTTTTGGTGAGTCATCGCTTGAGGGATGTCCAACGGAAACCGCGATGCCGTCTGGAGCTATCGAGGAATTTACCCAGGAAAATATCGAAGTTAGTGAGGTCCTGAACGCTGCTATCTCCGGTGTGAAGTTTAATTCAAGCAGTGCTGTTCTTACTGAACGTTCCAGAGAAATTTTGGTGACAGTTGCGGATCTGATGAAAAAATATCCAGACACGATTCTTGAGATTCGAGGCCATACCGATTCATCAGGTAACAGTGAGAGGAATCTGCAGCTATCTTTAGACAGAGCGCAATCCTGTGCCACTTTTATAGCGTCGCAGGGAGTTAGCAATGATCGCCTCAGAGCGTTGGGGTTTGGTGATACCGTGCCGCTGGCAGATAATGCTACGGTGGCCGGGCGGGAAAGCAATCGCCGCGTGGAGTTTTTACTGGTTGAACAGTGATGTTGGTGCATGGTAGATGCGCTGTCGCTTATCGCCCCTACGCAAGCAGACTGTCAAAACACTACTTAGATTTACACCGTAGGCTGGATAAGCTGGAAGCGCATCCGGCAATGATTACATGGTAGATGCGCTGTCGCTTATCGCCCCTACGCGTGCAAACTGTAAAAACACTACTTCGATTTACACCGTAGGCTGGATAAGCCGGAAGCGCATCCGGCAATGATTACATGGTAGATGCGCTGTTGCTTATCGCCCCTACGCAGGCAGACTGTCAGAACACTACTTGGATTTACACCGTAGGCTGGATAAGCTGGAAGCGCATCCGGCGATGATTACATGGTAGA
>CALLLW010000040.1 GCA_938007995.1 uncultured Granulosicoccaceae bacterium | reverse complement strand
CTACTTGGATTTACACCGTAGGCTGGATAAGCTGGAAGCGCATCCGGCGATGATTACATGGTAGATGCGCTGTCGCTTATCGCCCCTACGCGTGCAGACTGTCAAAACACTACTTCGATTTAGACCGTAGGCTGGATAAGCTGGAAGCGCATCCGGCAATGATTACATGGTAGATGCGCTGTCGCTTATCGCCCCTACGCGTGCAAACTGTAAAAACACTACTTCGATTTAGACCGTAGGCTGGATAAGCTGGAGGCGCATCCGGCAATGATCACATGGTAGATGCGCTGTCGCTTATCGCCCCTACGCAGGCAGACTGTCAAAACGCTACTTGGATTTACACCGTAGGCTGGATAAGCTGGAAGCGCATCCGGCGATGATTACATGGTAGATGCGCTGTCGCTTATCGCCACTGCGCGTGCAGACTGTCAAAACACTACTTCGATTTAGACCGTAGGCTGGATAAGCCGGAGGCGCATCCGGCAATGATTACACGGTAGATGCGCTGTCGCTTATCGCCCCTACGCGTGCAAACTGTAAAAACACTACTTCGATTTATACCGTAGGCTGGATAAGCTGGAAGCGCATCCGGCAATGATTACATGGTAGATGCGCTGTCGCTTATCGCCCCTACTTATTATACGTGTGCGCTGTGTATAAGCTAAGGACTTCGGGCGGATGGGCTTGCGCATCCGTCAATCGGGCGGCATTTATTCTGTTATTTTGAAGTTATCCAGATGCTCGGTCGCTAACTCGATTCCAAGACCCGGCAGGTTATCGTCAAGCTGCAGGTATCCGTTTTCTGCCTCCGGATCACCGTTAAAAATGTAGTAGAAAAGCTCGTTGCCGATCTCGACATCATAAACCGGAAACCACTCACTCATCGGGCAGTTAAAGTTCGCCATGGTCAGGTGATAGTTATGCATTTGTCCGGCATGCGGAATCACTGGTACCTGATAAGCCTCTGCCAGTGCATTGATTTTTTGTGCAGCAGTTATACCGCCGACCCGATTGGTATCGTATTGAATGACACTAACGGCTTTCGCATCAAGCAGTTGCTTGAAACCCAGTAACGAAAATTCGTGTTCGCCACCTGAAATAGGAATTGGCCCTGCATTCAATTCTGCATAGCCTGCGATATCGTCAGCGATAACCGGTTCTTCCAGCCAGCGTGGTTCAAATTTAGTCAGCTTGGGGATGATACGTTTGGCATAGTCGAGGTTCCATCCCATATAGGCTTCTATCATCAGGTCACTTTCGTAGCCGACAACTTCTCTAACGGCTTCAACGCGCTTCAGGTTTTCTTTGACACCGCGTGTGCCATCTTTGGGGCCGAAACCAAATCGTGTTTTAAACATGCTAAAGCCTTTGTCGAACCATTCTTGCGCTTCGGCCTGCATTTTATCTGTGTCATCGGCATAGAGCTTGGAGTAGTAGCACGGAATTGCGTCCTTTGTGCGGCCCCCCAGTAGCTTAAAAACAGGCTTGCCTGATAACTTGCCGATGAGATCCCATATGGCGATATCAACTGCTGATATGGCAGTCATGCCCACGCCTTTTCGTCCCCACGCGTGAGTGATGCGGTACATTTTTTCCCACAGGTAGGCGGTGTCAAACGGGTCGTGGCCTGTAATCAGTGGTGCAAGGTAGTTGTCTATGGTTTCTTTAATCAGAGGCGGGCAGAGCGCCGCATTGCCAATACCAATGGTGCCGTCTTCCGCTTCTACCTCACAGACCAGCCACTGATGAAAACGGAAAGACCCCATATTGTCGCGACCGCTTGTACCCATTTCAGGAAGAGGGTCAGAAGCATTGGTACAAAAGTTTGCCTGCGGTGGTACTGTGGGGCCGGTCCACTCGTATAGCTTCGTTCGTACTGATTTAATTGTAGTCATAGTAAATTTGACGGTCGATTCAAAAGGTTTATCAGGGTGCGATATAGCCAGTTAATTGTTATCTCTGTCAAGAGAAACAAAAATGCCGATAGTCTCAACGGGAAGTGCGATTTAAACGGAACAGTTAGCCAGGCCAGTTAACCAGGCCAGTAAACGAGACCAGTTCAATTTTACTTACTGTGGCCGGTTTTGGTAGTGTACTCAACAAATCTGCGGATACAGGATAAATTTCAACAATGAAAGACCAGATTGCTGTCGTCACCGGTGGTGCACAGGGAATCGGCTTTGCCGTGGTGAAGAAACTGATCGGGCTGGGTGCGCGCGTAGCCAGCTGGGATGTTGATCTGTTGAACGACAGTTCAATGAAGGACTTTGGCGATCAGGCTATCGCCGTCAAAGCGGATGTTACAGATCTTAAGTCGTTGCAGGCGGCTCATGTCGCCACCAGCAATGCGTTCGGTGCGCCGACCATTCTGGTCAACAGCGCCGGTATCGCAGGGCCGAATGCTACCGTTGAGGATTATGATGTTGAAGAGTGGCGCAAGGTAATTGAGATCAATCTAACCGGCACCTTTCTGGTGAACAAGGTCTGTGTGCCGGCCATGAAGAAGAACAACTATGGCCGCATCCTTAACATCGCCTCTGTTGCTGGCAAGGAAGGTAACCCGAATGCGTCTGCCTATTCGGCTTCAAAGGCAGCGGTGATTGGTTTGACCAAGTCTCTGGGTAAAGAGCTGGCTGATTTCAATATTGCAGTTAACTGTGTAACACCGGCAGCGGCAAAGACCCGCATTTTTGATCAAATGAGTCAGGAGCATATTGACTATATGCTTTCGAAAATACCACGTGGTCGTTTTATAGAAGTGCAGGAGGCTGCAGATATGATTGCATGGGCAGTGTCACCGGAGAATTCATTTACAACCGGCGCGGTGTTTGATTTGTCTGGTGGCAGAGCAACGTATTAGCAAGCTGACGATCAGGAATAATAGGGTGTACACATTTTTCTGCTGGCAGATCGATAAATCGCTAGAGCAAGATGGGATAGGCGTTTTTTATTTTCTCATCTACGTGACTGATGTAGTCGGGCTGATGCGATTGTAGAATTTCTCTTACTTTAGTATTCGCACGCTGCCACATATCCTGCTTGCCGCCTTCCTCCCAGGCCGCTGGCTGTTGCCTGTCTGTCAGAGTGCTCGGCCAGAAGTAATCGCGCTGCATCGCATTCATTGTATGTTGTGAGCCAAGAAAGTGGCCTTCACCATTGACGGCCTCTTTTATGGCTTCAAAGCCAAGCGTTTCTTCGTTAACTTCAATGCCACGTATCGTGCGATAGACCTGCGATAACATTTCATCATCAATTAACATCGCCTCAAATGAGGCTCCTAGCAGGCTTGCCATCATGCCAGATGATTCATAGATCATATTGCATCCGGCCAGACCGACACCGAGTGACGACATAGATTTTTCCATTCCCATCTGTGCATCCACCGCTTTGGAGTCACTCATACTTGATGCAGAGCCGGATGGTAAGCCCAGCCAGTTGGAGATTTGCGCTGATGCTGCGTTTAACAATGTGATTTCACCACCGCTTCCGCAGAATGATCCGGTACGCAGATCTATCACAAACGGCCAGTTGGAGAAGATCATCGGATAACCGGGTGAGTAAACATTAACCATCAGCAGTGCGGCAAGTGTTTCTGCAAGTGTACAAGACAACATGCCTGCAAGTGTGGCAGGAGAGGTAGCACCGGATTGTGCTGCAATGATATTGTTCAGAGGTACACCGCGATTCATACAAGCCAGAGCCACTTCAAAGGCATCATCACCGTAGCGCAATGGTGATATAACCGGGCTGATATGCGCTTTGCAAAATGGCCTCTCGCGAAACTTGCCTCGCCCGCCCAGCGCTATATCAAACATATCTATGATCGGGTCAACCGTGTCTGCAACAGTGAAGCTGGTGCCGATGGGTTTGGTCGTGCCTTTAATCAGTGCATAGGCGGTATTGATATCAAGTTCTTTGATATCGGCAATATCTGTAGCTACGCAACAACGGGTAAACCAGCTGATGTTTGTTAAAGAGTCAGCCAGACGGGTGAAGTCATACAGGTCTTTTAGTGTTGCGGCGCGATAGCTATGCGTGTCGAGATCAAGTGTTTGTACAGCCGCACCGCCGGTGCCGAAGTAAACGGAGTCACCACCCACAGTGATGTCGTGCTTTGGATCACGACCGAATAACTCAAACGATTTGCATGCCCCGGCGATGGTGTCTTCAACCATGCTTTGTGGATAGTACAGCCTGCCATTGCTGCCCAATTGCGCGCCCTTTGAGACCGCCTGATCTGAAAGCGCCTGTGGTACATCCCCCATGCCGATTTCTGCCAGAATCTTGAACCCATTTGCAACGATCTGTTTGATATCTGATTCTGTCAGCGGTTGGTATTGACCGCCAGGTACACCAGCAGGGCACGGATTGATCTCGGGTGCTACTGCACGTTTGGCATGCATGGCCTGGCGCGCGGATAACTGACCTTTTTTTCTTGTTCTGCGTGGCAAACGTGAGTCCTGCTTTACTTGTTGATGTGGCGGTGGGAGTAATTACTTTCTGTCTGAAAATATACGTTCTAAGCGTTGTGGCTGCAGCGCGTTGCGGGTTACGTTGCAGTTAATGCAAGCTATTGTATTTTGACGTACAAACTACACGAATGAGTCGGTCAATCAAAGTGCATTGATTTCATTAGAGAACTATGATTTTGAACGCGCGCATCATGATTCATACTGACCATTGAGTCACTTTGACCTTCGCCCCTGCGGCAGCTTGCCATAGGCCCTTGTGCTGTGTTTCAGCGCTTGGAAAGGGAACAACCATTGCCTGCGAGCTGTGCCTTGCTACAGAATCGATGACCAACTCTCAACCGCACAGTTTGCACGTCACACCCCACTGGAAGTCGCAGTCTGATCAGAAAACAGCTCAACTTGTAAGAGTTCTGCATGTTTCTGTCAGTTAATGACAGCTACAATCGGGTTGAGCACAGCGTGAGAGGGGAGTCAGTATGTCTCGGGAACAGCGATATCGTGAGCGGCGAAAGATTGATCCGGCGCGTGGATCATATCTGGCCGATGGGTCCCCAAATAACGATGACCGTGTTGAGATTGGTCCAACACAAATCGCGTTCAGGGAGTGGCAACAGGCCGGTCTGCAGGTGCCTGACCTGAGTGCAATGCGTGAGCACCGCTGGAAGCGGCTGACCCAACACATTGTTGATCGTGACTATGGTGCGTTGCTGGTGTTTGACCCGCTGAATATTCGCTACGCGACAGACAGCACCAACATGCAGCTGTGGAATACGCACAACCCGTTTCGAGCGGTATTACTTTGTGCAGACGGCTACATGGTTATCTGGGATTACAAGAACTCGCCGTTTCTATCTACGTTTAATCCGTTGGTCAAAGAGCAGCGCTCCGGTGCTGATCTGTTTTATTTTGACCGTGGCGATAAAGTTGGTGTTGCTGCCACAAAGTTTGCCAAGGAAGTTACTGATCTGGTGGCTGAACACGGTGGTGGCAATAAGCGACTCGCAGTAGATAAGATCATGCTACATGGTTTGCGGGCGCTTGAAGCACAGGGTTTTGAAGTGATGGACGGTGAAGAGGTCACTGAGAAATCGCGTTCAATCAAAGGGCCTGATGAAATTCTCGCCATGCGCTGTGCATCTCATGCTTGTGAGACAGCAGTGAAATCAATGGAAGATTTTGCCCGTACAAATATTCCGATAACAGACACTTCAGAAGATGATGTCTGGGCAGTGTTGCATGCAGAGAACATACGCCGGGGCGGTGAGTGGATTGAAACCCGGCTGTTAGCTTCCGGCCCGCGAACAAATCCATGGTTTCAGGAGTGCGGTCAGCGGATAATTCAAAACAACGAAATACTCAGCTTTGATACCGACCTGGTTGGCAGCTATGGCATCTGTGTAGATATAAGCCGCAGCTGGTGGATCGGAGATCAGTCGCCACCCACTGATATGGTAGCGGCGATGCAGCATGCACATGAACACATCATGACCAACATGGAGATGTTAAAACCGGGAGTAAATATTCAGGAGTTATCGCGCAACTGCCACACGTTGCACCCGCAATATCAAAAGCAGAAGTATGGTTGTTTGATGCACGGCGTCGGGCTTTGCGATGAGTGGCCGCTGGTGGCTTACCCTGACAAAATGGTGGAAGGTGCTTATGACTATGAGCTGCAGGCCGGTATGGTGCTGTGTGTTGAAGCGCTGGTCAGTCCTGAAGGGGGTGACTTTTCTATTAAGCTGGAAGATCAGGTGCTGGTTACCGAGAACGGCTATGAAAATCTAACCAGGTATCCGTTCGATGATAAGTTGATGGGACGCTAAATATTGATTTGTTAAACCAGCTTGCCGCGCGCTTCAACCGGTAATACATCGACTATTTGATTGCCTCTAATGGCGATGAGCTGATCAAACATGTTTACGCAGACGCATGCATGGTTTGGAATTACGCGGACTATATCGCCTATTTCCGGCTTGTTGGTACAGATTGATAAATCGAGAAAGCCGTGTTCTTCAGCAAATTTGTGAATGTGTGCATCCGGATATTCAATGATGTAGCCAAAACCGTTAAGGCCGCCTGTGTCTGTGGTGAATGTTTTTGAGCCTGCATCAAGAATACCTCTGTCTTTTCCGGCACGGCTTACCACGCTGGTGTAAATCTGCAAAGCGCAGTCTTCAAGCGTGGCAACATTGGCGTTGATCATCATGCGATCGTTGAATATACAGGTGCCTGCGCGATGTTCTGTTGCTCCCTGCAGTTTCCCAAGATTAACTAAATTGGGTGTGCCGCCGGTAGAGATAATGTTTGCCTGCAGATTCAGTTCACTCAAACCTGCCGAGACTTTATCCAGAAACACCTGGCTAGCCGGCCAGCCATCCAATGGTGGGTAAAACAGCCAGCCTTCAAATTGCAGCATAGGATCATCCTTGATTGTTGCTGCCAGCTTTAATGCTTCTTCCGGTGTTTCAACACCGGCCCTGTGCTGGCCGGTATCGCACTCGATCAAAACCTGTATTGGTTTATTGGCATCTTGTGCAGCTTTTGCGTAGGCGTTAAGTGCGACCGTATTATCTGCACAGACTTTGAGGCTGGTGTGTTGATGCACGGCAGCGAGTTGACCTGATCTGGCAGCACCGAGCAGATTGGTCGCGATGATAATATCTTTGATACCGGCGTCCGCCATGATTTTGGCTTCGCCCAGTTTTTGGCAGGTGATGCCCTGTGCGCCTGCATTGAGTTGCATGTGCGCAAGTTTGGAAGACTTATGCGTTTTTATATGAGGGCGATTGGCAAGATCTGCATTGTCACAAAGGCGCTGCACGCGCTGAATGTTTTGCTCAACGATATCAAGATCGACCACAGCACACGGGGTACCGTAGGTCTCTATGATGGTGTCTTTTAGCGCGGTGTTGTGTTTGAAGCTGGTCAAATCAATTGCCTACGATTACCGTAGGTAAAGCATAACATGCAGCCCACTGCAGCTACAGAGCTATGGTGTCACGCAACTATGGTTGATAGTCTTTTGGCTCAAAAATATGAATGCCGTTTTGAGCGTAGTCTGCAACCCAAACGGTACCTGGATACACATCGTTATCACCCTGTGCGGTGACATCCAGTGGTGTGCCAAGGTTAGTAAAGAACTTATCAAGGCCGATGACTTTCTCACCGGCATTGTTAAGCTGAATCCGGTAGACAGACTTGTTAAAGCTCGCAGCCAGAAGATCACCCTTCATTGACCCGCTGAAGTTGCTAGCAGTGTATTGCGCCAAACCGTTGGTGGAAGTGCCGAATACATGCAGTGCGCCGTCTCCTTTACCAGGGACTTTGTAAGTACATTCAGTCGGGTTGGCTGCGCCCTGAATGGGTGACTGTGGATTGGAATCGTTGAATGTGTTGTTCTTGCTGCCGCGCGTCGGATTCGGGTGACCGCCATAGTAGCCTTTGTTCTTAATGAAATGCAGACCATCGCCATAAGTGTTGCCACCGTCCTTATAGTTGCCCAGACAGTTGCCGGCGGGTAAATCACCCCAGCCTGCGTTTGGACCATTATCTACCGTATACATACGACCTTCGTCTGTCAGGAGTAGGTCGTAAGCGTTGCGAAACCCCGGTGCATAAATTGACACTGGTCCGTTTGCTTCCAGTATCGCCATATTCTTGCCGTTATTGCCGCCGAATGGATCGTTGTTATCAGTGGTGCCCGGCCGGTCTTCATCATCAAGTGTCGGTAGGTCATAGGTAGTGTTGCCGATCTGATTAAGATTGATCTCAACAATCGCGGCACTCAATGCGTATTCAGGAATTCCCGCAAAGTTGTTGGAAGGCAAACCCATATTGGTATGACCACCCATCGCAATAAATAAGGTGTTGCCATTGGCACTGAGTTGTATGCCATTACCCACATGGTTTTCCTCAGAGCGAGGCAGGCCGCGAACCAGATCCTGCTTGCTCCAGTTGTTGCCATTCTTTGTAAGTTTGGAAATGATGACGGAGTTGGTGTCAAGATTAGAGTCGTTACCTGAAGGGCCGGCCGCCTGGCGCGGGTCTGAAGATGCAACAAAAATCTCCGGCTTGGCGGCAGTGCCTGTCACCAGAATGCCGGTAATCAGTCGGCCATCGACATTGTTATTTACACTGCCGTCATCGTTATGATTGGTCATCTTTTCTATCAGACCGATCTTGTCGGACCCGGTCACAGCATAGGTATTCGTGTTGGTACGCTCGACCTCATACTCCCATATAAAACCATCCCGCTCGGCTACATACAGGTTTCCGTTTGGTCCAAACTGTAGAGAGGTCGGATTTTTGGGAGTGGCATTGTTGAGCTTGGTTGTCAGGAAGTCTGGTGCTGTCAATCCGCCGTTGGTAGGGGCAGGGGCGGCTGGATCATCTGGCAGCGGATTGTTTTGTGGAGCCAGTTGAACCGTACCTGTAAGTGCTACTCTTATTGTCGGGTTGGAGCCATCGTGATCGAGCGCAAGTTGTGCGTTTTTCTGACCAGCTATGGTTGATGCCATGGTGGCGATGATGTTGGTCGACTCGCCCGGGTTCAGAGTAATGGTATTGGCGAAGTTAGTGAGGAATGAATCTGCGTTGTCGCCCACGATGGTCGCATTGAAAATATTGATTGGTGGATATCCGTCACCACCGGCGTTGGTCAGTGTCAACGTTTTGTTGGCATTTTGATCGACCAGACCAGTACCAAAATCAAGACTGGTGTCTGTTATCTTCAGCTCACTGGCCGGTACATCGGTACCGATTCCTGTCATCAACACTAAGTGTGGTGAGTTCTCACCGGAATGCTCAATTCTAAGAAAGGCTTTTTTATAGCCCACAGTGACTGGATTAAACGTAACTGCAAAATTCAACGTCTGGCCGGCACTGAGTGTGTTGAAGCCAGCGTAGTCAGAGGCGAAATCGTACGAATCCTGGCCACCAACCTCAACCGACAATATTTCAACGTCCAGATCATCAGCGCTGCCAGTATGAGTGACAGAGAACTGTTGTGATTTCTGGGTGCCGAGCTCTATCTCGCCATTTTCAAGCAAGGCCGGGTTAATGCTTAGGCTCTGCGAGGTCGAAATTTGACCCACGCCACTGAGCGGGATCGTGACTGTTTGTGCACTGACGCTAAGTGTAGCTAGAGCAAGTACGACAGCACAAAGTCGAAGGGCAATACATCTGGTCATTGCGTGTCCGTTTTAGTTCAACTGGTACGGGAATAAGGTAAACAGGGAAAACAAGTAAAACGACATTGCAAAAAGTGCGCAAAGCCGTGTGGCGGTATTCTGACTCAGTCGAAAATGGAATAATTGGTTGCTCTTTAACCGGTGAAGTGTGAATTGGTATGTCCCTTGCGAAGTCCACTTCGAGACTTATTACAGGAGTTGTTGGCGAGTGAATGCTGATCAGCCTAAGAAAATCTGCACAAGAATCTGCATATCTGTTGCCCGAGGTGGGCACAGGCTTGTTTGGCTCCAGCCAGCGCCATCAAATCTGCATTCCATCGCACGGCGTGGTTCTCATCATGTTTACCACTGTGAATGTGAGGTGGTACTTGGGGAATCCGCTTCTTTCCGTCCGACCTGAAAAGTTCAGTAAGAGCGAAGATGTACTCACCCAAATTAAAATCAAAAAATAGTCATTCGTGAGTCGCATGATAGATAACGATAAAAACACCGCTGAGGCAGGTGACCTGCGAGAACCTGACTCGATACTGCCGGATATAATAGATATCTGCAGAGAAAAGATTCAAAGCCGCCAATACGAAGCTGCGCTGGACCTGATTGACAGCCTGTATCATTCCTTAAGCCCTCATGACAGAGTACCTCTCGAAGGCCTCAAAGCTGATTGCTACATAGGGACCGGCAACAACGACGCCGCCACGGAGAGCTATCAGCGTATCATTGATACCCTGGAAGAGCCGCCGTTTTGGGCGCGTGTGGGTTACGCAAATACACTGGAGCGAAATAGTAAATACGAAGAAGCCGTGCTTCAAATGGTTCTTGCATTAAAAGAAGAATTTTCTATTGAAGTGTTGCAAAGAGCAGCGAGTTTGAGTGATTCCTGTGAGAACGCGGATCGATTGCTATCAGAGTTACAATGTGTGCTCCTGGAGCACCGAGCCCCTAACGAGATAATTGAAGCGGGGGAGCACTTAATCACTGCAGGGTTTCATCATCAAGGGTGCTATTTATTAGAAGCTGTCACGCTTGACGATGGAAGTGATAGAGCGCCATTGGTAGAAAAAATGGCACTTGCTTGTATTTATTCTGGAGAATCGCAACTTGCGATTAGTAAAATAGAGAAATGGAAGGTACAGAACCCGAACGACATTCGGCTGGATCAATTGTATGAAAAGTCATTTCAATCGCGCCGATTAGGCGCTGACGACGGGATTCCGTCATTTACATTGTTAGATAATCAAAGCTTGTCAGACTTTGAACTGTTTATAAACGGTTTCCGAGTCAGTAATGGCATGGTGCGATATGCTCGACTAGTTGGTGAATTCTCAGATGGGCCATCTAGAAAATACCTACTGGTCCTGCCATGCTGTTATGTAGATGATAAGGCAGACTGTTTTCTATTAGAGATAAAAGAAAAGTCAAAAATCGATAGTTTTTTCTCTGCACGATACAAAAAAAACAAGCTCTTTGAGAGTGACAGATCTCTGTATCTGGGGGATTTTGAATATAAGGGTGCAAACAGAATTCACGGTTGGTACGCAAGTTTGGTAGATGGAAAAAAAGAACTGGATCTATACATTAATGATGAGTTTGTTGCTAAGTTACCAACCTTGCTTGATCGCCCGGATGTACTTGAACACTATAATCTGGGCGACACTCAGTGTGGGTTTGAGTTCTCGTGGGATGATCACATAATCGCAAATAAAATTGAATTTAGAAATCCCGTCTCGGGTGTTGCTGTGCTTGGAACTCCAGTGAAGATACAGCGTATTGAAGAGGCCATTCAGCAATTGGAAGTTGGGATGTCGGAAGTTCTCGGTAAAAACCGGTTCACAGCTGCCACTGTCGAGAAAATTTTCAAGGTTATCAGAGACAAATCTGATGTGCTGACCGAGCATACTGCATGTAACAATCAGAATATTTCAAATTTTACTGATGGCATTAGTGTAATAATACCTGTTTATAATGGTCTTGAAGATGTAAGCCGCTGTGTAGACAGTGTTTTAAGCTCTGAAAATTCAGTAGATCATGAGGTACTGCTTGTTAATGACAGAAGCACTGATGGTAATGTAGAGACTTATCTGAAAGATCTCGAATTGTTGAACCCAAACGTGTCTGTTATTAATAGCAATATAAACAGAGGATTTGTAAAGACTGTCAATAAAGGAATTCAAGCCAGAAAATTCAAAGATGTGGTTATTCTTAATTCCGATACAATCGTACCGCTGAATTTTATTGACAGATTTCATAGTACTGCTCAACTCCATGATCAGTATGGTGTAGTGACGCCCCTGTCTAACAATGCCACCATATTCAGCTTTCCGCTGACCTTGACTGAGAATACGATAAGTGACAACTCAGAGCTGTCAGAAATAGATTTTCTGCTCAGAAAGCACGCTGCCAACGAAATATTCGAAGTGCCTACCGGACATGGTTATTGTATGTTTGTCAGAGGGGAAGTTATAGCAAGTGTTGGTATGCTCGATGAGGAAAACTGGGGACTTGGCTACGGTGAGGAGAATGATTATTGTCAGCGTGTAAAAATGCATGGTTGGAAGATCGGTGCATATCATGGAATGTACGTTGGCCACGTAGGCTCAGTGTCTTTTGGCAATGAGAAGCGTGACAAGCAAATACGAAAAAATCTGAAGAAGTTAAATAGAATATATCCGGAGTATGACCGTCTCATTCAGAATTACATCAAGAATGAGGGTGAATCAAGACTGTCTAGAAATCGACTTCAACAGCTCAGGCTCTTTGGTAACGCAGGTAACAGATTTGTATTGTTTGTTACCCACAGTCTGGGAGGAGGAACCACTGAATATTTAAACAGAAGTGTACAGCAGCTTGCCAGTGAAGGAATTGGCTCGATCTACCTGACCACTCAGAATAGAGATATCATAGTTTGTGACCCAACTGAGTCGCTATATTGCGTTTATCGGAATGATGAAATAGAGAATCTAAAAGCTGATCTTGACAAGTTTCATTTTATGGATGTTGTTATTAATTCGACTTTCAATTTTCAATCAGAATTGGTAGATCGAATCACGCAACTGTCCAGCGGCTACACCGTAGTTCTACATGATTACTCGTACGTATGTCCAAGAATAAATTTAATTGATGCCTCCGGTAGTTTTTGCGGGTTGCCAGGGAGTGAAGTTTGTGTGAAGTGCATAGAGGTGGCTGGAACGCATGATAGCTTTAATATGGACTGGAAAAATATTAGTACCGGGCTTGATCTATGGCTTACAAGGAACAAGTCGTTACTAACGGATGCACGCCGAATTATCGCTCCTTCTCAAGATACAGCGCATAGGATAAGTGAAAGATATCCAGATTTAGATATTTCAGCAAAGTACCATATGGACTTTTTTGAAGTGACTTCAGCGATACAGCGCTATCGAGCAGATAACCTGGAGGAGCATATCGTCGGGATTTTCGGAATGATTGGGAACCACAAGGGATTGCATGAAATAAAGCAGCTGTGTTGGCTGCTCTCTACAAGGCATCCCGGAATCAGAGTTGTATTTTTCGGTACTATGGCTGACTACGACTGGATGGAGGGATATGACAATGTCAGTTGTGCGGGTCAGTATTCTGCCCAATCACTAAGTACTCTAGTAAGTGAATATAAGCCAACTTTTGGGTTGTTCTTAAGTAAATGGCCCGAAACATATTGTTACGCCTTGACCGATGCGATTCAGAATGGTGTATTCCCAATTGCTTTTGATATTGGAGCCTTTTCTGAAAGGATAGTGCAACATAATTATGGTGCTACTGTCCCGCTAACATCAGATGTCGAATCTCTATACAATTCGATACTGAATATAATTACGGGGATTGAGTTTAACGAGGCCAACGTAGAGCGCATAGTTACAGGGGCAAGCTATCAGTCTTTTTCTAAAGATTATCTGTTGTTAGATGGAGAAAAGACTGTTTTTCAAAAGTCGAAAGTTGCGTAGAAGCACTCAGCAATTATTTGTACAGTCGATACTCAGTCTCGTATCCAAATCGTTCGAAATCTTCTGCGTAAAAACTCTGTACTGATTTGATACTAGCATCATTAAGTTGTGGTCTTTCAGATCGTGAAGCGTTTGCTATATTTGGCGGCTTTAATTTAAGCTCTGGCAGTTTAAGCTGTATCTGCATTAATATTTCCGCCGCTCCGATTTCTAATTTGTAGATGTCGATTCCAGGGATTAAAAACTCAATTTGTGGTCGTATGTGATTATCTAATAAGTAGTTATCAAGATCATATTTAATTAAGGACGACTCAAGCCATTCGTTAAATTCTGGTAATTCGGTTTTTTGTCGAGCTGCAATATCCGCTCTGAATCGATACTCGCTGATAATCCTATCGAATGGATTACGAACTACTGTGAAAGCATACCGAAAAGATTCAGCAGAAAACATCTTTTGAATAATTTCTGCATGAAAATGCTGAGGCGAACAAGGGAAGCCTAACTGGTTTTTGCCATGAAGGTTCGGGTTTTTCAAATGTGTCGGGTATGTCGAAAAGGCCTTCTCTACACTCATTCCAGCGCATTTTGGAATATGGGAAAAAAAGACAAGACCGGTGTTAGTTTGAAATACTGGCATCAATATTTTCTATGAAGTGACATAGCTCATCAAAATTCGCGTCGAAAGAATTACCAAACATCCCGGTATCCGCATAGCCTCTAAATTCGTAATATTGATGGTTACAAATTGATGCTAACTGATAGAAAAAGAGGTTTGGCATAGAAGGGGGGGCAATATGTACGACCTTTGTGTCCTTGGCGCAAAATACTGTATTTGTCATAGCGGCACCTGCAATGCCGACAACTATACCGGCTTTTCTGAATACCTCAACTTGTTCATCGAATGACAGAGTTCCGGGGTTTAATACGATGTAGCCGCGATTTCTGAAATACGATTCAACAGTCTTAAGGTCACTTAGGACTCTGTTGCCGTTTAAAGGTCGTGTAATAAACAGCTTATTGTTGGGCTCAAGGCATTTTTTAGCATGTTTACTATAAAACTGTGTGATTTCAGGCCGCATCATAAATGGGTGTTTTGTAATCGGGCTGCAATAGAATAGCGTCTTGAACTTTGTGCTGTACTCAATCGGAATTGTCGAATCTTTGTTCACGCCAAACTTCGCGAGAGTGGAATAAGCAATGTCTCTCATAGCGCCCTTTGTATCACCAATTAAAATTTTGCACTCAGGATTGTCCCGTAGAGTATTTTGTAAAAAATGGAGCTTCGGCAGCATTTCTATGAGCCAGTGTCCGTAGTTTCTAAATCCGTATTTAAAAAGAAGAATGCCGGGGTGATCAGATGTTGAGAGAGGGGTGGTTTTTTCGTAACCCATTTTTGGTGGGAAATCATGCACAGATTCATTTATTACGTTTCCAGATAAATCAAGTAAGCTGCCATTCGGATTAACGACAACGTCATCAAGACAGGAAACAGTGATTTCCGGGCATGTTACAAGCGGCTTATCATGTTCTGCCAGTACCAGTTTCTTTATAGTTTCCGACAGATTCTCTGCATTCGAGAGCGTCGGGTTTATTAGATCATATTTTACAGGCGGAAACGTCTGTAAACGCGTTCGAAAACTCGTGCTTGATTCTAGTGTTACTGCCTTCATTTGTTTGGGCAAAGTGGCTCGTTATATTTTCGAATAGCGCTGTGGGAGAGGTAGGTGGAATACGGTATTTGATTCGCGCAAAAAACGTACCTGCAAAGCGTCTCTTGAAGGTCAGTGAATCTTTTCGCTGGCACGAATATTCTATACTTAATGTGTTGAGCTCAATTTTCTTGAAGCATGGGCTGCCCCAAGTCAGATATCAGTTTGGATGGCCTCCAAGCAAATACTGAGGTTTTGTGACCGGTATCGTTCCGATTACACGCAATTCACTAGTAACAAAATATATGGATAATATTAAAAACATGAAACTGGCGATGACGATTCTCGCTCGTGACGAGGGAGATATAATTGAGCATAACATCAGGTTTCACGCTGCTGCTGGTGTTGACAAATTTGTAGTTACTGATAATTCCTCGCTGGATGGTACAAGAGAGATTTTGGCTGAACTATCTAAAGAGTTTGACATTAAAATATTTGATGAGCCATCGCTAACGATTGATCAAGATCGATGGGTCACCCGAATGGCTAACTGGCTAAGAGAAAATGATGATAGTGACTGGGTTATAAACAATGACGCAGATGAATTCTGGCTAACGGATGCTGAAGATCTCCGCAAAGGTATACTGGAAACAGTGAGCTCAGCATCGAGTGATGTCGGGGTGCTTACCTGTAGACGACAGAACATGATAGCGTCAAAGGAAACAACGGCAAAACAAGACTATCAATTTCACCAAAACAACTATGCAGTTATCAGGAACATAGATTCGGATTGTAATGAGACCGCATGGAGCGAGAAAAGTGGAAATATCATTATAAGGAAGCTCCCCGGAAAGGTCATAACTCGACTGGAAGGTTTAAAGTCCATCGGAATGGGGAACCATGGTGCTGCACACCTGGGGTCTAAAGCGGAATGCCGAAATATTGAAATATTCCACTACCCGATCAGATCATTCGAGCAGTTCGAGAAAAAGGTTGTCAACTATGGTTCAAGCCTTGAGAAAAATGAAAGGTTTTCGCCTGCTATTAGCAGTCATCTGAGGCATTGGTACGAGTGTTACAAGGCTGGAACCCTCCGAGAACAGTACGATCTTTTCGTTCTTCCAGAGCAGGATCTGGTCGATCTACAAGAGAAAAATATACTTCGGAACGACTTCCGAATCCATGAATGTTTTGCACGGCAACATGGTCTCGCTGCTTGATTGTAGCTAATGACCGTATATTATGAAAATAACTATCCATATTGGCTCTACAAAAACTGGATCTTCTGCTCTTCAGATGCATCTCGCTCAAGCGCGTGACAAACTACTTGAAGCTGGTGTGCTATATCCGGAGTTAGGTGCCAAGTCAAATGCACATCACTTATTGTTTGCAGCCGCACATCCTGGTGCGTGGGGTATGCATAGAGATGTTTTGTCGAGCGTTGAGAGCGAAAGATCCCAGTACTTTAGAGATACGTTCTCACAAATAATGGAGCAGGCTGCTTCAGAACGTGTAGAACATGTAGTACTTTCCTCTGAGTACTGGTGGGGGCAGTTGCCAGTCAAATTTCAAAAAGTGATTTCCGAGCAGTTTCATTCTTTCGAAACGAGATTGGTTGCCTGTGTGAGGCGGCAAGACAGATGGTTAGAGGCATCGTATCTACAGGCGGTGAAAAGTGGTGAATCCAGAATCTTTAAGGAATGGCTGGACGACAGGTTGAAAACAGCCAATATGGGAGGCGCCAACTACCTGAAAATACTTAATCATTGGGCAGAGGTTCTGTTGCCGTCTGATATACAGGTAGTGCCATATGAGTTTAAAGATCGGACAGAGTATATTCGGCGTGTGGCAAATATTGTATGTGATAGTGAGGTGGCTGATATTGTGGTACCAGACGAAGCAAAGGTTGTGAATAGATCCCCAACTGCTAAAGGTGTTGAGGAGTTAATAAAAGTAAATGAATGTGATAACATATCAGAGAAAAACGGGAGGGTAGCCGAAATATTAAAAGTGAATTCTCGACCAGAAAACAAGTCTGAAGCGGAGCTACTCACGCTAATGGAGCAAAAGGAATTGTATGAACGTTTCGTTGAAATCAATAGACTTGTATCGAAAGCCTACAGAAAAAATCGAGAGCACTTGTTATTCGAGGGATTATAAGACCGATTTAATATGGTATCGAAGCAATATATTGTAATTTTCAAAATTCCCGATTTGGTGATTCTTTTCCGCGATAGATATTCGTATTGTGCTGATATATTTACCGATCCATGCTTGAATAATAAATGTATGAGTCATGGAATCTGAATCGCTAAGAGCTAAAGGGTTAAAATATCGAAACGCCAGAAATCATACGAAGGCAATAGATGTTTTTTTAAAGCTCAAAGAATCTTGTCCGGATAATCAGCGAGTGTACGTTGATTTGAGCATTTGCTATCGAAAGATTAGAGAATTCGGATTGGCACGTAAGGAGTTGTTGGACATATTATGTAACGAAAAGATGGTTCATGGTGAAGAGGCAGCCTCTTTAGCATGAGGCTGCCTGGGAGTCGTATCAGCAGTGTGGTACTAAGATTATTTTTTCCAGAAATGAATCGTGCTGTTATATTGCGATTCAGCCTATCTTTACGCAGTCGCTTTTTTTCCAAATTCAATACCAAGGCTAACCGCCTTCTTATGAATTTTGTCTCGTTCTTCAACAAGTTTAAGCTTTTTGGCCCTGGTATCTGCTAATAGCTTTGTGAGTGCTTCACGTTCTTGCCTATTAGCGCGGAGTTGTAACCGTAGATCTTTTTCCTGATTAGATTTCATGTGTTTACCTTAATATCTCAATGTTTTCTGAAGCATATTTGCGTGGTTGTCAAGCTCACGACTTTGGCCGTCAAGGCCTCATGTGTATGAGCAAAAACCAAGCCTATCTATATTAGGTGGAGTTATAGTGGTGGCGTGTATATTGCTCGAATCAGCCAATCCTAACTCTTCCCGCTGAATACTGACTAAAATTAAGACTGCGCCGCCTACACTTCTGATACCCAAGTTATTGCATTTTCGATTAAGAGCCCTCGCGGATTGATAAGGCAGGGATATGCTTTCGCGGAAGGGGTTCAATTTATGTTCTTAGTATAAAAATATTATATGGCTAATTCCGATAAAACACTAATTATCCATGGCGGTTTGCCAAAGACAGGAACATCATCTATTCAGTGGGCTCTTAACCAAAACCGCAATGTACTTGCTGAATATGGGGTTCTGTATCCATCTTTCTGTGATGGTGTAGGGGATACTTTGCGTCGTATGATTCGCCACGGACAGGTGACGAGCCCACGTGCGGGTGGTGAAACTTACGATGTTGAACAAGTTGTTGAAGGAGTGTTGAATGAGTTCATGGAATCCCCTTGTCAGTACGCTATTATTTCAGATGAGGCGTTGTCAAATTTCAGTATCAAAGACTGGCAGAGGCTGGGGTTGTTGTTTCAATCTGTTAAAGTTCACTTGGTTTTTACGGTTCGAGACCCCTACGCACATACGGTGTCTGTTATACAACAGTGCTTGAAGTCCGGTGTAAAGAACCTATCGGAACACTATAAAAAACCTCGGTTCTATCCGTTAGAGAATCTTATTGAGCGCGCTCGATACGGTTTTCCGTACGTAAGTATCTCGGTTGTTTCTTTTGAGGTGCTTTGTCGCTCAAACTCGACGATATTGGAGTCGTTTTTGTCTGAGTCCGGTTTAGAATTGGCGGGATTTCGAGATATTACTGAGGGTCATGGGGCAATTGTTGCGAGAAATTCTTCAATGACGCAGCAAGGAGCGTGGACCTTAGATGCTCTAAATAGATTGGAATGCCCCGACGGTGTAAGTGAGCTAAGGTGGACTGCACTATGCCATCAGCTTTGTGGAAAACTAGGTGGTTCAAAATTTACAGTTACACGAGCATGCAGCGAAATAATAATCGATTATGCGAAACATGAATCACAAAGCCTAAACGAGTTTCTAGGTGGCCAGATATACGATCCGAGACAGTATAACTTTAATAAGATAGTGCCATGCGAAGAGCTTTGGTTTGAAGCAGAATATTTCGATTCTATCGCCAGATGTTTTCATGAGCAAATTGAAAAAGAGTTTAAGCTGCGCGCTAGCCACTCTGCGTTAATATCTCGATTTGAAAACTTGAGAAATAGTAATAAGAAAGCACATACCAAAGCTGCTTAGATTAAAAAGTTATTTCTGACGACCAAAAAATGGCACTCATTAAATCCCAGTGTGACGGCCTAACTTGATTGTTTCATATTTTGACTGACCAAGGTCCGAATTTTGTTGCATGAGTGGTTAAAAAGCAATCCGTACGTACTTTATAGAATCCCGATTAGATGAATGGTCAATATGTTGCTAATGCTGATGTGCAAGCAATTGTTTTATCGGTGCATTGGTATTAAGTGCCTTAATACACCTGCTCTCTAGTATTAGCTATTTGAGAATTTATTTTCAATATGATTAACAATAAACAAAATACCATCACTGAAAATAGATCTGAAGTGGAGGGTATGATTTGTCAATATTTCAACGTCGAGTTTTATTTATCTCAGAGTGAATCTCCAGATCCAGCTGAGATTAACGACTTAATAATGCATTATATTGAGGTAGGAGCAGCTAAAGGGCTAGACCCTGCTCCTTGGTTCAGTACAGATTACTACCGAAAAACAAATGTAGATGTCGCAGCAGCTGAGATCGATCCATTTACTCACTTTCTATTGTACGGTCATCTGGAGGGGAGAGCACCCTTACCTAACCTTGAGAATTTAAGCCTTAATGAACTAGCCGATCTTGATTTAAAGAACCTTAGGCGTGAGCGAAAAGCAGTTGCAGGTGTTGATAAGAAAGACAGAAAAAGTAGCGAGTTTCGAAACTTTTTAGACAAATGTTTGGAGGAATTCAAGCAACAGAGATCGGGCTCTCCAAAAGTGTCTGTTATAGTACCTAACTACAACCACAGAGAGTTTTTAGCAGAGAGGCTGGATTCAATTCTGTATCAGTCTTTCGAATCGACTGAAATTATCGTGCTTGATGACGCGTCCACAGATGGAAGCGAAGATGTTATAAAAGAATATCAAGAGAAGTTTCCTAATAGGATCAAGTTTATACCGAATACACAGAACTCTGGCAATGTCTTCAAACAATGGCGTAAGGGCTTCGATCAGTGTCAGGGGGACTTTGTTTGGATTTGTGAGAGCGATGATTCAGCTGAAACAGACTTTCTGGAAAAGCTTGTGCCGGCGTTCGATGATTTAGCAGTAATGATTGCATTTTGTAAAATACAATTTATAGACAGTGATAGTCGAGAAATAGAGGGCCTTGATGCGTACCGGGAGAGAGCCGAGTCGAATATCTGGGGAAGTAATCGGTCAGGCCCGGCAGCAGCGTGGTTCTCTGGTTCTTTTTCTGTACACAATATTATTCCAAACGTTGGTGGTTGCTTGATCAGGCGCCAGGAAATTGAGGATTCAATTTGGCAAACCGCTCAGGAATTCAGCATTCTAGGTGACTGGTTCCTTTACTTGGCATTGTCCAGAGGCGGAAAGCTTGCCTACGTTTGTGATGCGACAACGTATTTCCGGCAACATGGTGCAAATACTTCCGTGAAAAGTTTTAAAGGGGAGAGGTATTATCAAGAGCATGAGAAACTGGCGATAAACGTAAAATCACAGTGGAATATTACAGAGGATACAACCTGGAGATTTTACAAGCAGCTCAATGATCAATTTGACTCAGTTTTTAAGGAAGATGGGAGTATATTCGACCATATTAGCCTTGATAGAGTATTGGGTACAAAGCGTAACGGTCAGCACATCTTGATCGGATTTCTTGGTTTTCATGTTGGCGGTGGCGAATATTTTCCTATATTTATTGCAAATGCTCTGGTCCGTAACGGTATAAATGTATCGATGCTAGCGCTCGATGTTACTGATGTGAATAGCGAAATGTATAGTTTGCTGGATAGCAGAATTCCCGTGTACGCAGCCAGTGACGTGAGAGGGATGGGTAGTAAAGAGTTTTTGAAACAAACGGGTGTTACCTTAATAAACTCACATCACATAGGTGTTGAAGGTTTGTTTTTTCTGGAACTCGGATTTCAGTCTGATATACCTTACGTAGTGACGCTACATGGTACGTATGAGGTTGCAGAGGTAGATGAGTATCACATGACTAAAATCGTTAGAAATGTGGATCACTGGATGTATACCGCTGATAAAAATCTACGTCATCTTAGGAAGCGTTCCTGGGCGAAGGCCGAGGTTACCAAACTTCCTAATGCCACACCAGTGGATCATAAGCCTTGTCATATTACACGTGAAGTATTGGGAGTAAATGATGATGCATTTGTCTTTATTCTTGTATCGCGACCTGTAAAAGAGAAAGGTTGGGAGGAGGCAATAAATTCATTTATAGAGCTTCAAAAGACACAGTCCAATATTGTGTTACTGCTCGTCGGTGAGAGTGAATACCAGGAAGATCTTGAAGATGAATATGCCGATATCGAGGATCTATACTTTCTTGGGTTTCAGGCAAATATACACGGATTGATGAGAATGAGTGATTGTTGTCTATTGCCGACCAGGTTCCCCGGGGAATCCTACCCGTTAATTCTTATTCAAGCTCTGCAGAATGGCCTGCCTTGCGTATCAACAGATATTGGTGAGATACCTAATATTATCGTCAAAGAGGGTATGAGTGCAGGGGTTTTGATAGAACATCAGCATGATGATTTTCAAAATATGCTCACAGACGCGATGTCGGATATACAGGACAAAGAGATATACGCACAAAAACAACAAACTGCTTGTGCTATCGGGGAGTCGTACTGTATCGACTTGTTAGCAGACTCTTATCTTAAAATATTTAGTGAATTGCACGATAAAGAAGCTAACTGCGTTAACGAGGAGGAAAAAACAGGCGTGATCATTGCATAGGAAGAGCCCCCTTTAGAAAATACATTTCTAAATGCATATCTATTTTCATATCGGTGCCGGAAAAACAGGTAGTTCTGCGATCCAGCATGCGTTGGCGACAAACCAGGTGGCACTTGAGTCGCAGGGTTTCTACCTTCCATCTGAAGATCTTACGGTAAACGGCAAGGTTACCGGATATCATGTGTGGTGGTTTGAGAAAATCAAACAGATGGATATGGCAGAAGCTTTGATCGAGTTGAATAGGGGGATTGATTGTGCCGTCAGTGCTGCCTTAGAAAAAAACTGCGACAAAATAGTCTTTAGTGCAGAGAACTTAAGTAATGTGTTTTCATGGCACGGCTTGTTGCATGAAGCTATCCGAGAACATGAATCTAGCGTTGTTATTTATGTAAGACGACAAGATGACTACCTTTTGTCGGCTTGGCAACAGTGGGGATTGAAAACTGGTGCGAGTTTTTACGAATGGCTCCTCCGAAATATTGGTGTCGCAGGGGACTGGCGTGTACCTATTGAAGAATGGCAGTCCATTGCCACGCATAAAATATTAGTAAGGGTATATCAGAGGGACAGGTTGATTAATAAGGATGTTGTTGATGACTTTTATGATGCGCTTGCTATTGATGCAAATGAGTTTTCAAAATCAAAAGGAAATATAAATACCAGCTACAATACAGCCGTGGAGGAGCTTGCGCTGTCAGCTCCAGGTTTGTTTGAAGGGCCACACGATAATCAATTCTTTAATATGATACAGAAGTATGGTCAGCTCGCTCATAAGAAAGTGAAGGGTGAATCAAGGCTGACCGGGGCAGAGAGAAGGTCAATAATTGAAAGGTATCAATCATCAAATGAATGGATAAAAAGTAAGTATTTTGAGGGATTGGATGGCCCTCTTTTCCCTATGCCGGTCAACGATGATTACCACGTGCCGTCCCCGAATGAGGTTGATGCGAATAAATGGGCTCTAATAACTGAGATGGTATATGGAATGCATAAGCACATACATAATAAATAACCAGGTTTATAATCCTAATGTTAACTAAAGAAGAATTGACCAGCAAGTTTAAACTCGAAGGTACAGAGTTCGTGATCGATACTACCCCTGGGTATGATCGACGTCCATCTGAGGTGGGGTCATTCACTTTAGTAAAATCCCCACCTGTGCTGAACTACTATTTTAGTTTGGCAAAAAGAAAGAAAATTGATTCCATTCTCGAAATTGGGGTTTTTCAGGGCGGTTCCTTTGTGTTAATGGATAAGCTGTTTAAGCCCAGCACACTTATAGGTGTCGAGATTGCGAAAAGTTTCCATGCATTGGAGCATTACTGTTCACAGGAAGTTAGAAATGTAAACGTGTACTTTAATACGTCTCAGACTGATGAAAGTGCAATCAATTCGATTCTTGATGTGGAGTTTCCAAATGGTATCGATCTTATAGTGGATGATGCATCTCATACCTATGCTGCAACTAAGTCCACTTTTGAAATGACGTTTCCAAAGTTGGCGGCTGGTGGTACCTATATCATCGAAGACTGGGCATGGGCCCACAAGCCGGGTATGCAGAACACCTCGCATGCGTGGCACAAAGACCCTGCTATGACCAATCTGCTTTTTGAATTAGTTATTGATCTGGGTACCCGCAGTAACATTCAATCTATTTCGATTGATGCGGGCAAAGCGGTTATCATTAAAGGGCAAAAGCAGGATAGTTTGCTGGCTTTAGATCAGCTACGTGGCAGAGAGCTAGTAAAAATATAATGAAAAAATGCGTTGTACTTGGTGGCAACGGGTTTATAGGAAGACATGTTTGTCATGAACTCGTAAGTCACGGCTACGATGTCACATCGTTGGTTAGAACCGTCGATAATGATGGTGCGGTACGCGTAAGGCAAGTAGCTGTGGATTTATACAATTCGAGTGAGGTGTCAAGATATTTTGTTGACGTGGACTCAGTCGTGTTGCTTGCGCCTAGTAGTTTGCCAGCTACTGCTAATGAAAATATTGCGGAAGATATACATACCCATGTAGAGTGCACTGTGAGATTAGCAGAGTTCGCTGCTAATCTTGGTGTATCAAAGGTTATTTTTGCGTCCAGTGGAGGTACGGTTTACGGTAACTCCGATGCCTCGCCTCTAGTGGAAGATAGTGCAACGCAACCGATAAGTGCCTATGGTGCTTCAAAATTGGCAATCGAAAACTATTTGAAGGTGCTTGAGAACTATTCCAATACAAGGACTATTTCACTGCGAATAGCCAATCCGTATGGATTGGGTCAAGACATACGGAAAGGGCAAGGGTTTGTAAGTACCGTCGTTAACTCCCATATTGTAAATAGAGAGATAGTTATCTGGGGCGATGGAAAAGTCCGTCGGGATTTTCTTTATGTGGCGGATGTTGCTACGGCAGTTAGGTTGGCTACCGAGTACACAGGTAGTGAACAGGTTTTCAATATTGGTTCGTCAATCGGCTATTCGTTAAACGAAATAATTAGTAAGTTTGAACTAGTGGCAAATACAAGGCTGAGAGTTATCTATGAGCCGCAACGCCAGTTCGATGTGCATTCAAACATATTATGCTGCGATCGTGCACATCGGGAACTTGGATGGAAGACGAGAATTTCTATCGAGCAAGGTCTAAGGTTTGTTTTAGACTCAGCGGCAAGCCAAGAATCCGCTTGACTCGACCGCTACTACTCGGCTGGTTGTTGTATAAATTCGCTTGTCTTCAATCCAGATAAACACAGTAGAGAGCTCAGCCATTAAATCGGCTGGGTTCGTCAAAATAATTTGCGCTAAGGCACACTAAATCTTCGATTCTGGAAACCAGAGGTGTTTCCAGCATTATCTCGGATATTGACGTGAACAGAGTAGTTACCAGAAGGAAGCGCAACTGGGAAGTTCCAATTGGTGTTATTAGTGGAAGTGAAAGTTAGATTAGCGGTAGTCGCCCCATTGCCTGTGGCACCACTGAAGCTATTGTTGTTAAAGTTGTACCAATTGCCGGTACTCCTGTCTCTTATTGATACCAGTACATCCTTAAAGCCGGATCCACCACCATCAGTGGCGGTGCCTCTGAAGATAATATTTGATGCCAGGGTGTCGTTGTTGACTGCTGGTGTAGTGATGTTGCCATTGGGTGACTGAGTGTCGTTGGGAATAACTGTAAATCGACGGTTTTGAAAACCAGAGATAAGACCAGCGTTGTCTCTGACATTTATATGAACGGAATATTCACCGGGAGGTAGTGTGAGGGAATAATTCCAGTTGGTACTGTTTGTTGTAGTATTCGACAGATTGGCAGTGGTAGAGCCATTACCGACAGCACCATTGAAAGAATTGTTGTTGAAGTTGTACCAGTTGCCCGAGTTGACGTCGCGGACAGCAAACAGGACATCATTGACCCCCGATCCACCGGAATCAGTCGCAGTACCAGTAAAAGTAATATTGGAAGTGAGTGTTTCGTTATTCACTGCGGGATTTGTAAAGAAGCCGTCAGGTGATTGGTTGTCGTCGGGCAGGATAGTGAATGTACGATTTCGAAATCCGGAAATGTTTCCTGCATTATCTCTTGCGTTGATGTGGGCAGAGTAATTTCCAGGGGGGAGAGTAAGCGAGACATTCCAGTTGGTGTTGCCGATAGAAGTATTAGTGAGATTGGCAGCAATAGAGCCATTGCCGACTGCGCCATTAAACGAGTTGTTGTTGAAGTTATACCAACGGTTGTTTGTAAGGTTGCGGATAGCGAATCTAATGTCATTGAAGCCAGAACCACCGGCATCGGTCGCAGAGCCTGTAAAAATTGTGCTAGTAGATAGTGAGTCGCCGTTAGCTGCTGGTGTTGAAATAAGTGCCTGGGGAGGCTGGGTATCGTCAGGGAGTACTGTAAACTTCCGTTGCTGGAAGCCTGAGGTGTTTCCAGCGTTATCTCTGGCATTGATGTGGACTGAATAATCACCTGGCGTCAGTGAAAATGTGTAGTTCCAACTTGCGCTTGCTGGCGAGGTGTTGGTTTGGTTGGCAGAAATTGCCCCGTTACCGATTGCTCCTGTAAAACTGTTGTTGGAGAAGTTAAACCATCTTCCACTAGATATGTTACGCAGTGAAATTCGAATATCCTGGAGGCCTGACCCGCCGGTATCGGTGGCTGTTCCCGAGAGGTTGATCGATCCGGAGGTGAGTATCGCACCATCTGTTTCCGGCGTGGTGAATGTTGGTTGAGGTGCAGATACGTCAACATCGGTAAAGAACCTGGTATTCTCCGGCCACACCCCCCTATTGAAGTAATTCTGATTACCAAGGTTATCCACGGCCAATGCATAAAACTGGTAATCGCCGCCGCCGGGTAGTACTACGTCAATACTCCATGTAGCGGACGTGGCTGTCCGGTTGGATAAAGTGGCGATAGTCTCGCTGTATGAGCCGAATTCCCCGGTCGCAAAATTAAACCATTGGTTTGAGCTGTTCGTGTGATTGTTATCTTCTATTGCTATTCGAACACGCTGTATGCCATCTCCCTCCATATCAAATGCACTACCGGTGAATGTGTGTGCGGCGGGCAATGTGTCAAATGTATCACCTGGGTTATTCGGGTCTGGTATTGCCGGTGAAACGAGGATGGTTTCCGGTGGGGTGGGGCAGTCATTGTTTGCTTCAATAGCGGCCAGAAAGGCGTCGGCGATGTGGTTGTCACCATCAGAGTTCGGGTGAATATCGTCGCTTTGCATATAAGCGCGGATAAAACCTGACCTTACGTCAACCAGGTGAAGTCGGCTGTCATTTGAGTCGGTTATCCAAGTATTGATCTTTGATCCAAGGCTATTTATGGACTGTCTGATGTTTGGGTTGAGATTGCTTGAGCCAAACCACGGAATTACATTTGCCACATAAACCTGGGTGTCTGATTTGATATTCCAAATGCTGCTGACAAGCAGATTCAGTTCTCCAATGGTTTGTTCTTCGTCCTGATTTCGGTTCATGTCGTTAGAGCCGAGATGGATTAGCACAACATC
This sequence comes from uncultured Granulosicoccaceae bacterium, assembly GCA_938007995.1. Lineage (GTDB taxonomy): Bacteria > Pseudomonadota > Gammaproteobacteria > Granulosicoccales > Granulosicoccaceae. Next base: position 109,459 of record CALLLW010000040.1, on the reverse strand, counting down.
CGGATCAGCGTCAGTGATGATGGATTCTATGCCGGGGTTACCAGCAAGTTGCATTAAAAAATGTTCGACCCCGTGGCCTGAGTAACCTTCATGCGGTGAGAAGAAGCTTGTTGCCGGTACATTTGAGGTGCGTCTTCCGACCATTCGGTAGTTGCATGATGTGTTGTTCAGCTCCGACGTCAGCGGAAATCTATAACTTTCAATGCCACCATCGACGCTGAAGCCTTCGGTGATCGAGTCACCAATCGCAAGTATCTTTGTCAGCTCGCGCGGAATTTGTTGAGCGTTTGCGATCGGAGACAGGAGTGTCAGTGCTGTGGCCAGAGTTGCGCCTATTGCAGCTAGACCAGAAACTTTCTTGACGATGTTGAACATAGGAATTAGGTCATGAGATGGAACTTAAGCAATACTACTGTAAGACAAGTGGCACCGAAATGCACTTGTGAGCCGGGAGTAGTTAAGTTTGCACTTGGTCATAAATTAATGTGATGAATGTCACATTAAAACTGTTGTCGAGCTTACTACTGAGGCCAAGGCTATAGATATCTGTTTGTTTCACCGCGTGATAGAGGGTTCACTACGTGGTATCCGCAATAGTGACTCTTCTACAAGCCAGTGGATCAGTAAGCCAAAAGTACTACAAGGTCTCTCGCTCTGTACGGCGGTTCCGAGAGAGAACGGTCAGTGTCACCTATGGGAGCAGGATCGATTTTTTTGCTAATGCACCGTGTTATGGGTTGATGCATGCGCCGTAGGCGGCCTGATGCTCGATGTGGTTGACTGTGGTTTTGTTAGTCCAGGAGCTTAGCGTTGGTCACCACCTGTATATCATCGCCTGTCGCTGACCAAGGTCAACAACAGGCACCAATACGTTTCTCTCACATATTAGGATAATTTGGCCCGCCACCACCTTCAGGCACAACCCAGGTAATATTCTGACTCGGGTCTTTGATATCGCAGGTTTTGCAGTGCACGCAATTTTGCGCGTTGATTTGAAATAGTTTCTCGCCTGCTTTTTCCACCACTTCATATACACCGGCAGGGCAGTAGCGTTGTGCGGGTTCGTTCCATTTGGGCAGGTTGGTGCCTAGCGGGATGTCTGCGTTGGCGAGTGTCAGGTGTGCTGGCTGGTCTTCTTCGTGGTTGGTGCTTGATAGAAAGACGGAGCTGGGTTTGTCGAAACTGATCTTGCCATCCGGGCGCGGGTATTCGATGGTGGGGCTTTCTTCTGTGGTCTTCAGGGTTGCGTGATCGGGGGTACCATCTTTCAGGGTGATCGGCATTTTTCCGCCAAGCAGATTTTGATCAATGTAGTTGAATGCACCGCCGATATAAGTGCCGAACTTGTGCATGGCAGGGCCGAAGTTGCGAGATTTATATAGCTCGTCATACAGCCAGCTTTCTTCAAAATTCTTTGTATAGGCATCGAGCTCTTTGCCGGTGCTTTCTGCATCGGTTTTAAACTCTTCGAAAAGCGTTTCGGCGGCGATCATGCCGCTCTTCATGGCGGTGTGGCTGCCTTTGATTTTTGAGAAGTTTAATGTGCCCGCATCACATCCGACTACCAGACCACCGGGGAAGGTCATTTTGGGTAGCGAGTTTAAGCCACCTTTTACAATCGCTCTGGCCCCGTAGGAAATTCGTTCACCACCTTCAAGTACTTCTTTAACTGATTTATGGTGTTTGAATACCTGGAATTCATCAAACGGGCTTAGGTTAGTGTTGCTGTAGTTAAGGTCTACGATCAAGCCAACCACTACCTGCTGATCTTCAAGATGGTAAACAAACGACCCACCGGTGGCGCCACTTTCACCCAGCGGCCAGCCTGCACCATGTACTACCAAACCCGGTTGATGCTTTTCTTTATCAACTTTCCAGAGTTCCTTTAAGCCGATGCCATAATGTTGCGGGCTTTTGCCTTCATCAAGATTGAACTTTGAGATTAACTGTTTGCCAAGGTGGCCGCGGCATCCTTCTGCGAATACGGTGTATTTAGCACGCAGTTCCATGCCGGGTTCGTAACTGTCTTTCTTTTTGCCGTCTTTACCAATACCCATATCACCGGTGGCAACACCTGCAACACTGCCGTCGTCGTTATAGAGAATTTCTGCGGCGGCAAAGCCCGGGAATATCTCAACGCCCAGTGCTTCTGCCTGTTCACCCATCCAGCGTGCAACGTTACCAAGGCTGACAATATAGTTGCCGTCGTTGTGCATGGGCTTGGGGATCATAAAGTTCGGCACTTTGATCGATTTTTCCATGCCGGTGTAAAAATGCATTTCATCGCCGGTGACTTCAGTATGCAGCGGTGCGCCTTTTTCTTTCCAGTCCGGGAATAGTTCATTTAACGCTCTTGGCTCAAGGATGGCCCCGGATAAGATGTGTGCGCCGACTTCAGAGCCTTTTTCGAGCAGCACGACTGAGAGTTCGGTTTCGTTCTCGGCCGCCATTTGCATCAGGCGGCAGGCTGTTGCCAGACCGGCAGGACCACCGCCGACGATGACAACGTCAAATTCCATCGATTCGCGTTCTGTTTCCAAGGTGCTGGCTCCGGTTCAAGTCTGCTGATTAAAGACTGCGTTAGTATGCTGACGATGAAAGTCATTCCGCCGACTGACTGAGTATAATATTTCCAACGTCAGCGGTCACCGATTTATAATAATCCACCGATGTATCGGCCGCAGTTGTGGCCAGTAAAACTCAATGCATCTCCGCGGTTAACCACACACAGGAATCACTAATGAATGTATCCGGATTAGCAGCCGTTGTGACGGGTGGAGGTTCAGGACTGGGTGCGGCAACCGTACAGAGCTTGCGCGAGCAGGGTATGCAGGTGGCGGCCCTGGATGTCAATCAGCAGGCAATCAAGGATATCGAAGATCAGACTGGCGCTTTGGGCTTGTTGTGTGATGTCACTGATGAAGAGTCGGTCTCGGCTGCTCTGGCTTCTGCCCGGGAGCGGCACGGTGTGGCGCGTGTGCTGGTTAACTGCGCGGGTATTGCGCCACCGCAGCGAATTGTGGGTCGTGAGGGGGCCAGTCCGCTGGCAGACTTCAAGCGGGTCATCGATATCAATTTGGTCGGTACCTACAACATGATGCGATTGTTCGCCGAAGCGTTGATTCCGGCAGAGGTGTTAGACGATGATGGTGAGCGCGGGGTGATCGTTAACACGGCTTCCGTGGCGGCGTATGATGGCCAGATCGGGCAGGCGGCTTACAGTGCTTCAAAGGGTGGTATTGTAGCGTTGAACCTGGTCGCCGCCAGAGAGTTTGCAAGCTTTGGTATCCGCACCATGGCAATTGCTCCGGGCCTGATGGGCACTCCGCTGTTGCTGGGTTTGCCGGAAGAAGCGCAGCAAAGTCTGGCAGGGCAGGTGCCGTTCCCGAAACGGCTTGGTTATCCTGCAGAATTTGCGTCACTGGTCACCGAGATTTGCCGCAATCAACTACTCAACGGTGAGGTGATTCGGATGGATGGCGCGATACGTATGGCGCCAAGATAGTCGTTTTGCTGATTGTTGGATATGAGTCAAACTCGCACCTGCTCAATAAGCACCGATCCGGTTTACAGATAACATGGTAAAGAAGGTCGCGCTGGTTGAAGACGAACCATCACTGCAGGTAAATTATCGTGAGGCACTGGAGCGTCACGGATTTCAGGTGTCTGTTTACAGCAACCGGCCTGAGGCGCTGACAGCTTTTGAGAATCAGCTTCCCGATCTTGCAATTATCGATGTTGGATTAGGAGATGAAGTAGAAGGTGGTTTTGAATTGTGCCGCCAGCTGCGTGCCATGGCGCCGGTGCTGCCCATAGTTTTTCTCACCGCACTTGATTCAGAGCTCGATACAATCTCGGGCTTGCGTCTTGGTGCGGATGATTATCTAACCAAAGATATCAGCCTCGCACATCTGGTTGCCCGAGTTGTTGCGCTGTTCAGAAGAGTGGATGCACATAATCAGCCGGATTTACCGGAAGACATTGTCAATACGGGTAAGCTGCAGCTTGATATGAAGCGCATGGCAGCTACCTGGGCTAACATACCGGTAGCGCTTTCTGTGACCGAGTTGTGGATGGTCCATTCACTGGCGTTGCATCCCGGGCATGTGAAAACACGACAGCAGCTGATGGATGCCGCCAGCGTGGTACTGGATGATGCAACAGTGACTTCGCATGTAAAAAGAATCCGGCGTAAGTTTTTAGCCGTTGATGGTCAGTTCGATCAAATAGAAACGGCTTACGGAATGGGCTATCGGTGGCTGGCCGCCGGTTGACGCTGTGAATCTTCGTGTTCAACTTGCCGTTGTTTGTCTGTCTTTGCTGGTATTGCCGTGGACGGTGTTTTTGTTCGTCGGTGAGCTTGATCGTAATCTGCGTGATGAACAATTAAAACAGTCGCGTGTACAGGCAGGGGCGGTGGCAGATCAGGTCAGGGACATGCTGACTGATCGTGGTGTTCGAGTTAGACCCGCATCTAAAACACTGCTGGCTGGCAGGCTGAACAACGAAATTCTTATTGATGGCTATGCCGATGACTGGTCGGCGTTTGAGCTCGGGGCGCGTAAATTTGACTACCCGATGAACAAAATTGCAGTTGCGGCAGAAGATATAAATCGCGCAAGTTCTTTTGTTGTTAATGCAGCCGTCAGGCAGCGGTTCCTGTATTTGTTTATTCGTGTTACAGATCAGCAGATTAGCTACCACAACTCATCAAGTAACCGCATAGCCACGGGTGATCAGCTGATCATAAGAGTGCCGGGTACTGATGGCAGTATTCGTCGTTATACCTTCAGATGGGAGGCACCCGGTATTGAAATAGGACGATACCTCGGCGAAGTTAAAGACGGGGTACGGCCTATCAGAATTGCTGCAGACTACAGAGCCTCTTTGGTAGAGTCATCCGGGGGCTATCATATTGAAGTGCGTATCCCGGTGCCTGAAGACCGCAGATTTGGTTTGAGTCTGATTGATGTTGATAGTACCGGTAACGTGCAACGCTGGACCGGTATGTTCGATCCGGATGAGCCTGATGATATTGGTCAACTGCAGGTGATTGATGAAAACCTCACCGGTGTATTGGCTGAATATACCGAGCCCGGAATGCGTTTGCGGGTATTTGATGGTCAGGGTTGGTTGTTGGCAGATGCAGACAGACGTCTGCCGGATGCTGAAGTGCGTGACTTCGAACCGTCAGACAATAGTATTTTAGATGCGGTGTTGCATCGGTTCATTGTGTGGTCATTAGCTAAAAATGTGGAGACGCAAAAGTTACCCGAGATCGCAGACGGTAAAATGGAGTTTGCCGAGTTTGAGTTGTTTCCGCTGCTTGCTGATGATGGCAGGTTTTTAAAAGATCAATATCAGAGGATATTTTACACATCGGTAGTTAACCTGACTAAAGACGATAATCTGCTCGGCTATCTTTTGGTGCAACAACCAAGAGTCGCGTTAACGACCTTTACCGAAACAGCCATGCTCAGGCTGGTAAAAATATTTGGATTGGCAGTCTCATTGATTGCTCTGGTATTAATCGGGTTTGCGACACTGGTATCGTGGCGGGTAAAGAAGCTTCGTGATGTGGTAGAGCATTCTGTCTCCGGAGAAGGAGTTGTTGTTCGCGTTGTGCCGCAGTCTACTGCGCCTGATGAAATTGGTGATCTGTCGCGTAGCTTTCACACGATTATGTCCCGCATGGACGGCTACACCAATTATTTGCAGTCTCTTGGCTCACGCTTGTCACACGAGCTGCGTACACCGCTCAGTGTGGTTGCAACCTCACTTGAGGGTATAGACAAAACCCGTGTGGATACACATACCAGTGATGCGCTAACGCGTGCAGAGTTGGGTACTGCGCGATTGCAGCGTTTGATCAGAAATTTGTCTGAGGCAAGTAGCGTTGAGCAAACCATACAACGATCAACTAAAGAAGTGGTTGATCTGCGTGACTGGATCCGGATAGCGGCGGAAGTCTATGACAGCCTTTACCCGGACAGGTCAGTTGTATTGAAAATAGATGAGCGTGTAACACAAGCTAAAGCAAACGTATCTCTGGAGCTGCTGCACCAGATGCTCGATAAACTGATGGCGAACGCGGTTGATTTCAGTTACAACAACAGCGTAATACAACTGTGCCTCGCTAAAACAGCATCCGGCGTGGCTATAGAGATTGAAAATGCCGGTAGCCGGCTTGCCTTGCCGGCTGCTGAGTTATTTGAACCTATGGTCAGTATTCGCAATAACCGCGACGATCAACCGCACATGGGTTTTGGCTTGCATATAGTCAAGCTGATCGCAGATTATCATGGTGCCACCTGCAGCGCGCATGATGTGCACGGTAAAGAAGCTGTGCGGTTTAGTATCGACTTCCCTTTGTACCGGGAAGCCGTTTAGAGCTGTTTAAAGCATTTACTTATGCACTGTGTCAGGTAGATGCCGCAGCAAAACTGTCAAGATGACTGTTTAATGTTTTGCTCGGTCGCATTGCAGCAGCGCACTTATCTTCATCAGGGTAATAGTACCCGCCAATGTCAACAGCGCTACCCTGTACACTGTTGAGTTCATCGACAATTTTATCTTCGTCTGCTGCCAGTGCCTCAGCCAGTGGCGCGAAGCGGTCTGCCAGAGCGCTGTCGTCAGTTTGTGCTGCTATAGCTTCTGCCCAGTACAGTGATAGATAAAAATGGCTGCCGCGAGTATCAAGCTCACCGACTTTTCTTGATGGCGACTTGCGATTGGTCAGCAGCTTTTCTGTGGCTGTGTCTAAAGCATTGCCCAGGATAGCGGCTGTTTTGTTGCCGTTTACTTCCGATAGATGTTCAAGCGATACAGCCAATGCGAGGAACTCACCCAGGGAATCCCATCGCAGGTGATTTTCTTCAAGCAGTTGTTCAACGTGCTTGGGAGCGGAGCCACCTGCACCTGTTTCGAACAATCCCCCGCCGTTCATCAACGGCACGATAGAAAGCATTTTTGCACTGGTGCCGAGTTCCAATATTGGAAAGAGATCAGTGAGATAGTCGCGCAATACATTGCCAGTGACTGAAATAGTGTTATCGCCATTTTTGATTCGATCAAGTGTGTAGTCGGTGGCGTCACCAACAGACATTATTTTGATGTCAAGTGAGGCGGTGTCGTGATCTTTAAGGTAAAGCTCAACCTTTTTGATTAACTCGGCATCGTGAGCGCGGTTTTTATCGAGCCAGAAAACGGCAGGCCAACCAGTGACTGTTGCACGACTGACTGCAAGTTTTACCCAATCTCTGATTGGTGCATCTTTGACCTGACAGGACCGCCAGATATCACCGGCTTCAACCTGATGTTCAATAAGCACGTCGCCGGCTGAGTTTCTTAGTTGTACTTTACCGTCAGAAGATATTTCGAAAGTTTTGTCGTGAGATCCGTATTCTTCGGCTTTTTGGGCCATCAGCCCGACGTTAGGGCAGGTGCCCATGGTGGTGGGATCAAATGCGCCGTGGTCTTTGTGGAACTGAATTGAACGTGTGTATAAGTCGGCGTAGCTGCTGTCTGGAATGACGGCCATGGTGTCCTGCTGCTGGCCGGCTTTATTCCACATCTTGCCGGAGCTTCTGATCATAGCGGGCATTGACGCATCAATGATGACATCACTCGGTACGTGCAGGTTAGTGATGCCTTTATCCGAGTTAACCATTGCTAGGTCTGGTCGCGCCTCGTAGGTAGCTGCGATGTCTTTTTCAATTTCCTCGCGCGTACTGTCTGGCAGGTTAGCAAGGCTGCTGAGCAGATTACCAAAACCGTTTCTGACGTTGGCGCCAGCTTCTTTAAGCGCTGTGCCGTGCTTTTTGAAAAGGTCCGCAAAAAAGACTTCAACAGCAGTACCGAAGATGATCGGATCAGAGACTTTCATCATGGTGGCTTTCATGTGCAGTGAAAAAAGAACATCCTGCTCGTTAGCTGCTTTGATTTGCTGTTCAAGAAAGCTGACCAGTGCTTTGTGACTCATGAAGGTGGCGTCGACAATTTCATCAGCAAGCACCGGAATGGAATCTTTTAAAACGGTCTCATTACCGTTGCTGTCAATGTGCACAACGCTCAGTACATCTTCTTTATCTATGGTTACTGACTTCTCATTCGATTTGAAATCACCACTGCTCATGGTAGTGACTGAGGTTTGTGAATCGGCAGACCAGGCGCCCATCGCGTGCGGGTTTATCTTTGCGTAGTTTTTGACCGCTGCAGGGGCGCGTCTGTCAGAGTTGCCTTCGCGCAGTACCGGATTAACAGCGCTGCCTTTGACTTTATCGAACCTGGCTCGAGCATCGTGTTCCTGTTCGGTTTCAGGATTATCAGGGTAGTCGGGGATGCTATAGCCACTTGACTGAAGCTCTGCGATAGCGCCTTTTAGCTGCGGTACTGATGCGCTGATATTTGGAAGTTTTACAATATTGGCTGCAGGGGTTTTCGCCAGTTCACCGAGGTTGTGCAATGCGTCTTCCACTCGCTGATTTTCGGGTAGCAGATCATTGAACGCGCTCAGTGTTCTTGCGGCGAGCGAGATGTCTGCGGTATCAATCGCCACGCCAGCTGGAGTGAGGAAGCTGCGCACGATAGGCAGCAACGAGTAGGTTGCCAGTGCAGGGGCTTCGTCAGTGTTGGTGTAGATAATTTTGGTTGAGTCAGGCATGCAAGCTCACTGTGAGTTTAGTGAATTCGGGAAAATACAAGACTGCCAGCGGGTCAGGTCTTGTGATCGTTGACGAGCAGTCTGGTTTGACTACTGGCTTTGAATCGTAATGCAAAGCGCTAAAGTATAAACCATTTTGTACTGATGGTCTTTGGCAGAGTTAAGCTACTCGCTGTTGAGTAGTTGCAGAAAATGTTCGTAGCGGTCAGGGTGTATTGCACCGTTCGTCAGTGCTGTGAGCACGGCACACTCAGGTTCGTGTTGATGGGTGCAGTTGTTGAACTTGCAGCGAGTGGCGTGGTCGGCAATTTCACGAAAGCCCGCCTGAATGTTGACTGAGTCAAGATGCTCCAGAGAGAATAGTCTGACTCCAGGCGAATCGATTATCGCGCCGTTGTTTGGCAACGGATACCAGTTGGTGACGGTGGTTGTGTGCCGACCAAGGCCGGAGTTGTCTGACAAGTCACCGGTTTTAATATCGTGTTGAGGCATGAGATTCTTAAGAATGGAAGACTTGCCAACACCGGACTGTCCCACCAGGATTGACACCTGCTCATCGAGCAGCTTGGCAACTGCGGCTAACCCGCCCGTTTGCTTGACGCAACAGCGTGCAACTTTATAACCAAGCTTGCCGTAAAGCTGCTCAATTGAGTCCGCTGCGTTGCCGGACTCGCTGTTTAACAGATCCGTTTTGTTGATAACAACTGCGATTTCGGCACCGATCTCGGCGGCGGCAACGCAGTAACGGTCGATCAGCAATGTATCAAACGGGGGCCTCGGCGCTGTCACCACAATCACCTGGCTCACATTGGTTGCAATCGGTTTTGCCTTGCCGCGCCGATCGGTTCTCGCCAGTGTACCTGTGCGTTTCAGTGATTCGGTAACGCGCGTGTTGCCGTAGCCATCTGTCTGCCATGTCACCAGATCGCCGGTAACGAGCAGGCCGAGATTCTTTTTTGCGGAGGCATTAAGCTTTTTGCCACAGTCGGTCTGAATGAGCAGCTCTGTGCCGAGATTAGCGATAACCCGGGCAGGTTTGTCGGTGCTGGATTGAGGAATCGAAGAATCGCCGCTCAATGACAAGGCTCGTGGGTATCGGGTGTTGTGCGAGTGTTTTCAGGCATTATGTTCTCTGCAATTTTTGCGCTTTGCGGCTACCATTGTACCCTGCAATGTTGAACAAATGGCAGCGGGTGGCTGAGTGGCAAAAACAATGGTGAGTCGGGAAAATCTGATTTGGATCGATCTGGAGATGACGGGGCTGGACCCGGAGCAGGACCGGGTCATTGAAATAGCCACTATCGTTACTGATTCCAGTCTTGAAATTCTGGCCGAGGGGCCGGTGATGGCGATCAGCCAGTCGATTGATGTGCTTTCCGGGATGGACGAATGGAATACGTCGCACCATACGTCATCCGGTCTGGTCGATAGAGTCAAAGCCAGTGAATATAGTGAGTCAGACGCTGAAAAGGCAACCATTGAGTTTCTGGCTGATTGGGTTCCGGCAGGGGTCAGCCCGATGTGTGGCAACAGCATATGTCAGGATCGTCGGTTTATGGCCCGCCACCTGCCTGAGCTCGAGACGTACTTTCACTACCGCAATCTTGATGTCAGTACGCTAAAGATACTGGCGCAGCGCTGGGCACCGCAGGTATCGCAGGGGTTCGTCAAACAGTCCAAACATCTGGCGTTGAGCGATATAAAAGACTCAATTGACGAGCTATTGCACTATCGCGCACATTTTATCATGCATTTCGATTGATCAACCTGCTTCCCCGAGCCTGCTAAAAACGGGCATACTTCAAGTATCTGGAATCAGTCTACAAGTAATAACGATAAAAGTATGAATACTTTCCTGAACTTACCGGTACATGTGGCGGTCATAGCTTTGATCGCGGCAGTCTCGAGTCAGCAAAATTGAGCGAGAAAAGTAATGATCTCGTGCTGGTGCGCAAAGTACAGGCTGGCGACAAGCGTGCTTTTGACCTGCTGGTACTAAAATATCAGCATAAAATAGCCAATCTTGTTTCAAGGTTCGTGCATGACCACCATGAAGTTCAGGATGTCACGCAGGAGACCTTTATTAAGGCATACCGGGGGCTTAAGAACTTTCGGGGTGACAGTGCCTTCTACACCTGGCTGTACAGAATTGCCATCAACACAGCAAAGAACCATCTCGTTTCAGCATCGCGAAGACCGACGGATGGCAGTGTGGACAGCGAAGATGCAGAGTATTTTGAAAGTGCGTCGGGGCTGCGCGATATTGCAGACCCGCACAGCGAGCTTATGACGGATCAGATCGCTGCAACCGTGAAACTGGCGATAAACAGCCTACCCGCGGAACTACAAACCGCGATCACGCTCAGAGAGCTGAAGGGTTTATCGTACGATGAGATAGCCAGAATAATGGAATGCCCGATCGGTACCGTCCGATCAAGGATATTTCGTGCACGGGATTCGATAGATCAGCAGCTTCGGCCGCTGTTAGACAATAGCAACAGTGTTGAAGCGTAGCGTGGATAGCCCCTGAAAAATGGCGACTTACATATGAATACAATTGAAGATAAAGCAATGAACGAAGTACTGTCTGCGTTTGTAGATGACGAATCAACCAGTGAGCCAGGCTTGCTTGAACAGGTCTTCGAAAACGATAGTTCAGTTGCGGCGTGGCAAAGCATGCATCTGGTGCGTGATGTCATTCAGGCAGACTACAACGGCTTGTTGCCCACAGACTTTGCATCGCGAGTCAGCAACGCTATTGCTCTGGAAGAGATGTACGAAGATACCTATGAAGAAAACTTCTCGGGGCAATCTTTCGTTGGAGATGAAGCTGCTTCCGGGTACCGCACCGCTGAGGTTGTGTCGATCAGTCGGATGCGGGACAGGGCGGTGCAGTCAACTGGCCGTGTCAGAGAATACGCTGAACCACCCGCGGCGCAGCAGGCCACCGTACATCAACCTTTCAGCTTATGGAAGCCTGTGGCCGGTCTCGGGTTGGCTGCGAGTCTGGCTGGCGCCAGCTTTTTATTTTCGCAGCTCTGGCAGGCAAACCTCTGGAAGGTCGATCAAACCGGTGCAGACTCGGCGCAAGCCGGGCAGACCGTGGCATCCGGAGCAGGCGCCGCAGCGCAGGACTCCACACTTACCGCAGCGACGCAACAAAACACTGACCTCTTAGAGGTGCTGTCTCTTAACGCCGCAGCTACAGGAGGCTCGGGCAATGGCGGTTCGACTACGCTTGGCAATGAAGGCACCCACTGGCGAATGGATGACGCGGCAGCCCGCAATGCCGAGATAGAAAAACGCTTGAACCTGCTGCTGACCAATCATCTTGAAGACGCCAGCATGGGTCGTGTTCACGGGTTGGTGTCACACTCGCGGATCGTTGGTTACGACGAACTATCCAGCGAGCAGCCCGTTATTGAATTACCTGCCACGACTGACCAAAAGTAATGATGACTATCACCAGAGCCTGGCTGTTCATAACCTGCCTCACAGCATCATCGCTGGGCCTGGCTGATACGGGATCAGCAGGTCGGGATCTGGTCAGACAGATGTCGATGGCCATGCAGACACTGAACTATGACGGTTCGTTTGTCTACGCACATGATGGTGAGCTCGAGTCCATGCGCATTACTCACAGCAACTCTGATGGTGTTGAGCGCGAACGGCTGATTTCGTTGAACGGCGAGGCCAGAGAGATTGTGCGTAACGCTGAAAATGTTGTTTGTATCTGGCCGGGTAGTAAAACAGTAGCGGTGAGCAAGGCTTCACCAAGATCACCCTTCCCGGAATTTGAGCCGCGCCAGCTGGCCGAGCTTGAGAAGCTTTACGCGTTTGACCACAACGGCATGGACAGAGTGGCCGGACGCATCGCAGAGGTGGTAGACATCAAACCTCTCGACGACTACCGCTACGGATACAAACTCTGGATTGATTCTGAAACTCACCTGATGCTGCGTTCAGTGATGAGCGACAATACCGGCGCGATTATAGAGCAGGTGATGTTCACACAGGTCGAGTACCCTGAGAGCATTCCGGCGTCATTGTTCACGACATCGACCAAGGGCAACAGGCAAGAGTGGGTTATCGACCTCGACATGGAAGAGCCGCTGATTGCGTCTCCTCCGCCAGATTCAGGAATACCTGGTGTCGCACAACTGAATTTGCCTGATGGCTTTAAACTGATGTCTGATAAAGTGGTGGTCTTGCCGGAGGAATCCGTGGTGCGTCGGATAATGTACACCGACGGACTCGCATCGCTTTCTGTTTATGTTGCAGAACAAGGCGAAAACTCGCGCAACGAGTTGGTTGGTCTGATGGGAATGGGTGGCGTGCACGCCTACGGGGTAACGCAGGAACAGTGGCACGTTACCGTAGTGGGTGAGGTGCCGAAACCAACGGTAATGATGACTGGCGACTCGTTACAACTGCAAGAGCAGTAGTTGTGAGGTCCGGCCATCGGTCCTCGTATAGGGCTTTGAATTGGCCAAAGATTTGGTCAAAGGTTCGGCCAGAGATCCGGCCAGAGATCCGGCCAGAGATTCGGCATAAACATTTGCCCGCAAGTTGTCAGGAACAAAGAGCCGGTCATCAGTTAACGCATCGCCGCGAACTGCTGGTGATTCGGCAGTCTGCCTCTGAAATCGTTTGCCGACCGCAGGATAACTCACCGCACGCGGCTGCCTGTAGAGCTTGCGGCGGTTGCGCATCTGGCGGGCGCGAAGCATTGACGCAGCTTGAGTTGCCTGTCCAGTTGCCCAGCCAGTTACTTATCCAGTTGCTTCATGGACGGTCGTGTCCTGGGCAGGCTGACATTCCAACTGGTTCTCTGGTTGATTTTAAGTCAGGTATACCTCCCGAAAGTCTGGTCGGTCAATCTGTGAGTCTTGAGGTATCGTCGAAGATGCTGATAGGCCTGTCATCGGTGATTTACCTGCTACCTGTGCTGCTTATGCTATTATTTGCGGTTGGTGGGGAGCTTTTGTTCGTGGCGTCAGAAAGCGGTGTCGCTGCCTCTGCAGTGTTGGGTCTCAGTGTTGGACTGACTTTATCTGTGCGCCTTGGTAGTACCTTGCGACCACGAGTTCTCGGTATGCTAAGTAGCACTGCGAATACTGAATCGCGTCACGACACATTGCGTCGCCACGACACAGTGCGTCGTCAGGCCAGCGAACACAGCATAGCAATTCCGTGAATGTGAGCCGTACGCTAGTGACACGGGTGACTATTGATCACTCAAACCTTTAACCACCCGGCGCGCAAAGCCGTTAACGGAGAGCAACTTGATCACTGCCTTTAAGATGTCTTCCTCCCTGAAAAATGTTAGCGCTTGCGTATGCGTGATGTCGTCTTTGTCTCCGGTGCGAGTGCGTCGGTCCATTCTTGGTGTGTTACTGGCGCTGCTTTATCTGCCAGCGTTGGTTTTTGCAGACCTGCCGGATTTTACCGTGCTGGTCGAGCAGAATCATATGTCGGTGGTCAACATCAGTACCAATAGTGAGGTGGACCGATCGCAAACCGGTCCGACTTTGCCTGACGATGATTCTCCTTTTGGTGAATTCTTCCGTCGATTCATGGAAGAGCAACAGAATGGCCCGGGCCAAAGAAATCAAAGCTTTGAGCCAGATCAGAAAAATGGTCTTGATCGAGTGCAGTTTAATTCAGACTCGCTTGGCTCTGGTTTCATCGTGTCGTCTGACGGTTTCATTCTGACCAACAATCACGTGATTGAGGGCGCTGCAGAAATTATTGTTCGGCTGCATGATCGGAGGCAGTTCGTCGCCGAGCTCATCGGTCGCGACCCGCGCAGTGACGTTGCGGTGATCAAGATTGACGCAGAAAATTTACCTGCTGCACGGATCGGCAAATCCAGTGAGTTAGCTGTGGGTGAATGGGTACTCGCGATCGGCTCGCCGTTTGGATTTGATTTTTCTGTGACCGCCGGGATTGTCAGCGCTACCGGGCGTTCTTTGCCGCGTGAAAGTTATGTGCCTTTTATACAGACGGATGTGGCGATTAATCCGGGTAACTCCGGTGGGCCACTGTTTAACCTGAACGGCGAAGTTGTTGGTATAAACTCTCAGATATATAGCCGCACCGGCGGTTTTATGGGTTTATCTTTTTCAATACCGATCGAGATGGCGATTGATATTTCTGATCAGCTCAAGCAAAGCGGTAAAGTATCGCGTGGCTGGCTGGGAGTGATTATCCAGGATGTCACTCGTGAACTGGCAGAATCGTTTTCAATGGATGTACCGCACGGCGCGCTGATATCACGGATCTTACCGGATAGCCCGGCGGCTGACTCTGAATTGCGTGTCGGTGATATTATTGTCAGCTTCAACGGTGGGTATGTCGATAAATCCAGTTCGCTGCCACCGTTGGTGGGGCAGGTCCGTGCTGGTGGAGCTGCTGCGGTTGAAGTCATCAGAGAAGGTAAGCGCACCTCACTGAGTGTGGTCATTGGTGAGTTGGAAGACTCCCGCACAGTCGCTGCAGCGAACAAGCCTGCTTCCCCTTCTTTAAACAACAAACTCGGTTTGAATGTAGCACCGGTACCTGCGGAGTTATCCGAGTCACTCGGACTCGAAGGCGCAGGTGTTGTGGTATCCAAAGTGGGTGAAGGTCCGGCTGCTCAGGCTGGAGTGCGCGAGGGCGATGTCATCACCATGATAGATTCAAGCACGATTGACTCGCTCGACGCTTTTGAAACAGCGGTGGAAGCGATTGAATCAAACTCGAGCATAGCGATATTGGTACAGCGGGAAAACGGTCCGATTTTTCTCGCCATGACGGTTGAATAGGTCATTACTTTCTCAACTGAGCCGAAACCGGCCAAACTTAGCCGACCCGGTCCGGAAAAGCGACGTAACCAGGCCAAACCGGACGCATTGCCGGATTAAACTCATGAAACCTGTCGTACTGACGCTCTACACAAGGCATAATTGCTCGTTGTGCGAAGACATGCTGGCTACTCTAAATGACTTTTCCAGTGAGTTGAATTTCTCAGTGTGTCTTGTAGACATTGATCTGAACCCGGACACTCGTAACAAATACAACGATCTGGTCCCTGTACTGAAACTTGGCAACTCAGAGATTTGCCACCACTTTTTTGATCGCGAAGCACTGACTCAGTCGCTTGCTGCGGAGCGTACTGAACACTGATGCAGCAAACGCATATAAGAAACTTCTCGATTATTGCTCATATCGACCATGGTAAGTCGACACTGGCAGATCGCTTTATTCAAACCTGCGGCGGGCTCGATGATCGTGAGATGTCAGCGCAAGTGCTTGACTCAATGGATCTTGAGCGAGAGCGCGGTATCACGATAAAAGCGCAATCGGTCTCGCTCGAAT
Source organism: uncultured Granulosicoccaceae bacterium (assembly GCA_938007995.1). Lineage (GTDB taxonomy): Bacteria > Pseudomonadota > Gammaproteobacteria > Granulosicoccales > Granulosicoccaceae. Next base: position 93,438 of record CALLLW010000040.1, on the reverse strand, counting down.
ATAAAAGCAAAGATGGCGAAGTGTATCTGCTTAACTTTATTGATACCCCTGGACACGTCGACTTTTCCTACGAAGTGTCACGATCACTCGCGGCGTGTGAAGGTGCGTTGCTTGTAGTAGATGCTTCGCAGGGTGTGGAAGCACAGAGTGTGGCCAACTGCTACACCGCGATAGAGCAGGATCTGGAAGTGATTCCAGTGCTGAACAAAATCGATTTACCAGCCGCCGAGCCAGAGCGGGTCGTTGATGAGATTGAAGAGATTATTGGTCTGGAAGCTCATGATGCTGTTTTGTGCAGTGCCAAAACCGGCATTGGTATTACCGATCTGCTTGAGATGCTGGTCGAGCGCGTGCCACCGCCTGTAGGCAATGTAGATGACCCGCTGCAGGCTTTGATCATCGACTCATGGTTTGACAGCTATGTTGGCGTTATCTCGCTAATCAGAATTGTCAGTGGCAGAGTTAAGAAGCGCGACAAAATCAGGATTATCTCTACTGGCAGAACATTTCAAACGGACTCGGTCGGTGTGTTTACTCCGAAGAGAACGGAAACTGAAGAGCTTAAAACCGGTCAGGTCGGTTATATAATCGCCGGTATTAAAGAGATTGATGCAGCCCGTGTCGGTGACACAATCACACTTGAAAACAACCAGTGTGAAGCGCCGCTGGACGGTTTTAAAGAAGTGCAGCCACGGGTCTTTGCCGGCTTGTACCCATCAAGCTCTGATGACTATGAATCTTTTCGAGATGCGCTGCAAAAGCTAAGGCTCAACGATTCGGCACTTGCCTATGAGCCTGAAACCTCTGAAGCGCTTGGTTTCGGTTTCCGTTGTGGCTTCCTTGGCATGTTGCATATGGAGATCGTTCAGGAGCGACTTGAACGTGAATACGATCTTGATCTGATTACCACCGCACCCACGGTAATTTATGAGTTGCTCGATACCTCCGGCAACGTCAGTTACATCCATAATCCGTCTCAGCTGTTACCACCCAATCAGCTCGAGGAAGTGCGTGAGCCGATTATACAAGCCAACATTCTGGTGCCAAACGCTTACCTGGGCGATGTGATAACGCTGTGCGTTGAAAAACGCGGCGTGCAAAAAAATATGGTCTATGTTGGCAGACAAGTGTCGCTGACTTATGAACTGCCGCTCAGTGAAGTTGTGCTCGATTTTTTTGATCGGCTGAAGTCAGTCAGTCGTGGTTTCGCCTCTTTTGACTACGCGTTTCTACGTTTTCAGGCGGCGGAACTGGTTAAGGTGGATATTCTGATTAATGGCGATCAGGTTGACGCACTGGCGGTGATTGTTCACAAGGATCGTTCTCAGTCGCGTGGTCGTGAATTGGTAGAGCGCATGAAAGATCTCATACCAAGGCAGATGTTTGATGTCGCTGTGCAGGCTGCCATTGGCAATCATATTATTGCCCGCAGTAATGTTAAGGCCTTGCGTAAGAACGTGACTGCCAAGTGTTACGGTGGTGATATCACTCGTAAAAGAAAGCTGTTAGAGAAACAAAAGGCCGGTAAGCGGCGTATGAAGCAAATCGGTCGCGTGGAGATCCCGCAAGAGGCATTTCTCGCCGTGCTGCAAGTCGACAATAAATCCTAGAGGTCACCTGCGAAGGGTCGTAACACGTATGAACGTTGATTTTTCACTATTTCTTGTGTTGTTAGTTTTACTGTGTGGTGTTGTCTGGGCGCTTGGCGCCGCATTTAAAAAAACCGATAGCTGGCCGGTTGAATACGCAAAATCTTTTTTTCCGTTGTTGCTGCTTGTGCTGGTGCTCCGTTCGTTTATTTTTGAGCCTTTTCGCATACCGTCCGGCTCGATGAAACCGACATTGCTCGTCGGTGATTTTATTCTGGTAAACAAGTTCGCTTATGGCGTTCGACTGCCGGTAATACACAAAAAGATTCTTGATCTGGGTGAGCCTGAGCGTGGAGATGTAGCGGTGTTTCGGTTTCCACGTAACCCGAAGCTTGATTACATAAAAAGAATTGTTGGTGTACCAGGCGACAGAGTCCAGTATCGCGATAAAAAATTGATCATCAACGGCGTTGAGGCAGCACAAACGCTGATCGGTGATTACGATGATCCGGATGGAAATTTCGGTAGTCAGATCGTTGAATTTACCGAGCAACTTGGTGACCTGGAGCACAACATGCTCATTACCGCCAATCGTCGCAACCTCGACATTGATCTAACCGTGCCCGAAGGAACGTATTTTGCTGTTGGAGATAACAGGGATAACAGCGAAGACAGCCGATACTGGGGCACGGTACCTGAAGAAAATCTGGTGGGAAAAGCATTTCTGGTCTGGATGCATTTCAACTGGGATAACGGGGGTGTGGCGTGGAGCAGGATCGGAGATCGCATTCAATGAGGCTAAGAAATGTTCAAATTGTTGGTGACTCTGGCACTAGTGGGAATGCTGGCGTTAGTCGGTATCCAGTTCGTGCCGGTCTACATACAAAATCACGCGATTAACAAAGTAGCGCAGGACGTTATATCGCAGGATGATCTCAGAACCAAGCGGGAAGTCGTTAAGCGGGTGCAGGAGCTGTTTCGTGCCAATGACATCAATCAGGATCCAAAGGAAATACTGACTGTACAGCGCGATAACAAAGGCCAGTGGGTCGTGGATGTTAAATACGAAGAGCGTCGCAAACTGATGTACAATCTTGAGCTCGTCGCAGCCTTTGATGATCAGATCACCGATTAGGTCCATCAACCGAATTTATTGAATCCAGAATTACAGCTACAGAAAAAGCTCGGCTACCGGTTTAGTGATCCTGAGCTTCTAGACGCCGCCCTGACGCACCGCAGCGTCGGCGCTCGTAACAATGAACGGCTGGAATTCCTGGGCGACAGCATACTGAATTTTGTTGTAGCTGCGCAGCTGTATCATCTGCGCAGTCACTACAATGAAGGGCAACTCACCCGGTTGCGGGCCAATCTTGTACGTGGCGAAACCCTCGCCGAGATCGCTCGCGATCTTGAGCTCGGCGCGTTGTTGAAGCTTGGCTCGGGTGAGCTAAAGAGTGGCGGCTTCAAACGATCTTCCATACTTGCTGATGCCTTCGAAGCTGTTATTGGCGCTATCTACCTTGAAGGCGGTTTCGTATCTGCCGAGAAAGCCATCCTTCATCTGTATGCAAACCGGTTTTCAAATCTACCAGACAGCGAACCGGTAAAAGATCCAAAGACCAACTTACAGGAACTACTGCAGGGTCGCGGGCTCGGCTTGCCGGACTATCAGTTGATTAAGTCTTACGGCGAGGCACATGCAAAGACATTTGTGGTGGCGTGTGAGATCACATCGCTCGAGTTGAAAGTACAGTCGCAGGGCACAAGCCGAAGAAAAGCGGAGCAGGCGGCCGCAGCCAGTTTGCTGGCACAGCTTGAGACGGCCAGTGAGAATTAGCGTAAGCTTGCTACACACTCGTACAACTGCTTAGACCATTGACCCAAGGCTCACAAACCAGATGCGGCACTATTGCGATAACCGGTCGGCCAAACGTTGGTAAGTCGACACTACTGAACCGGCTTATCGGTCAGAAGTTGAGCATCACAGCACATAAACCGCAAACTACCCGGCACGCTTTGCTTGGTATCAATACCACCGCGACTGCCCAGTTTATCTACATAGACACACCGGGCATACATCGGGGCGGCAGAAAAACCCTCAACCGAGTGCTGAATAAGACTGCCTCGTCTGCTGCAACCGGTGCTAACGTGCTGGTGCTTGTCTTACAGGCTATGACGTTTAACGATGATGATGCAATGGCCTACGAGACGGTCAGTGCTCAGGAACTACCGTGGTTGCTGGTTGTGAACAAGACAGACCGGGTGAATCCAAAAGAGCGGTTATTGCCGTGGCTGTCAGAGCTACCGGCGGTTCAGTCTGCGGATGCAGTCATACCTGTGTCGGCTACCCGTGGGACCAATCTTAATGTCCTGGAATCGGAGCTTGAATCGAGACTGCCATATGCTGAATTCCAGTTCGGTCAGGACGCGCTCACAGACCGATCTTCAAAGTTTCTGGCGTCTGAGTTAGTCCGCGAACAGCTAACGCGATTTTTATCGCAGGAGTTGCCGTACTCAGTGAGTGTAGAAATCGAAAAGTTTGAGCAGACGGAAAAAATTGCCAACATATCTGCAGTGATCTGGGTTGAAAAAGCCAGCCAGAAATCTATCGTGATTGGCAAAGGCGGTACCAATCTAAAAGAAATAGGTAGTTGGGCCAGACGTGAGATGCAGCGTCTCTTTGATACCAAAGTGCATCTGCAACTATGGGTAAAAGTGAAAGACGGTTGGTCAGATGATGCTGCAATGATTCGTGGTCTCGGTTATGGCAGTGATTGATAACAAAGTCACCATTAAGCGAATCACCATTAAGCCAAGAGTGCTGCTCAAGCCTCTATGAACGCCGGACGCATGTTACTGGAGCCTGCATACGTTATCCATCGGCGTGCCTATAGCGATACCAGCCTGATCGTTGAATTGCTAACACCTGCTCATGGCCGAGTCTCTGTGCTGGCCCGTGGAGTGAAGCGCGGTAAATCGCAAAAATCGCTGGTTTTGCAGCCGTTTAGAAGTTTGCATGTGTCCTGGACCGGACGTGGCGAGCTACCCGTGCTGACTGCAGCTGAAGAGGCTGGTGTGCCGCTGCACTTGCGTGGTGAAGCACTTGCCTGCGGATACTACGTCAATGAACTGGTCTACTATCTGGTGCCAAAGTTTGAATCGTCTGCAGAGTTGTTCACACACTACTGGCCGACTATCCAGGGATGCTGTCATGCTGATACAAGGCAAGCAAGTTTGCGTTACTTTGAGCTCGCTCTGCTGGATCAGTTGGGTTTGTCACCGACGCTGGATCACGATATTTTGACCGGCCGTGGCACAGATGTCGATTGCGATTATTACTATCGTGTGCCTGATGGACCTGTTGCGGCTGGCCCTTGTGATGAAAATGAAAATGGCAATGGCAATGGCAATGGCAATGGCAATGGCAATGGCAATGGTTCGGGAAGCGGCAACGGTATAAAAATTTCCGGCAGTAGCTTATTGAAAATTGCATCCATGGATTTTTCTGATACACAAACTCAAGCAGAGGCCCGGAAACTCAACAGGGCCTTGCTTCACTATCACCTTGATGGCAAAGAGTTGCTATCAAGAAAGCTGTTTAAAAGTTTCAGTACGCTTGGAGTTAAAGCTCATGACTGATGTGTTTACTCAAAGTCTGCAGGCTTTATTGTGTTGTAGTACCGAAGACAAGATAAGAAAAATACGTGCGCTATATCAGCAGGTATCTGACGATGACTTTGTAACCAGTCATCGGGAGGCGGCCAGAAAAATTCCTGAACCAGGAAGACCGATGCTGCCGATGCATGTTCATCCCACTGAAGTGAAGCGCCGCAGACTTGGATCAGTAGAGGGTCGGATTGCCTTGATACATGCCGTTGCACATATTGAGTTCAATGCAATGAACCTGGCTCTTGATGCCGTGTATCGATTCCGCGATATGCCTTGTAAGTACTACCGTGACTGGATGCGGGTTGCCAGTGAAGAAGCGACTCATTTTAAGTTACTGTCAGCCAGATTGCATGAGCTGTCCTCTCACTACGGTGCGTTGCCGGTGCATGGAGGTATGTGGGCTATGGCAGTCGAGACCGATTACGATGTTATGGTTCGTATGGCGCTGGTGCCGCGCGTGCTTGAGGCGCGAGGGCTTGATGTCACACCACCGATGTTGCAAAAGCTGTCAGCTGTCAATGACAGCAAAACAGTGGCAATTCTGTCTCGTATTCTCGATGAAGAGGTCGAGCATGTAAAAATTGGCAATCGCTGGTTCGGTGCAGCTTGTCAACAGCGCGGTCTTGCGACAGATGAGACGTTTAAAAGCCTATTGTATAAACATGGTAAGGCAGCGCTGCGAGGCCCTTTCAACAAACCCGCTCGTCTTAAAGCCGGCTTTAGTGAATCAGAACTCAATGAACTGGATGGTATTGAGCAGTTATTCAGGGAGGAAGCAGCGCTGGTGTGAGGCAACAACTACTATTTTTGGTTGTATGCGGGTACACATAATGTACCCGCGACTCTTTTTCTTGTTAGCAGACTGGCTCTTATTAGCAGGCTGTCACTGATGACAAGGCTGCATTAACCAGACTGAAACAAGACGGCAAAAAGACAGTAATTAACGTACTTTCTCTACAAGCCCGGAAAGCATTTCTGCGTTCTGCTGCATTATTCTCTGGTTCTCTATCAATAACTGCATATCTGGATCGTCGACAAACTCCGACTGCAATTCATCAAGCGTGGTGTTTGTTTCGTTCAGAGTACCAACATCAGCTGACTGGGCATAAACTGTAATATCGTCCATCACTTTATCTGCGATTGCACGGTCTTCAATTTTCTCAAGCAGGGTATAAGCATCTGCGAACTGGCCGGTACTTGCCTGACTTCTGACGATGAACGGAATTGCCCAAAGCCTGCCAGCGGACTCAGTATCAATCTGCTGTGCAATTTTTACAGCGCTGCCATAATGAGTAGACATCTGCTCAACGGCATTGTGCTTTGCAAAAAATTCAGCGGAAATAACTTCTGCGATAACGCGTTGTGAATAATCACCTTGCGCTGCAATATCCTGCGCATCACTTTTTGCCTGCTCGAGTGCATTGGTGGCAAGTTCAGGTTTGTTCAGTGTGGTTAAAACTTCTGCCAGACTCAGGCATGCATAAAGTTTCTCAACTTTATCAGGTAAGTTATTAATCAGTGCGATATTCGTGTCCAGCATTGTCGTACTTTGCAGCGCCGATTCTGCTGGAACTGGCTGCGTCTTTTTTTCTCTGAGCAATGCCAGGTGTTGTAATCCGATGACACGTTCAAACGGATTCTGCGTTTCTGCAATGAGTCCGTCCATGCTGGAAGACATACCAACGGATTCGTTAAGCACGTTCAGGCTGTTTTTGAGTCTTTCGATCTGATTGATTTTACTTTTCCAGTCCGTGAAGCTATCGGACTGACTTAACGAAATACTGTCTGTCGGGCTGCCTGTGATAGTTTCCGCAGTGGCAAGTTCGGATGAAACCTCTGCTGCTGTCGCTTCGGCGTATTTGTATTGGTCCGTCAGCGCTGCTTTGTCTTTTGCAAAGTTAAAGAAAACAGCAGTTCCAACCACACTTGCAAGCAGTGCTGCACTGGCAAAGTACATGACTCGCTTGCCGGATTGATCTGCAACTCTGATGGTAAAGTGATCGTCCTCCGGCTGCTGCTGTGAGATGGAGGTAGCGTTTTCCTGTGTGATTTTTCTGTGTCTTACTTGTTTTATTCGCTGATCTTCAGCGGCAGTAAACGCTTTTATTCGTTGATCACTTTGCTCCGCGGCCGCCAGCTTGCGCTGCAACTTCTGATCAATGGCCAGTTGCGCCAGATATTTCCGGATCATCACTCCGCATTCGCTGCAGAGCTCTGCAGCAGTAGTGGCTTCACCACATGCCGGGCATAGCTGAGCTTGTTCAGCTGCTTGTTCGACCGGAACCAATGACAGACCGGTGTTACTGTCGATTTCAGCAACAGCGATTTTAATACCGACAGACGCAAGGCGTTTGCAATGCTCTTGCGCTTCGTCGGGCGAGACTTTCGCAAGGTGTTTGTAGGGTGTTTGAAGGTCAAAGAGGTGATCGCAGTGAGGGGTGAAGTAAGACGGCGGCTTGCCGTACATCTGCGCTAACTCCTTAACAACCTGGCTGCGGGTGATACCTTTTTTTAACCCGACGAGGTGCACACTGACTTTTTTCATATACCGCTCCATGATAGAACAACTAACATCTCTATTGACACGGTGACGGCCGAAGTTCCTGCTCCTTGAGTTGTTGATACCAGAGGTTATTGAGCCTCTGAGGCGAGGTGATGTGGAGCAGACGAGTGGTAAGGGCGTGGCAGCTATTCATGCGCACCCGCTTATCAAGAAACCATCGGACGCGACTGACGGTCACAGGCGACTATGGCGCGGTGCGCATTCTGTTTGTCGACTTATGGAGAGCTGCAGCTCATAACTTATACACAGGCTTTGTACTGATGGCTTATGCTCTGGCTCTGGAGACTTATAAGCCAGCTAGCCAGTACCCCCTACGAGGGCCCGAGGTTAAAGGTTAACTCAAAGCGGCGAGGGAATTGCCATCCCATTTAAACAGGTTGCAGTTTGTCTCGTCACTCACGGCAATCACTGCTTCCCCTGGATGCCAGTCTCCAAGAACCATCCTTTCGACATTGATACTGTCAGTTTTGCTGTGCAGTGCAGGTCGGTGAGTATGGCCATGTATCACCCGTTCAACGCCATGGTTATCGATTGTTTCCTGCAAAGTATTGACGTTGATGTCTGCGATTGAATTTCTATGTGCACGGCTGCCACTGGCTTTACTGGTGTTTCTTATCATGCGAGCGGTGGCTTCTCGTTCTGAAACGGTTTTAGACAGGAAGTCTTTCTGCCAATGCTGATTTCGCACCATGCGCCGGTAGAAGTGGTATTGGGTATCATCAGTGCAGAGCGTATCACCATGCATGAGCAGCGTTTGTTTGCCTGCAATCTCCAGTTTGATGACATCATCGGTGACTAATGAGCCACCGAAGCCATTGATATATTTGTCACCTAGCAGAAAATCCCGATTGCCGTGCATCACCAGAATTTCTGTGCCGCGTTTGTGTAGCGTCTTTAGTTTTTGACTGACCGCTTCAGCGGTTTGATCAATGCTGTCGTCGCCAATCCAGTACTCGAACAAGTCACCCAGTACGAACAATCGATCGCATTCAATGGAATTGAATAGCTCAAATGCGAGTTCGGTAAGTTCAGGTGCACTGGATTGCAGATGCAGATCCGAGATATAAATCGTTGTGCTCATCGAGTCTATGTTCTTCTGTGGCAGAAAATTAAATCAGGTTACTTCTATTTTCTCGATAATAACCGACTCCAGCGGTACATCGCCGTGTCCGTTACGATTGCCGGTTGGTGTCATGCTGATTTCCATGACCAGATCCATGCCGCCAGTAACCTTTGCAAAAACACAGTAGCCCCAAGCGTCAGGGGTCTTACCTTTATGATCAAGGAACTCGTTGTCATTCACGTTGATAAAGAACTGCGATGTTGCTGAATGCGGGTCGCCTGTTCTGGCCATTGCAATCGAGCCCGTGACATTTTTCAGGTCGTTATCTGCTTCGTTCTCAATGGTTGCTTTGGTTGGCTTTTGCTGCATGTTCTCATCCATACCACCGCCCTGGATCATAAAGCCGGGTATGCAACGATGGAACAGCGTGTTGTTGTAGTGACCGCTTTCAATGTAGCTGAGGAAATTTGCACAGGTCTTTGGTGCATTGGCCTCGTCCAGCTCAATTTCAATGGGGCCTTTGTTGGTGGTGATTTTTATCATTGGGATTTCTTTGTGTTGGTTAACAATGGGAACGCGGCGCAAGTTACCTGATCGGGCTCTGCCTTATTCGTGTTTTCTTTAGTCGAGCCGCCGCGCCTTGTTGACCACAACTGGCGTATTTGGTACGTCAGAGGTGAAGGGGCCAGCAGGGCCGGTGGGTGCTTTGCTGATCCATTCGGCGATTCGCTCGCCTGCGATTAGTCTGCCGACAACAGTGTACCCCCAACCGGTTGGTGTTTTTTCTTTGTGATCAAGAAAATGATTATCCGCGGTATTAATAAAAAATTGCGAGGTTGCGGAGTGTGGATCTGCGGTGCGGGCCATGGCGACAGTAAACTTCTCATTCAGCAGACCGTTATCAGCTTCGTTGACCACGGCGGCGCGGGTTTCTTTGATATTCAAGCGCAGATCGACGCCACCGGTCTGGATCATGAAACCCTCGATCACTCGATGAAACACAGTGCCGTCGTAAAAGCCATCGTCCACGTAAGTGAGAAAATTCTTTACGCTCTCAGGGGCTTTGTCAGGATAGAGCTCAACATACAGGTTGCCGAGACTGGTTTGCAGCAATACTACCGGCAGGTTTTCAGTGAGCGCTTGTTGTACTGCCTGTGCAGCAGACTCATCAAGAATTTCTACCGCAGTGCTTTTTGCTTGTTGGGAGTAACTTTGGGCGTACAGAGCGTCTGGAGTCACAACAGCGAGCAGGGCTGCCAAAAGACCAATAAAAAGCGGTGATCCGTACCTGCCGGTAACAGGTAAAAGGTGATTGAGCAAAGTTTATCTCTGTGAAAAAGTCGCAGGCTGTTTATACTATCTTGGTTCAACCCTGAAGGCGATACGTTACTGTGTGTATTACTCCATCTCCGGAGCCATGTTGCTGCTGGCTGAAGAAAGCGGCGCCGCAACCCGTATCGCAGGGCGCTAGCCGCCGACGCATCTTGTTGCCACGCAAGCTGGTGATAAATTTGTGAGTCAGAAAAAAACAGCCAATCGCGCGACCAGTCCCAAGCGCAGACGTGCTGCCAGGCAAAAAGCCATGCAGGCGTTGTATCAGTGGGATTTTGACCATGCTGCAAATCCCCCCGACAGTGTTATCGGGCAATTTCTCGATTTGCAGAATATGGATAAGGTTGACGTAGATTACTTCATGGCGTTGTTTGGCTACGCGGTGGAACATGTTGCAGAGATAGATGATGAGATTGCTCAGCATCTGGATCGGGATCTCGATCAGCTGGATCCAATTGAACGCTCAGTGCTTCGTTTGTGTTGCACAGAGCTTAAGACTCAACTGGCAACGCCATACAAAGTAGTGGTTAACGAGGCGCTGGAAATAAGCAAAGATTTTGGTGCTGAAAAAGGCTATCGCTATATAAATGGCGTTGCGGATAAGCTCGCTACCAAACTCAGAGCAATTGAATACAACGCGGATCATCCGGCAGGTAATCCGTTGTCTGAAAAATCATCTGTTCGCGAGCCGTCTTCACGCCATACGGCAGCTGGTAGCAGGGGCAGGTCTGTACCGGTGAGTAAAAAAGTAAAGCCGGATCAGGATAAAACCGATTCCGGACCGAAAACTGACCCGGCAAAAAAATAGCCGGCCCGGATCTCACTGCCACCATTGATAAGCCAGAATCTTAAAAACACTAAACAAGTCACGAGGGTTTTCGATTATCAAGTTTAAGCAGAGCAAGCACAGTCAGGCGATGCTTCGATCCCCCGTGAATCTGCTGGCATTTGGTTTTGGTACCGGCCTGGCGCCGGTGGCACCCGGCACTTTCGGCACTTTGCCGGCATTATTGCTGTGGGTGCCGTTAAGCCAGTTAGCGTGGCCTTTGTATCTGCTGATTGTTGTGGCGATGGCGCTTGCCGGAATATCAATTTGTGCAAAGGCATCAGAGGCTGCTGGTGAGCATGATCATGGCGGTATTGTCTGGGATGAAATAGTCGGGTTTCTGGTCACGATGTTTCTGGTTCCGTTCTCATTGACCGCGATGTTGCTGGGTTTTTTGCTGTTTCGTGTGTTTGATATTCTCAAGCCGTGGCCAATTTCGTGGGCTGATAAAAGGGTTGGTGGCGGACTCGGTATCATGCTCGATGATCTGATCGCAGGTGCAGTCAGCTGCGTGATCCTGCACCTGCTAATCAGGTTCTCTCCGTGGGTGTTCGTCTGACAATCCGGTACGGTAACCTGTGTTGCCTGCAGACCTTGAGTATTACGGTAGCTGCAGCCCGAGTTGATCTAGATATTTCGATACAAGTATGACCGGTAAGCCAATAATGGCACTCGGATCATCGCTGCTGATGGCATCTACCACACTGCTACCGTAACCCTCAGAGCGGAAGCTTGCTGCGCAGTCGTAAGGTTTGTCGGCCCGCAGATATCTTTCGATTTGTACGTTGTCCAGATGCCTGAATTGTACTTCGGTGGTTACCACACCTTGCAATTGCCGGCCGCTTGCGTGGTGCATCACGCAAAGACCGGTTAAAAATTTAATCGCTCGACCACTCAGGGCTTGCAGTTGCCTGACAGCATCGTCGTGATCGTTTGGCTTGCCGTAAATTGCATTGTCATCAGCGGCGACCTGGTCAGACCCGATGACCAGGCACTCCGGATGCTGAGTGGCAACAGAGCGCGCTTTGGTGACAGATAAACGCTCAACCAGCTCACGCGCGGTTTCGTTGTGCAGAGGGGTTTCATCGCAATCCGGAGACAGCTGAGTGAAGTCAATTTTCAATCGTTGCAGAAGTTCTGCGCGATAGCGGGATGTGGAAGCAAGAATTACTGATGGCGGCATGGAAATATTCGACAAACTTTTTAGAAAACAGACAGTTTTTGCTAATGCTAATTTTGACTAATTGAGCAAACACTATTACTATTGATCGTTTATGGAACAGCTCCCTGTCAGGTTCAACCCTGCCGAATTGGCCCGCTCCGCGTGTGCCGCCCAGACTACTCTGCCAGTATCCCACTTTTCCCGTTTCGCAGCTATCCTTGCGGATGACTCTGGCGATGTGAAAATAGTGGCATCGTTCGGCCTTACCGAAGACAAATTGCCGCAGGCGCGTGGTAGGCTGGCTTGTCAGGTAAGCATGACGTGTCAGCGTTGCCAGGCAGTGATGCAGTTTGAACTGGCAAGCGAATTCGAGCTGGTGTTTGTGGCGCAGGAAGCTGATGCCGAGGAACTTCCGGAACATATTGATCCGGTGATTCTTGGTGATAGTGAAGAAATTGATGTGGCGGGTTTCATTGAAGATGAGCTCATCCTGCAGATCCCTCCGAGAGTGGTGCATGCAGACGAGTCTGATTGTGACCCGGTAGTAATCGCCGCGTTAGCTGACCAGCAGGAACCGGTGAAGAAGCACAACCCTTTTGCAGGGTTGGAAGATTTGCTTAAAAACTGACAGTTTATAATTTTTGCAGGAGCGCCTGATGGCCGTTCAAAAACACAAAGTAACCCGTTCGCGTCGTGGTATGCGTCGCTCACACGACAAACTCAAAAGCCCGGCTTTATCCACTGACCCAACCACAGGTGAGGTGCATCTGCGCCATCACGTGTCACCGGAAGGCTATTATCGCGGCCGCAAAGTGATAGAAACCGCGGTTGAAATAGACGAAGACGACGAGTAGGGCCCGGTACAGGCGAGCAACGTCATTGACCAGCTACTTAGTTTGTAGTCGCTCAAAGTGACGATTGAACCGACTGAGCCCGGTGGTAGTGTATCATCGGCCAAAGCGTTAACGAACAACGCAGTAGCCGAGATCAGCTCACCGCAGGGTCAGAGTCATGTGACAATTGCGCTGGATGCCATGAGTGGTGACCTGGGCGCGCCGACAGCTGTCGAGGCAGCTCGATCCTCTGTCAGCCACAACAACGATATCAGCATCATCCTGGTTGGCGATGAAACTGTTTTGGCGCCGTTGCTTGCCGGATCATCGGCCCCGGACTCTGACCGGCTATCGATACACCACGCCTCGGAAGTGGTCACCATGGAAGAGTCTGCGGCCAACGCCATGCGCTCGAAGAAAGACTCATCGATGCGGGTAGCGATTAACCTGGTTCAGCAGGGTAAAGCCAATGCCTGCGTCAGTAGCGGTAACACCGGCGCTTTGATGGGCACCGCCAAGTTCGTATTAAAAACGCTGCCAGGTGTTGAGCGCCCGGCTATCTGCACAACTATTCCCAACGCCAACGGCCCGGTTCACATGCTTGACCTGGGAGCCAACGTTGATTCCAGCCCGGAACAGCTTTACCAGTTCGCGGTTATGGGCTCTGCATTGGCGGGGGTGGTAGACGGCAAGCAGTCGCCCCGGGTGGGCTTGCTGAATATTGGCTCAGAAGATATCAAAGGCAACGAACAGGTTCGAGAAGCGGATAAATTGCTGCAGCAGGCTAACCTGAATTACATCGGATTCGTCGAAGGTGATGCTATTTACCTCGGTGATGTGGATGTAGTGGTCACCGATGGATTTGTTGGTAACGTTGCCCTCAAAACAAGCGAAGGTGTGGCGAAGCTGATTACCGGCTACATGCGTGACGAGTTTACTCGCTCACCTTTGTCCAAGTTAATGGCGCTGTTGGCTAAGCCGGTGCTGAATCGACTTAAGGTACGCATTGACCCACGCCACTATAATGGTGCAAGCCTGCTTGGCCTGCGCGGGCTGGTGGTTAAAAGTCACGGCAGTGCAGACGCTCTGGCACTGGAGAATGCAATCAACGTTGCCAGAGTTGAAGCTCGCAAGGATCTGGTGGCGATGATCAACAGCGTCACAGAAAATCTACTCAAGTCTACGGTTCAAATCGATTGAAGTACTCGAGAATAGCAGGCACCGGTAGTTATCTTCCGCAACGGGTTCTGACCAATGCTGAACTCGAAACGATGGTTGATACCAGTGACCAATGGATACGCGAAAGAACCGGCATCGAACGTCGACACATCGCGGGCGAGTCGGAAACGACCGCTGATCTGGCCGAAGCTGCGGCTCGTAACGCGATGGACATGGCAGGTGTCACTGCCAAGGATATCGATCTTGTTATTGTCGCCACTACCACCGCTGATTGTGTTTTCCCAAGTGTTGCCTGTTTGTTGCAAAATCGATTAGGTATTACCAACTCGAGTCCGGCCTTTGATGTACAGGCCGTGTGTGCGGGATTCGTCTACGCATTGGGTATTGCAAACTCTATGCTCCGCGCTGGTAGCGGCCAGACCGTACTGGTCATCGGTGCAGAGACATTTTCACGCATTCTCAACTGGGAGGATCGGAATACCTGCGTTTTATTCGGTGATGGTGCAGGCGCTGTTGTACTCAAAGCTTCAGACGAGCCGGGCATACACAGCACGCATTTGCATGCAGATGGTCGATACTCGGAATTACTGCATGTACCCGAAGGGGTATCAAGGGGTTATGCAGAGATGCAGCAGCAAGCCTATGTGCAAATGCGTGGTAGCGAAGTCTTCAAGATGGCGGTATCCAAACTCAGTGAAGTCGTTGACGAAACCCTGCAAGCCAACAATATTGAAAAGTCTGACCTCGACTGGCTGGTACCCCATCAGGCGAACCTTAGAATAATCAAGGCCACTGCACGCAAGTTGTCTATGTCTATGGACAACGTGGTTGTCACTGTGCAGGACCATGGCAATACTTCCGCCGCGTCAATTCCGATGGCACTGGATGTTGCAGTCCGCGATGGCCGTATAAAGCCGGGTGAGAAACTATTGCTCGAAGGCTTTGGTGGTGGTTTTACCTGGGGTTCAGCACTGGTGACTTTCTAGAAAATTAGTCAAAGAGCTTGCAAAGTAACGAAACAGACCACGATTATTTGCCTTGCCGGATGTATGTCACAGAATCTTGTGCTTTAATAACTGCAAAGAAGACAAGTGATTATTAGCATTCGCGAGTGACCATGTCTGAACACCCTTGCAGCATCCTGGTAGTTGACGATCATGCACTGTTTCGTTCCGGGCTGAAAATGATTATCACCTCACTGGGCAGTGGCGCTGTGTATGAAGCGTCTGATGGTGAGGAAAGCATTCGGTTGGTCAGAGAGCATGGCATTGATATCGTCTTCATGGATTATGCTTTGCCCGGTTTGGATGGTGTCTCTACCTCACTGCGATTGTTGCAACTCAATCAGGCGCTGAAAATAATTATTCTCACGGGTCTCCAGCAGAGACCGGTTTCGCGCGTGGTGATGCGCGCCGGTGTCAGTGGTTATATGACCAAGTCATCCGCCACAGAAGAGATTGGTCAGGCAGTAGAGTGCGTCATGCGCGGGGGCACCTATCTTTCGCGTGAGATAGCCAATCAACTCGCAATGGATTCATTGAAAAAAGGCGATGCTGCGCATCCGCTGGATAATCTGTCGCGACGCGAACTGCAAGTAGCCTTGTTACTGATGGGTGGTCACAAGCCCGGAGTGGTGGGGTCAATGTTATTTTTGAGCCCAAAGTCGGTAAGTACATACAAGCGCCGGGCGTTTGAAAAACTCAATGTTGATACGCTGCCTGAACTTGTGCAGTTGGGCAGGGAAAGCGGATTTATCAGTGCCGGGTAGTGTTTCGCATGGTTTTACCTGAACTCACCTGTATAGCTGTGCAGCCTGTCTCGCAGCGTTGATGTTTTAGCTTTTAGGTGTTGGTATTATTGTACGGATTAAGTGTGCTGAGGTCAGTGTTCTATGTGCTCTGCAGAGTCAGAAGATGAAAGTTCATACGACAATTCAGCCCCGGCAGCAGTTGATCACCAATCTGTAGAAGAACCGTTTGATCCACAGCAGTTTCTCAAAACGGTGACTCAGCGCCCCGGTGTCTACCGAATGCTTAATGCCAACGGAGATACCATCTACGTTGGTAAAGCGGGCAATCTGAAAAAGCGGGTATCGAGTTACTTTCAGAAAGATCCCGGTTCAAACAAAACCCGCGTAATGGTTGCCCAGATAGCCAATATCGATCTGACGGTCACCAACAATGAAATTGAAGCGCTGATTCTTGAAAATAATCTTATCAAAGAGAAGCGGCCGCGCTACAACATTCTGCTGCGTGATGATAAAAGCTACCCGTTCGTGCACATCACCACGGACCAGGAGTTTCCGCGGGTTTCGTATCGTCGTGGTGGAAAAAAACAATCTGGTAAAACGATTGGTCCATACCCACACGCCGGTGCGGTTAAGAAGTCACTTCGCTATATACAAAAGCTTTTTAAAGTGCGTCAGTGTGAAGACTCCTATTTTAAAAATCGTTCGCGACCCTGTTTGCAGTATCAAATTAACCGCTGTACTGCACCTTGTGTGGGATTGATTGACGAGGAAGCCTATCATCGCGACGTTGATATGACGATAAAGGTACTTGAGGGCCGCACCAATGAAGTGATCAGCGGGTTGGTGGCAGATATGGAGCAGGCATCTGCTGATTTGCAGTTTGAAGAGGCAGCGCGCTTAAGAGATCAGATAAAAAACCTGAAGTCTGTCAATCAATCTCAGTATGTCGAGAGCGGTAAAGGTAACATCGACGTGGTAGCCTGCTATCAGCATAGTGGCAAAAACTGCATACAGCTGTTTTTCATTCGCAATGGAGTGAGTCTTGGAAACAAGGCATTTTTTCCGTCTGCGCCAGCCGATTCATCTGCAGAGGAAGTAGTCAGTGGTTTTGTTTCACAATACTATCTTCAGCATGAAGTGCCCGATCGGATTATTACGCAATACAAAGTAGCAGATGTTGAACTGGTACAGCAGGCTCTGAAATTACGCCTCGGCAGCAGTGTTGAGTTTGTTCATAATGTTCGTGGCGAACCGAGGCGCTGGCTTGAGAGTGCTTATGAGAATGGTAAAATCGCGCTTGAAGCGAGGCTCGCATCACGCAGCGGTATGGCGGAGCGGCAGGACAAACTGCGCCAACTGCTGGACCTAGATGAGCTGCCTGCGCGGCTGGAGTGTTTTGACATCAGTCACCTGTCGGGTGAATCAACTATTGCCTCCTGTGTTGTCTTTGGTGTTGAAGGAGCGATAAAGGCTGAGTATCGACGCTTTAAAATCAGTGATATCACACCCGGTGACGATTACGCTGCCATGCGTCAGGCCCTAACCCGCCGTTATACCCGTCTGATTAAAGAGCAACAGCGTATTCCCGAAGTGCTGTTTATCGATGGTGGCAAAGGGCAAGTGAGTGTCGCTATGGAAGTGATCCGCGATCTGCAGCTCGAGGCCGATCTACAGATAGTCGGCGTCGCTAAGGGCCCGGCCAGAAGGCCCGGCGAAGAATCACTTCTACTTTGCCGTCAGGGAAGAGAAATACACATGAGTCATGATTCCCCGGCACTGCATTTGATACAGCAGATTCGGGATGAGGCGCATCGGTATGCGGTCGCCGGCCACCGTGCATCGCGAGCGAAAGTCAGAAGAAAATCAGTGCTGGAAGATATAGCCGGTCTGGGGCCTAAACGACGCAAGGCTCTGTTGACGCATTTTGGTGGAATAAGAGCGTTAAAATTAGCCAGCCAGGAAGATATTTCGAGCGTGCCCGGTATCAGTAGACATCTGGCGCAGCAAGTTTACGATTTCTTCCATGAAAATAATGTTTGATTCAGTTCTAATCCTTGTCGGTACTATATAGTTCGCGCATGAATTTAAATATACCCACCATTCTGACTCTTGGCCGTATCGTTCTGCTGCCGGTTATTGTCGCTGTGTTTTATCTGCAAGTGCCCTGGGCGCGCCCGTTGTGCTGTGCGATTTTTCTGATCGCGGCAATCACCGACTGGCTGGATGGCTATCTTGCCCGTAAATGGGACATCGAGTCAGAGTTTGGAGCTTTTCTGGATCCGGTTGCCGACAAGCTCATGGTTGCGACGGTATTAATCCTGATTGTTGAAGATGCGTCGAGCTGGTGGGTGACGTTGCCAGCGATCATTATTATCAGCCGCGAGATAACGATTTCGGCACTCAGAGAATGGATGGCAAGTGTGGGTTCAAGAGCCAAGGTAGCGGTCAGCTATCTCGGTAAGCTGAAGACCACATTGCAGATCACTGCACTGGCCATGCTGTTATACAAGATTGATTTGCTTGGCCTGCCTATTTACAGCATCGGTATTTTTGCGCTCTATATTGCCGCTGCCTTAACGCTGTGGTCTATGATCGACTACCTGCTGGCGGCATTCAGGCCAGTGGATTCGCGGTCTTAGCCAGGTCTGCAAAACATATAAGCCGTGAAAACATTCGAGCAATACAGTGAGTTGTTACCACTGGCTATTGACTGGCTGCAAAGTGTTGAGCGGAATTGTCTGACTAACGGCCTTGATCTTACCGGTGTGGAAATTCAAGAGGCAAAATCGGTGGGTGTACTGCACGCCGAGCGGATCAAAGTACTGGCTGTAAGCGAGGTTTCCAAACCTGTCCATCCCGAACTCTTAAAGGCAGCTATAGAGATAGGCATGCTGGGCGACGATGCTGCCGCGCGCGCCATCGGGTACGGTATAGAAGTCGTAGAGGGGTATAGCAGCCGGGAGTTATTGCGGCATGAATTCAGGCATGTCTACCAATTTGAACAGGCAGGCTCACTCGAGATGTTTATCAGCGCCTATATCAAATCAGTGCTGGCCGATGGTTACTACAATAGTGAATTTGAACGTGATGCGCGCCGGCATGAATTACCGTAGCAGTGCAATATCGCGGCGTACTGAATTACTGTGCAGTGGTGGCTGACTGATCGTAGACAACGATTGTCTGTAGACAATTATCGGGGCAGGTGAATTTGACTATTCACCATTGGGATTCGATCATGTCCGGTGGGGTGCTT
Source organism: uncultured Granulosicoccaceae bacterium (assembly GCA_938007995.1). Taxonomy (GTDB): domain Bacteria; phylum Pseudomonadota; class Gammaproteobacteria; order Granulosicoccales; family Granulosicoccaceae. The sequence goes on along the minus strand of CALLLW010000040.1, from coordinate 74,219 downwards.
ACAGACAGATAATCATCTGCATCAATTTTTTCAAGCGAATACAGATGTAGCAGTGCTCGAACCCCTGGAGTGAGCTCTGCAATCGCCGCACTGACAGCATCAAACAGTAATCCGTCATCTTGCGTAATAGAAGTGATGTAAGGCAGACCGGGAGTGGGATCAGTCCAGTCGAGTACGGTCAGGGTATCGGTAAATCGCTCGTATTTTTGTAAAAGTCGCCAGGTCATCGCGTCAATGGCGGCTATATCAGCGACACCTTCGGCCACTTTAACAGCAGAGTTTTGATGACTGCCGGATGGCAGTTTTTTCTCGAACCAGAAACCATGTCTTCGGGCATGTTGATATGCTGCAGCATAGCCTGACTGTGAGTCTTTGGCGTTATAGGTAAACACTGCATTTTGGTACTGGGCCAATGATTGCTCTGCGGAATCACGCCTTACAATAATCGCGCTGCGATAATAGCCGGCAGTGCACCCTTCGAGTTGGTAGTCGGGGGTGCCAATCAATTTTACCTGACGGTGCAGCCGAAGACGGTATGGCATCCCACAGGTTTGGCTAAGCAGCAGATCGGGGCTTGTCCAGCTGTTGTAGAGGTCCAGCGGCTGTGTGATCTGTGCCGGGCTATCAATGCCCTTGTTGTGCAGATGCTTGCGGATTAAACCGTAGAAAGCGTGATGTGCTTCAAGCAGTTCATCACGCATATACATGGGCAGGCTGACGGTCATAAAAACCGAACTTCCATTAGTGCTTCGGGGGTTCTTGTGGGGGGCGAGGGTACTAATTAATCCCTCAATGTGAAGGTTTTTTAGCTGTACGACACGAGTGCCGACAGCATTTATCCGCCCAGATTAACATTCACAAAGTTCGTCAGTACGTCGTTAATCTTCCAGAGACCATTTGATTTGAAATTCAATCTCTTCCTCTGAGTCGCCACGCTCGTGCTCTATTGAGTAGGAGGCACGAACAGGAACATAGATTCGCTCCCCGGCAACTTGAATTTCAAATTTTTCATTGTTGTCTATTGCATCCGCCAGACGTCTTAATTTATCGGTAAATTCTTCGTTGGAGTAGCTTTTTTCGATGTCGCGATCTGGTTTGTTGGTCATTGCTATTTACCTGAGGGTCACTGTTGTGTTGTTGATTGGTCAATAGTAACTGTAAGTTGTTACTCGTTTCCAGAGACCCAAAATATTTTTGGCCTCTTCGCCAGTCAAACAAGCGTGTGATACGTTTGTTTACCTCTGTGATTTTATGTATAGTTCTTCCTAAGCAGTAGAGGGAACGTGAGCTCTGTAGTGACCGTGTTTGTGCATCCCGTGCTGCAGCTGGCATAAGGAGTAGGGTTTCAATCTCGGCGTAAGCCGCGCTCCAGAACTGCCGCCCGTGTCTGGTGTAATCAGTCGATGGTTGGAGGTGCAACTTGAAAGAAAATGTCTTCTATTGCCTGTTCCTGGTGGTACTGGCAACTGGCGGAGCATTATGGCTACTCTGGCTAGGCAGTTTGCTGAAAGGGGTAGTGCTTTGAAACGAAGTGTTATTGCTTTTGTCGGTTGATCCGGGTGGCAGCTGGCGGTGATAAGTGCTGCTGCAAAATTTTAACACTTACTGATTGGCTGCAGTTGCTTCATCTGCGCCAATGTCTACTCTGAGTCCACGCGGTCTTCTCTGGCCATCAATATCAAATTGTGCGTATCTGTGCGCCCGCACCTTGTCCTGTCCGTGGGATACGTCTGACTTTATTCTTAGATTGCCGGTAACCGGGTTGGTAAACCACTCTGGTCGCGCATCGGTGATGTTGTCATTTTGATGAAAGAATCGCCGTTGCCGGTGCTCGATTGGCGCGTCTGTAATATTGTTGGATACTTCAGAGCCGCTGGTATCGAGGCGCAGTTCAATGGCCAGATTCGTGTTGCCCTGAGTCAGTACCGTGTTATGCAGCACTCTGGTTCTGGGTGAGTCGAGGATGCTGATTACGGCATCTGAACTACGTGTACGTAAATCTGTGTAGAGATCAGGTGCCATTGAAATCATATTATTGCGAATGACACCGCCTCTATGATCGAAGGTTCTCTCTTCCAGTCCATAGACCACCGCACGGTCTACATTAACAAACACATTGTTTTCGGTGATGGTTTCGCTGGCGCCGTTCCATACCAATACTGCCGCGTTCCACAGGTGATCGGCGTTGTCGGGTGTATGAAAATTTTTAAAACGATTATTGCTGATACGCCAGCCTTTACCTGCATGTATATCTACGCCATTGGTATAGCCGGTGCCGCTGTTGTCACGATTCAACAGTGATGGCCCGTTGGTGTATTCCATAACACTGTATTCAACAATGCCATTGTCTACGCCCTGACCAAACTTGACGGGATTGGCTTTTACAAACTGCTGACCTGAGTTAAACATTCTGACGTTGTAAATATGCGGCGCGAAAGATTTATTATTGATCTGCACCGTGTGGTAGTACACCTCACCAATCGATAGATTTGCAATCGCTGTGTTATTGGCATTAATCCAGAAGGCATTCTCAATGCCCCGATGATTTTCCTCATCCATGCCGGGGCCTAGAATGACAACATCGCTGCAGTTGTTTGACGCACCGCGTATGGCGACATTGTCTACTTCTATGGATAGCGTTCTGGTCAGCTTGTACTGACCCGGTTCAAGAAGAATTGTCGAATTTTTTCTTAAGTTCGAAATAGCGTCATTAAGCTCATCGATACTGCTTACTCTGGTGGTACGTGCTCTTGATTCCGGTAATGGCGGTGCATTGACGCATAAGTCACTCTGCGCGACGCTTACAGATGGCAGACCAGACGCGAAAGTAGCAACTGTGAGGGTGAGTGCGCAGATTAGCGGGGTTGGTAGCAAATTTCTGACAGATGACATGGCAGGTCTACATATAACTGGTGTAGCAAAAGCGTAGCAGTGGCTTGAATAATTGCGCTTGAAATTTACTGGTTTCACAGGCTTCTTTGCTACTTTGTCAGCCACCTTCTATTCTAGGCAACAGATAGACTTCTGCATCGTCGGGGAGTTTTTGAGACCAGTCGTCGCGGTAGATCGTTCCATCCACCGAGACAGCAATTCCTTCTTCAATAAAGGGTTGTAGAGCAGGGTATTGCTTTGCCAGCACCCGCATGAGTTCACGGATAGTCGATGCGCAAACTTCAACACTCTCTGCACCATTAACAGCAGGGCGTAAGCCGCCCCACAAATGGATGACTCTGCTGGCGACCTTTGTCATTACTGTTAAAGCTTGCAGATTTACTGAGACTCAGCGGCATCCAGCGCCGCGAGTATTCTTGGTGGTGACATGGGTACTTGCGTCATCCTGACACCGATGGCGGCAGACACCGCATTACCGACAGCCGCTAACGGCGGTACGATAGAAGTCTCACCCACACCCCTGACACCATAGGGATGATTCGGATTGGGGATCTCGAGTATTTGTGTGTCTATCATCGGCAGGTCCGAACATACCGGAATACGATAATCGAGAAAGCCGGGGTTTTGTAAACGGCCGTCTTCGCCATAGATATATTCTTCATTCAGCGCCCAGCCAATACCTTGAGCAGCACCACCCTGAAACTGGCCTTCGACGTAGGTCGGATGCACCGCCTTACCGGCATCCTGAATCACCGTATACCGTGCAATTTTTGTCTGCCCGGTTTCCTGATCAACCTCAACATCACAAATGTGGGTGGCGAAAGACACTCCGGCGCCATCGGCAACGATTTGTGAGTGTCCCGATATCGGGCCGCCGGTTTTTTCCGCTGATTGCGCAAGATTAACCAGTGACAGTGGCGGCAAATTGCCTTTTGACTTGCCTATCGCGTGTGCTTCACCTTTCTCCCAGGCAATATCTTCAGGATCGATGTCCCAGAGAATTGCTGCACGCTTACACAACTCCTGAATTGCCTGCCGACACGAATCAATCGCCGACAGTGAGCTCGCAAACGTGCCGCGACTGCCGTGAGTCATGTCGTTGTGACCGAGGGAGCCGGTATCGGCAATCACTGCTTTAACCTGCTGGTAAGGGATGCCCAGTTCTTCGGCGACAACCAGAGCCAGTGATGCACGTGCACCGCCAACATCAATCGTGCCCACGGTAATAGTGGCGGAGCCGTCTGGCTCGATGTTCAGGTCGGAGCACGACTGACCACCAAAGTTAAACCAGAATCCACAGGCCATGCCCCGGCTTTGATTGGCTTTCAGTTTTGCTTTCATGTGTGGGTGATTTTTTGCTGCCTCTAGTGTTGGGCCGATACCAATCGGCCCGTAAACTGGCCCATACGATGAACGCGTGCCTTCTTTAGCCACATGCTTTAGTCTGAAGTCGATCGGTTTGATACCGACCTGCTCAGCCAGTTCATCCATCATGCTTTCAACCGCGAAAGCTGCCATCGGTGCTGAAGGAGCGCGATACGCCGCTGTCTTTGGCCGGTTAACCAGTACTTCATAACCAATGGTTTTAACGTTTTTCAGGTCGTAGCAGGCGAAGGCTGTCATTGCACCAAGTTTGGCCCATCCGCCCTCGTATGCACCACTGGCATAACGTAGTTCGGCGTGTGCGGCAGTAATGGTGCCGTCTTTAGTGACCCCCATCTTGATGTCGATCGATGTGGCACTGGCGGGACCGGAGGCGCGAAAAACTTCATCACGCGTCATCACGAGCTTGACCGGTCGATTGGCTTTACGCGAAAGCGCGAGTGTTACCGGCTCAATCCACAGATGGGTTTTACCGCCGAAACCACCACCAATCTCGGATGAAGTCACGCGCAATTTTGACGCGTCCATACCAAGGATACCTGCGCACTGCGCACGAAAATCAAAGTGGCCCTGGGTGCAGACCCACATGTCAGCGGAACCATCAGGGCTGTAGCTTGCAACGCAGGCGTGTGGTTCTATATAACCCTGATGTGCCTGGCCGGTTTTATAGTTTCTCTCGATAATAATATCGGCTTCACTGAAACCCTGTTCAACATCACCATGACCAAATTCAGATACGGCTGCAATGTTTGAGGCTTTTGCAGGTACCGGATCAACGCCTTTGGTAAAACACTTTTTGTTGATCAATGGGGCTTTCGGTTTGACTGCTTCGTCAACATCGGTGACGTGCTTTAGAACTTTGTATTCAACCTTGATGAGCTGCAACGCTTTTTTAGCGGTGCGCGCATCGATGGCCGCAACTGCTGCAACCGCATGTCCGTCATAGAAGGCGGTTTTGCCTGCCATACAATTATCCAGCACGGTCAGCAAAGATGGATCGACATCTTTGGCTTTAAAATCTTTGCGGGTAACCACCGCTTTGACACCTTTAAGCTTTTCCGCCTTACTGGTATCAATGTTTTTTATTGATGCATGTGCATGCGGACTTCTGAGTATGCAGCCGTGCAGCTGGCCCGGCATGTTGAAGTCAGCGCCGTAACGTGCACGACCAGTGACCTTATCAATGCCGTCCGGTCTGAGGGGCCGGGTACCTACAGCGCTGAATTCACGCTCTTTAAACGCAGTATCTTTACCCATGTCAGGCTTTCCTCATTTGTTTTGCAGCAGCCAGAACAGCGCGCACGATTTTGTCGTAGCCGGTACAGCGGCACAGATTACCGGCCAAAGCGTAACGCACTTGTTCTTCGCTAGGGTCGGGGTTTTTATCCAGCAGTGCTTTGGCGGCAATTAAAAAGCCCGGTGTGCAGATCCCGCACTGCAGTGCCGCATGTTGCAGAAACTGTTGTTGCAGCGGGTGTAGTTGGTCACCGTTGGCCATGCCTTCAACCGTCTCAATGCTACGCCCTTCTGCCTCGGCACCCAGAACCAGACAGGAGCACACCAACGCACCATCAAGCATGATGCTGCAGGCGCCGCAGTCACCTGTGCCGCAGCCTTCTTTTACTCCTGTTAAACCGGCACGGTCGCGCAGTGCATCAAGCAAAGTCTCATCCGGCTGGCAGACAAATTCAATGTCGTCACCGTTAATCTTTGATCTGACCATTACTGACATCAGACTTTACCTCCCGCGCGAGTGTAGGCTTTAAGTGCGGCGCGTTTGGCCAACGTGCCTGCCACCTGTGTTCTAAACTGCACTGTGCCGCGTTTATCGTCTATCGGTTTGCAGGCGGCACGACAGGCAGCTGCCAATGCATCCAGAGTAGCTTCATCGAGCTTGTTACCTTTTAAAAGTTTTGTTGCTGCAGGGACCAGAATCGCGGTTTTCGCCACAGCGCCCAGTGCAACACGTGCATCGGTGATCACGCCTTTTGCACCCAGAGTCAGGTTGACAGCGATACTGACAACGGCAATGTCCATCTCTGTGCGTGGTGTAAAACGCAGGTATGCATCAGCCATTTTCGCTGTGCGTTTTGGCAGATGTATGGACTCGACTATTTCGCCCCGCTTGAGCGATGTCTTGCCTGGTGCGGTGACGATCTTTTCTACCGGTACACGCCGAGTGCCTTTAGGCCCTTTAACAACAGCCACTGCATTGGCGGCAATCAGCGCAGGAATGCTGTCAGCCGCGGGTGAGGCGTTACACAAATTACCCGCTATTGTGCAGCGCCCCTGTATTTGATCAGAGCCTATAAGATTTGCCGCTTCAACCAGCCCTGGCCAGGCTTTGCGCAAGGGTTTGTGATCACCCAGGGTCGCACAGGAAACCGCCGCACCAATAGAAAAACCGCTGGCAGTTTTTTTGATCTCCTGCATTGGTTTGATGCGTTTGATATCAACAATCAGGTCGGGCTCTATAAAGCCGGTCTTCATTCGCACCAGCAAATCAGAGCCGCCGGCAAGTACATGCGCGTTGCCTTTTGCTTTGGCAAGAATTTTCACAGCATCTGCTGTTTTATCGGGAGCTAGATATTCCAAGCGCGGGCACCTTAGTATTGGAAGTATAGGTGAGGGGAGTGTGTTTTAAACATCTGCTGTGGTCAACCATGCATTTATCAGGCATGTAGCCTCGCACCCGAATTACTGAGGTTTGTTAGCACGAGTAAGCTTGCAAGGTAGTCACTTTACCGTACAGGCTACATGAACGCTGGAGGCTGTGTCGCGGCTAACTTATGCGAAAGAACAAGACAAGCCAGCAAGTCTCATTGGCCGTGGTGTTAGACACGATAATTTGGCAAGCCTGTTTCTCTGGTAAGTTCATCTGGCAAGTTTATCAGGCAAGTCTAATTGGCCTATCTCCGGATCAGGGTTAGTGAGCCGATTCAATGATCTGATTAAAACGACTGTTGAGCTTTTCCTGCACCGTTGGCTCTGCCGGGCCGCCAGTCAGCCATTGCAGTTGTAGACGTTCAACCTGCTCTGCGACTGTGCCGGCAGCGGTGCTTGACTGTAAACCCTGCTGCAATTTATCCAGCTGATGTTGCATGCGCATTGCCTTGTCCTCGGCCGGAGTTTCACGGTCGCACAAAATTTCAAGCTCTATGCACAACAGTCGTCGTGCAGCTTCGTTTTTCTGATAATCGGGTTTTTCATCCGACTTAAGTAGTTCCAGTATAGAATCTCTGCGAGCTCTCACGGATTTTGCCGCCTGCTGATTTTCGCCTTTGTCAGCGTCCTGCCATTCGTCAAGGATATTGTCAGCCTGTGTTTCAATTGTCGCCCACGGCTGGCCAGCAAGTGATTCGAGCTGAGCACATAGATCGGCATTGTTCTGCAATGATTGCAACGCACGCTTGCGATTGTCGCTGGCGGTCTTTTGCCGGTATTGATCAATGGCATCCAGTGCCTTGCGATAGTCGCGCGCCAGTTTTTTCTCATCACGTTCCGGAAATTCAGCCAGTGCTGCATATTCTTCCTGTAGTGCATTTATTTCCTTATCACTGAGCGGGCTGGCGCTACGACCGGCAGAAGACAGTGTTTTAATGATTTCCCTTGCACGCCTGACATGCTCAAAACTGGCCGCGTGTTCTTCACGTTTTTTGCTGCGATGCGCATCAAAGATCTTGTTGGTTGCACTGCTAAACTCCTGCCACAGGGCGCGATCCTCTTTCTGTCGACAAGCGCCACTTAATCGCCACGCTGATTGCAGGCTCTTAACCTGATTAATACTGTGCTGAGTAATTTCTGCATCACCGAGTTTGGTTATTTTTTCAATCAGGTCTTTTTTGACTGCAGCATTGGCATCGTAAACCGGGTCGAGTTTTTCATCGATCAGTTTGAGAATTTTAGTGAACCGATCTTCAAGCGGTTTACCGCGCTTTCTATCGAAGATCTGATTTTCCTTCCACTCACGCTTGGCAGTGCGAAGCGTTTTTTCAACGCTGCGCCAATCCGGAGCGGACCAGTCAGTATTTTTTTCATACTGCTCAAGCAGCTCACAGATTTGTCGGCGTGTGGCGAGTTTGTTTTTCTTTTCTTCGCGTCGTGCAGTAAAAAACTTTTTACAGGGTTCGTACGCAGTATCTGCTGCAGTTTTGAAACGCGACCAGTGTTTTTCCTGGGCCGGGCTGGCGCCCATGGCTTTCCATTGTGTTTGTAATTCCTTGATACGGTCTGCACTGTCATTGGGTGACAACTTTAAAGACGGGACCTTCTCCATCTGCTCGCATAGCTCGATCAGCTTCGGTTCGGAGGCAAATTCTTTCCAGTCGCCCAGTTCTTTAAGCTTTGATTCAAGTCGAGTGAGTTTTTCTGTGTAGGAGGTTTTATCTTTTGACTCAAGCCGGGCTATTTTTCTCGCAGCTCGTTCGTGAATTGAGCGGGCAGGGCCCCAGCGTTTTGCAGCAATCGCGCTATTCAGACTGCCAAGCTGTTTATGGATTTGTTTTTTAAGCTCGGAATCAGCGCTGGATTTTTGTTCGAGCCGAACTTTTGATTTCTCGAGTAATTGTGGTACTACGCTAAGCCATGCTGCAGTACCGTTCTGGTTTTTTATCTTTTCAAGTGATGCTGACAATGTTTTTAACTGACGTTGATCAGTACTGTCGGCATTCAATTGTGATTGTGACCTGACCACTATGTCAGCTGTTGCAATAGATGCCGTTAATGACTTCTGCAATGACTGATAGCGCTCCTGCTGGCTTTGATTGTTTTCCTGCTCTGCTGATGCAAGCTCCTGCCACTGATCACGTTGGCGCTTTAAAGAACTTTTACTGGCGCTGACGGTATTTGCCAGGTCGGTTTCAGTGGTATTGTTAAGCGTTTCTGATAGTTCCTGCAAACGATCCAGGATAGATTGCCTGCGCTCGCCTGTAGACTGTTTGCTCCGCCATTCTGTTGCCTTTTGTTCGGCCACTGTGTGTAGTGCTGCATAGCGATCCTTTAGTGCAGCTGGCGGATCGAAATCGAGTTGATCCCACTGATCAGAGAAATGATCAAAACGGTTGGCACTGGAAGGTTGCCAAACACCGTTGGCAATCTTATCCATTTCAGTGAGTATCTTTTCCAACTGGCTGGACTGTAAATCTGCGCTTTCTTTTGCCAGACGCTCTTTGTCTAAACGAGACTTCAGTTCCCGCGCGACCAGCTTGTCTCGCGTTTTCATATTGCGCCAGCATTTATCTACCGCATCAATTGACTGTAACTGCCTGGCTGCCTGCATGCGGATGTCATGAAACCTGGCTTTTTCAGCAATAATCAGTCGGTCGTCATCTGTTTGAGATTTCTCAAGACTAAGCAGGCGCAAAGATTCCTCGTTGCTTGCTGCGCTTATTGCAAAGAACAACGGACGATCAGTGGATGACTGCAACAGCTCATCCAGGATTGTGCGACTGGCGTCGCTGTCTGTGATTAACTGTGAGTAGCGTCGTGCTGCTGATTCACGCACGAGTTCAGAGTTGTCAGCTCTGGCCAGTTGTAACACGGCTTGTGCGTCATGGTGTAGTGCGACTGCTTTAGCTCTGCGTTTGTCTAATGGGTCATTTATAGACAATTCAGATTCGCTTTCACTGCCTGCATCTTTGCTGCCCGCATTATTACTGGCTGCATTTTTGCCATTTGAATTCTTACCGGCAGGCTTTTGTTCTTTGCCCTTGGTCATCTCGCGGATGTTCTTTAGCATTCATCATTCCTCGCCGACAAAAGGCTCATCCGTTAGAGTGGTGGCGCACAGTGAAGCAGTGCGCCATCTAACAGGATTCAACACGCTGTCTGGTGTTTATGAACTGATATCGTCAAGCGCTTCAAGCAGTGCTGAGCCCATTTCAGAAGTAGAAACCGGCTTAACGCCGTCAGCTGCAATATCGGTTGTACGTATATTTTTCGCAAGTACCTGATCGACTGCTTTTTCCAGCAGATCCGCGTCGGACTGCCTGTCAAATGAGTAGCGCAGACACATTGCAAATGAAAGTATGGTTGCGAGTGGATTGGCCAGTCCCTTACCGGCAATGTCCGGCGCCGAGCCATGTACCGGCTCATAGAGTGCAGCGCGCTTGCCGTTTTGCTCTACACCAAGAGATGCAGACGGCAGCATACCAAGTGACCCGGTCAGCATGGCAGCGCAGTCTGACAATATATCTCCGAACAGGTTGTCAGTCGCGATGACATCAAACTGCTTCGGTGCGCGTACCAGCTGCATCGCACAGTTATCCGCATACATGTGTTCAAGTTCTACATCAGCATAGTCCTTACCGACTCGCGTCGCGATTTCGCGCCAGAACACACCTGACTCCATCACGTTGGCTTTTTCAACTGAATGGACTTTGCGATTGCGTTTGGCTGCCAGTTCAAAACCGACTCGTAACAACCGTTCTATCTCGTCTTCAAAATAGACTTGCGTATCGAGTCCTCGACGCCTGCCATCGGCAGCGGTGTCAATGCCACGCGGTTCACCAAAATAAACACCGGCGGTCAGCTCTCTAAGGATCATGATATCCAAACCCGATACCAAATCTTCTTTTAGGGATGATGCACTTGCCAGTGCGGCTCGGCAGGTTGCCGGACGCAGATTGGCAAATAGATCGAGTTCTTTTCTGAGTGTGAGCAAGCCTGCCTCGGGTCGCAGATGACGTTCAACGTTGTCCCATTGTGGTCCGCCGACGGCACCCATCACAATGGCATCAACTTTCTTAGCGGTATCAAGGGTTGAATCTGCCAGCGGGGTGCCGTATCGCTCATACGCAGCACCGCCGATATCGTCTTCTGTGATGTCGAAAGACAGATCTGTGTGTGCACCGAACCAGTCGATAACTCGCTTAAGTTCTGCTATCGCTTCCGGACCGATACCGTCGCCGGGTAACAGCAGAATTGAAACATTCTTCATTCTTGTGAGATGCCTTTAAGTGAAACTTTGCTAATTGGCCGGAGTGAGCCAGCTATGGTTCTGTGTCGAGCTTTTTTCAAAGCTCGCTATGGTATTTTCTTTTTCAAGTGTCAGTGCAATTTCGTCGAGACCGTTTAACAGGCAATGTTTTTTAAATTCATCCAGCTCGAACTTGTGCTCTGTACCATCCGGTGCAGTAAGGATTTGAGATTCCAGATCAACAGAGAACTTGGCGTTGGAACCGTACTCTGCCTGTGCAGTCAAGGTGTCGACGGCGTCTTGAGGAAGCTTGATAAGCAACATACCGTTCTTGAAAGCGTTATTGTAAAAGATATCTGAAAAGCTACTGGCGATAACGCAACGTATACCAAAATCTTCAAGTGCCCAGGCCGCATGCTCGCGTGATGATCCACAGCCAAAGTTATCACCGGCAATCAGAAAGCTGGCATTCTTGTAGGCTTCTCTATTGAGTACGAAATCGGGATTGTCAGTACCGTCATCGTGGTAACGCATGGCATGAAACAACCCTTTACCGAGTCCATCACGGCTGATAGTTTTAAGGTATTGCTTTGGAATGATCATGTCAGTATCAACATTCATCATCGGCAATGGTGCTGCTACGCCGGTTAACTCTTTCAGTGCTTTCATGAATCCACCATGGTGCGAACGTCGGTCAACTTGCCTGTGACGGCAGCGGCAGCCGCCATCGCGGGAGACATTAGATGTGTGCGACCCCCGTGGCCCTGACGGCCCTCAAAGTTTCTGTTGGAAGTAGAAGCACAACGCTCCTGTGGCTTTAAACGATCCGGGTTCATGCCCAGGCACATTGAACACCCGGGTTCGCGCCAGTCAAAGCCTGCCGCTATAAGGATGTCTGCAATGCCTTCTTCTTCAGCCTGCTTTTTTACCAGGCCGGAACCTGGTACGACCATCGCGCTGACTCGATCAGCAATTTTCTTACCCTCAACCACTTTAGCGACTGCGCGCAGATCTTCGATTCTGCCGTTAGTGCATGAGCCGATGAAGACTTTGTCAATTTCGATCTCGTCGAGTGAGGTGCCTGCAGTCAATCCCATATATTCAAGTGATCGTTTCGCAGCCGCTTGTTTATGTTCATCTTCAAACGACTGCGGATCTGGAACAGAGCCGGTGATCGGCAGTGCATCTTCCGGTGAAGTGCCCCAGGTGACTACGGGTGCGATGTCTTTGGCTTCGAGTATGACGATTTGATCGTAATGCGCGCCTTCATCTGACTTTAGTGTTTTCCAGTATTCAACGGCGGCATCCCAGTCTGCGCCTTTGGGCGCTTTGGGACGGCCTTTCAGGTAGGCAAAAGTTTTTTCATCCGGTGCCACCAGACCAGCGCGAGCACCGCCTTCTATCGCCATATTGCAAAGAGTCATGCGGCCTTCCATGCTGAGATCGGAGATTGCCTCACCGCAGTATTCGATAACGTGCCCGGTGCCGCCGGCGGTACCGGTTTTCGCAATGATGGCAAGCGTCAGGTCTTTTGCTGTGACGCCCTTTTGCAGTTTCCCTTTGATCAGCACCTGCATGTTTTTCGATTTGGTTTGTAGCAGTGTCTGAGAAGCCAGCACGTGTTCAACTTCAGAAGTGCCGATGCCGTGGGCTAAAGCGCCAAAAGCGCCGTGGGTCGCTGTGTGGGAATCACCGCACACCACAGTGGTGCCGGGAAGTGTGAAGCCCTGTTCGGGTCCAATGATGTGCACGATGCCCTGTCGAACATCGGTGGCATCAAAATACTCAACACCGAATTCAGCGGTATTGCTACGCAGCGTATCAATCTGGAGTTTGCTTTCGGGGTCATCAATGCCTTGAGAGCGATCCGAGGTTGGGATGTTGTGATCCACGACTGCGAGTGTTAATTCGGGCCGTCTGATTTGCCTATTGTTGTGCCTGAGGCCGGAAAACGCCTGTGCGCTGGTTACTTCGTGTACCAGATGGCGGTCGATATAAATCAGGCAGGTGCCATCGGGTTCGGTACTTACAACGTGCGCGTCCCAGATCTTGTCGTAGAGTGTTCGGGCTGACAATTGATGCCTCTTCTATTAGCGAGTTTCACTTAAGAGGCCAATGGTAGAGTGCTGTGAGGAACGCTGCAACGCCCGTCGCACGGACGGACAGTCGCAGAGTGTCTGATTATTGCGCCACAGACGGTTTATTCGGTTGGAGCAACTACCGATTCTGCTGACGCAGATTGCCTTTCAGTCAATGCGATAGCGGTTCCTGCTGCTGCCAGAACCAGAACAATACCGGCTGCTGCCAGGATGTTTAGTCCTCGTGCTGCAGATCTTCGTGTGTCTAGTGGTGTTGAAGCCTCCATGACTCCTCCTCGATATTTTGTTAAAGCCCGCTTGCCAATCCGTAAATACTCGAATCCCTCTGGGGCGATCGATCAATAGTGAACCTGTGGTGCAATAAAATCTGTGCAAGGTGTTACAAATTCTGTACGTACAGTGCACGTTTGGGGTGGGTTCTCGGGACTTATGTGAGGTGGCAGGAATAAATTCCCCGATTTTGGCTCGCATCAAGTCTGCGTCCGGCGTCGGGAATTCGTACATGTGCTGGCAGATAGATGGTGGGGTATCGGCGTTGTCTTGGTTGGTGGTATTGGTGACTGTCTCGCCAACTCTCAGGGCCAGCCGTAATATGCCTTGTTACTTCCTGTCCTCGTTACCCAACTACTTGCCTGTCCATGCTGTCTTGCCTGTCCATGCTGTCTCTGCAATCTATGGCTGAAACTACGGCCAGCGACAAAATAGTGCCACTGTAATGTCATTAGTGCAGTCAGGATTGTGATGCAGATTGGTGACAATTTGACGGCGATGTTTTATGCTTTGGGGGTTGGTGACTATAATTCGAATAAAAGCCAGTTATTTCAGGAGTTTTAACAATGTCTCTGTTGATATGTGCTGCCATCGCTTTCCTTTGCCTGACAGCGATTTCTCGTCGAACTGATCCATAGTTGTTACATTTCTGCTCCTTTTTGTTGTTTCCTTCTTTGGTTTTAATGACTCTTTGCAATTTTCAAATCAGGCATTAAGACCAGTCATTTTGTTGATTTAACGACTTAAACTCAGGCCAAAACTAAACCCTCGCACGATGCTGTGTCATAGCAGAGCCAATCGGTATAGATGAGTACGCCCGTTGCTCATTACAATCATGACTGTCTGAGCAAAACACCGTGGCCTTAGCGCTACACTGGGTTTTTCTGGGACTTGTGTTCACGTACGTTGAAAGCTCATCAAATCTGCGCAATCGCTGTGCTGACTGCATTGTTGCTAACCGGCTGCACCGGCTTTTTCAGCCCGCAGCCTGGCATTGGCAAGCCGGTCGCGTGGTCGTCACTGCCCAACTGGCAAAATGACAACCTGTCTGAGGCGTGGCTGGCCATCGCGCAGCAGTGTCCGCGCATGAATCGACGCGACACAGTCTGGGTGCCGATCTGCCGAGCTGTTGATGAGATGCAAAACCCGGATAGTGAAGCGGTCAGGGAATTCCTTCAAACCTATTTCAAACCACACCGTATTCATGCAAAGCGCGGTAAGACTGAAGGTTTGATCACCGGTTATTACGAGCCGCTACTAAATGGCAGCCTGCAGCGCACAGAGCAGTTTGCTTACCCGATCTACTCACCCCCGGATGAGATGCTCACCATTGATTTAGCGGAGGTCTATCCAGATTTGAAGGGTATGCGCCTGCGTGGTCGTTTGGAAGGTAATAAAGTCGTCCCGTATCATTCGCGATCAGTGATAGATGGCGAACAGCAACCTTTGTCGGGCAACGAGCTTCTGTGGATAGATGACCCATACGGTTCATTTTTTTTGCAAATACAGGGGTCGGGCAGGGTGCGTCTTGAAGACGGCACAATGATGGGCTTGAATTATGCCGATCAAAACGGGCATCCATATGTTGCAGTGGGTAAAACCCTGGTGCAGCAGGAACAGATACCACTTGAAGAAGTCAGCCTCTTCACAATTCGGGAATGGCTGAAAAACAACCCGTCTGAAGCGGATCAGGTTCTTAACACCAATCCAAGTTACGTTTTCTTTACGCTGCGTGAAGACAGCAGCGAAAACGCAAGAGGTTCTCTAAACGTGCCGTTGACTGAAGCACGTAGCCTCGCGGTGGACCAGTCAGTCATCCCACTCGGTACCCCGGTCTGGATAGACACAACACTGCCAGATGGCGCTCAGTTCCAGCGTCTAATGGTTGCCCAGGACACTGGTGGTGCGATTAAGGGCCATGTACGAGCTGATGTATTTTTTGGCGCAGGTGCCGATGCCGAGCGTCTTGCCGGGGAGATGAAGCAATCGGGTAGAATGTATGCATTGCTGCCTGTTGACAGGTAAAGCCCGACCCGGTGACTTGCTATCCCGCTTGTTTGCTATGCAGATCACCACGATTTTCAGCGAGGCAGATCGACCGCTTTCGCTGTTTTCAAACCGCATTTGATTTGTAAAACAGCTTGACGACCCCCACGTTAGGTTCTCTAGCGTGGGTTAAGTAAGTGTCGGCGTCAGGGTACGATGACCACATTTTTACAGGGGATGATATGTTTGAATCGATAGGGTTTGAATCCATGGGGCTTGCTTTTTTGATCGGTGCAGTGGTGTTGTTGCTGCTGTTTTTAAAATCGTTTATTCGCATCGTGCCGCAAAACGAAGCGTATGTTGTAGAACGACTGGGTAAATACAACCGCACGCTGCTTGCCGGATTACACGTCACCATACCCGTGCTGGAACGGGTAGCCTATCGACACTCGTTAAAAGAGTACGCCGTCGACGTTGCATCGCAACAGGCGATTACCCGCGACAACGTCGCGCTTGGCATTGACGGCGTGTTGTATCTGAAAATCATGGATCCCAAAGCGGCATCGTACGGCGTTGAAAATCTGCAGTTTGCAATTACACAGCTGGCACAGACAAGCATGCGTGCGGAGATTGGCAAATTGTCCCTCGACGATACCTTTGAATCCCGTGAGAACATCAACGCACATGTAACACGCGCGATAGATGAAGCCTCTGAAGTCTGGGGTACAAAAGTATTACGCTATGAGGTTAAGGACATCACACCGCCTGCAACAATCCTCGAAGAGATGGAAAAGCAGATGGGCGCAGAGCGGGAGCGACGGGTACAGGTGACAACCTCCGAAGGTTACCGCCAATCACAGATCAACCAGGCCGAGGGTGACCGGCAGGCGCAAATACTACGCGCACAGGGTAACGCTGAGGCACTTACGGTTGAAGCAACCGCCAGAGCTGAAGCTATTCGAACTATATCTGCAGCGATAAACACCGAAGGCGGTTCTGCCGCGGTTGCCCAGCAGCTTGCCGAGCAATATGTGGCAGCGTTTGAGAAGCTTGCAAGAGAAGGTACGGTTGCACTGTTACCGGGAGATGGCAGTGATGTTGCCAGCATGGTCGCCAAAGCCTACACCGCGTTTGACTTGCTTAAAGATAAAGTCGACAACAAAACCAGCTCTGTCCCCGGAGTGAGCTGATGAACCCGTTCTGGATATTCTTGTTTGCGGGAGTTTCACTACTTGCAGTTGAGATGCTTGTATTTCAGTTCACTACATTCTGGTTGTTTTTTATTGGCATCGGAGCGCTGATAGCAGCGGCGTTTGCATGGTTGATGGGTGATGCCAGTTTCCTGATCACAACCCTGGTTTTTCTGGTGGCATCTGCCATCGTTACCGCTGTGCTGTATGCACCACTTAGAAGATGGCAAAAGCAGCCTTCAGGAATTTCAGGTAACAACGCAGTTGGCCAGAGAGTTACCGTAACAAGCAAGGTAACCAGAGAATCACCGGGTGTGGTGGTGTGGTCGGGAAGTGACTGGCAGGCGGAGCTGGCAGAGGGCCAGTACGCCGAAATTGAAGCCGGTGAAAGTGCCCGAATAGTTTCGGTTGAAGGTATACGTCTTCGCGTTGCGGGCGGTTAGTTGTTTCAACATATCGTTCGGCTATAGACAGCTGGTAGATGCGCTGTCGCTTATCGCCCCTACGCAGGCAGACTGTCAAAACACTACTTCGATTTACACCGTAGGCCGGATAAGCTGCAAGCGCATCCGGCGGTGATTACACATGGTAGATGCGCTGTCGCTTATCGTCCCTACGCAGGCAGACTGTCAAAACACTACATCGATTTACACCGTAGGCTGGATAAGCTGGAAGCGCATCCGGCAATGATTACATGGTAGATGCGCTGTCGCTTATCGCCCCTACGCAGGCAGACTGTCAAAACACTACTTAGATTTACACCGTAGGCTGGATAAGCTGGAAGCGCATCCGGCGCTGATTACATGGTAGACGCGCTGTCGCTTATCGCCCCTACGCAGGCATACTGTCAAAATGCTACTTCGATCTACATCGTAGGCTGGATTAGCTGGAAGAGCCCTCTGTACTGACGACAGGCAACCTCTTGAGCGCTACATCCTTCTCGCAGCGCGGGAACTGGCTGATGTAGTTAGAGTCATAAACGGATGCCCCAATCAGGTGTCCCAATGGCCGGTCAACCAAAGCAAATCCAAGCGCACAAGTCGAGTGCCCGGCGTGCTCTGTTCGCTACAGGCGTCTTTCTGTGTATCGCCTGGTCGGGTGCGACCTGGTCGCAGGTTTCACGCGTTGCAACCTTTGAGCAGTGGCCCGGTGTTTCACACCTTATTGCATACAAAGACCGAATCTGGTTAGTCAACAGCCAGCCTTACAGAGACAATAACAGCGCTGATATCTACAGTTATTCCGTGGCCGACAACTCGATCCGCTACGAACGAAGTCTCTTTTCACAGGATACCGGAGCGCCGGTGATCTTCGAAGGCTTGTTGCACTGGCCGTATGAAGACCCGCGCCGCAGTGCAGGCTCTGGTGAGTATGCAGTCACAGATGGCACCAACTGGGAATGGCGCGCGATGGAATCGGGTAGTGTCATGCATGTGCATGCGATGAATGTTTGCGACGGCGATCTGGTTGCAGCAACCGGATCATGGACAGGGCAGTTGCACCGTATGCAGCAAAATGGCAAATGGCAGGTTCAATACGACTACCCGGCTGCCACCAATAGATTTAGCCGAATTGTCAGTGTCGATCAGCTTGGTGATGATTGTATCGTTGGCGCTTCTGCCAGAGGGAAAAACGAAGCCAAGTTATTTTCACTTAATGGTGATAAGCCGGATCCGGTTAGCGGCTGGCCTGCAAGCGAGCGGGTGGATAACCTGACCCGACACAACAACGCCATTTTTGCCTTTGTCGATTCCGGCAATTCGCGCCAGTTAATGCGTTTTGATGGTAACCAGAGTATCAAAGTCGAGCTGCCAGAGGGGCATCGTCCCAGAGCGATGCACTCTGACGGTGACACACTTTGGCTGGCTACCCACAACGCAAACAACAAGCAAACACCGGGTGCTTTGTGGCAGTACGCAGAAAATAACAGTCTCAGGCTGATCCAACAATTTAGTGATGTGCCAATATCGCTTACCAGTCTTAATGGAGTTGTGGCGATTGGCACATACAGCAACAGCGGCGGTGCACTACTTCTTTATGGTCAAGCGCAAGCCCAGCAAGCAAAAACTCGAAGCGTTCAATCGTTGCAAAACATAAGCACAGCGGAAGATCTGGATAGTGCATTGGTTGAGTCCATCACGCAGGATCTAAAATCAATCATCAGCGATCCAGATAACACCGCGAACTATGCCCGTGTTTTACGTCGCAGTCTGGGCAGACACCCGCATCTTAAAAAGCCGGAGTTCGGTGTGGCTGTAACGCAGTTGTTATCACAGCCTATCAGTGGTGAGCCAACCACGATGTTCACCGGTCAGACAATCAGCCGGCAGGATCTGATTCGCTGGTTCCTTGTAACCACTCTGGCAATCAACGGCAATGGTCGAATCGAACCATCCTGGATAAACCCTGATCACCAACTGCAGGTGCCTGACAGCGGAAAAGTTTTCGACCCATCGGTTGCCTCAATTGTTGCAACTGGCTGGCTTGCGCAAAATGATAAAGCCACGCTGGGTGAGCTCATTACCCGTTTGAACAATATGTCCGATCCGTTGTGGGTGAAAGCGGATGTCATCGGTGCACTTACCGCAATAACCGGTCAGCGGTTTGCATACGATCTGAATGCCTGGAATAGCTGGTGGGATCGGCAGTAACAATTTTCACGGGCAAGATAATGCTTCACAGCAACGTTGTCGTTGCCCACTCAAATAATTGCATAATGCGTGAGTATTCACGTATTATGCAAGTATGAGCAAGAAAAAAAGCGAATTTGTATTCTCACTGTTGGCGACTTCCGGCAGGATCGAAAGGCGTTTTGACAGAGTACTTTCTGCGGTGCGCGGTGTAAGTTTTACAGAGTATTTTCTTTTAAAGCGATTACAGGAGCAGCCCGACAGCTCTGCCTCGCGGGTGGATCTCGCTTTTGCAGTTAATCTGACACCTTCTGCCGTGACTCGGGCATTAAAGCCGTTGGAAAAAACCGGTTTTGTCATCTCCCGGAAAAATCAGCGTGATGCAAGGCAGACAGTGGCGAGTTTAACCCGCGCTGGTGAAGAACTCGTTAGCGATGCGGATGCTGTTATCAGCGATGAGATTTCAACGTTATCTTTACCTTCCACAGATTTGAAAGCGCTGACTTTGGCACTGGACGCGGTAACAGGTAATGGCCGCAACAGGTAATAATTACAGGTAATAATTACAGGTAATAAATAGAGTTAATAGCAACGCGTTATGCCAGACCAGCTTCGCCCAAAGTACCTGCTGAGCGAAGTAACAATTCTTATAATTATACCGGTGAAGCAATCAGAGAATTACATGGGAATGAGTATTATCGTAAAGTTTACCAGTGCGTCTCTGATGAGAAAAACTGTTACCCTGTTTACCCAATAATCCATCCGAAGTTTTTGTTGAAGTTATATAAAAATTAAGAGTGCCAGGTTGAAACTCAGTGATTGATAGACTAATTCTTTCTGCAAAAATAGTATGGATCGGTTCCATACTCTCTATCGGGTTGTACGCCGGCAGTGCGTACTCGCAGGAGTCCTCACAAAATTGTATTTCTGCTCCGGAGTTGAAAACACCCAGTGACCGCTTGCTGACCGTTGGCTCGGTATCAGGTTTGTACCAGGCTGTCAGGCGAGCTGAAGAAAACACCACAATTATTCTCAAACCCGGTGTGTACAGGCTGACGGCGCCAGTGAGTGTCACCACCGATAACCTCACGATACGCGGCCTTGAGACTGTATGCGACAAAGTCGTTTTGCTCGGCAAAGGTATGGAGAATAAAAATCACTCCGGCGTTACTTCCGGCTTCTGGATAAGAGCAAAAAACACTACCATTGCAAACATGACTGTGGCGGAGATCTACAACCATCCAATACAAATCAACGGTGCATCTGATTCACCAAGAATCTACAACGTCAGAATGGTTAACGCAGGACAGCAGTTTGTTAAATCCAACCCGAGGCAGGGTGGAGCAGGCGTTGATAACGGAATAGTCGAATACAGTGTAATGGAATACCCTGACGGACCGCCAAAAACTGATCACGATGGTTCCGGTACGGGATATACCAACGGCGTTGATGTGCATGGCGGGCGCGGTTGGCGCATACGCAATAATCGCTTTATCAACTTTCATGCGCCGGATGATGCAGATCATCTATGGAACGCAGCGATTCTTGTATGGAGAGGTTCAAGAAACACACTCACTGAAAACAACTTGTTCATCAATGTTGATCGTGCCATTGCCTATGGTCTTGCAGACAACAACAGCGATCACTTTGGCGGCATAATCAGAAACAATTTGATCATTATGTCTCCTGGACTCTTCTCTACCTGGCGCAGATGGCGTGCAGATGCCGCCATACTTGTTTGGGACTCACCCGGAACCAAAGTGTTGCACAACACAATACTCACTAATGGCAACACACCATTTGCTATTGAGTCGCGTTGGAATAACACAGAAGTTGAGTTTAGTAACAATCTGGCAGACGCTCCCATCGTGCATAGTGGGGACCGCCTGAAGCGGGAATTTTGTAAATTCACTGGTAAATGCAGAGACTACACACAGCAGTTTGCTCAACGTAATGAGACCGGTGCACATGCAGCATGGTTTATAAATCCAGTTGCAGGTGACCTGCGACTACATGAGAATGTTCGAGAGCTTATCCGACCAGGTCAATTGCATAACGATGCATTGCTCGACTTCTTCGGCAGGCAACGTCCTGCTGCAGCACTTCCCGGTGCTTTTCAAATGCAGTGGTAAAACAAACCGCAACTGCTGGCGACTACGAATCTCAACCAATAAGTGTTGTCAATAGGCTATAAGCTAGAGCCGAACCAAGTTTTAAACGGGCACACAAGACAGTAACGATGCAGTCAATGAACTGTGCATGAGTATTGTGGCCCGTGCCGGTCAATGGATAATTCCATTACGTTTATCTGAGGCACAGTGCCTCAACAAGGTGGCAGGGTATGATCGAATACACCGCCAGTATGTCTGTACGGTATTAGTTTGTGTGGCAAACTACTCCCGTAAAAAATTCCTCACTATCTTCAAGCCAGCCAATGAATCAAAACGACCGGTTGCCGATCGATAATGTCGCCGGAGCGGTTTGCCAGTCAATTCGATCCGGCAATGCTGTTCTGCAGGCTGAACCCGGTGCCGGTAAAAGCACGCTTCTTCCGCTGCGTATTCTTGAGTCAGGTTTTACTGGAAAGATCCTGATGCTTGAACCTCGGCGCATTGCAGCACAAAATGTTGCAGAGCGTTTGGCATCACAACTCAATGAACCCCTTGGTGGTCGCATTGGACTTCGTATGCGTGGCCGGTCGGTTGTGTCACGGCGAGTGCGACTGGAAGTCGTCACAGAAGGGGTGCTAACAAGAATACTGCAAACTGATCCTTTGCTTGACGGCGTTTCTCTGGTGATCTTTGACGAGTTTCACGAGAGGAGTCTACATGCAGATATCGGGCTGGCTTTATGCCTTGATGTACAGCGCGAGGTCCGCCCTGATCTTCGTTTATTAGTTATGTCTGCAACACTGGATAGTGATGTTATATGCCAACACCTCGGTGTGCAGGATCCGATTACCTGTCAAGTGCGACAGTATCCGGTGGAGGTTTTCTGGCGTGCAACAAAGCACACAACGATTTTGCAGGCCGTTGCAAAGTCTGTTGTTGAAGCGCTGCACCAGCACCCTGGTGATGTGTTGGTTTTTCTTCCCGGTAAGTCAGAAATTGAGTCTGTTGCGCGATTGTTGCAGCACGGTGTTGGCACAGAAGTCACCGTGCATCGGCTGCATCGCGGTGTGAGCAGCAAAGCACAGGAAGCAGCGACACGGGCTAACAGGCAGACTGCCAGCCACAGACGCGTCATTCTCAGTACCAGTATCGCTGAAACCTCTATCACGATAGAGGGCGTCGGTATTGTTATTGACTCCGGCATAGAGCGTCGTACCCGGCTCGATATATCCTCCGGCATTGAAAAACTTGAATCTGTTATGGCGAATAAAGCCAGTGCTGTTCAAAGGACAGGCAGAGCAGGGCGTACCCGGCAGGGTGTCTGTTACCGCTTATGGTCTGAAGAATCACATGCTTCGCGTGCAGCCAGTTGGCAGCCTGAAATAAAACGCGCAGAGTTGTCGTCGTTATTGCTTGAATCTGCTGTTTGGGGTGCTGTAGATATCGCGACTTTACCGTGGATCGATACACCACCGTCGGGTGCGATAGCGCAGGCTAAAGCCTTATTGACCCAACTAGGGATCTGGTCAACTGATGGTCTTACAGCGCACGGTCGGATTGTTGCAAAGCTGCCTGTCAGCCCTCGTGTAGGTCATATGCTCGTATGGGCAGCGCAGCACGGCGGGCTTAGTGTGGCGGCTGCAATTGCAACCGTGCTGGAGGAAACAGCACAACAAACGCAGACTCATTTGTCACCATTAGTAAGGCAGCGTTTAAAAACAACCAGCCGCAGACAACGCCAGTTGGTTGAGCGAGCTGGAAGCCTTGTTGATAATAGCAGCGATGAGCCCGAGAACGATTTTGCGTTGCTGCTGGCGCAGGCGTACCCGGATCGTATAGCGTGTCGGCGTACCACTTCGACTGACGATCGAGATATCAGATACTTGCTTAGCAATGGTGTCGGTGCGGTGATCAGGGAAGATGATCCACTGACACAACATGAATATCTGGTTATCGCAAACCTTGGCGGGCAGGGCCGCGAGGCTCGAATTTTCGCGGCGTTGCCACTGAATATTGAGCTACTGCAGCAACACAGTGTAAATCACTTTGATACCACCGAGGTCGTTCAGTGGGATATAAAAAAAGAACGGGTTATTGCGGAAAAGCAGTTGCGGGTTGGTGCTGTGATCGTACAGCGTCAGATGATTTCTGAAATCAGTAACGAGCAACGTGCCTCTGCTCTGATTGATGGCATCA
This sequence comes from uncultured Granulosicoccaceae bacterium, assembly GCA_938007995.1. Classification (GTDB taxonomy): domain Bacteria; phylum Pseudomonadota; class Gammaproteobacteria; order Granulosicoccales; family Granulosicoccaceae. Next base: position 50,546 of record CALLLW010000040.1, on the reverse strand, counting down.
GGAAAAGTGGCATTGGATGTCTTAATCTGCCTGAGAGTATTTGCGAATGGCAGGCCAGAGTAGACAGATTGCGTCAGCTTGAAGGTAATGACAGTGACTTACCGGCGGTTGATAATCAATCCTTGTTGGCGCAGCTTGAGCAATGGCTCACGCCGTATCTGCAAAATACTCGTAGCTTGAAAGACTTGAGGAGGCTGGACTTTGGGTCAATCCTGACTGCGTTGCTGCAGTATCCGCAGCAACAACGGCTGGAGCAGCTGATGCCGGAAAAGTACAAAGTGCCCAGCGGTGCACTTCACAAAATTCGTTATATGGAAAAGGGCAATCCGGTGTTGTCGGTCAAGCTTCAGGAGATGTTTGGCTGCAGGGAAAATCCAGCAATTGCTAACGGACGTATTGCACTAAAGATTGAATTGTTGTCGCCAGCGCGCAGACCGGTACAGGTGACGGAGGATTTGGGGAATTTCTGGCACAACAGTTACCCGGCTATAAAAAAAGAACTCGCAGGCAGGTACCCGAAGCACCCGTGGCCGGATGATCCGCTTAAAGCCGAGCCTACTGCTCATACCCGTAGCCGAAAACGGTAAGGCGCCGCACTTGCCGCCAGCAAGGCTAAAGATTTATCAGTATATTCGGCTAAGGAACAAGAGTGCGCTGGTCAGCCGTTTCGACTTATTAAACAATTACTTCGGTTATAGGTGGACTATTAGCTATGCCGATACGCTATAAAGAACTGATGAATAACATCCCGGGGGTGTTCTTTCGTTGTGCCTGTGATGAGCATTGGACCATGCGTCATATGAGTGAAGGGGTTGAAGCGCTCACTGGCTATGGCGTCAATCATATTGTCGGCAACAAGGTCTTCTCGTTCGCCAGCTTGATTCACCCTGATGACGTTGACTATGTCGAACGTGAAGTACTTGACGCGGTCGAGTCTCACGCTTCATGGAATCTGGAGTATCGACTGAAGCGGCGTGATGGCAACTATATCTGGGTCTCCGAGCAGGGTGTTGGTATTTATGATGCCAACAACAAGGTTGAATATCTTGATGGATTTGTAGCGGATATTTCTGAGCGCAAAAGAATTGAAGAAGCGTTGTTGCATTCCGAAGAACGAATCCGGGAACTTGCGTATTACGACAGTTTGACCGGTCTGCCTAATCGCAATCTAATGTTCGAAACGATCACCGATCAGCTTGAAATACTTTATCGTTCGGTGGCGCTTTTATACATTGATCTTGATCGCTTCAAAGCAGTAAACGATAGTTTTGGCCACGATGTGGGTGATGAAACGCTTGTAAAAGTCGCAAAACGGCTGCAGCAGGTGGTACCGAAGGATGAACTGGTTGCGAGAATCGGTGGTGATGAGTTTATGGTGCTCTGCCGGAGTAACACAGATACTGATACCTGTATTCAACTCGCTCGCAATATTATTGACCAGGTTGGTAAGCCATTGACCGTGTGTGGCAATGCTGTGGAGCTAGGTGCCAGTATAGGGATAGGATTTTCAGATACCGACGGTTCATCTATGCGGGCACTGATTACTTCTGCAGATAACGCAATGTTTAAGGCAAAACAGGCAGGGATGAATCTGATACAGATCAGTAACGGCTATTTGCTCAACAAAGCTGCCTGAGAATCATTCAATCCTTAGCTCTGTGGAGCTTATGCATTTGGTATTGTTGTCTGAATTTTGAAGTATTCAGCAATGTTCAATTTTGCAGTTTTGTTCGGTAGCCCAAGTCGTTAGCCGTGACCGTTAGCCGTGACCGTTAGCTGTGGCCGTTAGCCGTGGCCGGTATCCACCTGACAAGTCCGGTCGTTGGTGCATAGCGCAAATGATACGTCCGGAACCATTGATGTAATCTCCAGTCGAAAATCGCATTCAACTCACCACCCAGTGACACTGCCGGATCAATCGACAATGATGAAACTATCGCACCTACTTACCGCTGTGGCTTTTGCGTTTACTGTGGGTTCTGAACTGGCTGCCAATGAACTGTGGGGCGGTAGCTTCAGCAAACTCAAGAGCAGAGTTATCCGCTCCATCGCTATAGCACCACACGATCAATCTTTAATTGTGGTTGGCAATAAAGGCCCGGCGGCTGGTGATGCAAAACTGTTTGCAAGTAGCAATGCAGGAGTCAGCTGGCAGTTTCTCAACGGCGGAAAACCCCTCTCGGCCAATGCCACAGATGTTCAGGCGGTTGCGGTGGTGAGTCCGTCTATCCTGCTGGCCGGCACATGGAAGCACGGGCTCTACCGATCGCAAAATGCCGGTCAGAGTTTTGACCGGGTCACTGACATTCCGGCAAAAGATATACGCAGTATTCTGGTGCTTCAATCAGGAAGAGTGCTCGCGGCAACCGGTGCCGGCGGTATCTGGAAAAGTGATGATAGCGGAGCCAGCTGGAGTGCCTCGGGCCTCGCGTCCGGTTATTTCTGGTCGCTAAGCTCGAATGCAGATTCGTTGCTGCTTGCGGCTTCCCCATCACTTGGCCTGTTCCAATCCACAGATAGCGGAGATACCTGGCAAAGAATCAGTAGCGAAGAGGGAATATACGAAGCAGCAGCGCATTCCGGACTCATTGCTGCCGTTGGTGAAAACGGGCTGATCATCAGACCGGCGGCCAACCGTCAATGGAATCGAGTTGAGCGCTTTGCCGGTATCAGGTTGTCTTCTATCTCGATTGCGGCCAACCGGCTTTACATTGGTAGCTGGAAGGATGGATTGTGGGAATATTCGGTTGCGGACGGCAGCGTAAGTCAGTACTCGCAGGGGCTGCCTGTGTTGCATGTTAAAAACACTGGCAGTGCTTTAATGGCGGGAAGCTGGGGCAAGGGTCTGCATGTGTTGCCGGTCTCTGAGCGAACTGAATTCCTGGTTACAGCAGCGAAAGCACGGGATGCAGAGGTTGTGGGTCAGTTACTGAATGCGGGTGCTGCGCCTGATGCATTTGATCGCAATAGAAACACGGCATTGATATTCGCTGCTCGTGATGGACTCACCAATGTGGTCAGGCAGTTAATACAAAGCGGTGCAGAGGTAAACTGGATCGATGGTGAGGGTGTGACACCATTGATACTCGCCTCATTTAAAAATCACCCGGATATTGTTCGTTTGTTGTTGGATCAATCTGCAGACAAAACGGTTGTCGACGGTTTCGGCAGAACAGCATTAGACTACGCGTTAAGGCGTGGTGAATCAGATGCTATTGCAAAAATGCTTCGTTAGCGGCTTTTGTGAGTAGCTGTTCGCAAATAGCCCTCGATTAGAATGTGCTTAAAATACAGTTGCCTGTGTTTTTTTTGTATCCGGGTTACTGTTGCGCTTCTGCCAGTGGCTCGAAGCTTTGCAGAAACCGGGATAAAGCGATAATTTCCTTCTCTTCCAGTTCAAAGCCCGGCCTGAGTTCGTGTTCATCAGGTCGCGTCCATGCAGGAGGATTGGCATAAAAACGAACAACCTGTTCAAGCGAGCTGAATCGTCCATCATGAAAGTACGGACCTGTGTTGGTGATATTGCGTAAGGTGGGTGTTTTAAATGCACCCCGCATGTGTGTGACATCACGACTCATGTAAATCAGGTGCAGGCAGTCTTCTGATTTTGCATCGCTGTATCTACCCTGGCAGTTGAATTCATTAAGCAGCACCGCCTGCGAGCCGAACTCTCGCCCGAAGTCAAAAACAGGGCCGGTAAAGTTGCCGGTGGCGATATTGTGAAACGCACCATTGGAAAGTAACGGGCCGTTGTGACACTCAAGACACTGGGTTTTGGTTTCATCGAGAAATAACTTAGCCCCTTTCAACTCTGTTTTATCAAGGGATTTAATTTGCCCCGGTGATTTACCGTCGAGGACTTCTTCAATAAAAGCGTCAAAGCGCGTTTTTACCGGTTTAAGCGTATACTGGTAAGCACCAAGGGTCTTGCCGATATTGGCAAACACGGTATTGATTTTGTCTTGCGTGTCGGATGGCAGACCTCTCCAGTTTTGCCGCATTGTTTCAGTACCGGTAGGGGTGGCGGCAATCGATAACACAGGTTCGGTTCCTGTAAACGGTAGCGTGCCAAACAGTGATTCGTATTGTTGTCTGTAATCTGCCGAGCTAGCTATAAACCGGGTAACAGTCACCCGGTCACTGGCCATTTCCAGTGGTGCTTCTATCGGTGTTAACGCTTGTGACCATAGCGAATCACGCCGTCCGTCCCAATATTGCCATGTCTGCCATGCGACCCCGTGTAGCGGTGGCGTATTTCTGTTAGTAACCCCTGCCGCGATACCGGTGGGCAGACCGTCGGTGAAAAACTTGTCTGGTAGATGGCAGCTTGCGCAGGAGAATTGATTGCTGCCACTGAGCCCGGTTTCGTGAAAAAATTGCTCACCCAGTTGTTGTGCTTGTGGATTGAACGCATAGCGGTTTGATAGTGCGGTCGGGTCGCCGAGCTTGCTGAATGAAAGAGACTTTAGAATGGCTGTTTCATTGTCACTGAATTCGCCACGCTGGCAGGCGCTGCAAAAAATCAACAGAGACAGCAGTGCAATTACGCGGGTTGCGCCAGTGTGTGGCCGTGATAAGTTCAATGTCATGCAACGTGTTACGACTGAGGTTGGTTGAAGTAGAGAATTACAGCTTGCAGGTTGCATAGCAACCATTCTGTCCGGCCCGTACGCACAATTACAGTGAACCAGTATAGTGAACCAGTGGTTCGGGGTTTCAATTGACCTTTATTTATCTGTAGCACTTACTTATTTTATTTGGCTTATTTTATTGGGCTTATTGTTGCGCTCATGTTTGAGTTCATGCATATGAACTGGTTATTACGTAGGTTGTGATGGAGCGCTTCCATTGGGTAAGACAACCTGCACCAATCAAAATTCAGCGCGCCGTAAGGTTGCGTTCACACAGGCAAATACTCTACCGTGAAAACCTTTCACTGGCAGCAAACACTCGAGCAAATGCTCGATGCAGAGCTTGTCTTTAAGGAGGCTCTCACCGGGGGTGATTTTGCAACCGCGTTTAGAGCGGACCTGAGTGACGGTCGCACGATCTTTGTCAAAACGCACGCCGATCCCCCGGAGCATTTTTTTAGCACCGAGGCCAGCGGGCTTCAGTGGCTGCACAACACAGGCACCGTCAGAATCCCGAAGGTACTGGCGGTCAGCGATGAACCACCGTTTCTGGCAATGCAATGGATTGAACCGGGTAACAGCAACGATGACGCCGATTTGGGCAGAGCGCTGGCAGAATTGCACCGGCAGCAATGGCCACAGTTTGGCCGGCCGGACTCGCGCACGACCGGTAGCCTTGCAGTGCCAAACATGCCTTGTGATACGTGGCATGAGTTTTACGCGCAACGCAGGCTGTATCCACTGGCAGAGACAGCCCGGGGTAAAAAGGCTCTCAGTGGCAAAGATTGTCGAGCGATTGAACAGATAGCAGATCAACTTTCTGCACTGTTGATTGCAAACGACAAGCCGAGTTTGCTGCACGGCGATTTGTGGGCTGGAAACCGTATCACCGACAGCAAAGGTTGTAGCTGGTTGATAGATCCTGCTGCTCACGGTGGTCATCGGGAATTTGATCTGGCCATGATGCAGCTCTTTGGTGGTTATTCGGCGCAGTGTTTTGCAGCCTATAACGACACTTATCCGCTCACTGCCGGATTTGCCGGGCGGGTGGCGTTACATCAGTTGGCACCGTTGGTTGTGCATGCAATAAAATTTGGATCCGGGTACGTCAGTGCAGTTAAGGACGCGATTGAAAAATCAAGAGCCTGTTTGGGCGTCTAGCCAGATCAAAGTGAATACTTTCGGCAAAACTCTTTGAAAAACGGACTGAAACGACGTTCGCCCTCAGCGGTGGCAAGGGGTGAAGCAAAGACAGACGGTTTGGTAAAGATGCGCAGATCGGGCAGCGAGTTGCGAAACATTTTCAATCCGGCTTTTTTGAGCTCGGTTTCCGTTTCCTCATTGCTTTTGCGCTGGTTCCTGCGGTTGATAAAACCAAAGGCGGTAAGTGTTTCTTCCATCTCTGCTTTATATTCAAAACATTCATTGATAATTTCAAGAAATTCGTGGGTCGCCAGTGAGTCAATCTCGGAGCCGATGACCGGCACAAGAATGCCATCGCAGTTGTAGAGCAGCATAACTGTCGGGTTGTCTGCTTTTTTATCGGTCATTCTGGGTATATCAATAAAAATAACGTCGTAGTCGGCGCCGAACCTTTTCAAAAACGTATTGACACGCCTGGGGCTGATTGCCTCGACCTCAATCAGTGGCGTGTCATCAGGATAGTATTCTTTTTCCTGGTCATACATTGACAGCACAGATGCCTGCGAGTCGCAGTCCAGTACCAGCACCTTTTTATTTTTTTGTTCTGCTAGTGCGGTCGCCACCATGAGTGTGACGACAGATTTACCAACGCCACCTTTGGAGTTGCAAATGCTAAGGATTCTGGGGTCTGACATAAGTTGAATTGCGTAACCTGTGATCAGTTAGGAGACCAGATTTCCATGGGGGAATCAATAGCGAATGATCGGTGGCAATGGCGATGTTTGGTTGTGGGAATCGTACATGGTGATACGGGGCGCCTGTCACATCATATGGCAACATGGACGGTATCAGTAGCTCGAGATCTTGATCACAGATAAACCTAACGCAGTTTGCAAGCTGCTGAATCGATACGGAAAATGCTTCATCCAGATGATTCTTTGATTAAAGGCTTTTGTAACAGCGGATTATTTCTTCATCAAAGCCGCAGTTGTTGTAAAGCGCTCTTGCCTTACTGTTGTTGGCGAATACATGCAGGCTTAACGCGACAGCCCCTTGCTGGCGAGCAGCATCGCTGCACGCAGTGATCAGCTGCTTGCCTATGCCCTGTCTGGCATGATCCGGGTGCACGGCCAGCGCTTCCAGATGGGCACTGGCGGCATTGCTTATCAGCTCGGCTTTCAAAGTATACATGGCGATCGCAATTGCGACGCCGGATTCATTTTCAGCAACCAGCGTATGTGTGTCAGGTGCTTCGCCGGTTAGCGCTTTCTTGAGTAGCCTGGCGTCACCTTGCCAGAGGTCTTGAGGATTTCTGTTTTGCGGCACTGCAAAGTCTGCTAATCGTGGCATTAGCTCAACCAGTGTTTGCTCGTCTGCCGCGGTTGCATTTCGAATCCGATAGTCCATGTTGCATTAGCTCGTGATTAAAGTCATTTTTCTATAAGTAGTGGTGTCTGTAGCCGGCTAAACAATCGCTTAAATACAAACAACATTTGTCTGTATAGAGTATTGAATTACGATGGTGAGCGTAAGTGCGTTAGCCCGCAACCGGAATATAAACTTCAGTAATCAGATCTTTCGCTGCAACTTTATCGGGGTCATTCAAATATAACTCAAAAGGTTTGATCTTTTTATGAGGCCTTAGCTTTTCATGTCTCTGGCAGGTATACGCTGTTGCCCATGGGTTACCAAGATGGTGATAGCTCCCCGTATGTACCACTTTTAGCGCCCGGCAGCCGCCTATGGTACCGCTCGCGTGTTCCCGCGCCACTGGAGCAAATGCGGTGTACCTGCAATGCTGCGTTTTTATGTTCATGTCGTTGTAGATCGCACCGCAATAGTGTTCTGTTGTTTTGCCCTGCGCGGTTTTCATGACTTCGCCAAATGCACGATGCATTGACTCGGCAATGTCTGCCATGCCGGTTTCAGTTTCCAGTCCGTGGTAGTGCAGGGCACGAACGTCAACGATACCGTCGATGGTGGTGCTCGACGTCACAGCGCCGGTCTCTACATACTCCTTCAACAGTTTTAGTCCGCGCTCGTAGTCCATACCAATCATGGCTTTCATGGTGCCGACCATGAAAAACATAAAAAACGGCAGGCTGCTGTCCATCTGCCAGGTAACCCGGGAAGTTGTGTTGTCGATTGCTGTGGTCTGAAATCTGACGCTCGCTTTCGACTTGAAAGGCTTCAGGAAGGTCAGGTTCATATGGTCGGTGTCGCCGTTGGTGCTGGCGAGCTCCATGCTACCGGCACCGATCATATCCCCCTGCCACGAGTAGGCATGACCGGGCTCAGCGGCATTGCCCTCAACGGTGAGCGACGCTGATGGCTCCATACAAAACCACGGTGACCAGATATGCCACACGTTGTAATTCTGGATGGCCTGCCGGGTTTGCTCAGCAGGTGCATTGATTTCAATAGACTTTTCAATCTGGAATACGGGCATGAAACTTCCGCTTGATCAGTAGTGATCGGCAGTCTGCGACAAATTGCGGGTTTTGACAATTGTTGCAGCCCAGGTGTGCAGTTCCGGGTTTTAGCGCTCGGTTGTAGCTTTGGGTTGTAGCTTTGGGTTGTAGCTCTGGGTTGTCGCTCTGAGTTGTAGCTATGGGGTCAGGCTCTGGGGAGTATTACAGGCCGGTATGGCGCCGGTGGTTTTTCTTACTGATCTTCAATACCATGAGAGCCGTCACCTGATAATCTTAAAACGGCTTTGGCTGGAACCTGCAATGCGTAAAAAGCGTGGCACTGAGATTAATTTTTATGTAACCGGATAGTGCCTGAAGCAGGCATCCTAGGAGAATTGAATGGAGTTTTTGCGTCCCGGACTCACCCGCTTATCGGCAGCTACGGCGGTACTTTGCGCTTTGAGTTTCAGCCAGCCAGTGTTGGCGAATAAACAGCTGGAGCTGGTTCCGGACGACACGCTGTTCTATTTTGGAACCGGTAAGCCGATTGCAGTGGAAGACCTCTTTGCACTGTTGCCTGGCCTCGATGGTAAGACTTTGGAGGGGCTGTTAGCAGAAGCGGGCCCGGTTGATGCGGACATGCTCAACTCAGTGGTCGAGTTTCTGCGCGATCCGAAGGCTGTTGCCGGTAAGTGGGGATTGGGTGAGGAGCTTGAATTCAGCGGCTATACCGTTGGTGTGATGCCGGTGTTGCGGGTCTCTGCTGACACTGCAAAATTTGAAGAAACGTTTCAGCAAGCGACGTCTGAAAGTGACATAACATTCGACACAATGACTCATCGTGGTATTGAGGTAAGAATTACTCCATTGGGTGACGATTCTGACAATGAATCAGACGCCACCCGGGGCTCGTCGCTTGCCGATATCGAAAGTGAAATTCAACATCTCAACACATTGCTAAGTGGTGTTGAACAGGATAATCAAACCGCGGCGGCATTGCTCGAGGCTGCCAATGCAAAACTCGACTCGGCTAAGACTCAGAACGATGCCAACGGCATCGCACTGGCCGCCACAGAGATCGCCGAGGCGGCAGCCGTGGTCTCCTCAAGCTCCACTCGCCAGTCCGAGCTTGAAAAACAGCTGGCCAGGCTGACCAACCAGAAAGAACAAAAACTGAAGATGCAGTCGGGTGATAAAACCGGTCCTGGATTAATCACCGCGGCAGTCGATAATGAGCTGGTTTTCGCAATCGCATCGGATGCTTATGATCCTGCAGTGCTGGATCAATTGCTTGGGCTGAGCAAACCGGAGGAATCGTTACAACAGTCAGGCAAAGTCAAAGAGATACGAAGTGACTGGGGCTATGGCGATGAAATGATGATGTATCTTGATATCAACCTGCTGGCAGATGCTGTGACCGGCGGCGGGAGTCTCGCTGCACGTCAGATTCAATCACTGTCATCGGCTGAAGATGAGATCGGCGAATTTTCAACAGACCCTTGCCGGGCTGAAGTGCGCCAGTTCGCGCGATCCATGCCGATGATTGTCGGTGGTTACCGCAAATGGAACACCAGTGATACTGATATCGATTTTGATGCGCACATGGCGATGGTTCTAAAAAACGACGCAGTGCTTGACACCTTACGCTTAATGCGAGGTGCTGTGCCGGTTTCACAATCCAGTAGTGAAGCGATGTTTTCAATGGGATTGGGCATTGATGTAGATACAACACCTCAGCTGGCGGCGTCGTTAACTGACCTGCTGCAAGGTATAGACTATCAATGTGAGGTATTGACCCCCTTAAACAGGCTGGCTGGCACAGACATCAGCACCATGTCCATGGGTGCGGCAATGGTCAGTGGCATGGCTCGCGGCATAACCGGTATATCATTTAACCTATATGATGGCGAGGTCGATACCAGCGCCTCTATTCCTGTTAAGGGCATTGACAGTGCCATAGCGATTGCTGCGGAAAATCCTGCCTCACTTTTGCAGACCTTGCGGATACTGCCGCAGATGGCGATGCTGGGTGATATACCGCTGGATGGTACGCCGATCTCTCTTAACGATGTAATCCCTGTGCCACTACCTGACGATGCTGAATTTTTTGCAGCGGTAAAAGATAAAAGCATTGTTATTTACAGTGGTGAGCAGGCTGCAGATTTTGCCAACCGACTCAGCAGCGATGACAATGAAGGGTTTTTCTTCACCACTATCAATACCCGTAAACTGCTCGATAAAGCGGACCAGGTGATCGATCAATTGCCTCAAGGTGGCAATAACGAACTCGATACCATTTCGGGCTTTATGGATTCCTACCCGGCTGGCAAGCTCTCATACAAGATTGACTTCACCGATAAGGGTGTTGAGGTTGAAAGTGCCGGGGTGTTTGAAAGAACCTCTGTTGACGAATAGTAAGAGTGGATAACAACAGTGCCGATTGAATTTGCACAGGTTTGCTGAAATGTCTGGCAAACCTGTGTAAAGGTAGGCTTATTGTTGAAATTTCTGCCACAGGATATTTGTGCAATCTCCGAATGAAGACAAGCTGACTCTGCCGTCGGCATTAAAAGACTGGTTAAACGAAAGACGCATAGAAGAGGTGGAGTGCGTTGTTTCGGATATCGTTGGTATTGGTCGTGGTAAAACCATGCCTGCGCGAAAATTTTTTCGTGCCGAGAGAATGTTTCTGCCGTCGTCGATTTTTTACCAGACAATTACCGGCAACTATGCCGAAGTTGATATTCGCAACGCATGGACTGAATCAGACCTGATACTGGTGCCTGATTACGCCACAGCGCGCGCCGTACCGTGGACTTCAGATATCACCATGCAGGTCATTCATGACCTCGAAACGCAGGATGGTGACCCGGTAGGTTTTGCACCTCGCAGCGTGTTAAAGCGAGTGGTTGATCTGTACAAAGCGCGCGGTTGGCAGCCAGTGGTGGCACCGGAGCTCGAATTCTATCTAACCAAGCCCAATATCAATCCGGATGATCCGGTGGTACCCCCGGTGGGCCGCAGTGGTAGGCGTGGGGTCAGTCGCCAGGCATACAGCATCAGCGGTGTTGATGAGTATGAAAAAGTTGTTGATGACATCTACGATTTTGCCGAAGCGCAAGGGCTTGAGATTGACACGCTAATGCAGGAAGGCGGTGCCGGGCAGCTCGAAATCAATCTCAATCATGGTGATCCGATTGAGCTTGCCGATCAGGTGTTCATGTTTAAACGCACTATACGTGAGGCTGCTCTGCGTCATGATTGTTATGCCACATTCATGGCAAAGCCGATGGAAGATCAGCCGGGCAGCGCCATGCATCTGCATCAAAGCGTGGTTGATGCAAAGACTGGCGAGAATCTTTTTAATGATAAAGACGACCAACCCAGTGATCTTTTCTACTGGTTTATAGGTGGTCAGCAGACTTCTATAAATTCTGTGGTTTGTATGCTGGCGCCTTATGTCAACAGTTATCGCCGTCTCGTACCAGATGCGTCTGCACCGATCAACCTTGAGTGGGGGGTAGACAACAGATCAACCGGTATTCGTGTACCTGTATCTGCACCAAAGGCGCGGCGGGTTGAAAATAGAGTGGTCGGTATGGATGCCAACCCTTACCTTGCGATTGCCGCCTGTCTTGCCTGCGGCTACGTTGGCATGACTGAAAAGATCAAACCACGTGATGCGATAGATCATGAGGCGTACGAGTTACCGAGGTCTCTGCCCACCGGGGTGATCGAGGCGCTCGATCTGTTTGAGGGAGATGCAAAGATGTCAGGCATCCTTGGTGAAACTTTCAGTCAGGTGTACTTATCTATCAAGCGCGAAGAGTATCAGGAGTTTCTACAGGTGATTAGCCCGTGGGAGCGCGAACATCTGTTGCTTAATGTGTAGCGAATTGTGTCTGCCTGGTTGGTCTGTACCGGCGTTGCTGAATTAATAGCCAATAAAAATGAAAAAGTGAGCAATTGACCAGGTGACTTCAGCCAAAAGCACTGACTCGCTTTCAAGTTTTGCGGCATTGTTAAAACTGCTGCGCTACGCGCGCGGTTACAGACGCAAAATCCTGTTGGCCACCAGCTGCTCGGTGATTAATAAAGTGTTTGATGTGATGCCGGAGATACTTATCGGCATTGCGATAGATGTGGTCGTCAATCGCGAAAGCAGCTTTGTTGCAGGGTTAGGCTTTGAGTCTCCACACTCACAGATAGCTGTACTCGCTGTGCTGACGTTTTTTATCTGGGCCGGTGAATCACTATTCGAATATTTCTATTTGATTTTGTGGCGTAACCTGTCGCAGAGGTTGCAGGCCGGGTTGCGGCAGGATACTTATGAACACATGCAAAGTCAGGGCATGAGTTATTTCGAAAACCATAGTTCCGGTGAGCTGGTTTCAATTTTAAATGACGACGTCAACCAGCTTGAGAGATTTCTTGATGGCGGGGCGAATGACATTATTCAAACCCTGGTTACGGTGGTATTGGTCGGTGGTGTGTTTTTCTATTTGTCACCGGTGATTGCGTTACTGGCTTTCACGCCAATACCGGTTATTGTCTGGGGTGCTTTTTATTTTTTAAGACGTGCCACACCGCTATATGCAGATGTCAGAGAGCAGGTCGGCAGAATTGCCAGCCGGTTGTCCAACAATATTGGTGGTATGGCGACAATCAAATCATTTACTGCGGAGGCGCGGGAGGCAAAAGCACTGGCGGCAGCCAGTGAAGCGTATGTTGCAGCCAATAGTCGGGCGATTGCGGTGAGTTCCGCCTTCATCCCGGTGATCAGAATGGCCATTTTGGTTGGCTTTCTATTTACGTTTGTCTATGGTGGTATGCAGGCGCTGAATGGCAACCTGAATGTTGGTGCATATGGTGTTCTGGTTTTTCTGACACAGCGGTTGCTATGGCCTTTAACGGATCTGGCTAAAACCATTGATTTGTTTGAACGTGCAATGGCAAGTACGCGCAGAATATTCAGCGTACTTGAAGCACCCCTGCAGGTGGTTGATTCAGGTCGGCAAAGGCTGAGTAAACCCGTTGTCGGCACTATTGTGTTTAGCGAGGTACAATTCCGCTTTGCGGGCTCCGGTGCAGGCTTAACTGATTTTAACCTTGAGGTTCCGGCTGGCAAGACTACCGCACTTGTCGGTGCTACCGGTGCCGGTAAGTCAACGGTTGCAAGGTTGTTGCTGCGCTTTTATCCAACCGACAGTGGGTCAATCACAATTGACGGCGTAGAGATAGCAGACATTAAGTTGCAGGAACTCAGATCGCAGATAGGCTTTGTTGGTCAGGAGGTTTATATGTTTGACGGCACGATCGCAGACAATATTCGCTACGGAAAGCCGGATTGTACCGATGCGCAGCTGACTCATGCTGCAGAAGTTGCCCAGGCATTGGAGTTTATTAACCGGTTGCCTGATGGTATGCAGACAGTGGTTGGAGAGCGTGGCGTCAAGCTGTCCGGTGGGCAGCGCCAGAGATTGTCACTGGCCCGTGCTATTGTAAAAGACCCGCGTGTGCTTATATTAGATGAGGCAACAAGCGCGGTAGACAACGAAACCGAAGCAGCTATTCAACATGCTTTAAAAGAAGTTGGACGCAATCGCACGGTACTGGTTATTGCCCACCGGCTTTCAACTATTGCAGATGCCGCCAACATTGTTGTGCTTAGTGACGGGCGTGTCGCAGAGCAGGGTTCGCACGATGAGTTACTGGCGAAATCAGGCATGTACAGCAGACAATGGTTTTCCCAGGCTGGTCGGTAGCAAATACACCTATACATATAACTTTACGATTCTATGGAGTCTGAATATGAAATTTACGATTGAATATTGCGTACAGTGAAATTACAAGCCAACTGCTCTCCGTGCGAGAGATCGTTTGCTTACCGGCGCTACTGAAATTGAGTTGATTGAAGGCCGTGGTGGTGCATTTGAGATAACCCGTGACGGTACACTGGTATACTCCAAGCACGCAACAAATCGTTTCCCGACTGATGAGGAGCTGGTTGAATTGATGTCTTAAGTCAGCGGTCTGCATGGCTGACCAGCCACTTCTTAAAATGCGCTATGGGATATTCTATTCTTATCCCGATTAGTCTACCGCGCATAGCTTTTTTTAAGCCAGTGTCATTTAACGCAACTGTATATAGCTCTCTGCATAGCGCTGGCCAAGCGTTCGGAGTGCTTCTGCGTTAAGGTGGTTGCCGCCATCTCTCACAGCAGGCAGGCCCGCGCCTTCTACACAAGCGGTTTGCGGATCATCGTCTGTGTTTAACCCGTAAAGGTGTGTGTTGACCCCGACTGCCTGAATGGTTTCACCACAAATGAATGGAGCATCAGCGGAATACCAGTTTTCAAGCCGCAGATTTTGTATTAATGTGGTTAATCGCACTGGATAGTAATCAATCGGTGCAGGTTGCCTGGCATCCGGATCCGAGGTGCCTTCCAGCTGCCAGTCGGTCTCTCCCTGGTGCCACAGAACACCATCAATTGCAGATTTGTGTGGTAATGAATTGATTGCCTCCAGTACTTTGCCTTGTACTCGTAGCATGCCGGCAGCACCCGAGTCCCAATGGCTGATACCTTCACCCGGCTCAGACACAAGGACAAAGCCCACCACGGCATCATCGTCGAGTTCCGTCAGTCGCTTGCCAAAGTGCAGTGCGAAGTTGTTGTGTGTTTTATCCACGTCAGCGCGATCGCCGGTTCCCGGATGTGCGCCACGATCCCAAGTCTGGTAGAGCTCTGCGACCTGCCATCCCTCATCGGTATAGGCGAATACTCTCGGGTGCGGTGCATCGAGTGTTTCGTCTACACTGGTATTGGAACCGAGTGTGTTGGATTGTCCGGTAATCAGTATAAGATCGGTAATGTCTGTTGCTAGTGGTGCTGGTGAAGTCGGGTTATCGTTAGCAGGCTGCTGGTTTTCCACTTCAGCATCGTTCTTGTTTTCGTTTTGGTTATCGTTTTCGGCGTTGCTTTCTTCTACCGTTTCGTTTTCGTTTGCGGGCGACTCGGTAACGCTCACGACTGCATCTTCAGCAAAGTCGGTATCGGGTTCCAGTGATCGGTTTGGCGAGGTTTCTTCAGGCTCGGTATTGGCTTCTTGTGGCGTTTCAATAACCGATGCATCATCGACTGAGTTGCTGTCATCGATGTCGCTGTCAGGTTCCGGGGTAAGTACCGGGCTGCCTGCCACCACGATACATGAGGCATTGTTTTCCCAGCCCCAGCCATCGCCATCCGGGTCAGCATTGGGTGAGCTGCACGCGGCTGTCGCATTGTCTTGTTCGGCAGCGGCTGCTGTTCCTTCGACTATGCAGCTGGCATTATTTTCCCAGCCATAGCCGTCGCCGTCAGGATCGGCATTTTCAAGCTGACAGATCGCTCTGCCGCTTGTGTCAAGCACCGGTATGAACGCGGCTTGTCGCTGTACCGGGGTTGCGTTACTGGTGTCTGCGCCAACTCTGCAACTGGCATTATTTTCCCAGCCCCAGCCGTCTCCATCATCATCACTCGACAGATAAAGACAAAAATTGGTTTGCTGTTCTGCGGCTGGTGCTACTGCGCTGCCTGCAACGATACAACTGCTGTTGTTTTCCCAACCCCACCCATCACCATCCGGATCACTGTTTGCGGCCTGGCACACAGGTAAACCTGATTGAGCTGTAGCTGGTAAGCTCCAGGTCCCTAGTGATGTGCACAGAATAACAATTGCTGCGCAGCTGTAATGCTTGCGAAAAAAACAAACTGACATAAATCTGATCCGTGGTTTACTGGTAGCTAGCATGCCAATGGCGCAGAGTATCCAATTAAATACGTCATGACAATATGGGTTTGATTACAGAGTCAAAACGCCTGCGCTACAAAGGCATAGCACTATGGTTGCCAGCCTGTAAATACACACTTCAAAAAAATCAAAACAGTTGTGGCCTTTGGCGCTCTTTGCCGGGTTATAGCCAAGTTGGCTATAACCTTTGTCGAACCAGGTGAATACGATTGGTGTTCAAATTAGCAACCGGCGTTACTAACTATAACCTGCGTTTATTTAATGCAGTTCGCGCTACTGCCACTACAAAAAATCAGTTGAACTGAAAAGACACCAAGAGAATGACAAAACCCGATGTACTACTGCTTTCCGGCTACCACGCTGCGAGCCACAAGTATTGGACAAATCAACTTACAACGGAGCTGGCGCATTACAACTGGACTCAAGCCACTCTTCCGGATCGTCATTTTTACTGGCGGATACGAAGTAACGCGCTGACCTTTGCCTTTCAACAACCGAAATTAAAATCGAATTATCAGTTGCTGCTTGCGACTTCAATGGTGGATCTTTGTAACCTGCGGGGATTACTACCTGGACTCGCTGCTATTCCATCGATACTTTACTTTCACGAGAATCAATTTGCTTATCCCGAACGAGCAGCCACCCTGCAAGGCAATGGCAACGCAAAGAGCAATCTCATTAATGCGCAGCTAACCAGCATCTATAGCGCACTGGTTGCTGATCAGCTGGTGTTTAACTCGTCTTACAATCGGGACTCATTTTGTCACGGTGCGACTGCACTTTTAAAAAAGATGCCAGACGGTATACCGGGTGATCTGTTGTCTGACCTGCAACGTAAATCTGTAGTCATACCTGTACCAATTCATGATGCGCTATTTGCGTTGCGTGATACAGCAGAACCGCTCAAAGACCGGATTGCAGATAAGTCTGCCGTTGAAATTGTCTGGAATCATCGATGGGAATATGACAAACAGCCGCAGGTATTTTTTTCTGTGATTGAAAAATTAATCTCTGCCGGCTATCAGATAAAACTGCATGTCATGGGGCAGTCTTTCAGACAGATACCGGCATGCTTTGAAGAATTTAAAAAAGTACACGGTGATATTGTTGCCACCTGGGGGTACCAACCGATCGAACGCTATCACCAGATACTCGGCCAGGCAGACATTGTAGTTTCCACCGCACTACATGATTTTCAGGGGCTTGGCATGCTTGAGGCGATTGCAGCCGGCTGTACACCAGTAGCGCCGGACAGGATGGCCTACCCTGAGTACATTGACAACAACCTGCTTTATACAACCGGGGTTGTAGAGCACATTGATCTGGAAACGGCAAATCCAGAACAGACAGAGACCGACAGTTGTTATGAAATGCTGGTTTCCGTGATCGAAAGTTCTCAGGTGTGTCAGGCGAAAGTTCATGAGTTCAGCCTGTCTGCGCTGATACCAAAATATGACGAGTTGATCAGACGGCTGGTCATTTGAACTGTGGTAATCGCCACCTTTGCAGATAAATATTTGACGTCATTATCGTGACAAATCAGGAATTCTCTACTAAAGAAAGTACTGCTGGAGAGAGTCATTTAAGCCTGAGAAAAATGTAGTCGTTGTTGTTCGTTGCTTCAGTGCCTCTTATTTATGTGTTTGGTCGATGTCTTTGGCCGAACCGACAACTTTTTTATGGACAAGGCACTATGAACTCTGCAGTACAACGATTCAACGTCAGGTATCTCGCTATTACCACACTGCTTGGATGCGCGCTCTCTGCTTGTGACAGTGGTAATTCGTTGCAGATTTCTGCACCTTTCAGTAACCAATCAGTAAATAATCAAGCGGCGGCTGAGCAAACTGAAAACACAACTGGTGGTGGGCCAGAAGCCTCTGCTGTGACAATCGGATCAGCTTCGAGTATTGCTTTAGACAGCGTCACCGTTGATGCTAGCGGAACAGACAATGATGCCTCCGGCGGTACAGTCGCTGCCGCGTTTCTGGCGGATCGTGCATCACTCGGACCAGTAAAACTGATGGCGGTTGGTGATTCAATAACCCACGGCGTGGCCGGGGTTTCGAGTTACCGGCGGGAATTTTCCTCGTTAATGCAGGCTGCGTCCTGCGGTTTTACGATGGTCGGCTCGCAGCAAACATCCCATAACGCGGGTGGCGATCCGGATTGTGTCGATACCGTACCGCTTGGAGATGGTTGGGGATGGGATGGGGTACAGTCATGCCTTGTCAGTGAGCAGACTAACGATGGCGTCTATCAAGGGGCCCATGAGGGTTATTCCGCACATCGCGCAGATCACTTTCTGACCGGCCACCTTTCCAATGCCGGTAACAATGAAGGTATTCGCGTGGCTATGCAGACTTTCACACCTGATGTTGTTTTAATGCATCTGGGCTCGGTTGATCTTTTCAACGGGCAGAGTGTCAGTAATGCACTGGCGGATATTAACGACGTACTGGATGCAATCTACGAGACAAAACCTGAAACGCTGGTGCTGCTTGCGAATATTATTCCGTGGTTCAGCGAAAATCCTTATCCTGGCATCGGTGAAGATATCGAAAGGCTCGGCGACGGTATTCAACGGATAGTCAATGAACGTCATGATCCGTTTCTAAAGCTGGTTGACGTGCGAAGTGGGTATACTGCGTCAATGATGCTTAATGACCTTATTCATCCAAATCCCGATGGCGAAAGTCACATTGCTGATGCGTTTATTAACGTATATCAGTCTCATGCAAATTGTACTGAGTAACCTCATTCAGTGGTGTGGGGCGGGCTGATCAAACACTGATATGTTTTGTCACATTTAATAATGGTTTGACGCATGTTTTACCATGCTTATCTGGGTCTGCTTTGCGTTGATGGCTGTCACTGTGCAGGCTATTGTAAATAGTACACTCTGCACCAGCTACAGCTAATGGTAGTGCCACTGGTGACTCGCCGATTTATTGTTGGCCGCGCAGGCAATGAGGTTGTTATTTCTCTGCCAGATTTTATAGTGAGACGGTACCGGAGATCTGCGGTACTTAATCGCTGCAGCAGTCGCTACAACTAAAGATACTTGTAGCGAAACGAACGAATGGTTTATTCTGTGGCCGTTTAATTAGGAGCTAACGATGAAATCTGCACAAAGTTATCTGGATGAAGCAAATGAACTGGTAGACAAACTATCACCCGAAGAGGCAATTGCGCTGCATGGTGGCGGGGGGGTCTTTATTGATGTTCGCGATTCTGCGGATATTTCAACCACTGGCACCATCGCCGGGGCGGTCAGAATACCCAGAGGGTTTATTGAGTTTGCTGCGGATGAATCCATGCCTTTTCATAATAAATCTTTAAAGAAAGATGCTGATATCTACCTGGTTTGTGGCGCGGGTGGGCAGGCGGCGCTGGCTGGTAAAACCCTGAAAGAAATGGGCTACAAATCGGTTACCAACATTGGTGGCTTTGCAGACTGGAAGGGCGCTGGCGGGCCGGTTGAAAAGTAGTAGCTACAGCAGCAAACCAAAGTCGGATTTTTGAGTATGGCTCTCTAGATCTTTGGGTTGCAGTGTAATGATCAGCCTGACCTGATTTTTGTCAGGCTGATAAACATTTGCTACTCGCCGGTAGACGCTCAGCTTCTATAGAGCACGCTATGATCAATAGCGTTAATGTCTTTCAGGCCAATCTGTGCCATTGCAGCGCTGATCTGTTCACTGATTAGATCGATAACGGTATTGAGACCGTTTTGACCGTCAGCACCTATAGCGTAAGAGAACGGCCTGCCCATCATGACGAAGTCAGCACCCAGCGCCAGTGCTTTTATAATACTTTCACCATCTCTGATTCCGCTGTCAATGATCAGCGGATAGTCTGTACCCAGTGCTTTGCGCATATGTGGCAAAACCTCAAGTGATGTTGGTGCGCTATCGAGTTGTCTGCCACCATGGTTGGATACATAAATAGCGTCTGCCCCGGCTTGTTGTAAACGCACTGCATCATCTACAGATAAAACGCCTTTAATAATCAACGTGTGTGGCCAGTATTGGCGCAGGTAATCTAAAAACTCCCAGTCAATGGCGCCGCGGCCGCTTTCGCGCTTGAATTGTCCGTCTTTTGCAGTTTCCACATTTGCCAGAGAGGGAGCACCGTTAATCAGGCTGCCAATCGACCAGCCGGGATGCAGCGCAAAGTCGATGAACTGTCGTAAGCCGATCTTCAATGGTGCTTTAAAACCGTTGCGCAGATCTCTGACTCGCGGAGCAACGTGCGGCACGTCAACCGTGAATATCAGTTTCGTGTAACCGGCCGCTGCTGCACGATCAACCAGTTTCATGGCGTTGTCTTTATCGCCACTTACGTAGAACTGAAACCAGGCATTGCTGCCTGCCCTTTCGTATGTCTGTTCGATTGTGCTCGATGCCATCGTAGACAATGCCAGCGGCAGGTTATAACGGGTTGCGGCTTTAGCCAGCATTTCGTCTGCACCGGGCCATGCAAGGTTGCACATGCCCATGGGTGCGATGCCAAACGGTAAGCCCCAGTCGGTATCCAGAAAATGTTTTGTCAGGCTGCGATTTTCAACATTTACCAATGCTCTCGGTAGCAGTTTTATTTGCCGGTAAGCGTCAATGTTTTCTTGCACAAGACGCTCATAACCTGCGGCACCATCGATGTAGTCAAACATCATACGGGGTAGTCTGCGCCTGGCACGCAGCCGCGCGTCTTCAACGGTAAATATTTTAGCTGGCATGCAGGTAAAGTTATTCCGGGGTGTGGTCAGACTTGTACAGGGGTACTTTTAAGAAGGTCTAATGCTGCCTGCGTACCACCGGTCTGATGCGGTATATCGGCAAGCTGCAAACCCATTTCTATGCCGGCCAGTGTGCCCATCAGCATCAAGTCGTTAAAGTCACCGAGATGGCCAATACGAAACACTCTGGACTGTACTTTGGACAGGCCATTACCGAGTGACATGTTGTAGTTTTTGAGTATTGCGCTGCGAAGTTTATCAGCATCGTGACCGTCCGGTGTCCGTACCGCCGTTAACACTGGTGAGTGTTCTTCGTTAACAGTGCATTGAGTTTCAAGACCCCATGCCGCGACCGCAGCTCGCGTTGCAATCGCATGCCGTTGATGTCTGATAAACACGTTCTCCAGGCCTTCTTCATTGAGCATATCAATCGCTTCTGCCAGGCCGAATAACAGGTTGGTTGCCGGGGTATACGGGAAGTAGCCGCGTTCGTTGGCGGTTAGCATTTCATCCCAGGCCCAATAGGATTTTGGTATCGAAGATTTTTTGCTGGCTTCTAATGCTTTGTTGCTAACCGCATTAAATGACAAGCCCGGTGGCAGCATCAGGCCTTTTTGCGATCCCGAAATCGCAACATCCACACCCCATTCGTCAAATCTGAAATCCGCAGAGGCAAGCCCCGATATAGTATCTACCAGCAACAGTGCAGGGTGATTCGCGTTATCGATTGCCTGCCGTATGTTATTTATTTGTGTGGTGCAGCCGGTAGAGGTTTCGTTGTGAACAACACAAACCGCTTTGATACTGTGTTTGCTATCTTTCTTTAACGCTGATTCAATCAAATCAGGGTCGGCGGCGCGACGCCAGTCGGTTTCTATCAGTCGGTGTTTGAGCTGCACTTTTTCGGCCAGTGACTTCCACAGGCTTGCGAAGTGTCCGGTTTCTATCATCAGCACTTCATCACCCGGATTCAGTACGTTGACCAACGCTGCTTCCCACGCACCGGTACCGGACGCCGGATAAATAATCACCGGTTGGGTTGTTTTGAAAATGCCTTTCATGCCATTCAAAACCCGATGGCCCAGATCGGCAAAGCCTGGCCCGCGATGATCCACCACCGGCATGTCTATCGCGCGCAGAATACGATCTGGTACTGCACTGGGGCCGGGGATCTGCAGAAAATGGCGACCGGTTTGTCTCATGCCTTGCAAGCTCATTAATTTTGCTGCGTTGATGGTAGCACAGGAGCAGAATGCAACTGTTGTCACCCTGTTTCTCAAGTGGCTCACTTGGCGTGATCTCGCGATTGCATCTGGCTGGTCGCCTGTGGCCAATGCGAGCTCGCCGCTTTGCCCTGACCGCTTTGCCCTGGTCGCTTTGCTATGGCCGCTTTGATCTGCGCCCTTCACAGCGTAACAAACAATCTATTGGTCGTTAATTGAACCTGACCCAGAGTTTGCTTTGCGTGTGTCGGGTAGTGTCTGTAGTGACGGAACTATGGGCTATTGCAGCGCTCCAAAGCAAGGCCGCCATCGAACACTGACCGACGTTACCTTTATGAATAATCCTCCAAACACAAAAGGCCGGTCCGGCAGCGGACAGCCAGACCATTTCAGCGCCAGTCGGCATCATGGCACTGGTCATAAACCAGGTCGCAGAAATGTACTGAAAAGAACCGCCGGGCTGGCGGGTTTGGCGGCGCTGTCCGGAGCAGCCTGGTCGGGCGGGTCCATCGCACAGGAAAATAAATACGGCATTCTGGGTTATGAAGCGCCGGAGCTGGCTATCGACTACTGGATCGACGCAGACGGTGAAGCAACCAAATTTTCTATTGCTGAAGCCAAAGGGAAATGGATTTTTCTCAAGTGCTTCCAAAACTGGTGTCCTGGTTGTCACGCCAGTGGTTTTCCATCGCTGCAGGCTTTTGCAAAGGAATTTCACGGCAACCCGAAAGTGGCCATTGCTGGTATCCAGACAGTATT
This sequence comes from uncultured Granulosicoccaceae bacterium, assembly GCA_938007995.1. GTDB lineage: Bacteria > Pseudomonadota > Gammaproteobacteria > Granulosicoccales > Granulosicoccaceae. Next base: position 27,850 of record CALLLW010000040.1, on the reverse strand, counting down.
TGAAGGCTTTAGCACCAACACGCAAGAGGCAGTTCGCGAGTTGCAGCTGGAATACGAGCTACCGGTGGTGATGGGTCATGATCCGGGAGATCCTGATGGTTTTAATATTTCAGACACCATGCTTAAGTATCGAACCGGCGGTACACCGTGGTTAATTTTGATCGACCCTGATGGTGTGGTCGCGTTTAATGATTTTCGTGTGGATACCTCCAAGCTGATCGAGTTTATGTACGAACAGGTGGGTTGAGTCGAATTTAGTATTGTCAATTTATCGCATCGGGCCACTGCGGACGATGTGTGCCAGGCGCAACCGATGGCCTGTTCCATCCGGTCTTTGAGTGTGAAAACAGCGGTGCGTGTGGCAATGCCTGTAACTTACCGTAGCCACAGTCATAACTCTGCAGCGCTTCGCTTGAATCTGGCGTGCGGCAATGCAGCCAGTCTTTGTTTTGCCCCATTGATCTGAGCCAGAGCCCGGTGCGCGCCAGTGATACCTGCACATGCCAGCTGCCGCCTTCTGTCCATTGTTTGTGCAGGGCGGCCTGCGTGCCAAATGCCATCAGGAAGCCGCTGGCGTAGTCGAGAATCTGCATTGGTAATGCCTGCGGCAACGCAGCACCACTGGCGTCAGCTTCTGCCAGATTGAAACCGCAAGCGCTTTGCACCAGTGAGTCATATCCTCGTCGATCTCGCCAGGGTCCGCAATGGCTATAGGCGCTTAAGCTGGTGCAGATAATTCCGGGGTTAATCTCTGCCAGAGACTCTGCTGTCAGTCCGTGAGCTGCTAACGCACCGGGGCGATAACCCTGCATATACACATCGGATTCTTTAACCAGGTTGAGTAAAGCGCTTTTGTCTGCTGACTGGTGGAGATCGATATGCGCCGAAAGCTTGCCGCGACTCGTCTCCACAATGCTGTCAATATTCGGTAGCGCAGGAGAATTGATCAGCATGACATCAGCACCATAAGCAGCAAGTGTGCGACCACACACCGGACCTGCAAGGATGCGGGTTAAATCCAGAATTCTGATGCCACTTAGCATCTGCGCCGACGCTTGCAGTGGTGATGGAACCCGACAAGGCGCGTCTGCTATTTTGGTAATACTCACCAGCGGCAGTTCGGCAATGGCTGTTGCCTGTGGCATTGCATCCCATTCGTCAAAGGTTCTGACAGCAGCGCAGGCACCAGCGTTATTCAGAATACTGTCTTCAAGTGTTTGTTTTAGCCAGTTGATTGTTTTTGATTCAACTGTCGATCTCGTTATCCCTTCTGCGCTGGTAATGCCCAGAGTTTGCAGCGCCGCATCTCGATGATGGTCAAAGTTTGCGTGTAGTCGCAGCCATCCGTCTTTACAGGGATAAAGCCCTGATAGCTCGGCGAACTTCGGTGACTCTTTGCCGTCAAGCGTGAAGTAACCGGTGCATTCGATCGCAGCATCGCGCATATTAATGCGAACTGATTGCTCGGGCAGACCACGCAGCTGGCCGAGATGAGCTGCCATGGCAGCGGCGGCAGCCATGGACACCTGTGCGGCAGTGCCCACGGCGAATGCCGATGGAAAAACCGGATCCTGTCCGGTCAGTTCAGTCAACTTTAATACTGCCGGATCAAGATCAACGGCATCAAACAGCTTTGACAATTCTGCGTGCGGGTCAGGTACGTTCATATGTATTTCTATTCAGGTTTGCCTGCGGGTCGGTTGGTATTCGCAACGGCGAGTGGATTACTAAATATTTCATGGGCTTACATGGTTTGTAACACCGTCTTTTCGCAACATCTGCCAGGCCTTCTCCGGATTGCCATTTTTGATCAGATTTCCACCCTGGTAATGTCAGGATTGACTGCTTTAATACTACCCATACATTTTTGATGAGGCAGAAAATTATGGGTGTACTTTTCATATTGTTATTGGGTAACTGCTTCGCGCTGGCGGCAGCTTTTGTGGCGCTGCGTGCTTTGCTACGCCTGAGCCGGGTTGGGCACAGCTGATAACGGCGTGACTGTGTGTGGTGTGGCTTTTCCTGCTACAGGCTTGACGATGCACAGACGCCTCTGAACTATTCTCCAGCCACTGTGTCTATGTTTTCACCCACGGGTATTTTTTAGTGTCATGGTGGTGATGTATTGACCGCATCACCACCAATCTTTTTTAGCAGTTCTCTGTTTTTTCTGATCCCCTCAGCACTCTCCAACGTTTAATTAAACACTAGCCCGCTAATACTGCCTGCGCTTTGTAGTGGTCGTGCGTTGTTCCATGCGCGACCCGGCGTCAAGTAGTAGCCTGATGTGTTGCTTGCTTCTGCTCTTCGCGATTCGTAGACTGAGCCAAAGCTTCATCGTTTGAAAGCCAGTTGATTCAACCGCTGGAGCAGTCATTACGGGGAACCAAAATATGTGTGGCATCGTTGGGCTCTATGCCAGGAGCGACCGGATCAGGAAGTCACTCGGCAAGCATGTTGGTGCCATGCTTATGCAAATGAGTGAGCGTGGTCCGGACAGTGCCGGTGCTGCTTTTTACTCACCATCCTCTGCCGCTTCAAAAGTCACCGTGCAACACGACGACCCTGCAGTCATTGAAGCAGTAGAAAAATCAGTAAAGCAGGAACATCCCGGAGCCAAAGTGAATCATCGAGCCAGTCACCTGGTGATTCACTCTGACAATACGCCACAAGCCATGGAAGCCTGGGTTAGAACATCCCACCCGGCTGTCAGAGTCATGAGCGCCGGTGAGCGGATTGAGATCTACAAGGAAAAAGGCCACCCGGCAGACTTTGTAAGCAACTACACACTCGATCAGATTACTGGCAGCCATGCATTGGCGCACACCCGTATGGCGACTGAAAGCGCCATCACCACCAGTCACTCACATCCATTTTCAACCGGCCTTGATTTGTGTCTGGTGCACAACGGATCACTATCAAACCATAATCGCCTGCGAATGAAACTTGCCAATGCCGGTGTCCGTTTTGAAACCGATAACGACAGTGAAGTTGCAGCAGGCTATCTGACCTGGCGTTTATCTAAAGGTGACAGTCTACGTCAGGCACTCGCCGCAGCGATCCGTGATCTGGATGGATTCTATACCTTCGCTATCGGCACACGTGACGGCTTCGCTGTACTCAGAGACCCGGTGGCGTGTAAGCCTGCAGTACTTGCAGAAACAGATGACTGGGTTGCGATGAGTTCAGAGTATCGCGCTATAGCTCAGCTACCCGGTGCAGAGAACGCACGTGTCTGGGAGCCTGCACCTGCAAAGATCTACACCTGGGAAGGCAACACAGCCGGTGAGGTGGCAGCCTGATGGCATCGTTTGATCTTGCAGATAATACCGTTCGTGAATTGAACAAGCACTTGCACGGTGCCGTAACGGATAAAGTCACGGTGGATAATCCAGGTGGCAAACACTCGGTTGCGGTGGGTGCCACTGATGCACATCAGGTAGAGATAAACGGTAACGTCGGTTACTACTGCGCCGGTATGAATGCTGAGGCATCTGTTGTTGTCAACGGTCACGCCGGTCCCGGGCTTGCTGAAAACATGATGTCCGGTCGTGTTCATGTCACTGGCAGTGCCTCACAGTATTGTGCAGCTACCGCGCATGGTGGTCTTGTGGTGATAGATGGCGATGCATCCTCGCGCTGTGGTATTTCAATGAAAGGGGTAGACATTGTTGTTAAGGGCAGCGTCGGTCATATGAGTGCATTCATGGCACAAACCGGACGGCTGGTGGTTTGCGGTGATGCCGGTGACGCACTGGGTGACTCAATCTACGAAGCGCAACTTTATGTACGCGGTACAGTAGAAAGCCTGGGTGCTGACTGTGAAGAAAAAGCCATGCGTGCTGAACACAAGCAGGCGTTGCAGGATCTGCTTGACGCTGCGGGTGTGACTGGAGTCAGCGTTGATGAATTCAAACGTTATGGTTCAGCCCGCAAGCTGTATCACTTTAATATCGATAATGCATCGTCTTATTAATCGGGGTAAATACCATGGTCGATAAATCCTGGTTAAAAGAGTCTGCCACTTTTTCACGACCGGTAATCCGTGAAATACAGCGCGCTGCTGAAACCGGTATCTATGATATTCGCGGCTTCGGTGCCAAGCGTCATATACCGCACTTTGATGATCTGGTTTTTCTTGGTGCAAGTATGTCGCGCTATCCACTCGAAGGGTATCGCGAAACCTGCGATACCTCGGTCGTACTGGGTGACCGGTTTGCGAAAAAACCAATCACTATCGATATACCTATCACCATTGCTGGTATGAGCTTTGGTGCTTTGTCAGCTCAGGCTAAAGAAGCTTTGGGTCGAGGTGCATCAAAGATGGGCACCAGTACAACCACCGGAGATGGTGGTATGACACCCGAAGAACGCGGCCAGTCAAAGTATCTGGTCTATCAGTATTTGCCATCGCGTTATGGCATGAACCCCGAAGATCTTCGCAAGGCAGATGCCATTGAGGTGGTCGTCGGGCAGGGTGCTAAACCCGGTGGCGGCGGTATGTTGCTGGGGCAGAAAATTTCAGATCGTGTGGCAGGCATGCGCAATCTGCCGAAGGGTATTGATCAGCGCTCTGCCTGCAGGCATCCGGACTGGACCGGCCCTGACGATCTTGAAATCAAGATCGCCGAACTGCGTGAAATCACTGACTGGGAAAAACCCATCTATGTCAAAGTGGGTGCAGCAAGAACTTTTTATGATGTAACACTGGCCATAAAAGCGGGAGCAGATGTTGTAGTGGTTGATGGTATGCAGGGTGGTACTGCAGCAACACAGGATGTATTCATAGAACACGTGGGTATTCCCACTTTGCCTGCAGTACGTGCTGCGGTTGAGGCGTTGCAGGAACTCGATATGCACCGCAAGGTACAGCTGATAGTCTCCGGTGGTATCCGCTCAGGTGCTGATGTGGCCAAAGCGCTTGCCATGGGTGCAGATGCGGTGTCGATTGGCACAGCAGCACTGGTGGCACTGGGTGATAACAACGACATCTATGAAGCGGAATACAACAAACTCGGTACCAGTGCCGGTTACTACGATGATTATCAGGATGGTCAGGACCCTGCAGGTATTTGCACACAGGATCCCGAGCTCAGCCAACGGCTTGATCCGGTCGCTGCAGGCAGGCGACTGGCTAACTACCTCAATGTATTAACGCTTGAAACACAAACTCTGGCTCGCGCCTGCGGCAAGTCTCACGTGCATAACCTTGAGCCTGAAGATCTGGCGGCACTCACCATTGAAGCTGCAGCCATGGCCGGCGTACCACTTGCCGGTACCCAGTGGATACCCGGCAAGTTGTAGTCATTCACCACTTACACTGCATAACAATCTGAGGATAAGCCCATGCCCGATCTTTCAAAAGTCGCTAAAGCCAAAGGTATTGAATATTTCCTGATCAGTTTTGTCGATCTGTTTGGTGTGCTTAGAGCCAAGTTGGTCCCGGCGCGGGCAATAAAAGAAATGCAGTCTGAAGGGGCAGGGTTTGCAGGCTTTGCTGCGTGGCTGGACATGACACCAGCACACCCTGATATGTTTGGTGTACCTGACCCTGACAGTTTGATTCAGATACCGTGGCAACCTGAAATCGGCTGGCTTGCTGCAGACCTGTGGATGGATGGACAAGAGGTGGCAGCCTCGCCGCGGGTCGCGTTAAAGAATCAGTTAAAAGCTGCTGACAGCAAAGGCTACCGGATTAAAACCGGTGTTGAGTGCGAGTATTTTTTAACCAACCCGGATGGCACAGAGTTATCTGATTTAAAAGATACCCAGGCCAAACCGTGTTATGACCAGCAGGCGCTGATGCGCCGGTACCCGGTAATTAAAGCCATTTGTGATTCCATGCTGGAGCTTGAATGGGGGCCGTATCAAAACGACCATGAAGACGCCAATGGTCAGTTTGAAATGAACTGGGACTACGACGATGCCTTAAAAACTGCAGACCGCCACGTGTTTTTTAAGTACATGGTAAAAACACTGGCAGAGCAGCATGAAATTCGCGCCACCTTTATGCCAAAGCCGTTTGCCGATCTCACTGGTAATGGCTGCCATGCGCATGTATCTATGTGGAACAAGACCGGTAGCAAGAATCTGTTTCTGGATAAAAAAGACAAGCAGGAGCTTGGCTTGTCTTCAGTGGCGTATGAATTTCTTGGTGGCATTGTGCATAACGCAGAAGCACTGACCGCCATATTCAATCCTACGGTTAATAGCTACAAACGTATTAATGGTGTGGTTACCCGTTCGGGAGCTACCTGGTCTCCCAATACGGTAACTTATTCCGGCAACAATCGCACACACATGATTCGCGTACCGGATGATGGCCGTTTCGAACTGCGTTTAATGGACGGAGCCGCTAATCCGTATTTAATGCAGGCGGGTATCATTGCAGCCGGTCTTGATGGCATCAATAACAAACGCAAGCCGGGTAAGCCGCATTTTAATAATATGTATGCAGAGCCAGAGAAAGCCAAAGGTGCAAAACAGCTACCGCTTAACCTGCTTGATGCGCTTCGCCTGCTTGATAAGAGTAAAGCCTTGCGCGATTCTCTGGGTGATGATCTGATCGATGCGTACGTCAAACTCCGCATGCAGGACTGGCATGCTTACACAGCACACTTGAGTGACTGGGAACGGCAGAACACGCTGGACTGTTAGGCTTGCCCTGTAGCCTGCTGGTGGACTGTATAGGTTTGCTGTGCCTTTCGGTGTCTTCGGTTAATTGACAGATAGTGTTTGCTCAACGAACGTATTTATCCGTCACTGGTGTAAAAGCCCGGTATTTGGTCCGCTACTGCCACTGAGTTGTCATACGCACAGGGCGATTGTTATTGGGCTTTGTCTCTGCTTTTCTTAGGTAAACTACACTAACTATTTTAGTTCATTGATACAACGCTATCTAAACTCACCGCAGTTGGGTTATGATAGGCGCGACAGAGAATCAATAGTGTATCAATTTATGGGAAGCCGAGTGTTAATTGCCTGTTCGCGCAAGCTGCCAAAGATATTCTCAGCGGCTGCAGTCCGCTTAAATTCTGCACAGTGGTTATCACACGTCAGAGTCAATATTCGTGACTAAAGCGGGTCGGGCATCTGCGACACTGATCCCTCTTTATCAGCAGATCAGCGAGACACTAATACGCGATATCGCATCAGGTCGCCTGGTTTCCGGTGATCGATTACCACCGGAGCGCGAGCTCGCAACGCAGTTTGACACCACAGTGCGTACTCTACGCAAAGCGCTTAACGAGCTGGAAAAGAATGGCATGCTCGAACGTGTGCATGGTTCGGGCAACTACATTCGTTCGTCTACGAATACCAAAAACATCTATTCAATGTTCAGACTGGAGTTGCCACAAGGTGGAGGCTTACCTACCGCGCAACTGCTCAGCAGCCGGGAAGTTAACAAGCCAGTGGGACTACCGCAGTTTGGTACATCAAATCGTGGTACTCGTATAAGAAGGCTGCGCAGTTTAGATAAAAAACCGGTAGCGGTTGAAGAAATTTGGCTCGATCGTGATAGCGGTGAGATTGATCCAAAGTCTCTGGGAGACTCATTGTATCGATACTATCAAGTGAAGTTAAAGTTTTGGATTCAGCGTGCAGAAGATCAGGTATCAGTGGCAGAGTTACCCGACTGGGCACCGGACAATTTTAATGACAATAATCACCGGGTATTTGGCTATATCGAGCGACTCAGCTGGGCTCAGCAAAACTATCCGGTTGAATTTTCTAAAACCTGGTTTGACCCGATCAAGGCCCGTTATGTGCAAAGGCTGGCTTGAAGTGTGGTTAGAAAAAACATCAACGATATCTACAGAAAAATAGAATGACCAAGACCACACATTACGGCCTGATTGGCTGCGGCATGATGGGGCAGGAGCATCTGCGTAACATAGCCTTGTTACAGGATACAAACGTTGCAGCGATCTATGAGCCTGATAGCGGCATGGCTCAACAAGCTGGACAGTTCGCACCGAATGCACAATTTACTGACAGTCTTGAATCACTGCTGAAGATAGAAGCACTCGACTGTTACGTTATTGTCAGTCCGAACTTTCTGCACATGGAGCAAATGGAGGCTCTGGCGGAAAACCCGAAGCCCTTGTTAGTTGAAAAACCGCTCTTCACTGATCCAGAGCACATTTCAAGAATCAATAAGTTTATTGCAAGCTACCCGGCACCGGTTTGGGTTGCGATGGAGTATCGCTATATGCCACCAATTGCGGCTTTTTTAAATGAAGCCGATAAAGTAACCGGTGGCATCAACATGCTAACGATTCGTGAACATCGATTCCCGTTTCTTGAAAAGGTGGGTGACTGGAATCGTTTTAATCATAAAACCGGTGGTACTTTTGTTGAAAAGTGCTGCCACTTTTTCGACTTAATGCGCCTGATACTAAAGTCAGACCCAGTCAGGGTGATGGCCTCTGGTGCACAAAACGTCAACCATCTTAATGAAAGCTATCATGGTAAGGTGCCCGATATACTTGATAACGGCTACGTGATAGTCGAATTTGAAAACGGCACACGAGCCATGCTTGAGCTATGCATGTTCGCGGATGGTTCCCGCTATCAGGAAGAGATTCATGCGGTGGGTAAGCTTGGCAAGATAGAAGCCCACGTGCCTGGCCCCGCACGTTTTTGGCCGGAAGAGCTCGGTCCGCAACCGGTACCAAGAATCGTCACCAGCCCGCGCGCTCCACGCGGGCCGGTTATAACCGAGATGCCTGTAGACAAAATGCTGCTCGATGCCGGTGATCACAATGGCTCAACATTTTATCAACATGAAAAGTTTCTCTCGGTAGTGAAGGGCGAGTCAAGCCTACCTGAGGTGACAGCGATAGATGGAAAAATAGCAGTGTTGATGGCAATGGCAGCACAACGGTCAATGCAAGAGCGGCGTGCAGTGGATATGTCAGAGTTCGACGTTGCCCAATAATCCCCGTGCATCGCATGATTAAATCTCCATAGCTGTAGCCTTTCTCACCAAGACACCCATAGTATTATCAAGACACCCATAGGATTACTATGACACCCATTAGTATTAGCAGGAGGCAGTATTACCAAGACACCCATTGTATATTTTAATATGACGCCCACTGGTATTGTGTTACCGAGATATCCACTGGTATTACCATGACACCCACAGTACAAGAGACTTTGTGAAGAGGTTCTCGGTGTAATGAAAAGAAAAGTACGAAGGTATCGTCAGAGAATTATTGTTGTAGAAGTAAGGATGTATTTATGCCCAGACCTCGTAAGTCTCAAATCGCTGTAGAAGCCACACCATACTATCATTGCGTCAGCCGTTGTGTTCGTCGTGCATTCCTTTGTGGTGAAGATCGCTACACTGGAAGGTCCTATGACCACCGCCGAGTTTTTATCGAATCTGAACTGCTCAGGCTGGGGCAGGTTTTTTATCTGGATGTGGTGGCATATGCTGTAATGGAAAATCACTACCATGTGGTGCTATTCATTGACGCAGAATCGCAGAAGAATGCTAGCCCTAAAGATATCGTGACCAGATGGCATCAGCTGCACAAAGGCAATGCGATATCGGTAAAATATTTACAAGGAGACCATTTAGAACCCCATGAGACAGACCAGCTTAATACATATGTGGATAAGTGGCGAGAACAGTTAGCAAGTATCAGCTGGTACATGCGGGTCTTGAATGAGAAAGTTGCTCGAATGGCTAACATCGAAGACGACGTCACAGGCCGATTCTGGGAGGGGCGATTCAAGTGCCAGGCGTTATTGGACGAGAAAGCATTGCTGAGCTGTATGGCGTATGTGGATCTGAATCCTGTTCGATCGGCAATGGCGGCTACCCCGGAAGAATCAGATCACACGAGTATTAAGCGACGGGTATCGCACTTAAAAGCAGATAGTGAACCGTCAAGTTGGCAAAAAAATCATCGCGCCGAAGACCATAAGATTCAACCAGCTAATCTTCATCCATTTGCAGGTAACCAGTGTGAAGGTATGCCAAAAGGTATAATATTTAGCCTAGTGGATTATCTACATTTAGTTGATTGGACAGCGCGGCAAATTCGCGACGACAAAGTTGGAGCGGTAGATAGTAGTGCAGAGCCGATATTAAAGCGTCTGGGGATTTCACCGGAGCACTGGGTTTACTTGTCTACCCACTTTGAAAGTCAATTCAAGGGGTTGGTTGGATCACTGCATTCACTCAAAGCGGCTCGCGAGCATTTTGGCCGACAGCGAACACCGAACATTGGTAAGAGTATCTTGCTGTTCAGCTAGAGCGTCACATACATCCTGGTTGGCATCTCGATCGGAACAACCATGTTCGATTGCTTTGCTGTGCCTGTCTCAAATTTATCCGGTCCAATGCTGCATGAGAACAAGCTGTTAGGACCCCAATAGCCCTTTAAAAATTCGTTTTGTATTCGAAGTTCTGGCTCGTGCGAACGATAAAACCAGCGATGCTGTGTAGCCGTTTGTATAGCAACGTTGGGTGTCTAAGTGATTTATACGTGGTTTGTCTATGTGATTTCTGATCGAGGAATATTGATGGGTGTCTATATAGCAAGTAAATTACAATGGGTGTCTTAATGCCTACTTTCCATCGCCGTAAATAAAGTCGTGAACTGTTCCGGTGATCATGTCTCCGCCGGCGCATTCAAACCGGGTTCGGCCACACCCACCAAACACCTTAACCCTTGACTGATCGTGACCGCTCACGTTAGCTTTCTACCTCCAGTGAATTGCCTTGAATAAACCGGTCACGTTCGCCGGAATACGCACGTAGTGGATTAAGCAGATCTGTTGTCAGTTAGAAGAGATGGGGCTGATTGGTTACTGCTAAATGGTGCCGGGGCCTCTCTCACATCACGCTGTATCTGTCTGAAAAGTGGAGCAAAATACACTCCACAGGAAAATGGTACCGTCAAAAGTACCGTCATTTTTCAGCCTTACTGTGAAGAAAATTAGCCCCGGGCGATCCTATGTCACGACTGCAAACGTCACTCTGCCGCGTGTATCACGACTAAACCTGCAGTCGTCTTGCACTGCCTTTGACAGAATAGATGATGCGGTGCGAGTGCTGCAGGCCACATGATCAGCTATCGGTTTAACCTCTGGCCTTATCACGCCATTGGTGACGGCTTTAACAGCCTGGGCATACTTACGTTGAAACTGTGCGGATCGCTTGCCACCAGGTACGCGATCGGGCTTTGCAGGTGCTCCCGCAATATCCGTAGAATCCGTTAAAAGCACCGGCCTCGGTTGCTCTGGTCTTGGCTGTTTCAACTCCTGCATCAGTTGCCCGAAGTTTTCACGCTCGACACTTGCTGCTTTCGTCTGCATGGGCTGAACCGGTTCTACAGGTCCACCAGTTTCAGCCCTCGGTGCTTTTTTGCTTCAGGGGCCTCTGCCGGTTCTTCACCGATCCAGCTGTCACGCTCCCGCCTCTCAGCCAGCGCACCGTCACTCAATGAACCAAGCCCGATTTGTACAGCCAGGACGATCAACGATAGACAGCCAGCAAGTAACCACGCCCAACGGGTCTGCAACTGATCTGCCGTCCACCCTATCGACGCTCCGAACGATGACAGCGTTTGCTGTGTAATCGAGTTGCCTCTGTCACTGGCTGACACGTTGAGTTGAGTCTGTGCCTGTATCAACTGTTGTAGCTGTGCGGCTGTCTCGTTGCCTTTGGTGAAATACCGATCCGGCATGTTCTGCAGATTGCTTGCGAGTCGTTCGGCTGCCGCTGTGGTTGCCGCTCCCATCACCCCGGCTGTCTGGTATTGCTGGCTGGATTGGATGTCCTGCTGAACCCGGTGGTTCACTCCCATCGATAACGACATTGCGCTTGTGAAAATGCTCACCCCCTCATTCGCCACAGCACCGACCAAAACAAACACCATCGCAGCCCCGAACGTCTTGGCTTTTGCAGCCCGGTTGAACAAGTGACCGAGCATTCGCCACAGCACACAGGATCCGAACAGGATCGCCAGTGGTAAGGCTATCGAGATGTAATCACCAGATGGCAGGCCACCCTGCATTTCGAGTACCTGGCGCAACTGTGCCCAACTGACAGACAGTGCAAGCCCTGCAGCCATGTATGCGAGCCCGGTCATTGCTACAGGTAATCGTGAAGTGATGACGCTCATTTCTCACCCCCAGCCATACGGCTGTCGATCAGGGTATTGATACCGAACAGAGCACCGGCGAATACCAGACCGGTTGCCAGTGTGGGAGCAAACCAGAAAAGAGCAATCAGCACGATTGCCGCGGCGATCACGATTGCCGTTTTCCGGTGCTTGATTGCCAATTCCCTTATAGGGAAATCGAACTTTGCCGGTTTGTCGGCGGTTGCCGTGGGTGGTGGGGAAGGGTGGGTGTTTTGTATGGGCGCACCATGGCGGTGCGCGGTATTATCGCGTTGCATGTCATCATTCCTCTGATTGATGATGTGAAGTCCTCCGGTCGGTGTTGGTAGCACCTCCGGGGGGCGACTCTCAGTGAGTCAGTAAGGCTATCGGCAATCGACAGCCTCACTTTCAAGTGTAGGCAATTTTCAGGCTATTGCTTCAGCAAGCGGCACCACTTCCTGTGCCTGCCAGCCTTTATCGCTTTTTACCTGGATGAATTCGACCGTCTGGCCTTCTTTAAGGGTTTTATAGCCTTCCGCCTGTATTGCGCGGTAATGGACCATACAGTCATCGCCTGAATCATTGATGACGAATCCATACCCCTTGGCGTTGTCGAACCACTTAACCGTGCCGGTCTTTTTGGTGGGTGTGCTCACTGCGTTACCTCTCTACTTCGTGAGGTATTAACGTCGCATGGGGTGGGTTTCTGCTGCTGTGCTGTGCGTCACAGGTTTGAGCACCGGCCACAAATCGCGGCCGGTGCAGGGTGCTGTAACAGACTATGCAGCGTCGTCCGAAATGTGTGCTGCTGCAAACCAGCCAATGCCCTTCACGCGACCAATGGTTTCAATACAATCCGCAGCTTTTCTAATTGCGAGTCGGTCGCCATTGCGTACCAGTGCCAGATCATCCGGCTGACAATCAACGCCGTGCATAACAGTCCATTCGTACGACTCCGCTGACCAATCATCACCGATTCGGTTTGTGTAAGTACCAAGGATGGTCGGCTGGCCGTGTTCCATGTACAGATTCAGAAAAGACGGTCTGCAGGGCGTTACTGATTCGCAGGCGTCATTGAATACCAGCTTTGCGTTAGACATTGGTGGCAACCTTCGGTAGCTCGAAAATGTGAACATCCGGGGTGACTTCCTGCAGCAGTTTTGTATCGCAAAACTCGCTGAAAATCTCATTGATTTGGTCAGTTAATTTCTGGTCGTGCACGTCCAGCTCAATCAATCTTTTGGCAACGCCTTCGAGCACCGTGGCGATATGCTGCTGCTCACCTGAGAGCGTGGATTCTTTGTAGTGGCTGAGTGCAAACTGCAGGTTTTCCCCGAATTCGGTTTTCAGGTCTGAATCGGCGGCTGCCTGTATTTCGCTGCGGACCACCATGTTCATCATTAGCGCATCGGCTAGCGGATTGATCCGGGTTTTGTAATTCGGGCTATCATTCTGGTGCATGTCATCATTCCTCAGTTTGATGATGTGAAGTGCCGGGTTTCGGTTCCAACGCCGTCGCCCGGTGCGCCTATTGATAGGCGCTTTTACACCATGACACCAAAATAACTGCCGGTCAATTGCGGACAACGAATAGCATTTCCTGTGCTAATCAGTGTCGTGCTTTTAGCACATAGAATTGCGCTGATGGTCAGCCATTCAGTTCCTCGAGCAGCCGGCGTTCTTCGATAGCATCCTTGCGCTTTGATATTCTCCCAGCGAACGTCAGGTGTTTTTCATCCTTGCCGGTAGCTTTCTGTTGATCAGTTGACTGATGCTTTCCATTAGCTTTTCGCGGTGTGAAGCACCGGGTATTCAACATCGATTGAACCTTGTAGCCCTCGGCGGCACTCATGCGAGCCCCTTGCGCTGTGCATAGCGCTGCGCTGCAGCTTGTGCTGATGCTTGCGTCGCAGTGGCTGCTGGCTGGACTTGTTGAATAGTGGCAGGCTTTAACTTCTGTTCTGCAGCTCGTGCACTGGCTTGCGCGTTAGCACCGGCAAACCTTTTAGCGGTGTATCTATCGGCTGCCGCCTGTGCTGAGACTTTACCGATAGCGTCCGGTTGTTTGGCTTTCAGCTTTTCAATGCACTGCGCGGTCGATAGGTCGGATGCTGCAAGCTGAATTGCAAAGTCCTTTTGATGCGCTGAATAGGGTGAGCCGAGAATTGCATCGTACCGCTCATGTATCGATGTCTTACCGGCCGCTTTGGCGTTTGCGATAGTGTTTGTTGATGATGCCGCTCGTACCTGTGGTGGTGGCGTTGAAGGTGATGATTTCTGTAGTCGTGCAAAATTCATTTTGGTTACCAGTTCCTGATAGTTTGAAACACCTGTGATCAGGCGTCGTTGTTGTGCCTCTGTGGCAAAGAATGAAGCACCGCCGTCTGTTGCTTCGATTACCTCTTCAACTGACAAGCCAGTGCCGCGACTGATAGCGTTGTGAAAGAAGGATTCAATCTGGTTTGCATGGCTTCGGGATTGCTCACGCGAACCGAGTTTATTTTGTGCGTGTTGGCTAACGATGATGTGATCAGTGTTTGCATCGTATCGAGCACCGACAACACCGACAGAACCAAGCAATGCCGCTTCCTGTGCATAGCGGTAATCGCACTGTGAGTACAACCAGAATGCAGCGCTCTGTGCACGGCTGGCTGCATAGCCAATGGTTGGCACCGACATGCAGTAAATCAGGTCTGCAGTTTCGGACACCTGATCAACCATGCCGCCCGGTGAGGTAAACCGGAACACGGCCGGCAGGCCCCTGGCATCTGCTTTTAAGATATTTTCCTGCAGTCGTTCTGCAATGGCGAACTGATACATGTCAGCCAGTGGTGATGCCTGTGGCACCATCAAACCGTCGACGCGTAACAAAGTAAAATTATCATGCTCTGCGTATGCGTTAACCGTCGAGCCAGCTGCAGCGGTTGCACCTGCTCTGAATGATGCCAGGCATGATTCAAGCTGTGCCGGATCGCATAGCCACTGGTGGCCGCTAAGTGCTTTCAACACGTTCATGACAGCGCTGGCCTTTCGTCTACATGCTCAGATTGCGGTTTCAAATCGTTGAACGCATTCTTTTCAAGACTTGGCATTTCTTCACCATAGTGCGGAACGGCAAGCCCGCGTTCTGTCATTTCTGACTCTGTTTGCCTTGCTACGCTCTTCAGCTGCTGCAGTAGCTTTTCTTCTGGATACTCCTGAATTTCGGGTGTTACCGCGTCGCTTATGTCGATTGAGTTTCCGCCAATCGCTTTAAAGAATTGATCCATGGTCGGTCGATCATGTAGGCCAAGCTGACGACTGAACAGCCTGAAAAGTGCATAGATGTCACGGGCGGCAGTCTGTATGTGGTCACTGGCAACGTGGGCCCTGATGTTGTTGGCGTTTTGTTCTTCAATTTTCTTACGCTCCGTCTGTAGCTGCAGCCGCTCTGTGGCGATTGCTTCGCCCAGGTCGGGCAGTACAGCGTCATAAGTGCGTTCGATAATCAGCCGCCTTGCATGCCTGGCTATCTCAATCTCTCGATCAAGATCAGCCATCTTTACAGCCAGCTTGTCAGGGTCGGTGGTCTTGTCGTCTTCAAGCGCAGCGCGTTGCTGCTCGAGCTCTTCGATTAAAGAGAATTTTGCTTGTGCTTTCGATACACCGGCGCGGTAGGTGGAAAGGAGTTCTGTGGCTTTGGTCATTGGCTTTTTAGTCTTGCTCGACATCAATTTTTCCTGCGTTGCGTATAAGGCGTGTGATTTTTTCTTGAATTTGGTGCGAGGTCTTTTCCGCACAATCAAGTACATCCTCTGATGCCGTCGGACAGTCTCTGGCGACAGAATCTTTAAAGCCTTCTAACAATTTTCGAATGCCGGACATGGTTTGATCGAGACTGATTACATAGTCTTCAGCCCATGCGACTTGTTTGTATTCTTTGGCCAGATTGAGCTTTTTTTCTTCAACGTCGAGTTCAAGACTTTCGAGCCTGGCTTCATCAAACGTGCGATGTTTTTCGCCGTGGTAATTGCGTAGCGATTGAATCAAATCGTATCGACCACTGGCAACGCGCACTGCGATCTCGTCTTTAGCCAGTTGCCGTACATGACGGCGCGTGACACCAAAGCAGCGACTGAGAAAACCGCTATCCACAATAATGGCTTCAGTGCTGTCACCCACTTTAATTACGTTCATGGTGAGACCTCATGCGGGGTTTGTTGATTGTGATGCGGCTGGTGGTGTGTTTTTTTTGGGGCTCTCGGAGAGAAAGAGCGAGGTGAGGAAGCCCCTTGGCAGATAAAGCGCCAAACACATGTAACTTGAGACTTTCCACCCAAATGCACCGCACCCACATACAGCGAATAGAGTAAATATCTTTCGGCAAATACCCGTCACGACCGTCACACCGTCACGTGAATGCAAGCGGTGACGGTGTGACTGTTGTGACAGTCTTTCTGCTATTGCAATATTCATTTGTTAATCATCCTGTGACTGTTGTGACGGTGACAAGGTGAAGCTGATCTGCCGCCCTCGATTCGATTTCCCCTCATCCTTAACAATGATTCCCATCTGTCGAAGTACGCCCGTGTGTCGATCAATTGCGTCTCTCAGACCTCTCGGCGTTTTGGGCCATGCGTGTGGTCTGTGAATAAGACTGTCGGTTAGTGAGTTGTATAGGTCTCCAACAGTCATGGTTCGCGAGCCGCGTTCTTGTATGTGCTTCACTAACACTTCAATTACCGGTGTGCCTTCAATAGACTGGTGTGCTGCTTCTTTGATTGAAGCGTTGTACGACTCAATAAACTCGCCTGGTTGATTGCCCATCACGCGGGAAACTGCCTCACCGAGCTCTGCGAAGTCCATCATACGAGGCGCGTTTCTTATCTCAATTGAAGGTAAAAGCTTTAATGCTTGCGCAAACGTATTGAGAATGAAACCAAGTGCAAGCGGTCCTTTTTCCTCCGTGCGTTTGGCAAGCGCAGCATCAGATAGTCTGTTTTTAATTTGAGGGCACCTGAAGTGCACGACGCGGGAGACAAGATCAGCTTGGGTGGCTAAGGTCACAATGCCATTCATGATTGCTGGTCTTTGTGCGTTATGGGTTTCCTCGTCGCCATCCGTGTAGAGCTTGCGTGATGCAGTGCCGCCACCGGTAGAAAGTGAACAAAGGGCGTCCTGTTGATCTGCGGTCAAATGCGAGAGATTGTTGTAACTCACAATGTGATTGTTTCTAGCAGCCACAAATATGTCCTCAACGCTCTTGGGGCCCGCACGTAAGCTGACGTCTTTCGGATCGATCAGAGCTCTATAGTTGATTTGACTTGCCGATTTGCCAGAGCCATGTTCACCACTGAGTTCAAGTATCGGGTAAGCTGTATCTGGCCTTACAGATTCGCATAAGCAAGCGACTAAAAGCACCAGGTCTTTCTTGTCAATATTTACCAGGGCGAGCAGGTCGTCTTCTGTGCCCCGACTGTCTGGTTTGAATAAAGGCAATGATCCTTTTGGCCTAACGAACCTTATGTTGGTTTCTTCGACGATTCGCCAGCCAGTACGGTCAATATGGATAACACGCCATTCGTCATCACCTATATCGAGTTGATAGCCATCACCTGACTTTGCGACTCGGATGTGTACATCATGGCGCGTACCGCCATACCTCGCACACCCGGATAAGGTTGTCAGCGCATCGTTCAGCTGCTGAGACTTCAGAGCTCTATCTTTCTCTATGTAAAACCGGTGTGATATGAACTCCCGAAACAGTGAACTATTAAGCGGGTAGGTAGCGCGATCTATGGTGATGTAAGGGACGCCGCTTTTATCAGTGAACAGCTCACCGAGACTTTGGACCATCTTGACGGTTTGCTCTACGACACCAGCTTTTTCAGTATCGTTTGTATCTTGGTTGTGCGCTTCTGACTCGTTCGAGTTCGTCTCGTCGTCAACGTGTATGTGCGAAATATTGTCTGCTTTTATGCCACCCATTGGTTCTGCGCCTCCCACATGTGAAGGTCGAGCCAGGTTAAATCGCCCGGCGGGTATATGGTGCCGTGGCAGAGTGACCTATCGCGTGTGTCTGGTGCGGCAACGTAACCAATGGACGGCCACTGGCGGTAAATGCTATCCAACGTAGGCCATATATTTTTTGGCTCATAGCACGCTACAACATGAACGGTCGGGTGTTCCTTCCAGCGCTCTGCTAGTGCTAATGATGACAGGTATGATTCGCCCGCAATAATCCACTCTGGATCGACTGTGCAATCATCGCAGTGCGTGTGCATACCTGGCAGCAGTTCACCGAGGTAACGATGGTGTAAGTCATCACGGACTACCGCTAAATTAATCGGGCGGTATTTTATATGGGCATGGTATAGCGGCAACACTGCATCGCCGGATTCGGTCTCACGTGCACCGGGTATAATTAAGCCATACGGTGCAGCGAATTTATTGTCTGAAGCAGGTTTGTAGCCATTCCAGTACGGTGCTACCATTTCAGCGCTATTTGAAAGTTTCCTATAGTAGTCACTCGTAGCCGGTCCGGTGATGTGCGTCACCGCCGGCTTTTTTTTCGTCTGCATTAAGCGGCAGCCTCGCTGCGTTGTTCATTACGCTTTTTCTGCCATTCGTGAAATTCTTCTAATACAAATGCGCTGGTCTTAGCACCGAGCTTTACGGGTTGGGGGAATTCTCCCGCTGCAATCCATCTGTAGATGGTCGAACGAGATACAGGAATTTCTATTAGAACTTCTTGAAGCCGAATATAGGTTTTGCTCACAGCGATGCCTCAATGTGGGATGAGGCGATACCATAAACGGCATTTGGTACACAAAAACTTCAAGTTATTGTGTGGTTACTTTGGGGTCTGTTGGGGTCTGTTGGGGTCTGTTGGGGTCTGTTGGGGTCTGTTGGGGTCTGTTGGGGTCTGTTGGAGCCTGATGGTATGTTTTGGCACAAAAGTTACAGCGCGCGGGGTTTTTTATTCACTTGGTGATTACGCGCCGTCCAGCGCGCTCATACGCCTCAATATCAGACAGTCTGTACAGCACCTTGTATTCAAATTTATGATAAGTCGGGCCACGTCGTTTATTTTTTCGCCAGCTTCGTAGTGTCTCTATGCTTACCTTGCCTGACCATCTTTCAGTTAGATCTGTCTCAGTTAGCCACTCACAGCCTGAATAATCTCCTTTAAGTTCTGCTTGTAGGTGAGTTTCCGCTAGCTCTTCTAATACTTCGCATGTTTGCTGGATCAGCTTAAAATTGTCGGTAGTGATTTGAGTCGCGATACTCCGTAGTCTGTTTGCTATTTCGGATACGCGCGTATCATGGTCTGCAGGATTTGCCGCTCTGATCGTGTTCTCCCACCATTGCGACCGCTCATGTAGGTATGCTGCAAGCTCCTCTGGTGTTGTCGCTTCCATTACGCGGAAACTTCTACAGGCTGGTGAATACTGGAAACCGAACAGCCAGTCACCAACTGAGCCAGGTATTTTGACCACCACTGCATCATCTTTTGCCGTTGCTGTAGATGCTGAGCATAGTTGTAAGCTGCTTTAACACTGTTTCGCTCGGTGTGTGCCAATTGGATTTCAATAACATCACCCGGCCACATATCGGATTCGTAGAGTCGAGTGGATGCCATGCTGCGAAAACCGTGCGCAGTCATTTCTTCTTTCGTGTATCCACATCTTCTCAGTGCAGCATTAACCGTGTTTTCTGACATTGGTCTTTGTGCAGAACGTGCACCGGGAAATACATACTTGCCACCACCAGTTAGCTTTTGTACGTCTTCCAGAATTGCTACTGCTTGAGGACTCAAAGGCACAATATGTGGTGACCTCATTTTCATCTTCTCTGCCGGTATCGTCCAGACAGGGCCGGTGCCGCCTATGTCGCTTGCGGTACCAGTAAGATCGAACTCGCACCATTCAGCGTGCCTTAACTCACCCGGTCTTACGAATACATGCGGTGACAGTTTCAGGGCTGCACGTGTTACCGCGTCACCTGTGTAGCCGTCGATAACTTGGAGTAGTTTGCCGATCTCTGCAGGATCAGTGATAGATGCGTGATGTTTCACCTTTCGACTGGCGAGCGCTCCCCGTAGGTCCTGACTGATATCACGGGTCGCTGCACCGGTCGCTATTGCATACCTGAATACCTGGCCGGCTGTTACACGCGCTCGGTGAGCCATTTCCAGAGCACCGCGTGATTCTATTCGCCGCAACACCTCGAGCAGTTCTGGTGCTTCTATTTCTGCAATCGGTCGATCACCGATATACGGGAACAAGTCCTTTTCAAGCCGGCGCTTTATTTTCTTCTGATGTGATGGCACCCAATCTGCGCTTTTTTTTGAATGCCAATCAAGTGCGACTGACTCGAATGCTGTGGAGCGCAGAGCCTCAACCTTTTGTTGTGATGCGGGGTCGATTCCATCGGCAATCTTTTCTCTCGCGTCCTTTCGCTTTGCTCTTGCTCTTTCAAGACTGACTTCGGGATAAGTGCCGAATGCCATCGTTTTACGTTTGCCGTTTATGCGGTAGTCGAACCTCCAGAGCTTTGAGGTGCCGTTGTTCGCCTTGGGCTTGATCAACAAGTACATGCCATCGCCGTCGGTGAGCTTGTACGGCTTATCTTTGGCCTTTGCGTTCTTTACTTTCGTGTCTTTGAGTTTCACTTAGTTACGCCCCTTGACGGTACCGAGAGTGCCGGTGACAGCTTGGTACCGCCAGATATACCGTCAATGTATTGAGATGCACCGACACAACGTGGGACAGTTTAAGACAAAAAAAGCCCTAAAATGAAGCGTTTATGCGGTATTTGGGATGTGTTGAGACTAGGTGAGATTACTTAATGGTGCCCGGGGCCGGAATCGAACCGGCACGGTATTTCTACCGAGGGATTTTAAGTCCCTTGCGTCTACCAATTTCGCCACCCGGGCAATATAGGATTGGAGGCTCGAAGCGGAATCGAACCGCTGTACACGGCTTTGCAGGCCGCTGCATCACCACTCTGCCATCGAGCCTTGAGTGTCACGCAATTCTACCACTAACTTTTCGAATTGCTGGTGCTTGTGTGGCTTCACTGTTCGGGCGGTAATGTCTGCCCGCATGGATCAGACCAGATGCCGGCAGATTGCTGGCCAGTCGCTGGTGTGCATCCATAAAGTTCGGCGCATAAAAAAACCCCGGGTGACGGGGTTCTTAAATTCTTTGGAGCGGGAAACGAGACTCGAACTCGCGACCCCAACCTTGGCAAGGTTGTGCTCTACCAACTGAGCTATTCCCGCGCGAAACGCGAATTATCGTCCGGCTGGTTTGCTCTGTCAAGCTTAACTGTCGTATTCGTTCTACTAATTTTCGGCCATCTCTTTTAGGCCGTATCGGCGATCGCAGCTGGGGCTGCTCTGGTGGTATGCAGGTTGTGGGATGCTGGCTGCGGATCATCAGATCCGGCGACGTTGAACATACGTTAGCAGGGCGTGCTTTGCGGCGTGGACCACAGTCTTTCTGTGATCTGCAACCGATTTCTGTGGCTAGTTCAAGTCAATTTCTCAGTAACCGTTACGAATGAGATAGACCTTTGAATACGGATACTTACGATGCGTTTTGGATTAATCGCTCAAGTGTTGCTGCTAAGCCTGCTTACTGCCTGTGACAGCAGTAATCCGCTGCCGGTGAATGTTACCGAAGAACTGGAGCCTGCAAACGCTCCGGGCACTGAGCCTGTGCTGGGTGCGGCGTTGGGCAGTCCCGCGGAAATCGGTAGCTGGGGGCCGGTACTCGACTGGCCGCACGTTGCGGTTTCGATGGCGTTGTTGCCAAGCGGCGAGGTGCTCACGTATTCAGGATCCGAGCGTCGCACCTGGCCGACCACGGAACAAACCTACAGTGCCTTGTGGAATCCCGACACCGGGGTGTTTCAGGAGAATCTGCACCAGGGGCACAACATGTTCTGTGCTGCCATGTCGATGACGGCTGATGGCAAGGTGCTGGTTAACGGTGGGCGCAATCAGGGCAATAGTCCGTGGACCACGCTTTTTGATTACACCAATGGTGAATGGCAAACGGTAGAGAATATGGCCAGCGGTGGTCGCTGGTATCCAACCAGTATTGCCACCGGCGACGGCAAGGTACTTACCGCGCTCGGCACCTCGACCAATACACGTAACCCGGATCTCTATGAGCCGGGTGATGGCTGGCGTGTACTAAACGGTATCGATTTTCTTAACATGCGGCAACGCAATAACGACCTCGGGCGTGAGAATGCTTTCCCGTTATTAAGTGTTGCACCCAACGGCAACATCTATCACTACTGGGATACCGTTGAAAATCAAATGGTCAACGCCAGCGGCAACGGCAGCAGCCGGTTGGCCGATCCCGATACCGATGGTGTTAACCATGCCGGTGGTATTCAGGTGATGTACGACGCCGGTAAGTTGTTAATCAGTGGTCGTAATGATGGCAGCTGGGGTGGTAATGCCACAGCACCCGAAAGTAATGCGTTTACGGTTGATCTGAATGGTGCGCGGCCGGTGATTCGCGGTACCTCTAACATGGCGCACAAACGTAAGTTCCATCAGATGATTCCACTGCCAACGGGTGAAGTGCTGGTGGTTGGTGGTAACACCACCGGTGCAAAATTTCGTGACAGCGGCAGTGTGATGGAGCCTGAAATCTGGAACCCGCAAACGGGTACCTGGCGCGGTATGGCCAACATGGCTGTGCCACGTGACTATCACTCGACAGCGCTGTTACTAACGGATGGCCGCGTACTGACTGCCGGCGGCGGTTACGGGGGGGGCGATCATCAGGATGGTCAGGTTTACTCGCCGCCGTATCTGTTCAGCGGGAACTCACTGGCCACTCGCCCGACAGTAGTGTCTGATCAGGGGATTGCCGATACCGGGGCTCAAATCGATGTTACCACCACCGGCAACGTTGCTTACTTCAGTTTTATTCGAATGTCTGCCACAACGCATGCGATGAATACTGATGCGCGTTTTTATAAGCCTGATTTTTCAGCTGATGGCGCAAATAAATATAAAGTCACCATTCATGAAAACCCTAACATTGCAACGCCCGGTTACTGGATGTTGTTTGCAGTGGACAGCAACGGTGTGCCTTCAGAAGCGCAGGTGATCAAAGTTACTGCACTTGATACACGGCTTGATAACCTGGCGCTTAACGGAACTGCCACGCAGTCATCGACGTATCCATCTGCATTTGAATTTGAAGCTGGTAATGCCATTGACGGTGATTTAACCGGCTGGGACAGAGCCGGTTCACTGACTCACACACAAAACGAAAATCAGCCCTGGTGGGAAGTGGATCTTGGCCGCTCGGTTGAGATAGACACCATCCGATTGTGGAACCGAACCGACTGTTGTGCCGACCGTCTATCTGACTTTCATGTCTTTGTTTCATCAGTACCGTTTGCTTCTCAGGATCTTGAAGCCACCAGGGCTCAATCCGGTGTGACGGATATTGCGTTTGATGGTGCAGCGGGCAGGCAGACAGACCTTCCCGTTAATACTCTGGGGCGATACGTTCGAGTACAACTGCGTGGTACCAACGCTTTACAACTGGCAGAGGTACAGATCTTCGGTTCGCGGCGGACCGATGTTGCCAACGTTGCTCTGGAAGGTACGGCTGAACAGTCTAGTATCTGGAGTCCGGCGTATCCGGCATCGCGCGCGATTGACGGGGTAACCACTTACACCAGCCAGCCGCCTAACATCACCCATACACTGGCAGACAATAACTCCTGGTGGGAGCTTGATGTCGGGCGTTCTGTTGAAATAGATTCTGTTGTACTGTGGAACCGGACCGACTGTTGTAGCAATCGTTTGTCTGACTTTTATGTGTTTACGTCAGATGTTCCGTTCACCAGTAAAGATTTGAATACGACTCGTGCGCAGTCTGGTGTGTTTAGCAAATTCCACAGTGGCGCGGCAGGAGCAAAGCTGGAAGTTCCGGTTGGCAGAACCGGTCGTTATGTTCGTGTGCAGCTTGCCAGTGCTGGTGAGTTTCTAAGCCTTGCGGAAGTACAGGTAATGGCAGCAGAGCTACGCGTGCCGTTAAGCGTGCAGCCCATAGCGCAAACACCGGTTGCCACTGGTAGTACTCTGGCATTAACTGCAAATGCTCAAGGGACAGGTGCGTTGCAGTACAAGTGGAACTTTGGTGATGGCAGCGCAGAAACTGCTTATACCACCAACCCGGCAGTTAGTCATACCTATGCGTTGCCGGGTCGATATGTGGTTAGTCTGACTGTGCGGGATTCGCAGGGTGATGAAGTGCGGCAGACTTATACGCAGGTCATTCACAATGATATTGCCGCCGGGCAGGCTAAGGTCTCTACCAGCATATTGGAGCACAGCAATGCTTCGCAGCTATGGAACGTAAACCCGGATAACAATTCTGTCACTGTAGTAGCTACCGGAACCCTGGCAGTGCTAGCTGAAATACAGGTTGGCCGTGAACCGGTCAGTCTTGCAGAAGCACCCAATGGAGATGTATGGGTGGTTAACCGGGGTGATGCGAGTATTACGGTGGTAAGTGCTTCATCGTTGGCAGCGACTGGTACTGTGGCACTGCAAAAAGCTTCGCAGCCGTACGGCCTGGTGTTTAGTGATAGCAAGGCATTTGTTTCACTGGAGGCGGTTGGCAAAGTGGTGCGTGTGTCTTTGGCAGGCGCTATAGAAACCGAAACTGATGTTGGTTCCAGCCCGCGTCATTTAACGCTTGATGGTGCGCAACAAACCTTGTACGTAGCGCGTTTTATCACTCCACCATTGCCGGGGGAAGATACCGCTACTCCGGTCGTGGATGATGGCACACGCAAGTATGGTGGTGAGGTTGTGGTCATGCGCGTGGCGGATTTGTCTGTCACCGATACCATCATTATGCAGCACATAGACCGGGTAGTGTCAGAACACGAAGGCCCGGGTGTGCCGAACTATCTAGGCGCGATGGTAATTTCACCATCCGGTGATACTGGCTGGCTGCCGTCAAAGCAGGATAACATTCTGGCCGGGGATCTTCGCGGTGGTGCAGGTATGACTTTCGATCAGACCGTACGTGCCATTACATCCAAAATTGATCTGGGTACTAACACTGAGCAATTGAATGATCGGGTCGATCACGATAACGCCAGTGTTGCAGCCGCATCAGTATTTGATCCTTACGGAGTAACGCTGTTTACCGCACTGGAGGGTAACCGACAAGTCTCACTAATTGATGCCACCACAGCCATTGAGATTGGTCGTATCGATACAGGTCGTGCGCCGCACGGCCTGGCAGTTTCTGCAGATGGCACCCGTTTGTACGTGCATAATTTTATGGATCGTACTGTCGGGGTTTACGACATTGCCGAGGTTGTTTCCAACGGCGCTACGGTTGCTGCGGAAATCGCAACGGTTAATGTTGTCTCAACTGAAACACTGGACGCTACGGTACTGCGTGGTAAACAACTGTTTTACGACGCGCGTGATGATCGCCTGGCAGGCCTCGACTACATGAGCTGCGCAAGTTGCCATGTAGATGGCGAGCACGATGGCCGCGTGTGGGACTTTACCAGTCTGGGTGAGGGACTTCGCAATACTATAACTCTCAAGGGCAGAGCTGGCATGGGCCATGGCATTCTGCACTGGAGCGGCAACTTTGATGAAGTGCAGGATTTTGAGGGTCAGATCCGTGAGTTTGCCGGAGGTACCGGTTTAATGAACGATGCCGATTTTGCAAACACCGCTGATCCGTTAGGCAACACCAAAGCCGGTTTAAGCAGCGATCTCGATGCATTGGCTGCCTATATGACAAGCCTTGATCGGGTTGATGATAGTCCGTGGCGCAACATTGATGGCACCATGACGGCAGCAGCGCTGGCCGGAGAGTCTGTGTTTGCAAGCCAGGGCTGTGGCAGCTGCCACGAAGGGGAAATCTTTACCGACTCTAATGATGCAACGCTGCATGATGTTGGCACCCTGATGCCTGAAAGTGGCAATCGACTTTCTGGTCCACTAACCGGAATCGATACACCTACCTTACTGGGCGTTTGGCGTACTGCACCATACCTGCACGACGGCTCAGCAGTGACTCTGGAAGATGCTGTTTCTGCACACCTGAGCCTGACCCTGACTGCCGGTGAGCTGGCAGATGTCAGTGAATATCTGGCACAGGTAGATAACAGCAGTACTGCAGTGCCGCCTATTGAACCTCCGGTAGTCGAACCGCCAAGCAATGCGGCATTAAGTAATCCGCTGGCAGAAAACAGCCTGACCATCGATGGCGAGCTTAACGATTGGGCTTCAGTGACCAGTTTCGGCGCAGAGGCGGCGGACACCACAGGGCCGAATACGATTGACTGGCAGGAAGTCTGGGTAGCGCATGACTTGTCTAATTTCTATATCGGTTATCGCAATACCGAAACCCTGACTGACAGCTGGGGCTACGGAATCTATATTGATGTTGATGGCAATACTGCTACCGGCTTTCAAGGTTTTAGCAGTGAGCTGCCAATCGGAGCAGATTATCTGCTTGAGGCTGGCACTTTGCAGAAATACACCGGCAACGGCAGTGACTGGGCGTGGGACTTTGTACAATTTATTAACATACAAAGAACCGGCACAACTGCAGAGGTGGTAATACCCAAGTCAATGCTGCAGGATGCAACGGTACTGCGCTTTTATATGCATGGCGACAGTAGTGCGATTGGCGGCAGCGGGGTAGATCACTACCCGAATGCGGTGACAGACGGGCTTGCGGCTGATCAGGATCGTTACCTGACTTACAGTACCGTGGCCAGCAACGGTAATACGCCGCCGGTGGCACTGGCACAGCAGGTAGTGGTGTCAAGTAATGCTGCGCTGCAACTGACGCTAAACGGTGCTGATATCGAAGGTGATGCGCTCACGTATGAAATTACTGATCAGCCCTCAAATGGAAGTTTAACCGGAACCCCACCGACGGTGACTTACACGCCAGCAGCAGATTTTGTTGGTACGGACTTTTTCACGTTTACAGTTAACGATGGCAGTGCGACCAGTGCCGCAGCCTCTATTACTATTAACGTGACCGGTGGTACACCGAATAATAATGCCACCATTACGGTTGACGGTAGTCTTACAGAATGGAGCAACATCGATTCATTCGGAACTGATCCACTGGATGCCAACAGCCTGAATGATTCCATAGACTGGGTAGAAGGCTGGGTGGCGCACGATGCACAGAACTTCTATGTGGCCTATACCAACGAAACGGCAACGTCGTTATCCTGGGGTTACGGCATCTACCTCGATACCGATGCAAGTATTGCCACCGGTTTTCGAGGCTTTCTAAACGAGTATCCGATCGGTGTGGATTATCTGATTGAAGGATCGGATGTGCAAAAGTACACCGGTACCGGAAACAACTGGTCGTGGGCAAGTGTGGGTAGTGCCGAGGTTGCGTTTGCAGGCAACAGCGCAGAACTTTCTATTGCTGCATCGATACTGGGTAACCCGGGTGATCTACAGCTGTTTTTCCTTGGGCAGAACGCGGCAGTAGGCGGGCCTACGGATGATTTTTATCCGGATAACGTGACCAATGCCAGTGCCGCAGTGAGGTACTTTACCTATGCCGCCGGCGACAGCTCAGTAAATCGTCCACCGGTTGCCAATGATCTGGTGTTAACAACCACGGCTAATACCGCGCTTAGTGTGGTGTTAAACGGCAGTGACCCTGAAGGTGCAGCTCTGAGTTATGAAATCA